>CADADP010000015.1 GCA_902786725.1 uncultured Bacteroidales bacterium
TCGTGGTGGTGCTCAATTCAGTCACGTCCGGGTTACTCGCCATGCAAACGGCATGGGTCATCGCCTTGCCGAATCGGTGACTCTTCATCACGTCTCGCATTGCAAAATTAATAACGCCACGCCCACCTGTCAATGTCATTTTCTGCATTCGCTCAATTTCGCGCGCAGAGCGGTGCCGACGTTTGTCGCGCCACCATGTCCTTGGCCCGGCAATCGCCGCCCGATTTGCATTAATGCACGAAAATTCGTAAGTTTGCGCTTGATGAATTTATACGAATTATTTTCGGCCCGCGGGTGGCTTTGCGCGGCAATAGCCGATGTAAGCGACTTTATCTGGACGTATCTGCTGATTGCCGCGTTAATCTGTTGCGGACTCTATTTCACTTTCCGCACTCGCTTCGTGCAATTCCGCATGGTGGGCGAGATGTTCCGATTGCTCGGCCGTTCAGGTTCTCGACACGACGGCCGTCACCACATCTCGTCGTTCCAGGCCTTCGCCATGTCGCTTGGCTCGGCGGTGGGCACCGGAAACCTTGCCGGTGTGGCTACAGCCATCACCATTGGCGGACCCGGCGCAATCTTCTGGATGTGGATTATAGCGCTCATAGGCTCGGCCACAGCGTTTGTGGAATCGTCACTGGCGCAACTCTTCAAGCGACACTCGCCCGACGGCTTCATTGGCGGACCGGCCTACTACATACTGCACGGACTTCGCAGCCGCCGGATGTCGGCATTGTTCGCTGTGCTAATCACCATCACATTCGGTCTCTCGTATAATTCAATTCAGAGCAACACCATCTGCAGCGCCATGAACGAGGCCTTTGGGATGAGCAATACGCTCGTCGGGGCGCTGCTGGCCGTGCTGGCCACTATCATCGCATTCGGCGGTATCAAGCGTGTGGCCCGCGTGTGCTCGCTCATGGTGCCGTTTATGGCCATCGGCTACCTGCTGATTACCGTGCTGGTTTTGGCTCTTAATTACCACCGCATTCCGGCCATGTTTGCGCTGATTGTGGAGAACGCGTTCGGTTTTGAGCAGGCATCGGGCGGTGCGCTCGGGATGGCTGTGCTGGCCGGAGTTAAGCGGGGACTCTTCAGCAACGAGGCAGGCGAAGGCTCAGCCCCCAATGTGGCCGCGACAGCTAGTGTTAGCCACCCGGTGAAGCAGGGACTTATTCAGTCGCTGGCCGTGTTCACCGACACACTGGTGGTCTGCACCTGCACGGCATTCATAATCCTGCTCAGCGGACTCTATGACACAACTTCGCTCAATGGCATAGCACTCACCCAGAGTGCTCTTAATCACCACATAGGAAGTGCCGGAACATTTGTAATCGCCGTGGCCATCTTCTTCTTCGCCTTCAGCAGCATTATCGCCAATTACTACTATGGCGAGTCGAATATGAGATTTCTCACGTCCCGCAAGTGGCCCCTTAACGTGTTCAGGGTGATGTCGGCCACGGTGATGGTGATGTTTGGCGCTGTGGCGAGTCTCGACATCGTGTGGAACATTGGCGATGTGTGTATGGCCTTGCTCACCATTTGCAACCTGGTGGCTCTGGGCGGACTGTGTCGCTACTCTTTCGCCATGCTGGCCGATTACCGCCGGCAGCGATGCGAGGGCGTGGCCGAGCCTGTTTTTCGAGGCGACACTTTCCCTGAATTGAAGGAGATAATTGTTTGGAAATAAGATAATTAATTTGCTAAAAAATGAATATTTACAAAAAGATGAAATACAAACACAAATTGCGTGCGCTGGCGCTCGCGTTCGCGGTGCTGATGCTGGCTGCCGACGCGCGGGCGCTCAATGTCCAGTATTTTTTCCTTGCCGAGCCGGGAAAGGTCTTCCCAATGCTTACGCCACAGATGAAAAAGGGGCTTATTCAGTATCATCGCGGAGGTGCCACCACCACCAAGGTGGAAAACGCGTTGGGAGGCGAATCGTCGCTTGTCTATTCCGACAGCGTGTTTATGCGCATCCGCTCAAGTGAGGCCAAGACCGTGGAAATGCGCATCTTCTTCCCGTCAAAACGCGATACTGTGGTGGCAGTGATAGAAACTTATCTGCTGCCTACCCCCGACAGCAAAATCTCGTTCTACGACTCGCAGTGGCGGCCGCTCGAAACCAAACGGTTCATTAATCTGATCGACCCCGAGGGCTTTCTCGTCAAGGGCACGCCTGCACGTGTCAGGGAGCAACTGGCCGACATGCTACCGTTCGATATTATGAAACTTGAATTCAAGGGCAATGCCCACGACGTGATAGTGGCTGAGCCCTCGCTCAAAACGTTCCTCACCACCGAGGATTACAACCGTTTCAAGCCATATCTGAACGAAAAAGTGTTCTATACACTCAACGGTAAAAAGTTTTCGCTATCAAAACATTACCTAAAATGAGCACGCAGCAAGACTTGTTTCCGGTGGCCGTAGAACCCATTTCCCTGCTTGAGTTCAACAACCGAATTAAGGCTCTCGTTAATTCACCCACTGTGCAGAACTGCTGGATTAAGGCGGAGACCAGCGATGTGCGCGTTAGCACTCATTGCTACATGGAACTTGTGCAGAAAAACGACCGCGGCGACATCGTGGCCCGTGTGGGCGCCGTGATGTGGAACAACGTTTTCCAGACGCTCAACGCCAAGTTCCAGACCGTAACCGGACAGCGATTTGCCACAGGTATGACGGTGATGATTAAAGTGAGTGCCGGATTCAACGAGAAATACGGAATGAAACTGGTGATTTCTGATATAAATCCGGAATTCACTCTTGGCGATATGATGCGTCAACGCATGGAAATCATTCGCCGGCTCAAGGCCGAGGGTCTAACCGAACTTAATCGCCGGATTCCGCTTCAGCCTGTGCCTCAACGCATTGCCGTGATTTCGGCGGCTGGTGCGGCCGGATATGGCGACTTTACTAATCAACTTGGTGCCAATCGCTATGGCGTGGTGTTTTACACCGCTCTGTTCCAGGCGTATATGCAAGGGAGCAACACTGTGCCAAGTATCATTGCCGCCCTCGACCGGATTGAGCAGAGCACCGATGCCTTCGACTGTGTGGTGATAATCCGCGGGGGCGGCTCGGCAAGCGATCTCAACTCATTCGACAACTATGACTTGGCTGCGCGCGTGGCACGGTGCCCGCTGCCTGTGATTGTGGGCATAGGTCATGAGCGTGACGAAACTGTGCTCGATTTTGTGGCCGGTGTTCGGGTGAAGACTCCCACCGCAGCAGCCGAATACCTTATCAAGTGTGGAGCGGACGCAATCAACCGGCTCAGTGAATTGTCAACTGCCGTTGCGACCGTGGTCCGTGACTCTATCACACGCGCCACCGAACAACTTAACCACTATGGCGATATCATACCGCTTGCGGCTCGCCGCTTGCTCGAAACCTCACGACTCAAGCTCGAAAGCGCCTCTACGGCTATCCCACTATGCGTCACAGGACGCATCACAAGCGAGACGGCGATGCTTCGCCACACCGCGGCCGCAAT
Organism: uncultured Bacteroidales bacterium; assembly: GCA_902786725.1. Lineage (GTDB taxonomy): Bacteria > Bacteroidota > Bacteroidia > Bacteroidales > Muribaculaceae > Sodaliphilus. Next base: position 3,497 of record CADADP010000015.1, read on the forward strand.
CACCACGGCGGTTAACCAAATTCTCACAAACGAACACACGCGCCAGCGAAATCTGGCCGATAAAATCGAAATCTTATCGCCGCGCAATATCCTCAACCGGGGATTCTCACTGGCAATGCACAATGGCCGATTTGTCACCGACACGGCTCAAATTGCCCCCGGTGACGCGCTCACTATCCACATCAAGGGCGGAAAACTGCGCGCCACAGTTAACGAAGTAATCAACAACGCTAAATAAATCAGCACACTATGTCTAACGAAGAAAACAAGAAAATCACCTACGCCGAGGCCTCTAACGAACTGGAGCAGATAGTGCAGAAGATGCAGAGCCCCGAGTGTAATATCGATGAACTGAGCGAACTCACCAAGCGAGCCAAGCAACTACTCGACTTTTGCCGTGAGAAACTCACAGCCACCGACGTGGAAGTGAAGCGAATCCTCGATTCGCTCAGCGATAAAGACCAGGCTGTGAAGGAATAAAACAAGCGATTAACGCCCCATAATGTATTTGCTGACAGGAAGCAAATACACCAGGCGCATCACCACATAGCACACCGCAAAATCAATCGCCGCGCACAACAGCCCGTCGGCCAGCCATGGCATCGTGGCAAAGTAGGGACGTGTAAGCGGCCACACAAGCTCGCGCAGCGCCAGCATGTGAGCCAGGTAGATGCCGAATGTGCATATCGACACGCTGGTCATCGCGTGTGAGAAGCGGTGGCGACCCGCAGTGTCGTATGACCGGGGCGAAAACTGCCGCACCACTGAGAATATCAGCGTGGCAATCATTATGTCGTTGATGCTCACATCGCTCGTTACGGCTCCCAACGCTTCCTGGTAGGTGATGCCGAAGTGAGGTTGCACCGTGAACTCAAACAGCGGCATCAGCACTATGCCAAACGTGAACGCGAGCGCGAACTTCCACCAGTGCTCGCGTGTGAACACCGGTAGCGGGTACTGATGCAGGTAGTAGCCCAGCAGCACGTAGCCGTAAACGTTGGCAAACGCGCCGAACATGTTGTGAGTTATTTGGCTCTGGCCAATGAACATGCCGTGCTGATAAGGGATAAATGATGATATTACCCACAGCCCCAGCAGATATTCCACTCCGCGCTTGCCAATGGCCTCGATGCACTTCGACATCAATGGCAACACGCAGTAAATCACTATGGTAACATACACGAACCACAGCGCTCCCTCAACCGGGGTGAACAGTATCGACAGCAGAAACTTGGGCGTGAATGTGCCGTTGAACCAGCGGGCAATAAGATATACCACGCTCCACACGGCCAGTGGTATCACCACTGCTTTCACACGACGTGGAATAAACTCGCGCGCACTCTTGGTTACGGGCAACAGTAGCGCGCCGCTGAGCATGAAAAACAGCTTGCTGCACACGGTCACCAGCACTATGTAGAAGCAATAAGTGGTGTTGGGCGTGTTGTAGTACTCACTGAAGCGTGCCATGGGGGCGTGTAGCAGAATCACCAGCAGACACGAAATCACCCTCACCGTGTCCAGGTAAGGTATGCGTCTCTTCATTTTCTCGGCCGGTATCATTGTCGCTTGTTCTTCTTTTTTTGCGATGCAAAATTAATTCATTTTAGCCGAAATGCCAAGCGTTATCGGCCTATAACAGCTTTGCTCAGTGGTGTCAGGTTGATAACTCGCATAATGGCATAAGTGATCACAAGCGATATTAGGGCCGTGACAAATCCCACTACCACAGTGTATTGAATGCCGGGCATATAGGCTATCATCAGCGGCCACACCATCTGTCGCATCACCAGCATGTGTCCCAGATAGATGCCATAGGTGCATATCGAAATCCGAGATAAGGCCAGACATAGCCGGTGAGGCTTGCCATCGTTGTAGGTGGCCGGAGAGAAGTGCTTAACGAGCGAAAACAGCAGCGTGCCCATAGCCACGTCGTTGATACTCACATCACTGGTGACCGCGGCTATCGACTGGGCATAGGAGACTCCGAAGTGGGACTGGACTAAGAATTCAAAGGCCGGTATCAGCGCTATGCCGGTAAGGAATGCCACAGCCCACTTCCACCCATGCTTGCGCGTGAATATGGGCAGAGGATAGTTGTGAAGGTAGTAGCCCAGTAGCACGTAGCCAAGCACGTTGGCAAAGGCACCCAGCATATTGTGGGTGAGTTGATGCTGACCGATGAAGATGCCGTGCTGATAAGGGATTAGCGACGACAGCGCCCACAGCGCCAACAGAAACTCCACCCCTCGCTTGCCAATGGCCTCGATGCACCGCGACATTACCGGGAGTACCATATAGACGGTAACCATCACATACACAAACCATAGTGATTCCTCCACCGGTGCAAATGGGAGCGACACAATCATTCGCCAGTCGAAGTCGTGAAGCAGGAGAATGTGCTCCAGGATGTAAATCGCGCTCCACACGGCTAGCGGTATAAGCACCACGCGTAGCCGCCGTTTCAGAAAGGCGCGGATGCTTGTCTTCACCGGCAGAAGCAGTGCTCCACTGAGCATGAAGAACAGTTTGCTGCTAACGGTGAACAGAGTCAAATAGATTGCGAACGACACCGATGGCGTGGTCTGCGACACTTTGTACATAGGCGCATGGATAAGCAAAACCAGAACACACGCCACCACCCTGAGCGCGTCAAGGTAGGGAATGCGTCCCAGTAACTTTTCCTTGTTCATAGTGGAAACTATTGTTCTTGGAGCAGAGCCACTGCGTAGGCGGCAATGCCTTCCTCGCGGCCGGTGAACCCCAGTTTCTCGGTGGTTGTGGCCTTAATTGACACCTGATTCTCATCGCAGCCCATGCACTGAGCCAGTCGTCGCTGCATGGCTGGGATGTGTGGATTGATTTTTGGCCGCTCGGCGCAAATGGTGATGTCGCAGTTGCCCAGTTCGTAGCCTCTATCGCGCAAAAGCACCATCACTTGCTCAAGCAGCTTGCAACTGTCGATACCCTTGTAGCGCTCATCAGTGTCGGGGAAATGGTAACCTATGTCTCTGAGACACGCCGCTCCCAGCAACGCGTCGCACAGGGCGTGAATCGCCACATCGGCATCGCTATGGCCCAGCAACCCCTTCTCGTGTTCCAGTTTTACACCGCAGAGCCACATCTCGCGGCCCTCTACCAGCCGGTGCACGTCAAAACCCATTCCTATGCGCATACGCTTGTGTGATATTTTGTTTCGGACCGGTGAAATTATTTTCTGTTACGGCCAAAGAGGTTTCTGATGCCGTCCAGGTCGAACGAGAGCGTGAATCGTAGAGTCTGGTCCAGCGGGCTGTTCTGCGCGGTGGCAATCATGTAGGATGCGTCGAGGCGCACAACATTCAGCGCGAAGCCGGCTCCGAAGCCGAAATACTGGCGATTACCCTTGTATTTATTCTCGTGGAAATATCCGGTGCGCAGGAAGAACTGCTGGTTGTAGCTATACTCGGCACCAATCGAGAAGTTGATTTCGCGTAACTCTTCCTTGAATCCGCCAGGAGCGTCGCTGAACGACTTGAAGATACCCGTAATCGACGACATGTCTTTCCACTTTTGCAGAGCGTCGTTATAGGCCTGCGCGTCGCTATAGTCGGCCAGACGGGGGCGTGCGGGCACCAGCAGTTTGTTGGCGTCTAAGGCCAGCGTCAGGTTGTGATAGTCGGCCAGCGGGAATGTGAATGCCGTACCCAGCTTCAGATTGGCCGGCAGGAATGCGGGGTCATTACCTCCGTTATAAGATACCTTGGAACCAATGTTGGAGATATTGAAACCAAGTGACCACTGGCATTCGTTGCGCCCAATGATGGGGTAGGTGGTGAAGTAACCGGAGATGTCGGCAGAGAAGGCCGAAGACCCCTTTGTCTGCTCATCGGCGGCGTAGGCCGAGTAGCCCAGGTCGCTATAGATATATCTCAGAACCACACCCATTGAGAATTTTTCCGACAGCTTGCGCGAATAACCCACATCCACCGACATTTCAAACGGGCGGATGCTCGACATGGTGTTGCCGGCATCATCGCTGGTGGAAATTTCACCGAGCGAGAAATAGCGGAGCGATGCGCTCAGCGCCTGATTGTCGCCACTTCCAATCTTAAAGTAACCTGCCAAGTTTGCCAGATAGATGTCGTTAACAATCTTGCGCAACCATGGCGTATAGGATATGGAGACACCGGCTTTGCTATATGCGAACGCGTATTTCGACGGGTTCCAGAATTGTGAGTTCATATCGGGGTCGGTAGCGGCTCCCAGGTCACCCATCGAGGCTCCGCGTGCGTCGGGCGTGATGCTCTGCGATGTCACACCGGTGCTGATGGGGTTAAAAGTGTCGCTCTTGATATCATCTTCGGCCAGCGAGAGCAACGGAATTGCACCCACTACCAATAGGAGTATTGTCCTGCTGAATTTTTTCATATTCTTGATTTCGTTATTTTCTCGTGCTTTAATTACTTAACTCTAAAACGGCAGTTTTATTGTATTATGGTGCTTTTAGCGGTGAGTTTTAACATTAAGTAAGGACCTGATGGCCGAGCCGGGAATATGCTATAGCACAAGCCCCCGGCTGTGGCCGAGGGCTTGGATTTTATTGCCGTGTATTGCTGTGGTTATTCGGCTATGGCTGCTCCAAGAGCCACCTCAAACATCTTGCGGAATGTGGTCTGACGCTCATCGGCGCTCAGGGCCTTTCCTGTAACGAATGAGTCGGAAATAGTGAGCAGACACGCTGCGTTCTTACCCAGAACGTTTGCCACATGGAACAGAGCAAAACTCTCCATCTCCACGCACTCTGTGCCGGTTAACTCACGGATGTCGCGGAAATCGCGCTCGGTGTAGAACACATCGCTCGAGTGAACTTTTGCCTTAATGCACGGAATTTTCAGCTCTTCGGCCACTCGCTCAATGGTGGCGTTGAGCGTGGCGCTCGGATATAGCACGTGGTCCTTGGTCCCGTTCTGAGCCTCAGCAAATGTGGATTCGCTGTAAGCACTCTCGGCCAGTACAAGGTCTTGCACATTCAGACGGTCGCAGTAACTGCCTGCTGAGCCTATGCGGATGATATTGTCCACATTGTAGAACTTGAATAACTCGTAAGCGTAGATGCCAATGCTGGGTTGTCCCATTCCACTGGCCATAACAGATACAGGCTTGCCCTTGTAAGTTCCTGTGTAACCAAACACGTTTCTTACCTGTGTGACGAGTTTAACATCCTCAAGGAAGGTGTCAACGATTAATTTGGCGCGCAGCGGATCGCCGGGCATTAATACGGTTTTTGCAAATGCGCCTTCGGGGGCGTTGTTGTGCGGTGTAGCCATAAAATCTTGTTTTTAAAGTGTTATTTAAAGTTTATTTTAGGATAATTTGCACAAATTTAGCATAAAATTCTCAGTTCTGCAAATTCAGAAGCGTTTGATGCGAAAATAAAGGCGATAAGATGGCCGTATTGGCGGCCGGCCGGCGTTGTCGCGGCAATATTTTGTGCTCTCGTGCGTAAATATTTGGGCTAATGTTTGGGAATTAGAAAAATAAGTTGTAATTTTGTACCGAAAATGATGGGGCATTAGCTCATCTGGTAGAGCGCAACACTGGCAGTGTTGAGGTAATCGGTTCGAGTCCGATATGTTCCACAACCGTTGATGTTACCGGCAGGAGATTACTTGTCGGTAACTTTTTTTGTGATGAAGATGGTGAGCTTGCCCTGCGCCAGGGCGGTCGCGAACAGATAGGTATCGCCACCGTCGCGTAACTTCAGCCGCTTGGCGAGCTCGTTTGCTTTCAGGGGAAAATTGCGGCAGGTGATGTTGGCACAAGAGATTCCGCCGAGTGCTTTGCGGAGTTCCTTCTTGTTCATGGATGTGATGCCGGTGATGCGGAACTTGCGGCCGGGGAAATCGCTTATAATCCTGTCGGCGACAAAAAAGTGGCTTTGCCGGCTGATGGGAATTGCGGCAAACCTGTGTGCTATGTGGTCGAAGCAACCGGCTTTCATCAGCGCTGAGTTAGGCTCGTAGAGATATATTGCCGAAGTTGGGTCCTCGTTCCACACTGCGGCCGGCTGAGGCTTGTCCTGGCTACTGAAAGCGAAACGCTCGGTGTCGTTAACGCAGACGGTGAGTAGTGGAGACACTTCTCCCGGTTCAATCACGGCCAAGATTTCTTTGCACTCATTGCCGGTGCTCACGATGTGTAATTGCGTTAGTTGTGGCAGCGTTACGGCAATGGCGGTGAGGTCGAGCATGGGCGATAGCTTGGCGATGATGCGTCGCGACTTGCTGAGCAGAATGGGGATGAACGCAGTGAGGTTGGGCTCGCAGTCGCCGAGGGCAAAGACTCGCGAACCATTCTTGTCGCGCCTTGCGGGGTCGATAAAAACGGTGTCGGAGAACGTCATGTCGCCGGCGAACTCTGTGGCGTCGCAGCAGTGGACAGAGGCGTGCTGAAGCCCGAGAAGCGGCAGGTTGTGGCCGGCGATTCGGCACAGTTCCGGATTGCGTTCAACATAGGTTGCGCGCTTGGCGTTACGAGCCATGAACGAGAAATCTACGCCGAATCCACCTGTCAGGTCGGTGAAAGAATCGCCCACTACGAGTCCGGCTTTATAGGCGGCTGTGAATTGCGAAGAGCATTGCTCCATGGAGATGTGCGGCGGATAGACTATGCCCGGCGTGGAATGCCAGAGTGGCAGTTTCTTTTGTGCCAACTGACGGCCTTGGATCTGGTTGACGGCGAAATTAACGTCGATAAGTGAAGAATTGGCCGCTTTGAGAGCCAGAACGGCTGGATGTCCATGCTCATTCTCGCTAATGAACCTCAGTGTGGCTGCTATGTCCTTGCCGGGCTGGATGAAATGCCGCATATCAGATTTCTATGACTTTTAGGGCGAATGCCCAAACATCGGTAATGTGGATTACAAAGGTATGGAAAAAGTGCGATAGGGGCAAATTTATGCGGATTTGAACCGCGGAAATTAATCTGAGTAGATGATAGATTTGGATGAAAAAAGAGTGGAAACCAAAATATTGATTACCACTCTTTATGGGTCTTGGAGCAATGTGTGTTGCTCTCAGATTTCTTGAATAGAATTATTTTGCGCCTTCGGCCTTCTTCTCCTGGATGCCGATAGTCTCAAGCTCGAATATCAGCGTCTCGCCCGGCTCAATTTTAGGCTCACGGCCTTCTTCGCCATAGGCCAGGTCGGCAGGAATGATGCACTTCACTTTCATGCCCGGTTTCATTTGCAGGAGCATATCCTGGAATCCGAGGACAACAGCTTGAGTGCTCATAGGAACCACGTTGTCGCCCGACTCGTCGAATACAGAGCCGTCGATGTGCATACCTTTGTATTTGACATTGATGACGTCGCTGGTCTTAAAGTTATCGCCCTGTCCCTCGGTAATAACCTGATAGTAAACGCCGGCCGGAGTCTTCAGATATTTCTCTTTTTTGGTCTGCGCCTTAATGAAGTCGGCACCAGCCTTAAGGTTGGCTTGCAATTTGGGGTCGTTCTTTTTAGCTTCTTTGAGAACACGGTCCATAATCGATGAAACCTCGTTTTGCAGAGTCATCAGGTTGGCCTGGTCCAGAACAGAGTCGTTCATAAAGGCAGCCTTAAAGGCCTTGAGGAACTTAGCCTTATCGATTTGAACGCCTTGCTCGTTGAGGTTGCGAAGCATGTTCTGCAGGTTCATACCAAGCTGAACGCCGTTGATATATTCGGTTTTGTCGGTGTCCAAGTTCAGAGTGTTCTCGAGCCCGCGCAAGAAAGCGGCCTTGTCTTTGAAAGTGGAATCCATAGCCAGCTGGCTACCCACGCCATTGCCATAGAGATTACCGAGAGCGATGGCAGCCGAATCGGCAAGTTCGCTCGATTTTGTTGCGTTCTTTTTGTTGCAACTCACTGTAGTGCCCAGCAGAAGGGCAATCAGCAGAATAGAAAAAATCTTTTTCATTTTTTTAGTTGGAATTTATTTGATTTTGTTTGAATTGTCTGGTCTTATGGTAGGTGGGCCGGATATCAGTGCTTTTCCACCTTGAGAAGTTGCACATCGAAGATGAGTGTTGAGTGTGGCCTAATGGGACCTGTTCCTTGACTGCCGTAAGCCAGGTCGCTGGGAATGAACAACCGCCATGCGGCACCTTCCTGCATCATCTGCAGAGCCTCGGTCCAGCCTGCTATCACTTGTCCAACGCCAAATGTGGCCGGCTCGCCACGCTCAATGGAGCTGTCGAACACAGTGCCGTCGATAAGGCGGCCCGTATAATGAACTGTTACGGCATCGTCCTTGCCCGGTTTTGCGCCGGTACCCTCCTTTATCACAAGGTATTGCAGGCCGCTGGCTGTCACTTTCACGCCATCCTGCTTGGCGTTTTCCTCAAGGAAACGCTTGCCGGCGGTGATATTCTCTTCGTTGAGTTGCTTGTCGAGTTGGGTGAAAAATTCGGTTACCACTTGCTTAGCCTCGTCATAAGACATTTGGGTCTCACCCTTGTTCATAGCCGCATCCAGAGCTTTCGCAAAGTCGTCGATAACTATGTGTTTAATGCCCGATGCGAGGAAATTCTGGCCCATGCTAAGGCCCAACGCGTAACTCAGTTTGTCCATTTTCAGTAGTTTTATTGTTATCGTTTTCGTAAAATCGATGCAAAGTTAAAATTATTTATAATTACACTTGCTATAAATTGGATAAAAAAATCTAAATTTGTGAGGAAATAAATACTAACAAGACTGTAACATGAAAAAGATAGTTGTTTCGACCGGAGCCGGAGTGAGTGCTGAGAGCGGAATGCCAACCTACCGCGATGCCGGCGGATTGTGGGATACTTATCCAGTTATGGAAGTGGCCAGCGATGAGGGGTTTGCCCGTAACCCGGCGCTGATTCACACGTTCTACAGCAATATGCGACAAAGGCTGGTGAACGAGATTAAGCCCAATGCCGCTCACATGGGGCTGGCTGCGCTTGAGCAGACGTATGACGTGCAGATAATCACGCAGAACGTGGATGACCTGCACGAGCGCGCCGGCTCGTCGCATGTGCTTCACTTGCATGGCGAGCTGATGAAAGTGCGCTCGATGCGCGACGCGAGCCGCATATACACGCTGCCGAGCAATGAACTGACCGACACTGGGCTTGTCACCACCATCAACACCCGCGACCCTTATGGCGACCCGGTGCGGCCGCATATAGTGTTTTTTGGCGAGGCTGTGCCTAATTTTGAACCGGCGACTCATTTGGTGTCTGAGGCCGATGTGTTTGTGATAATAGGCACCTCGCTGGTGGTGTATCCGGCTGCGGGATTGCTGAGTTACGTTCGTCGTGGGGTGCCGGTGTTTTACATCGATCCCAAACCGGTTTCTGTACCCGAGTTCGTGAATGTGATTGCGCAACCTGCTACTGTGGGCGTGCAGGAGCTGGCGCGGCGACTTGAGGAAATCTGATAAGGCACGTAATGGCAAAGATGAGCCGAACCGACGATTTCCTCTCAACGCTCAACGCGCAGCAACTTGCCGCAGCCACCGCTACCGAGCGCCACGTGCTGGTGCTGGCCGGAGCGGGCTCGGGCAAGACTCGCACTATCATTGCGCGGGCGCATCATCTGATAGATAGCGGCGTGTCGCCTCACCGCATCCTACTACTGTCGTTCACGCGTAAGTCGGCGCGTGAGATAGCCGAGCGTGTGAAGTTGTCGTTCTCGTCGCGTCAGTCCGAAGGGCTTGTGGGGCAGACGTTTCACTCGTGGTGCTTGGGATTGATTAAGAGTTATCCCAAGATTTTCTCGTGCTCTAACCATACTGTTCTCGACGAAGAGGATCGTGAGAGTTGCTTTAAATTGCTCTGCGGCAAGAATTTCAAGACTAAGGAGGGCCGAGGCGTGAGCGCGAAAGCCGTGGCCGAGGTCTATTCTTATGCCATGAACGCCCAGTGCAGTCTGAGCGATGCCATGCGTGTGAAACTCTATGATAACGCGCCTGCCGATGACAAAGAGGTGAAGATGGCGATAGAAAACAATCGCGAGAGTTTCGCAACCATCATCAAGAAATACTTTGAGTACAAGAATGAACGGCACTATCTTGACTACGACGACATCTTGGATGTGGTGGCGAAATGCCTAAGCGGTAATGCCGAAGCACGTGAATTCATCAGTAAGCGATACGACCATATTCTCGTGGACGAGATGCAGGATACCAATCCCTTGCAGTATAGGCTACTGAACGCGTTCCAGAAGCGGTGCCACCTGTTTTGTGTGGGAGATGACGCGCAGTCGATCTACGGGTTTCGCGGCGCGGATTTCAAGACAATCCATGAATTTACCGATAAGGTGCCAGGCAGTGTGGTCTATCCGCTAACCATGAATTACCGCTCCACTCAGGAAATACTTGACTTGTCGAATTGGTTACTCGCCTGCTCTCCGCTAAATTATGACAAGAAGTTGATCTCCGTGAGGGGGCACGGCTCTAAGCCCGAGGTGTTCCACTGGGAGGACGAGTGGCAGGAGGCCGAGGAGGTGACCTATAGAATCCTCAAAGCGGTGCATGAGGAAGGAGCTCTGTGGGCCGACAACATGGTTCTCTCGCGCAGTGTGTGGGGCTTGCGCAAGATAGAAGTGGCTTGCTTGGAGAAAGAAATTCCGTATGTGGTGTATGGCGGCACGGGGCTGATGCAGTCGCGCCATGTGCGCGATGTGGCTTCGTCGCTTAGAATCATATCCAATTATCGCGACGAGTTGGCGTGGATGCGCTATCTGAAGTTGTGGAAAGGCATAGGCGACGTAACGGCGTCGAAGATAATAGGCAACGTTATAATGGCCGGCTCACTGAGCGATAGTCTGCAGAAACTGAGCGACATGAACCTGCAGAAAGAAATAGCCGCCACGCTGGTGAGCATCAGCAGTATGCAACTGTCGCCTGCGAGTGCTATTGAAACGGCGCTTCAGACTATGGACGCGCGGTTACAGGAATTATACAAGGAAGAATGGGACTGGCGTCGCCGCGACTTTGAAGTGCTGAAGGAGGTGGCCGCCGGGTCGGCAAGTGTGGGCGAATTTGTGGCTGAGTATGTGCTCGACCCCAAGTTGGAAATCACGCTTAAAGAACCCGGTAAGGACGATGACAAGGTGGTTCTTACCACGATACACTCGGCTAAAGGCCTTGAGGCGACTAACTGTCACATTGTGAACGCTTCGGCGTTTTCATATCCCACCAGCCGTGCCGTGCTCAACGGTGAAGAAGCCATTGAAGAAGAGCGGCGGTGCCTTTATGTGGCTATGACTCGCGCCAAGGATACGCTCACTATCTACCGCTCGGTGGAGTCGATACATGAATCTCACTACGATAACGAGTATTATTTCCTTAGCGACATACCGGCCCAACTGGTGAAGAGCGTTGTTCCGGCAGGCTATGACTCGCATGGCGACATTGACGATGCCGACTTCGATGGTGACGTGTACGATGATTTGCTTGGCACCTCGTTCAATTTCAACTGATTGAGGCTCGTGACGCCTCTTATCTATGTGATGGGTAACTCGCGGTCCAGGCTCTGTTCGAGTGAAATCAGAGTCTCGGTGGCTGCCACACCTGTGATGTGCTGGATTTTGCCGTTAAGCAAGTCCATCAGATGAACGTTATCGCGAGCATAGAGCTTGATGAGCATGGTGTATGGGCCGGTGGTGAAGTGGCATTCCACCACTTCGTCGATTTTTTCGAGTGCCGCCACCACATCGCGATACATTGAGCCACGTTCCAATTTCAGACCGATGTAGGTGCATGCGTCGTAACCGAGCGCCTTGGGGTTGACGTTGTAGCCCGAGCCGGTGATGACTTTGCCCTCAATCATGCGCTGGATGCGCTGATGCACGGCGGCGCGCGAAACGCCGCATAGCGCCGCGATGTCTTTAGATGGCATGCGCGCGTTTTTCATGATTATTTGCAGAATTTTCTTGTCCAGAGCGTCGATAGTAATCATAGTGGTGCTGTGTGATGATTAGAAGTGTAATCCCCAGGAGAATATGTAGTAAATAGTGGCACATGCCACAATCACAGCCAGAGCCAGCAGCAGTATGCTTTTGGTGCTGATGCCGTCGGGCATTTTGGCTTCGGGGTCAGATGCCATCTGCCCCAGTTCGTTTTCGGAAACCGGAGTTGCCGCCATTATTTCTTGTGCTCTCTGCAGGTCGGCGCTGTGAACCAGGAGTTTCACCGGGTCGTTGAGAAACGAGTACTTTGCATACTCACCCGTGAGGGCACATTCGATGCCGGCATCTTCGAGCATAGACTTTACCACATTGGCCTCAAAGTCGGTGTTGAACTCGGCCAGAAGCACCATTTGAGCGGAATTAGAGTTGTTATTGTTGTTCATAAATCTTAATGAGCTATATGGGTTCGTGGGGCAAAGATAAGCGTTTGTTGGTAAAAAAAAGAATAATTATTGCATAATTTCGATAAAAAAGCATTAATTTTGCAGGTCCAAAATTGGCGTTAAACGAAGAATATTAAAAAACGAATAACATATTTTCTTAAAAATGGCAAAGAAACAGAAAGGAAGCGTACGCACTTCATTAGAGGAATTGAACGAGTCTCTATCGACGATAGAGCAGAAGATCGAAGGAAACAAGAAGTATATCTATTGGCCGCTGGCGATAATACTGGCAATAATCCTGATTGCTGTGGCTTATATCTATGGTTTCCGCAATCCTAACCTGAAGCATGCAACCGAGGACATTTCCAAGGCCGACATGGAACTGCTGTTCAATGGCAATGATTCGCTGGCGCTGCAAAGCTACGAGAAAGTGGCCGACAAATATAGTAACAAACCGGCAAATCGCGCCAACCTGAATGCAGCCATCTTGCTGTATCAGAAGGGTAAATATGAAGAGGCCGCAAAGTATCTGAATAACTTTGACCCTCAGGGCAACATAGTGGGTCCGGCTTCACAGTCGCTCTTGGGCGATTGCTACGTGAACCTGAAGCAACTGGACAAGGCCGTGGCCGCCTTTGACAAGGCAATATCCCTCTCGGGAGATAATGCCGATTACACACCGCTGTTTATGGTGAAGAAGGCTGTGGTGTTGCACGAGCAGAAGAAATTTGCCGAGGAGGCAAGCCTGTATCAGTCGCTGAAAGACAAGTATCCCGCTTATGCCGCTCAGAACGCAATCGACAAGTACATTGAGCGCGCTAACGCACTGGCAGGAAAATGATTTTATGACGCGATGACAGTGAAGGTGACAAAATGGTTGGATATTGAAAATGTCCAACCATTTTTTTGCCCGCAAGCGCAAGAATGATTATATTTGCATAAACACAACGCATTAACATTAAAACTTGAGAATGATATGGAAACGAAATTCAAGAGAATACTTCTTAAACTCAGTGGAGAGTCGCTTATGGGCCAGCAGGGCCACGGAATAGACACACAGCGACTCACAGAGTATGCCACGCAAATCCGCGAGATAGCGCAAGCCGGAGTGCAAGTAGGAATAGTGATAGGCGGCGGTAACATTTTCCGGGGCCTCAAGGGCGCCACCCAGGGTTTTGACCGTGTGAAAGGTGACCAAATGGGTATGCTGGCTACGGTAATCAATTCTCTGGCCTTGTCGTCGGCTCTGACTTCGGTGGGTCAGCCGTCGGTGGTGCTGACAGCCATCAATATGTTTCCCATAGGAGAGCAGTATAGTAAGTGGCGCGCCATCGAGGCTATGGAACAGGGAAAGGTGGCAATTATGTCGTGCGGAACCGGAAGTCCGTTCTTTACCACCGACACCGGCTCGGCCCTTCGTGGAATTGAGATTGAGGCTGATGTGATGCTAAAGGGTACTCGCGTGGATGGCGTCTATACGGCCGACCCCGAGAAAGACCCGACCGCTGAGAAATTCAGCGAGATAACGTTTGATGAGGTATATGCTCGCGGGCTTAAGGTGATGGATATGACCGCCACAATCATGTGCAAAGAGAATCATCTGCCCATCTATGTGTTCAATATGGACGTGCTCGGAAACCTGCGCAAGGTGGTGATTGAGGGTCAGCCCATTGGCACGCTGGTGCACTAAGAGGCCAATAGCGATATTTTAGAGAGACGCACAATCGATGCCCGCGGTGGACTCTTGTAATGAGGGTTGCCGAAGGGCATCGCCATTATATATGGATTATGCCGTTCTGAATCAGGTAGCAAACGACCAGAACGCTGGCAACAAGAGCTGTGAAGACAATGCACCAGCACTTGAAGGCCGTCTTCCACGCGGCATCTTTATAGAGCATAAGCACGTAGGTGGCAATAACAGTGATGATTGGGGCAAACGGAAGCACATAACGGCTAACGGTGCCGGCTGTGAGAAACGCTATAATCACATAGCTAAGCGCCGGCCACAAAGCCCATGAGCCCAGCGAAAACCGCTTGCGCCACGACAGGAACAAATAGTAGAATATCGCCACGCCCCCCACGGCATACCACATGAAGTTGATGCGAGGAAACACGGTGCCGAACGAAACTGTTTCGGCGCCAACCCATGGGAACGGGATAAAGAACTGCACCGCCATGGTGATGGGGAGCATCAGAGCCTTGTGCCACGTCGGCATGTAGAAATAATCGCCGAGTAGCCGCTGATAGATGTGTTGGTTCTTGCCATTGATGAACTGCTCGGCCATGACGTCACCTCCATTTACGATGGCCGCATGGCTGTAGGAAGCCGGGTTGCGCGCAAAATGACTCGCGAAAACAAAGAACGCCACGACCACTATAGTGGTGATGATGAAAAACGCTTTGTCGCTTTGCCACCGGCGAGGGAAAGCGGCAAGGAATATTACAAGCAGAATAAAGTACATCCACGTGGTGCGCATTACCGCCATGATTGCGGCCCCCAAGATGAGTAGCGCGGCATCCTTAATTAGGCGGCTGTTATGCTCAGAAGATGGGATAAGAGCATAGGCCACAAGAGAAACAGAGAGGTAGAGTAGGGGCTCCTTCAGCAAGCGAGTGCCGTAGTAAAGCCAGTGGAACTGTGTGGCCATCAGCAGAGAGGCCACACCGGTGAGGATGTGAACTTTGCCGGGAAATTTGTCGCAGAGCAGACGTAGCGCTATTGCCGCAGCAAGGACGATGCTGAGCAGTGTGGCAAGATAGTTGAGCGCGAGCGGCCAAATCAAGCTTACCCCCGTAAGCTTCCAGATGAGCAGAATAATTGCGGGATAGCCCGGGAACTCCACTTTGGGGAGCGGCACACTCCCGTCGTGGAAGTGGAGCGCCCAGTGGAAGTATTTATTGTCGTCGGCGGTGAGCACCGGAGACTGCGCGGTGGCACCGTGGGCTACGGTGGCTTCGGCAAGGCTGGCCATGGTCAGCAGCCAGAAGACAGAAGCGATGGAAAGGAGAAGTAGCCGGTAGTTAAGCGATTGAGAGACCGCATGCTTAGCTGCGACATCGTTAGCTGTTATAGACAGGATGAAGCATAGCGTGAGAGTTAATGCGTCGGCGATGGGAAAAACAGCGGCCGCCACGGCCAGCGACATCAGAGTCGCACCCGTGCCGAAGATGATTAATTTTTGCTTTACGCTGATAGTTCCTTTGACCATGCCGAGCATTGTTTTCTTGTAATTATTGCAAAAGTAACAACTTTTTCTTGAATAAGTTTCACCTTTTCACTAACTTTGTTAATTAAAAGCTACAAGATTATGAATTTGGGACCTCAGCAAGTGGATGTGGGAAAGGTGATTCGCGCCAAGATTCCCGATAAGGCAAAGTATTTGCCCGGTTTTGTCGTGCGCCTTGTGGAGAAGATAATCTGCCAGCGGCGCCTCAACGAGATACTGGAGGCGATATATCCGGAAGAAGGAGTAAAGGCCGCAAATATTGCCATGAGAGAGATGCGAATAAACGTGGTAGTAGAAGGCGAGGAGAATATTCCTGCCGACGGGCGTTTTATATTCGTTTCTAATCATCCGCTCGGCGGGCTTGACGGGTTGGCGCTGATTTCGTATTTGGGCGGCCGCTATGATGGCAACATCCGCTTTATTGTGAATGACTTGCTGATGGCGGTAGAGCCGCTACGGAGCATTTTCTTGCCGGTGAATAAGTATGGCGCGCAGAGGCGTAGTGTGGTTGAAGAGATAGAGGCACAGTATGCCGGTGATAATCAGATGATTACTTTTCCGGCGGGTTTGTGCTCACGCCGCACCGACAGCGGGCGAATCCATGACCTTGAGTGGAAGAAATTTGTGGTGACTCATGCCGTGCGTCACCATCGTGACGTGATTCCAATATTCTTTGACGAGGTGAATTCCGACTTGTTCTATTTCTTGGCGCGGTTGCGCGAGAGGCTGGGATTTAAGTTTAATGCTGAGATGATTATGTTACCGCGCGAAATGATCAGGCGCGAAGGCGATACGCTACATTTCCACATAGGGCGGCCGATACCATGGACCACCCTTGACGAGAAAAATGCGCGCGCCGAGACTGAGCGCATCTGTGAGATTACCTACTCGTTAGGCAGAAAAAGCAAGTAGTTATGGAGAATATTATACCACCGGTGGAATTGGCACTGATAGAGCGTGAGTTGACGCCCGAGCGGTTTCTGCGGCACACCAACAAGGCCGGTAACGAGATTTATGTGGTGGACGCTCACAACTCGCCCAACATTATGCGCGAGATAGGTCGCTTGCGTGAAATTTCGTTTCGCGCCGGCGGCGGCGGAACTGGCAAGGCGTGTGACATCGACGAGTTTGACCAGATGGAGCCGGCCTGCAAGCAACTGTTTGTGTGGAATCCGGTAGCCAGGGAAATAATAGGGGCTTATCGGTATATAGCCGGTGGCGACATTTGTTTTGACGCTGCCGGAGTGCCAAGGATAGCCACTGCTCACATGTTCCGGTTTTCTGCCCAATTCTTGGAAGAATATCTGCCTAAGACGCTGGAACTTGGCCGCTCGTTTGTGCGGCCGGAGTATCAGTCAACGCGGACCGGTAGCAAGGCGATTTTCGCTCTCGACAACCTGTGGGACGGCCTTGGCGCTGTGACGGTGCTTCATCCGGAGATTGAGTATCTCTTTGGCAAAGCCACTATGTATCCAACCTATGATAGAGACAGTCGCAACTTGCTATTGTGTTTTCTTCACTTGTACTTCCCCGATAAAGACTCGCTGGTGACCCCCATAGAGCCACTTAAGACCGAGCGAAGCATGGAGGAATTGCGCAAGTTTTTTGTGGGAGACAACTTCAAGGATGATTATCGTCGGCTTAACGCGTTTGTGCGTGAGCGTGGCATAACCATTCCGCCACTGGTGAACGCGTACATGAGCTTGTCGCCCACGATGCGCATGTTTGGCACTGCCATTAACCATGAGTTCGGCGAAGTGGAAGAGACAGGAATTTTCCTCAAGATATCAGAGATTACCGACCAAAAAAAGAGCCGTCATATCGACACTTATCAGAAAGACGCGGTGAAGTGAGAATGGATAAGGGCTTGTTGAAACATAGGATACCGGCGGTGTTAACAGTGATTTTGAGTTGTGCGTCGGCGGCATTGGGCGAGGTGACGTTTGATTACAGCGCCGGGATGACCTTGAATGCCGGTGGCGGCGAGTTCGCGCCTTACTACATGGCAAGTATGCGTGGCGGCACTGTTACGCAGCCGTATTCTGCACTACTGTCGGCGGAATTGAGCCACAAGATGGATACCACCAAGAGGTTCTCGTGGGGTTGTGGCGCTGAAGTGTGGGGCGGGTACAGCTCCAGTACAGAATACGACCTATATGATGCCACTGCCGACGTGTGGCTTAAAAACAAGCAGCATCCACCACGAGTGTGGCTTGAGCAACTTTATGGCGAGCTGAAGTGGCGAGGGGTGTTTCTCACGCTGGGAATAAAGCGCTATGGTTCTTACATAATCAGCGATGACCTGAGCAGTGGAGACCTGATAAGGAGTAGCAATGCGCGGCCGGCTCCGGGAATGAGTGTGGGATTTGTTAATTATCAGACGGTTCCTTTCACTAAGGGTTGGCTTCAAGTGATAGGCGAGGTGAGTTATTACAAAATGAACGACAGCCGCTGGCTGGAAAACCATTTCAATCACTATAACCGATTCATTACCACCGGTACTTGGCTTCATTACAAAAGCATTTATTTCCGAACAAATCCGCTGAAACCGTTCGTTTTCACTATAGGCACGCAGGCCGCGTGCCAGTTTGGCGGATTAAACAAGACCTACGTGAATGGGCGAGTGACCGATGAAATCAAGATGAACGTGACGATGAAGACATTCTTCCGCACCATTATCGCAGGTCGTGGCGGCAAGAATCCGGGAGATGTGTTTGTTGAAGGTAATCACCTGGGAACCATCGACGTGAGTATGGAATATCGCTTTAAGAACGGGAGCCGTATTAGAGGTTATTATCAGTCGCCGTGGGAAGACGGGTCCGGAATGTTGCAAGCCAATGGCGTGGACGGATTGTGGGGTGTGGAGTACCGTAGCGCGAAGCCGGCATTGGTGCGTGGCGCAGTGGTGGAGTTTATCAGTCTGCTGAATCAGAGTGGGCCGCTCCACTTCAACGCTAACGATTATGGCGGCTCACCTATTGTGGGAAAGGCCACAGGTTGTGACGACTACTATAACAATTACTGTTACAACGGTTATGCGGCGTTCGGAATGTCGCTCGGTTCTCCTTTCGTACGTTCTCCACTCTATAATACTGACGGTTACATGGCATTTACCGACAACCTTGTGCGCGGGTTCCACGTGGGTTTAGCCGGAGACTTTACCGGTGAGGTGGGTTACAAGGCGATGTTGTCGTACAGGAAATCGTGGGGGACACCATTTGTGCCACGCTTGAGGGCGGTGCATAACACCTCGGCGATGATAGAGGCACGATATGCCCCGCGGCGGGTGCCCGGTTTGCAGATCGCGATAAGTGCGGCGCTCGACCGAGGAGACCTGTATGGCGACAACACCGGCGCGATGCTCACGGTGAACTATAGCGGAAATTTCACATTTAAAAGCGGAAAACGATGAGAAGCAAAGTATTAGGGCTGATACTGACCGTGACGATGCTGATTTCGCTTGCCGGATGTTCCAGAAACAATGGTGACATAGGCGTGTGGTTCGGCTTGTGGAAAGTGGAAAGTGTGGAAGTGGACGACGCGCCCGATGCCGATTATGGCGGGAACTTGTTTTTTCAGTTCCAGAGTACAGTGTTCAACATGCGCATGGTGAGCGACCGGCACGTCTATACCGACCGCTTCGGGAACTGGGAAGAGGCCGATGGGGTGCTGAAGATTACTTTCCCGGATGAGCGATATGTGCCTTTTGAGGTTACACGGATGGGGCTTGAGTGCAGGCTGACGATAGAGAAGAAGACAGGGAAAGAGATAGTCCTTAGTTTTGTGCAGGCCGAAACCGGCAAAACCGTGAGGTTCCGCCTGGTGAAATGGGTGTGATACGGGAATGAGGTGGGCGATGTTGCCTACAGCAGGGATATCAATTCGTCGATTTGCTCATCGGTAGTGGCCCAAGATGTGGCGAAACGGATAACCGTGTGATTTTTACCAACCGCTTCTTGCGGATTGAAGCCAATTTTTTTGCTCAATTCGCTTAGTTTGCTGTTTTCGACCACGACAAATTGCTGATTGGTGGGCGACTCCAGATAGATTGGATACCCCTTGGCTTCGATAGCGTTGCGAAGGCGAATGGCCTTTTCCACGCCGTTTTTCGCGATTTTCATGTAGAGGTCGTCGGAGAAAAGCGTGTCGAACTGCAGTCCCAGCAACCACCCCTTAGCCAGCAGAGCACCGCGATTCTTAATGTAGCCAAGTGTGAGCTTGATGTTAGGGTTAGTGATAACCACAGCCTCGCCAAAGAGAGCGCCAACTTTAGTGCCGCCGATGTAGAAGGCGTCGCATAGCCTGGCGATGTCGGGGAGCCACAGGTCGTTGTGTCGCGCTGCGAGAGCGTAGCCCAGTCGTGCTCCATCCATGAAGAGGTAGAGACCGTATCGGTCGCACACCTCGCGCAAGTCTTGTAGCTCGTTGTGGGTGTAGATAGTGCCGTATTCGGTGGACTGGGAGATATAGATGGCCTTAGGCACCACCAGATGCTCGTATCCGTAGCCAACAGAGAAGAACTCCCTCAGATAAGCCGCTACGGTGAGGGCTGATAACTTGCCTTCTTTACCTTCGAGGATGATAACCTTGTGTCCGCAGGCTTCGATGGCGCCGGCCTCGTGGTTGCAGATGTGCCCGGTTTCGGCGCTGATGATACCCTCGTTGTGCGAGAGCATTGCATCGATTACGATGGAATTGGTCTGTGTGCCGCCCACAAGAAAACGCACGGTGGCGTTAGGAGACTTGCAGGCACTGCGTATTTTCTCTTTGGCACTGCGGCAATAATCATCGTGGCCGTAGCCAGAGTTTTTATGGAAGTTGATTTCAGATAGGCGCTTAAGAATCAGTGGGTGCGCACCCTCCATATAGTCGCTATTGAAGTAGATCATCTTATTGTTTCTTTGAATGTGAGTGCTAATTTACGCATTTTTTTGCGATTTTTTATGCATATTCTTATCTTTTTAAAAATAAAGTTTTTAGCACATGACAAAAAGATGAACAGAGGCGAAATTAGCAAACTTTTTCCAATCAAATTGCGCTGGCAGATTGAGACTTTGAACCGGTGCCTGAAAACGGCCGGGTTCAACTTCGAGGACACGCATCTGACCCACCTGGAAAGAATCGAGCGGCTGCTGGCCATGGTGTGTATCGCTGTCGTTTGGGCCTACCTCGTGGGTGATCACCGCGACCAATGCGTCAAGCCGATACGCATCCTGAAGAATGGCCACAGGGCCATGTCGGTGGTCAGGTACGGCCTGATGGAGATTGAGAGCGTGCTGCAAAGGACTTGCTACAAGAACAAATCGGACATCTTTAAATTTTTGTCATGTACTTAAATCAATTTCTATTTGTCGGCTTCAACCATGGCATTTCAGTCAACCAACCATTCAATTTAGCTTTTTCGTATGCACGGTGAGCATGTTTAATGAATTTAGTGACTGAGGTATATTTTTTTGCTTCTTCAAACACAGCTTCTCTCGTCCACCTTCTTCTAATTGGTTTTAGCCAAGGCATTTCATCTAACCATCCGTTTATCAGCGCGATGCCGTAAGCGCTTCCATTTCCTTTTTCAAAAGCGCCTCTTGAAGAATACTTTTTTGCTTCTTCGATTATAGATTCTTTCGTCCATGAGCGATGACGCGGCTTTAGCCACGGCATCTCATCAAGCCAATGGTTTTGTCGGGCAATCACATAACCTCGACTGCATTTCTGTTTGAATTCAGACCGAGAACTGTATTTTCTACTTTCAGCGAAAACCTGCTCTCTACTATAAAACTGATTGGGTACCCTTTGATAAGGTAGTGGCAAGTCTTTAGACCATCCATTTTTTAATGCGGCGCTATAACCAGCAGGACACTTTTCCTCAAATTCAACTCTTGAAGAATATTTTTTGCTTTCCTCGATGACTCTTTCTTTAGTCCAGTAATCATTAGGCATTTGGTCATAAGTGAGCCATGTCATTTCTTCTACCCAATTATTCTTACGAGCTGCTTGATACGCGCTGGCGTTTCCAAGCCCGAATTCTCCAAATGTCCTATATTTCTTACTCTCTTCAAGAGTTTTTTCTTTAGTCCATTTGATAAAGCCACCACCGAGTGAACCGATATTCACTCCAGTCTTTCCGCGGTTAATGATGAAATAACCAAGTGCAGCATATTCCTGAACAAAGTAGTGTTCCCAATACTGACTTTCTGCTGGGAGAAGTTTGTCTTTCAAAATGATTGGCTGAGGAATATCAGCAAGGTGACTGTCAAAATATTCCTTTAATGAGTCCGTTCTATATTTCCCGTCTAAGTTTCGATGTTCTCTATCCCGTCGTTTCAGATTACTTGTTCGTCCGACATAACATGCCATGTTTTCTTCATCGATGTAAACATAAACCAGATGTTTTCTGACTTGCTTTATTTCTTTTAGAACTGGAGTCCTCAGCCAAGTCATTTCATCTAGCCATTTATTTTGGAGTGCTGCCTTATATGCGCCAGCTGAATTTTGTTGAAATTCAATTTTTGATGAGTACTTTTTGCTCTCTTCAAGACATTCTTCTTTAGTCCACTTTTTGTGGCGCATTAATGCAAGCCATGTCATCTCGTCTAGCCATCCGTTGTCAACGGCAGCCGTGTACGCGCCAGATGCTTTTCTTTGAAACTCGTTTCGTGTAGTATATTTTTTGCTTTCCGCAAAGCAATCTTCCTTTGTCCATTTTATATGAACTTTCAACGGAAGCCACACCATTTCATCAAGCCAATCGTTTCTTTTAGCAGCCATGTATGCACCAACGCATTTACGTGCAAATTCAGTTCTTGAAGTGTATTTGCGAGATTCTTCAAATACAGCCTCTCTTGTCCACATACGTACTTGGGGAATATGCCACACCATTTCTTTTAACTCAGCCACGCTGTAGTACTGATGGAAGTCTCGAGAATGTCGTCAATGAACGGAACAATAGTTTCAAAGAATTTAGGGTCTCTGACGATTTTGTTGTATTTAAGATCATCCACATCTTTGAAATCTCGCGTTGCGCGAAGCATTTGGAAACCGAGGCTGTGAATGGTAAATACTTTCACAGGTTTGTTTGCTTTGTGAAAACGCTTCTGGAGTTCTTTGCGAATGCTCACGTTAAATGCGCAGTAGAGCACATCGTTGATGTTTTGAACATGCTCCACGCGGCCCATTAGGGTTGTGGTTTTTCCTGCACCTGCCACGGCATTGATAATGCCATTGCCTGTGCCGCTCTCTACGAAACGGTAGATGTGCTCTTGTGCCGGTGTCGGTTTTATTGCCATTTCTAATACGGTTTAAGTAAGGAGGTCCGGGCCTCATTGTGGGGTCGATATGAGGTTAACCCAAATTTTGGGATAATGAAGTGCTTATTCGTCAAAGTGGATTAAGCCAAAGTCTTGCGGACGATGGAAGTCGGGCTTGGGCGAGGTGACCGGTGCCCATGAGATGAAGTGCATGGTGGAGAGCCGGTCGCCGCACTTGTAGAAATTGATGTGCGCTTGGGTTCCGGAAAGCGAGTGGATGTCATCGCAGAAGAAAGCCTCGACGGGGATGACGAGTGAAAGTTGCCACTCGGCCGGAGCCGGCATTTCGTTGAAAGTATCGCTTCCGAGCGAAGATTGTGTGAGGATGATGTCGAAGACGTTGTTTGGCGGTAGCCGGCGCTGCGTGCGGTCGGGGCCATACTTGATGAGGAAAGCGCCTCTCGCGTTGCACTCAAGGTTGTAGTAATCTTGACCGTTGAACGAGATAAACATCTCGCAGCAAGAGTCTTCCCAAACTCTGCCACCACATGACTCGGTGGCGCGTACGGTTTTTTCGTTTACGGCAAACTGCAGAATCAGCTTGTTGCCGGTGTGCGCCAGTCGGAAGCGGACGTTGGGGGTGTAGGGAAACAGTTGTGGCCAGTTGTTGCATTGCAGGAAATGCCATTGCGCATGGTTCCGTTCCAGGATATCGCCTACGTGTGATACTTGAATAGGTTGTGTATGGGTTATGAGTGGTGCGGTAATATGTTTCATGAGATTTGGTGTAAAGACAGAGCCTGCGAAGTATTTCGCAGGCTCTGAATATTTAAGTTAAGAATTCATTCTGTGAAGAATAATTACAACTTGGGACCGGCAGCAACCAGAGCCTTACCGGCTTCGTTGCTCTCGTACTTCTTGAAGTTGTTAATGAAGCGTGAGGCCAGGTCACGTGCTTTCTCTTCCCACTGAGCAGCATCGGCGTAAGTGTCGCGCGGGTCGAGGATGCCCGGGTCCACACCTTCGAGCTGAGTGGGTACCACAAAGTTGAAGTAAGGAATGGTCTTGGTTGGCGCTGCGTCGATGCTGTGGTTGAGAATGGCATCGATGATGCCGCGAGTGTCGCGGATAGAGATGCGCTTGCCTGTTCCGTTCCAGCCGGTGTTGACCAGATAAGCCTTAGCACCGCTTTGCTTCATGCGCTTAACCAGTTCCTCGGCATATTTAGTGGGGTGCAGCTCGAGGAATGCCTGTCCGAAGCAAGCGCTGAATGTGGGTGTAGGCTCGGTGATGCCGCGCTCGGTACCTGCGAGCTTAGCTGTGAAGCCGCTGAGGAAGTAGTACTTAGTTTGCTCCGCATCAAGAATGGACACCGGAGGCAGGACACCGAAAGCGTCGGCGCTGAGGAAAATCACCTGCTTGGCAGCCGGAGCGTGGCTGATGGGCCGCACGATGTTCTTGATGTGATAGATGGGGTAGCTAACGCGAGTGTTCTCGGTAACGCTCTTGTCGGCGAAATCGATTTTGCCGTTCTCATCGACTGTAACGTTCTCGAGGAGTGCGTCGCGTCGAATAGCGTTATAGATGTCGGGCTCAGCCTCGGCGTCGAGGTTGATAACCTTAGCGTAGCAGCCGCCTTCGAAGTTAAACACACCATTATCGTCCCATCCGTGCTCGTCGTCGCCGATAAGTTTGCGCTTCGGGTCGGTGCTGAGCGTGGTCTTGCCTGTTCCGGAGAGGCCGAAGAAGATGGCAGTGTTTTCGCCATTCATGTCGCAGTTAGCGGAGCAGTGCATAGCAGCGATGCCCTTGAGCGGCAGGTAGTAGTTCATCATAGAGAACATACCCTTCTTCATTTCGCCGCCGTACCAAGTGTTGATGATGACCTGTTCGCGGCTGGTGACGTTGAAGACCACAGCTGTTTCGCTGTTAAGCCCCAGCTCCTTATAGTTCTCGACTTTAGCCTTGCTGGCGTTGTAAACGATGAAGTCGGGTTCCTGGTCGAACTCTTCCTCGTTTTGTGGTCGGATGAACATGTTGGTCACGAAGTGTGCCTGCCATGCAACTTCCATG
Source organism: uncultured Bacteroidales bacterium (assembly GCA_902786725.1). GTDB lineage: Bacteria > Bacteroidota > Bacteroidia > Bacteroidales > Muribaculaceae > Sodaliphilus. The sequence goes on from CADADP010000015.1 coordinate 28,386, forward strand.
ATGAAGCGAACTTTCATGCGCGTGTCCTTGTTGGCACCGCAGAAACCGTCAACCACATAAAGTTTCTTGTTGGAGAGCTCTTTCTGAGCGAGTTCCTTAACGGCAGCCCAAGCCTCTTTAGAAGCGCGCTTGTTGTCGTTCTTGTACTCATCGCTGGTCCACCAGACGGTGTCGTGAGAAGTCTCGTCGTCAACGATGAACTTGTCTTTAGGCGAGCGTCCTGTGTAAACGCCGGTCATTACGTTGATAGCGCCGAGTTCGGTCTCTTGTCCCTTGTCGAAGCCTTCAAGGCCCGGCTTAGTCTCTTCGTTGAAGAGGACCTCATAAGAAGGGTTGTAGAGGACCTCGGTGGTTCCAGTGATTCCGTACTTAGCCAAAACTGACTTGTCGAATTTTGCCATAATAGTTTGAATATTTAAAGATTAATTAAATGTTTTTGAGTTGTATCTGACCGTTGTCATAGACAGGTGCAAAATTACACAATAATTTGATTTATGCGTAATAAATTATAGAAATTTTTCTTTAATTTTTGTGAATACCTGTCGGAGGTGTCAAAAAAAACGCGACCGAGGAGTGTTCCTGAGCCGCGTAAGGTGGTGGATGGAGTGGAGTATAGCGGACTCGAACCGCCTACCTCTACAATGCGAATGTAGCGCTCTACCAGATGAGCTAATACCCCATTTCGGGGTGTAAAAGTAGTAACTTTTTCGTGACCGGCCAAATTTTTGTGGGGATAAGTGGTGGATAAGTGGTGGGAAAGTCTCGGAAAAGTGTCTGTTGATGGGGGGGTGCTTGAAATGCAGAAAATGACATTGACAAGGGTGGCCGGGTTATGTATCTTTGCATCGGTTAAAGGAAAGAGTTCTTTGACATGATGGTAGGAATATGCTACGAGAGTCTGAAAAGAGCCGTGGCGGGCAGTAACAGGCGTTTCCGTAGGTGAGCCTTAACGGTGGAAGATTTGGTCCCAGCTGTCGATACCTATGACCTTGAGATAGGGTGCGAAGACTTCGTCTTCTCGTGGCGTGTCGGCCGCTTGCCAGACGAACCATGCCGGTTTGCGGTGGTAAGGGTGAGCCTTGTCGTTGCCTGAGTATCGCAGGCCGAGAAGCAGGCCGAAGTCGGTGCTATAGTCGAATGGCGAGTACCACATAAAGGAGTCGATACCCGGCAGCGCGTTGGCCTTTTTCCAGGCGTAAGCCGCGCCGGCGGCCTGCAGAGTGAGATTACGCTCGGAGTTGTCCATACTGCTGATGCCGTTTTCGCAAAGGAATACGGGGCGCTTGGTGGTGTTTTTGAAGAAATGCCGCGCGTCTAAAGCCCAATCGTTGAGAACTTCGAGGTTTTTGAATGTGACTTTGGGCGAGCTTTGGTCGAATGTGACGACCGGTGGCAGGTCTTTGGCCCAGAAGTCGGGCTGATTGTCGGGGTAGGGGTGTGCTCCGACGCCCCACCAGAAGTCGCCTTCGGTGGCAGAGGAAAGCAGAATGTTGCTGAGCATGTTGCGAGCTGGATATTGTGAGCCGTTGGAAGAAGTACGCGCCCAGTTGTGCTCAAAGACAGCGAGTATGGCTGCGTTTGGGTCGTACTGCTGCAATGTGTATGCCATGACCCTCATGAGACGAGTGTAGTAGTCGGTGAAGTACATTTCAGGCGCGTTGTCGCCCAGATTGCACCACATAATGTTGGCGTTAACCTCGTTTTGAGTTGCCCAAACGTGTATTCTGCGTCCCGGCTTGCTGTATCGGTCGCCGATGAAGTTGAGGCAAGCCGCCACGGCATTAAGCCCTTCGGGAGTGGCAATGTTCATAGCACACTGGTATCCGCCGTTGCATTGCGGATGCAGCAGAACTCGCGAAACGACGCTGTCGGTCCAGTTGAGGTTGGGCGGGTAGCACCTGACGTAGCACAAGACGTGGCATCCGTGCTGATTGTAGTTGCTCACCATATTGTCGGTGTTCTTGACTTGGTTAGCGTCGGCGAAATATGTTTTTCCGCCATAGGAAAATTCAATGTCGTCGGGGTTTATGCGAGTGAGGTGAAAAAAGCTGTTGAGCGTGATGCCGATTCCTAAAGTGCCACAATGAATTGTGTCGATGTCGATAATGCCGTCTTTGTCGGGCCAGGTGCCGATTCCCAGCATGCCTTTCTTGTTGAACGGCTTGTGCTCGGGCGGGTTGGCTTTAGGCGTGATAGTGGAGGCGTAGCGAGCGTGTGATGCGATATCGTGTGATGTCCCGGATTGTCGGATAATCACCCACTTAGAGAGCAATCTGTCGTAGTTGAAGCCGTCGTAGCGGGCGTTACGTTTCACTTGCACTGTGAAATTGCGCTCGGTGATGGGCCCGGTGAAAGCGAATTGCTTGAGTTCTGTGAGGTTCTGGTAGGGCAGAACTTCGGCCAGACGGTAATTGCCGCTGCCGTCGGTGGTGCCTGAGATTGTGATGTGGAAATCGGAGACTTTAACGTCGGTTACCCGGCACGAATATGATGAATTTAGATATGCGGTGATGTTGTCGCCAAGCATCTCCTTGTAGTGGAGGTCGGCGTCGGAGCGTGCTTTGGAAGCGATTTCGGCTTTAGTGGGTTGCCGCACGATGAGGTTTCGAAAGGAGATGCGCTTGTCGGGGTCGTTGCCCCAGTCGAGACGTAGGTACCAATTCCCGTTAATGTCGCCCCACGATATGCGTTGGCGAATGTCGGCAATCGGCAGGGAGAAGGTGCTCCAAGAGTGGTCGTGTGTGGGCTTGAGCTCATATATTCGGACTGAGTTTTTCTCGTTGAGCTCGGGAGCGAAAAATATCTGAAATTCAGAAATGCCGGTGTCGCTTTGGTACTCAAAAGAGAGGACGCTGAGCGCAGGGTCGAGAACTGCTCCGTGGGGCAGGCAGGCGATGATTTGCGGGTCTCGGCCTTGAGTGATGATAGAAGTGACACCAGATTCCGTGTGGTACTGAGCCGAGCAGAAGCGTGCCGACTCGTGCTTAACGTTGAGGCTGACTTGCGCATGAGCGTTAGCCGTGAGAAATGTGGCGAGAGCCACAAGCAAGATGTGCTTGAGTATGTGGCGCATAAATGGAAGGTTGAATTTTGGTTAGTGCATAATTTGGTCCCAAGAAGTGATGCCAAGTATGGTCATATAAGGCGCGAAAACGTCGTCCTCATCGGCGGTAGCTGCTGCTTTCCAGACGTACCACGATGGCTTACGCTTGTAGCCGTTCTCTTCGTACTGATGAAGACCTAATCGGAGGTTACCGTCGCCGGTGTTATCGACGTTGGCGTGCCAAGCGATACCGTCGATGGCAGGCAGGGCATTCACCTTTTTCCAGGCGAAAGCCGCTCCGGCTGCTTGCTCCTCCATAGCGGTGGTGGAGTAGTCAACAGTGTTGACCCCTTGCTCTGTGAGGTAGATTTTGCGCTTGACAGTGCCGTGATACATGTTTTGCGGCATGAGCGCCCAGTCGTTGAGCACTTCCAGGTTATAGAAAGTGATTTGCGGCGTGTCTTGTGTGAAGTTGACGAAGTTGCCGTCGTACTCCCAGAAACGAGTGACGTTGAGGTCGTAGGGGTAGGGGTGATGAGCGACGCCCCACCAGAAGTCGCCTTCGGCGGCGGAGTATCGCTTGATGTTTTCGAGAATGGATTTGGCGGAGTAGATGGCGTCGTTGTTTTGTGCGACAGACCAGTTGTGTTCGAAGCAAGCGAGTACGCTCGCATTCTGGTCGTACTGCCGGACGATGTTGTACCAAAGGCGAAGCGATTTCATGTAAGTGTCGGTGAAATACATCTCGGGCTGAGATGGTCCCATGTTGCACCAAGTTTCGGAGGCGTTAACCTCGTTGAAGATGCACCAGTGATGAATTCTCATGCCGTCTTGGGAGTATCGGTCGGCGAGGAAATTGACAACAGCGGCATAGGCGTTGATGGCTTCGGGCGAGGTGGTGTTGGCCATAAGTTGTGTGCCACCATTGCGTTCGGGATGCACGAAGAGGGACGATATGTAGGGGTCTCGCGAGTTTGGGTATCCCTTTTCGGGCGGCCGAACTTCAGGGTAAGCGATAACAATCATTCCCTGCCTGTTGTACTCCTTGATGAGGTTGTCGTACTCCATGATTTTGTAGCCGTTGATGTAGTATTGCTGCCCATTGTAAGTGTAGGGCACGGCCGGTCTGGTATAGGGCTGGTTGTAGTCTGTTAGGACGAGCGGTTCGTGCAGAAGCCACTGGTCGATGCATAGTACGTTAGCGGTGAGACCATAGTTCATGACTTCCACGTCTTTCACTCCATCGACGGCATGAATGGGGCATCCGAGAACGCCTTTCTTGTTTTTCTGCACGGCTTCGGCCGGTGAGCGCTTTGGAGTGACAACGTCGGCGTATCGGGCGTGTGATGCGAGAGACTGCCTGTTGTCGCCGAGGCTGATGATAGCCCACTTGGATAGCAGGCGGTCGTAGTTGAAACCGTCGCGCTGTATGTATCTTGGAAGGCGGATAGAGAACTGTGTGCCACGGATTGCCGTGGTGTGGGGGAATGTCTCGAACTCGGTGATGTTTTCGTAGGGTGTGACTTCGGCCAGGGCAAAACGGCCGTCGCCCGATGTGATACCGCGCACGATAACTTCGTCGTTAGTAACTTCCACTTGCTCAACTGATGAGGAGAAAGAAGTGTTGAGGTAGGTGTCGATGTGATTGGCTAAAGCCAGCTTGTCGGCGGCGAAAGAGGTTGTTTCCCGATATGTTTGAGCTTCTTTCTCGGTCATAGTACGGATTGCAATGTTCCTAATCTTGATGGTAATATCCGAGCGGCTACCGAAGTCGAAGCGTATGTAATTGTTCTTCCACTGTTCGGGCCAAGCGAAGCTCTCTTTGTAAGGCTGAATGTTGAAATTAAATGTTTTCCACTCATCGCCGACAGAGGCTTCGAGATAGACGTTTCTTACGGATCGAGCTTCGGAAAGCGCCGGCGCGAAAAAGAATTGCATGTTAGGTATTCCGTCCGTGCACTGGTAGTCGAACGTGAGAATTATCTGGTCGGCCGGGAATGGAGTGGAGAGCGGTCGGAAAGTGTTGGTGCTGATATATGGGTCGGCTCCGGTGGTGACGATGGTGTAAATGCCGGTGGAACTGTTGCGGGTGATTTGCATCTGGTTCACGCCGGAAGCTGTGTTGAACGTGAGTGAAGTGCGTGCAGTGGCGGCTTCGTCTTGTGGCGCGAGAGCGGTAGCGTTAGGCTCCAGCGTCTTGTCGGAGCAACCGAATAAAATAGATGCAAAGAGTGCGATAGCCGTAGAGGCTGTATAACGGGAATACTTGTTTAGATTGAAAAGTGTCATATTCAAATGCTTAAAAATGAGATGTCGGTTAGTCTAAATATCGATTACAAAGATAAAGTATTTTTTTGAGAATGACAATTTTTGGGCAAAATCGATGGGTATCAACGAAAATGCCGTGTGGATTTGGTTAATTGTGGGCTCCGCAGGGCACGAGAGGACCCGGGTGAAGCACATCCGGCAGTGTTAGTGGAGGACTTGGCTCCAGCTGGAGAGGCCGCAAACAGAGAGGTAGGGGGCGAAGACCTCGTCTTCGGATTCGGTGGCTGCGGCTTGCCAAACGAACCATGATGGCTTGCGCTCGTTGTAGTACGGGTCGCCGCTGAATTTGCGCAGTCCGAGCCTAAGAGCGCCGTCGCCGGTGTTGTCTTGCCAAGCGTAGTAAGTGATGCCGTCGATAGCGCTGAGGGCGTTCACCTTTTTCCAGAGCCAGCAGACGCCTGCGGCCTGGTTGGTGAGAGACGTCTCGGAGTAGTCGGGTGTGTTAAGACCTTGCTCGCAGAGGTAAATCAGACGCTTTTTGGTGCCATGATACATGTTTTCGGGCATGTAGGCCCAGTCTTGGAGTACTTCGAGGTTGTAGAACGTGACCTGCGGGGTGGATTGAGTGAAATTGACGTGATTAACGTCGGCTTGGGCGATAGACGAGTCCCAGAAACGAGCCACGTTAAGGTTGTAGGGGTAGGGATGATGTCCGAGACCCCACCAGAAGTCGCCTTCAGCCGCGCAGTAACGCTTGATGTCGTTCAAGATAGAGGATGCTGAATAAGAAGCGTCGTTGTTTTGAGCGACTGCCCAGTTGTGTTCAAAGCAGGCCATTGTGGCAGCGTTCTGGTCGTACTGCCGCGTGATGTTGTAGATAAGCCTCATCGACTTCATGTAGGTGTCGGAGAAGTACATCTGCGGTTGGTTGGTGCCCATGTTGCACCAGACTTCCTGCGCGTTGACCTCGTTGTGTGCGACCCAGTGGTGCACCCTCATGGCATCGCTACGCGAGTAGCGCTCGGCGAGGTAGGTCATGATGGCCGCGTAGGCGTTGACGGCTTCGGGTGAGGTGGTGTTGGGCATAAGTTGGTATCCCCCGTTGCTTTCCGGGTGGATGAGTAGGGGCTTGATGTTCTCATCGTATGTGCTTATGGTCCAAAGAGCGATATACATTACAACCTGCATGCCCTGTGCGCAATAGTTGGATATGAGATTGTCGAACTCATGAATTTTCATGCCACTGATGTAGTATTTGTGCCCGCCGTAGGTGTATTCTTCGGCAGGGAAGTAGGGGTTGCCGGTTCCGGCTGTTGTGGCGAGCGGCTTGGTCATTAGCCACTCATCGAGGTGGAAACCATTGCATGCGATGGCGCAGTTGAGGGCGGTGAGGTCTCTGACCCCATCGGGGGTGGTGTGTGTGGGATATCCGAGGAGCCCCTTTTTGCTCTTAGGAGTCATGGGTTGCGGCGAGCGTATTGGCGCGACAACGTCGGCATAACGCGCGTGTGAAGCGAGCGTCTGAGAGTTGTCGTTCAGGCTGACGATGGCCCACTTGGAGAGCAATCGGTCGTAGTCGAAACCATCGCGCTGGATGATGCGCGGCAGGCGAATTGAGAACTGCGAGCCCCGAATGGCGGTGAGATGCGGGAAAGTCTTCATCTCTGTGATGTTTTCGTAGGGTGTGATTTCGGCCAGGGCGAAACGGCCGGAGCCGGAAGTGATGCCACGGATGACTACCTCTTCTTTTGTAACCTCGACCTGCTGAACGGAGGATGAGAAAGATGTGTTGAGATAGTTGTCGATGCGATTGGCGAATGCCTGCTTGTCGGCGGCGAACAGGTCAGATTCAGCTTTATAGGCATCTTCTTCGGTGGTCTTTTCGCGAATGCGCAGGTTCCGTATTTTTATGACATTTCCAATGGCTCCGGTGACGTTGAAACGGATGTACCATCGGTTGCTTGAGAATAGCCCGAAAGTTGAATTGGCCCAACCTAAATTGCTCCGGTAGGAGGAAATGTCGATGTCCACTTGCTTCCATGTGCTGGAGCTTTTGAGTACCTGCATGTTTGAGGCTGTGGATTCGGCTTCGGGCGGGCAGAAGTATAACTTAAAGTAGTCGATGTTTGCCTCCGCTTTGTACTCAAAAGAGATAACCGAGTAGGATTCCGGGAACGTCTTGGTGCGTCCCAACTTTGTGGTGCGGAAATAAGGGTCGCTGCCGGTGGTGGTTATGACAGTGGCACCCTCGTTGTCGGTAGAGAGAGTGCAGTCGTGCCAGTCGCTCGATGTCATGCTAAACGACAAGTTCTCGTAAGCTCCGGCTTTGGCCGGTGCCAGGGAAGTGTCTTGAGGCGGCTGCTGGAGAGAGTCGGAGCAGGCATGAAGAGTGATAACGGCAGTAGCGAGAATCGCTATGCGTGCGAGAGTATGTGATACAAAATTTCCCATTAGAGTATGTTAAAGTTTAGGTTATGAGCGAATTTGAGTTGCAATATTAGTGAATTTTTGGGGAAAAATCAAATTTTTGAATAAAAAGTTGAGATTTGTTCGAGAAGGTTATTTCTCCGGCTCTTCGGGTAAGGGGCGAGTTGTGCCTCGGATTACGAGTCGGGTTTTTACTATGCGCTTTACCACCTGTTCGGGAGGGGTTTTGCCTTCGGCGAAATCGATGAGAATGTCGGCGGCTTCCTTTCCCACTTCCACGCCGCGTTGCTCCACAGTGGTGAGCATAGGCGAGCAAGCAGTGGCCGAAGAGACGTTGGTGAAGCCACAGATGGATATGTCTTGCGGAACCTTGAGTCCAAATTTCTTGGTTGCGTAAAGAATTCCGATGGCGGTTTCGTCGTTAACGGCGAAGAAAGCGTCGGGTCGGTCTTTGCGCTTGAGAATGTTGGGCGTGATGAGTTCTGCATCCTGTCTGTTGTCGCACTGGATGATTAGAGAATCGTCGGGTGTGAGTCCGTTTTGGTAGATTGCGTCTTTGTATCCGTTGAGTCGGTTCTTGGCGATTTCGATGTTCATTGTTGTGCCGAAGAAAGCGATGCGTCGGCATCCTGTGCGGATGAGGTGAGAGACGGCGTTGAAGGCACCCATGTAGTCATCGACGACGACACGGCTGGTGTTGATGCCGGCGCAGATGCGGTCGTAGAATACGAGCGGCACTCCGGCGTCGATTAGTTGTCGGAAGTGGTCGTACTGTGTTGTGTCCTTCGCTTGCGAGACGATGATGCCGCAGACCTTGTTCTGGTAAAAAGATTCGCAGATTTGGACTTCGGTGTTGTATTGCTCGTCGCTTTGGGCGACGAGAATTCGGTATCCGCGTGCGGAAGATTCCTGTTCGATGCCATCGAGAATGGAAGCGAAGTAGTAGTGTGCGAATTGCGGGACGATGACACCGATGATTTTGGATGGTGTGGTGTGGCTTTGTCGGAGTTGCGCCGCGATGGCGTTAGGGTAGAAATTGTGTTCGCGCGCGAATTGCTGGATTTGTTCTCGCCTGGCTTTGCTGATGTGTGGGCTTCCGGCGAGGGCGCGTGATACTGTGGCTACAGAAACGCCGAATTCGCGTGCGATATATTTCATAGTGATTGTGGTTTTCTCCATAATGTTTAGTTTTTTAAGAGTTATGTGTATTACAAGAAGGTTGAGTGCAAAAGTAGTAAAAAAAAGCGAAAGTGCAAACGTTTGCACAATTTTTGTAAAAAAAATGTAATTAAATAGTTGCACAGAGCGGTGTTCGCGATTAATTTTGCACAGGTAAAAAAGTGTACCATTCAGATGAGATACCTGACGATAATGAACTAATACATAACTAACTAAGTAATTTTAAACATTAATTAAACGAAATGATGAAGCACGTAAACATCAGAGTTCCGTTTAGAATGTTGGCCCTATTAGCGGGGTTGATGTTCACGATAGGAGCTTATGCACAGATTACTGTGCAGGGAATTGTTAAGGATGCTACAGGCGAGCCGGTGATAGGCGCATCAGTTCGGGTAGTGGGCAGTCAGATAGGCACAGCGACCGATTTTGACGGCAACTTCACACTCGGCAATGTGCCCTCGGACGCCAAGATCCTCATTAGTTCGGTGGGCTATACTGAGCAGACTGTTTCGGCGGCCCCGAATCTTATTGTGACCCTTCAGGAAGACCAGCAGTTGCTGGATGAGGTGGTTGTGATTGGTTACGGTCGCGCGAAGAAGAGTGACCTTACCGGAGCTGTGACGGCGTTGACGCCTGACAGTCAGAACCATGGCTTGAACACGAATGCACAAGACATGTTGTCGGGTAAGGTGGCCGGTGTGAGCGTTACGACTTACAGCGGAAAGCCCGGTGCCAACACGGAGATTAAGATACGTGGAGGTTCGTCGCTAAACGCGAGCAACAATCCACTTATTGTGATTGACGGACTGCTCATGGACAGCTACGGCGACATGCAGGGCGGAATGAACCCGATGGCAATGGTTAACCCGAACGACATTGAGTCATTTACCATTCTGAAAGACGCGAGTGCGACGGCAATCTACGGTAGCCGCGCATCGAACGGTGTGGTGATAATCACTACTAAGAAAGGAAAAGCCGGTGCAGACGCGCGCGTTAGCTATAACGGCAACGTGAGCATATCGATGAAGAGGAACCTGCTGAAGCCTTACAACGCCGCTCAGTTCATTGACCTGGTGACCAATCTTTATGGTCAGGACAGTGACGCATATCGCTCACTTGGCTGGTATGACAACAATGGAGTTCAGCACTTTGCCAACACCGACTGGCAGAAGGAGATTTACCGCACCGCGGTGAGCCATGACCACAACCTGAGTGTGACCGGCGGAAAGATTGGAAACTTGACGTTGCCATATCGCGTGTCGTTTGGCTACACGAATCAGAAAGGTATTTTGAAGACGAGCGACTTTGAGCGTTACACAATAGGTGTGAACCTGTCTCCGAGCCTTTTGAACGATCACCTGAAACTGAACATCAACGCTAAGGGAATGATTGCCCGCCTGCACGACGCCGATGGCGGAGCAGTGGGCAACGCATTGTTCTATGACCCGACGAAGCCGGTTAAGGCCGACAACGACATATACAAGAACTACTTTAACGGCTATGTGCAGTGGTATCAGAACGCCAACATCGACGGTGCTCCGAACTGGCTGTATCAGAGTCGCGCTCAGACCCCGGGCAACCCTGTGGCAATGCTTGAGCAGAATAACAATCTGGGTAAGAACGGAACGTTCACTGGAAGTATCGATATTGATTACCGAATCCACGGATTTGAGGACCTGACCCTTCACCTGACAGGCGCAACTAACCTGTACAGCGGACGTAAGGACAATACGATTTCTCCGTACTCGTTCAGCAACAACTACTTTGGTTGGCAGGGCTGGAACAAGGCTGACAACTATACATTGCAGCTTTCGACCTACGCGCAGTATATGAAAGACTTCACCGAGAAGCATCACTTTGATATCATGGCCGGTTACGAGTACTCGAAGTATCATCAGGAGAATGACTGGTACGGCTATGGCTTGTATGCTGCGGACAACCTGTATCATGCCGGTGAGAAGATTAATCAGCCGGGTGAAGACGTGATTACGCTGTACAAGAGCGAGAACTACCTGGTTTCGTTCTTTGGCCGACTGAATTACTCGTTTGACAACCGCTTCCTCTTGACAGCCACGCTGCGTGCCGACGGTTCGTCGCGTTTCGCCAAGGGTCACAAGTGGGGATACTTCCCCTCGGCAGCCTTGGCATGGCGCCTGAAGGGCGAGAGCTTCCTGCGTGACGTGCAGGCTGTGAACGACGCTAAGATCCGCTTGGGCTGGGGTATTACCGGTCAGCAGGAAGGTATAGGCGACTACACATACCTGGCAACTTATACCACGAGCCGCGACCACGCGTATTATGACATAGTGGGTGACGGTTCGCGTTCGCGTCCAGACGCATACAATGCAGGCAAGACTTGGGAGAAGACGATGACTTACAATGCCGGATTTGACTTGGCATTCCTGAACGACCGAATTGTCCTGAACTTTGACTGGTACTACCGCAAGACCACCGACCTGCTGAATGAGGTGACCGTGGCAGCCGGAAGTAACTTCAAGAACCGTATCATGGCCAACGTGGGTCAGCTTCACAACACGGGAGTTGAGGGTGCGTTGACAGTGCGTCCCATCAAGACCCGCGACTGGGCATGGGAGATCAACTACAACGTGACCTACAACAAGAACAAGATTGACGACCTGGTGGGAGACCTGATTGAGCGCGGTGGTATATCGGGCGGAACCGGAACAACGGTTCAGGCGTTCCAGACCGGTAAGAACTCGAGCGCGTTCTATGTGTTCCAGCAGGTTTATGACAAGAACGGCCGTGCCATCCCCAACACATACGTGGATCGCAACGGTGACGGTGTGGTGAACAGTGACGACCGCTACTTCTACTACAAGGCCAGCCCCGACGTGAGCATGGGCTTGAACAGCAAGTTGGTGTGGAAACACTGGGATCTCGGTTTCAGCGCACGTGTGGCTCTGGGCAACTATGTGTATAACAACAACCTGAGCAACAAGCTGAACAGTGGTAAGAGTGGAGTTTACTCGACACTGGGTTACATATCGAACATGCTGCCCGAGACAGTGGCCCTGGGCTTCACAAACCCCGGCGTTTACGCATGGCAGAGCGATATGTTTGTGGAGAACGCATCGTTCTTCAAGTTGGACAACATTACACTGGGTTACTCGTTTGAGAACCTGTTCAAGAGTCGCTTAGGCGGTCGTATCTACGCAACCGCACAGAACATTTGCACATGGACCAAGTATAGCGGCATCGACCCTGAGCATACCGGCGGTATCGACAACAACATTTATCCTCGTCCGTTCACTGTAATAGTGGGACTTAACTTGAATTTCTAATAACAATAAAAGGATAAAGGAATTATGAAATTAAACAAGATATTATCTGTTGCGGTTGTAGCGTTGTTCGGGCTGGGCATGAGCTCGTGTGTGAATGACCTGAACGTGGAGAATATCAACCCGCAACAAAATACGGAATTCAACCAGGACGCTGTGTTTAACAACGTCTATGGCAACTTTGGACTGACCGGTCTGAACTGGGATTCGGATCCCGATACCTATTCGACCGACGCAGGTGGTGGTCAGAGCGGACTTTTGCGTCAGCTGTGGAACGCCAATGAGCTTACGACCGACGAGGCCCACTGCGTGTGGGGTGATGCCGGTATTCCCGAGTTTGACCACAACATGTGCGGAGACTCGCACCCGATGTTGCGTATGTTCTACGACCGCGCATACTTTGGCATTACGCTGTGTAACTTCTTCCTGGACGAGACTGCCGATGCATCAGACGAGTACACACTGCGTCAGCGTGCTGAGGTTCGTTTCCTTCGCGCGTACACTTATCTGCAGGTTACCGACCTGTTCGGTGACATCGCATGGCTGGATCACATCAGCACCGAGTATGCTGAGAAGAAGAGCCGTCAGTGGATGTTTGAGTGGATAGAGGGCGAATTGAAGGCTATATGCGGCGACGCTGAGAGCAATGAGGTTCTGGCAGAGCCCCGCACCAACACGTACGGCCGAGTGGATAAGGCAGCGGCATGGTTGCTCTTGTCGCGTCTGTATCTGAACGCTGAGGTTTATACCGGCACAGCACGCTGGGCGGATGCCAAGACCTATGCACAGAAGACGATCAACAGCGGTTACTCGCTGCACAAGGCCGGTAGTGGCATGTATAGCGCATATCAGATGCTGTTTATGGGCGACAATAATGAGAATGGCGCTCAGAATGAGAACATCTTTGTGGTGCTGCAAGACGGTGAGCGCACACGTTCTTACGGTTGCGGTCTGTTCTTCATCTGCGCTATGAAGGATGGTGACTTGGATGCTGATTATCCTTGCGGTTCGAGCAAGAACTGGGGAGGAAACCACGCCCGTCCGCAGTTTGTGAAGAAGTTCTTCCCGAACGATGACGCACCTGCAGGCACTCCGTTTGACCTGGCACTGTCGGCCGGTGATGATCGCGCGCTGTTCTACACAAAGGGACACACCCTGGACATCACAGACGAGAGCGCATTCACCAGCGGCTACGCGTACATTAAGTTTATAGGAGTTCGCAGCGATGGTGGCGCGACAAGCGATGCCAGCGGCGAGTTCCCCGACAATGACATACCGGTGCTGCGTTTGGCAGAGGCATACTTGACGTTTGCCGAGGCAGACGCCCGCATGAATGGCGGCACATGCTCTGGAGAGGCTCTGAACTACGTGAAGGAGTTGCGTTCTCGCGCTCATGCCAACTCGGATCTGGGCAGCTTCACGCTGAACCAGATTCTCGACGAGTGGTCGCGTGAGTTCGGTTGGGAAGGCCGTCGCAGGATGGACCTTATCCGCTTCGGGCTCTATGGAGGCCAGAGTACATATAAGTGGCAATGGATGGGAGGCGTGTATGACGGTGCCCAGTTCGGTGCTGACCAGAACATCTTCCCGATTCCGAGCACAGACAGGACAGCAAACCCAAACTTGCAATAAAGTGAGGACTTGATTTTGAGTTTAAAAACGAAACATCAAAAACGAAGTAAACTATGAAGAAAATTAAGATAATGGCGATGTTGCTTATGGGTTTGGGCTTGTTCACGGCATGTCAGACCGACCGTGATGACAACCCTGTGCTGCTTTCGCCCGACGGATTTGAATTGTTCGCTCCCGAGCTCAGTGGAGTGGCAATAGACCTTGCCAACAGCCAGGAACTGGTGCTGAAGGCAAAGGAGCGTCCCAACTACGGCGCACCTGTTCAGGTGACAATGGGCGCTCAGATAGCACTGAAAGAGAATGCTTCGGAAGAGGAGATAGCTCAGCTGGAGCCGACCACAACAGATATTACCTACACGGTGACAGCATCGGAGGTGAATAAGGCTATCTTGGCCCTTGAGGGCGTTGAGGAAGAAGCAGACTTCATTCCCGGCGAGCGCAACTTATACGTTCGCTTGACGGCTCAGCTGGCCGATGACCTTGAGGGAGTGAACAAGATTTACTCAAACTGGCAGAAACTGAGAGTGGTTCCGTACTTTGAGTCGAGCGCAGCCGGTGAGCCGCTGTTCTGGTGGCTGATTGGTGGATGCATCGGTGACGGAAAATGGACCAACACGGCCAATGAGGCCGGTTACTTGTCCTGCTTCCCGATACCTCTGATGAAGGAAGAAGAGTATGCGAAAGACGGCACAGGTCACATTGCCATCACGCTGTTTGTGCCAGAAAGCGGAATCTTCAAGTTAATTCAGACTGTGGGCGACTGGAACGTGCAGGTGGGTATGACTGGCGGCGAGTTCGTGTATAATGATGGCGGCAGCGGCAACATTGTGCCGACCGACGGTGCGGGCTACTATCGCTTGGAGTTTGACACCAAGGAAGGCAAAGTGGTGTCTTACGAGAAGGTTGACGCTCCGGCAAAATCATACAGTACAGTGAGCATCATCGGACTTGGCGGCGACTGGGCGACCGACATCGACATGAGTCCGGCAGCCGGCGCAGGCACCGACAACCACATGTGGACGGCAGTTATCACAGTGGCTGAGCCGACGATATTCAAGATGCGTGCTGACCATTCCTGGGACATGAACTGGGGTTATGGCGCATTTGAAGGCGAGGTGAACACTTCGGGCTTCGCTACTAACGGTGGCCAGAACATTGGAATAGAGGCCGGAAAGTGGGCAATCTATCTGGATGACATCACAGGCTTCTATCGTGTAATTGCAGTAGAATAATAACTCACTAAAATGATAGGAACAATGAAGATAAAATCATATTTGATGATGGCCATAGCCGCGCTTGCGCTGACGTCGTGCAACGAGGACTTTGGCGATTGGCTGCAGCAGAGCAAGAACGAGGCACCGACGGCAGTGACGATAGGTGGCCTGACGTTCTCGCCGGTGGGCACGATAGACTATCGCGAGCTCGGCGATGTGGAGCGCGTGAAGGTGGCTAACGTGAACGCTGTGAGTACAAGCAGCGAGGAGTATAACAAGATTACTTATCACCTGCTATTTGGTGATGAGGTGATGAACATCGACGCCGACGGAACAGTTGACGCGAAGGAACTGCAGAACCTTGTGGTGAAGCTCTATGGCCGCGAGCCAGTGGAGCGCACCTTGCTTGCCGGCATGGAGGCCGTGGTGAGCAATGGCAAGACCGCAACTGTGGTGACCAGTGATGATGTGCTGTCGATTGTGTGTATCCCCGACGCACCGGTTATCGAGAGCGAGTACTACTATGTGGGCACTTCGAACAACTGGAGCACAACGAAGGATTATCCGCTGAGCAACGGTGGCGTTGACCAGTATGAGAATCCTGTGTTCAGTGTGGTGGTTCCGATCACGAGCGATGGCGGCACACCTCAAGACAACTGGTTCAAGATTGTTGGCAAGAGCGCATTCGACCGTCTTGACGCAGGAGGCGACTTCTGGGGCGGCGATGTAGTGGGCTACGCAGAAAACGGCGGCAACGAGTTGACCGGAAAGATTACTGTTGGTCTCAACGATGACGTGGCAAAGTTCAAGTTTGACGTGACAGCAAATCCGGCTAAGTATGTTCGCATCACGGTGAACTTCATGGAAAAGACGTTCACGCTGGAGCCTATCAGCTTCTCAGACTTTATCTATGAGATTGGAAACGCATCGGGTTGGACCAAGGTAGAGCCTCTGTACAACTTTGAGGGTAACGGCAAGTACCGTGGCTTCGCTTACCTGGATGGCGCGTTCAAGTTCCGTCCGAACGAGAACGACTGGACCGGTGACTGGGAGTTTGACGGCGAAGGCAAGATAGCCGACAACGGTGGTCCTGACTGCCCTGGACCAGCAGAGCCAGGTTACTATATGATAGATGTGGACCTGAACGCGATGACTTACTCGCTGACCAAGATTGATGTTATAACCATTATAGGAAGTGCAATTAACGGTGATACTAACTGGGGCACAGAATATGAGATGACATATAACCGCGACCTTGACGAGTGGGTGTGGGAAGGCGAACTGACCGCCGGTGAGTTCAAGTTCCGCGCTAACCGTGGCTGGGCTATTAACTGGGGTTATGCCGACGGCACAACCGATTATCTGAAGCACGGTGGTGGCAACATCGCAACTGACGGTGGCCGCTTCAGGGTGGCTCTGAAGGCTAAGTGCGATGGTGGACCCGCGACGTTCACGATGACTCCGCTCTAAAGTGAGCGACTAAAATAGCGAAATCTGACGAGAGCCGGTTCCCAATTGTGGGGGCCGGCTCTCTGCTTTGATGCCGGTGCGATGTATCGCACGTGGGCGGGTTTTGAACGCGAATTGCCGCAAATGTCACGCAAATCGTCCTATAAGGCTAAAGGGCTTATAGGATGGGGTTTTGAACGCGAATTGCCATGAATTACTCGCAAATCAAAATTAGATAAGATGTGACAAATATGGGTCTTATGGGTCTTATAGGTCCTATGGGCCTTAGTCTTATGTGGCTTATAGTCAACAAGTGAAAAAGAGGACGGTAATAAATCAGGTAAACAGGAAGTGGGATGGGCGGTGGTGTGGAGGGGTAATGAGGGATCGATGATGTGTGAATTTTGTGTTTAGGAACGGATTTTTATAATATTTAACATTTGATAGGGCAAAATATTTTTGAAATGTTAAAATTGTTTGTATCTTTGCAGAGCAATTTGATAGCTTATCGACAGGTGACGACAACCGAATAGGGAGTAGGGAAAGCCGTAAAAGGCTAAAGACTTTGATTTGGGGTTGAAAATCTCGGGGAACAGCGGCAAACGCCACGAAGACAATGGGGCCTCGCCTGGAGATGAAAAAAGATCGAAAAGAGAGTTTAGTATTAGAATAAGGCTTAATGTTGTATGTTTGGTTTTATTGAAAATGACGAGATGACTCAAAAGGTAGGAAAATTATCAGGATAATAATATTAACTTTAAAATTGAGAAAAAATGACTTGTAAGCAGAACAACTTATGGAAAAATGTGTTGGCATTGGTTATGCTGATACTGCTTTGCCCGCAAGCCAAAGCGGAAGATGTGTATATTACAGTGGAGAATTTCCCTGATCCGAATTTCCGCAATTATGTGAAAAACGTGATGTGGCAGCACAATGGCGGTTCCAACACGTTCGGCAGTAATCCGTGCTATGATGGTGTTATCACAGATGCTGAGCAAGCATTGCTGACGGTGATTAACATGGAAGGTCGCGGGAGTGACCCGTCGAAGGTGGTGACAGATATGACCGGAGTGCAATTGCTGACCCGCTTGGAGCGCCTGAACTTAGTGGGCCATCAGGTGACGAATCTGGATTTGAGCGGGATGACTAACCTGAACACGGTGTATGCCACGAGCAATCAGCTTGAGGAGGTGAACGTGAGCGGCTGCACGAGCTTACGCACGATATGCGTGATGAACAATCAGATAGGGACTGAAGCGATGGGTCGGTTTGTGGAGTCGTTG
>CADADP010000016.1 GCA_902786725.1 uncultured Bacteroidales bacterium
TTACGTGCTGACCGGCTGGGCCGACAACTACACCGGAAGTGAGAAGATCAACGCTAAGTTGCGTAAGGATCGTGTGAATGGTGTGAAGAACGCTCTGACTGGCCTTGGCGTAGCTGCTGACCGTCTGGACGCTCAGATCAACGATGGTAACTTGACGAGCTTTGGCCCGAAGAGCGCCGCTCTGGACCGTGCCGTTACTATCAACCAGGCTAAGTAAGAAATCGTGAATTAACGAATTAACGGTTAAACGATAAATGGTGCGCTTCCCGCTGTGGTGGGGGGCGCACTTGATATATGGGGAGTGGCAATGCGGGTTCGGAGAGGGTGAACCACGATTGAACGCGAATTAGGGGTAATGAGCCGGTAATCAGGTAACAAACGATAAAGTGGCGTGTGTGATTATAAACGCAAATTGCCACTAATTACACGCAAATAGGTCTAATAGGTCTTATGGGGCTTATAAGTCCAATAGGTCTAATAGTTCCAATAGGTCGGGTAGGGCTTATGGGAAGGGTGTAGCAGCTATATGGTGAAGTGGTGTGGATGATGTGGTTACTATCCCGGCGCTTAATAACTTGTGCGACCAGAAATTACTGATTATTTGCCTGTAAGCCGCTTAAACTCTTTGCGAGCCTCGTCGAGCGCCGTAATGAACTCCGGGTCGCTCTGCAAGGCAACGAACGTGGCCATCGCCACCAGACGCGAGGCTTCAACGTCGCTCTGATAATGATAGCCTACTATCACGCGGCCCTGAGCGAAGGTCATGGCACGCTTAAACAACTGGGTGGTTGCGGCAGGGTTAATCTCGGCAAGCACCAGCGCCGTTATCCACCCGCGAGATGAGTGACCCGACGGGTATGAGAAGTCGGTACGCTCTTCCTCCTCGCTCTCGGGTACGAGCGACGGCTCGTTGAACTGCACATAGGGGCGTATGCGCCGGTGGTAGTTCTTGGCGCGGCGGTTCACTGCGTGAGCATCGCTAATAGCACGGCCGCACAGAGCGTAAATCGCAGGAGTGCCTTCGGCTGTAACCTTCAAGCCAAATGCCTCGTTGAAGCTCTCATGGATGTTGAACCACGATCCGTGTTTGGCATCGAAGTACGCTAACTTACCTGCCTCGGTCTCGCGCTCGGTCTTTCCCCACTGGTATTGCGTCCAGTCGTTGAAAAACAATCGGTCGTCGACCGATGGTGGATTCGGCAGAAATACCACCGCGTCGGGCAACTCCTCATCACTCAGAAAACGTGGCGGTTGTGCCACCGATGTAAGCGAAAGCGCCACCAGCGCCATCACTAATGCAAGTCTCACTCTCATTTGCTCAAAATTAATACGTTTTTTTTGATTTCACAAAATTAACTTTTCCTTCTGAATAATCAAAATAATTAGATAGTTATGAGGTTATGAGAGTTCTGTTAAATGAGAAACTACTTAAATTGTTTTCAACAACAAATATGCTGTAAGATGGTATAGAATAGAGGGTGGGCCTAATAGGGGAAAAGGGGCTTATGGAACGGGGAGTGCTAAAGAATGTTATATAGTTGTGTGGATGAGGAAATTTTGTGAACTTTGCAGAGGAATTGAGGCGTTGTATCGGCTCAATGGTGTGAAGAAATTGTGGAGATACACAATTATAATTCATAAACAGAGAAAATGGAGTGATTAAAGCGCGCGCTTGCAGATGATGGCGTGGTGTTTAACAAGAAAACGTGGCAAGAAAATTAAGCAGAAAAGATAGTCTGTTGGCCAAAATTAAGACCGGCGAACCAATGACGTTGCGGGAACAGATGGTTCTCACGGCGCAGCTGAGTGTGCCGGCAATGATGGCTCAGCTATCGAGCATAGTGATGCAATACATAGACGCGTCGATGGTGGGCAGTCTTGGCGCCGACGACTCGGCGTCGATAGGCTTAGTATCGACCACTCTGTGGCTGTTTGGAGGCTTGTGTTCGGCGTTGGCGGCCGGATTCTCGGTTCAGGTAGCTCACCTGATAGGCGCGAACCGAAGTAGTGACGCACGTAGCGTGCTGCGTCAGTCGATAGTGGTGTGCTTGATAGTGAGCACGTTGCTTGCAATGGTGGGTGGGTTGATAAGTTTTCGGTTGCCTTACTGGCTTGGAGGAAGTGCCACGATAGCGCCACATGCGTCGCAGTATTTCCTGATACTGATGCTCTGCTTGCCTTTTTTGGAACTCGACATACTGGCTGCCGGTATGCTTAGAAGCAGTGGCAATATGAAGGTGCCGAGTGTGCTGAGCATACTGATGTGCGGGCTGGATGTGGTGTTTAATTTTCTGTTTATCTTTGAGACCCGAAGCTACAACGTGCTGGGAATGGACGTGACAGTTCCCGGCATGGGCCTGGGCGTGGTGGGTGCCGCAGTGGGCAGTGCACTGGCCGAGGTGGTGACGTGCCTGCTGATGATGTATTTCTTGTGTTTCAGGTCGAGTGAATTGCGGATAGTGCGCAGAGGTGGCAGTTATCGGCCGAAGGTGGATGTGCTTCGCCGAGCGTTCAACATAGGAGCACCGATTGGCTTGCAGCATGGAATTATGAGCACCGCGCAGGTGATAATAACGGCGATAGTGGCCCCGCTGGGCAGTGTGGCGATAGCGGCGAACGCGTTTGCCATCACGGCCGAGAGCCTGTGTTATATGCCCGGGTATGGAGTGGCCGATGCAGCCACGACGCTGGTGGGGCAGAGTGTGGGAGCCCGTCGTCGCGAGTTGGCTCAGCGGTTTTCTTATATCACCGTGGGCTTGGGAATGGCGATAATGACCGTGATGGGAGTGCTGATGTATGTGTTCGCTCCGGCAATGATGGGCCTGATGTCGCCGGTGGCTGAAGTGGTGAATCTGGGCACAGAGGTGCTACGCATTGAGGCGTTTGCCGAACCGCTATTCGCGGCCGCGATAGTTTGCTACGGAGTGATGGTGGGAGCCGGTGACACGCTGAAGCCGTGTGTGATGAACCTGACGAGCATGTGGGCTGTGCGTCTGACGATGGCTGCGTTGCTGGCTCCGCGGTATGGCTTGCGTGGAGTGTGGATAGCGATGTGTGTGGAGCTATGTTTCCGTGGCACGATATTCCTGGTGCGCCTGTTGCGTGGCAGTTGGCTACGTAAGATGGCAGATTAGATAATAGTGAAAAATAAAAAACTATAAATATAATGAAAATAATAAAAGACAAAGAATTTGGTGGCGAGCGTCCGTTATTCGGTTCACAAGATTTGCGGATTGAGAATGTGGTGATACATGCCGGAGAGTCGGCAATCAAGGAATGCCGAAACATAGAGGCGGTGAATTGTAGGTTTGAGGGACGTTATCCGTTGTGGCACGTGCACGGGTCGCTTGTGGAGCGTTGTTACTTCGCGGCGGAGTCTCGGTCGGCGATATGGTATAGCGACGATATGGTAATGCGCGACACGGTGATAGACGCGCCCAAGTTTTTCCGCGAGATGAAGAATTTGCGACTGGAGCGCGTGACTCTGACCGATGCCGACGAAACGTTCTGGAACGTGGACGGGCTGGAGCTGCACGACGTGAGGTTGCACGATGGCACTTACCCGTTTATGGGGAGCCGCAACATTAAGGTGTATGGGCTGGAGAGCGACAGCAAGTATGTGTTCCAATATGTGAAGAATGTGGAGATACACAACGCGCGCATTGTGACTAAAGACGCGTTCTGGGAGACGGAGAACGTGACGATATATGATAGCGAGATAGAGAGTGAATATCTGGGCTGGCACTCAAAGAACCTGCGACTGGTTAACTGCCGCATAGGTGGCACACAGCCACTGTGTTACGCAGAGAATCTGGTGCTGGAGAATTGCACCATGGCTCCGAATGCCGACCTGGCATTTGAATTCTCGGATGTGGAAGCCGATATCCGCGGGAGCGTGGTGAGCGTGAAGAATCCGAGTAGCGGGCGGATAGTGGCCGATGACTACGGCGAGATAATCATAGATGAATTTATTAAGGAACCGGCTAATTGCAAAATACTGAGACGCGATGAGATATGACTTTGACACG
This sequence comes from uncultured Bacteroidales bacterium, assembly GCA_902786725.1. Taxonomy (GTDB): domain Bacteria; phylum Bacteroidota; class Bacteroidia; order Bacteroidales; family Muribaculaceae; genus Sodaliphilus. The sequence continues at coordinate 4,029 of CADADP010000016.1, forward strand.
CCCGTGGAGCGACGTGGCACAGGCTGCTATAAATGGGACTGCGATGAGATGGCGGCCGACGTGATACCGATGTGGGTGGCCGACATGGATTTCCGTGTGGCCGAGCCGATAGTGGATGCACTGCGTCGCCGTGTGGAACATGGAGTGTTCGGCTACGAGAGAGTGCCGGACGCGTACTATGAGGCTATTATAGAGTGGTTTCGCCGCCGCCACGGGTGGAGGATAGAGCGTGAATGGATACAATACACCACAGGAGTGGTGCCGGCAATGTCGGCGGTGATAAAGGCGCTGACCAAGCCGGGCGACAAAGTGCTGGTTCAGACTCCGGTGTATAACTGCTTCTTCTCATCGATAAAGAATAACAAGTGCCAAGTGTTGCGTGCGCCGCTATGTTACACCGGCGCGACTTATAAGGTGGATTTCGCTGAGTTTGAACGAATTATAGCTGAAGAAAAACCACGTTTGTTTCTGATGTGCAATCCACACAACCCTGCAGGGCGCGTGTGGACTCGTGAGGAACTGATGCGAATGGGGGAGATATGCCTGCGCCACGGAGTGATGGTGGTGGCCGATGAAATCCACTGTGAGCTGGTGATGCCCGGGCACAAGTTTACGCCATTCGGCTCGTTGTCGGCTGAGATGCAGAGCAACTGCGTGGCGATGAATTCGAGTAGCAAGTCGTTTAATACCGCCGGTCTGCAGTGTGCCAATATAATTTGCTGCGACGGTGAGGTTAGGGCCAAGATAGACCGCGCTCTCAACGATAATGAGGTGTGTGACGTGAATCCGCTGGGTGTGGAGGCACTGATGGCGGCATATAATGAGGGCGCAGAGTGGATTGATGAGCTAAATGCCTATCTGTGGGAGAATTATAAGGCACTAAAAGACTATTTTGCCCGATATATGCCAGGGCTGCGTGTGAGTGAACTGGAGGGTACGTATCTGGTATGGGTAAACATTAGTGCTACCGGGCTGAATGCCGATGAATTGACGCACAGATTGCTGAGCGAGGGGCGCGTGCTGGTGAACAGTGGGCTGATGTATTCCGACGGCGCGAGTGAGGGACAGAATTTTATTCGGCTTAACATAGCTTGTCCTCGAAGTCAGATGATGGAAGGCCTGGCAAGGATAAGGAGCGTGGTGGATAGAATATGAACTAATCCCCACCATAGTTGCGCGAAAGCGCAAAGATGGTGGGGATTACTGATGACGCAGTGTGACGTCTTGCGACGCGTGGGTTCAAGGTGCCGAGTTACTTCTGCTTTGTAGCTTTCTTGGTAGCAGTTTTCTTGGCAGTAGCCTTTTCAGCCGGCGCTTTTTTCTCGGCGGTTTTCTTGGTAGAGGTCTTCTTTACCGCGGTTTTCTTGGCCGGCGCTTTCTTCTCCGGTTTTGTCCCGGTCTCTTCTGTTAGGGGCTCAGCCTTGAAGTCGCCAGCGACATCCTTAACGATATTGTTGCGCAGCATCTGCACTTCGCGGTGTAGTTGCTCAATCTCATTCTCTTGGTTGCGGATAGTGAGAATGAGCGAGTTCAGTTCTTCGCTTTCCACACCAGCGGGGAATTGTTCCTTGACGCGTGTGCGGAAGTCGGAGAGTACGTTCATGTAGTTGGTAAACGCGGTATATGGCGAGTCGTATGGACTGTAGTGCGAGTGCACCGAGCCGTCGTCGCTATGCTTAGTGCTCATGTAGAAGAAGTGGTCGCTTGCCTGTAGGTAGTACCAGTCCTGCTTGATGCGTCGGTCGTTGCAGAGGCGCACACGCTCGGATATGGAATAGAGTTTCTTTACGGCTTCCTGCTGGAGCGTGTTACCGAGCCATGCGCTAGTGTCGCGAGCCTCATCGGCCCATGAGATGGGATGCATAACCGAGAGTTCGCCCACCGGTTTAAGACGCGAGATAACCTCGCTCGGAGTCATGAACTGGATGTCGTTTTGCGCGGCGAAGCGCGGCAGGGCCTTGATGAACTCGAAGATGCCGCTCTCTCTTGGCTGCAGCTCGCCCAAGGTCTCATAATTCATGAAGAGATTGACGAGTTGCTCCTCTTGCGGGAGCTGAGCAATCCAGCTGATGTACTTGTCGGCTGTGAGAGGATACTCGGCCCAGTCGTAGTTGTTGAATCGGAACGAGATGTCGTCGCTCATCTTGGAGTTCTTAAGCAGAAGTTTCAGCTTGGGCGCCGAAGCTGCGGTATAGACGTAGTTGGGCGACTTCCATCCCAGTATGTGCTTGGCCCCGTCGGTGATAGCGCCTTTGAACCCCATTGACTGCACCATGGCGGCGATATCGTCGTCGTAGATAAGCTCTGTGTTGCGGAACACCTTGGGGCGCTGTCCGAAGAGGTCGTAGATTTTCTTGTCGTGTTCCTTGACCTGTGCGATGAACTCATCGGGGTCTTCGAGCGAAGCCAGCGAGTGCGCGTAGGTTTCGCTGAGGAATTCCACGCATCCGGTTGCGGCGAGTTCCTTCATGGAGTCGATGAACTCTGGTACATATTGCTCAAGTTGCTCGAGAGCGGTACCGCTGATGGAAAAGGCCACCTTGAACTTGTTGCCGTATTGCTTTATGAGGTCGAGAAGAACCTCGTTGGCCGGCAAGTAGGAGCGTTGGGCGATGCGTGTGATGATGTCGTCGTTGGCGAAATCGTCGTAGTAATAGTGGTCGTTACCGATGTCGAAGAAGCGGTAAGTCTTCAGCCGGAATGGCTGATGTATCTGAAAATAGAAACAAATTGCTTTCATAATTATTGATAGTTAAGAAGGTTTATGGATTAACGAGAGAATTATAGATGTTGATTACTTTGGCGCCGGCCTTTTTCCATCGAATCTGGTCCACTTCGTTTAGTCCGTTTTCGTGGAGTTGCTTGTACATGCCGGGGTACTTGATGATGGAGTATATGGCGTCGGCCATGGCGTTGATGTCCCAGTAATCAACCTTGATTACGTTTTCAAGGATTTCGGCGCAGCCCGACTGCTTTGAGATAATGGACGGCACACCCATCTGCATTGCCTCGAGGGGCGAGATGCCGAATGGCTCGCTTACGCTGGGCATCACAAAGACGTCGCTGGCCTTGAGCATCTCATAGACCTGCTTGCCCTTAAGGAAGCCGGCGAAGTGGAAACGGTCGGCTATGCCGCGGCGTGCGGCAAGTCGAATCATTTTCTCCATCATGTCGCCTCCTCCGGCCATAACGAACTGAACGTCGCTCACCTTGCGAAGAACGAGCGCTGCGGCCTCGACAAAATATTCCGGGCCTTTCTGCATGGTGATTCGACCGAGGAAAGTAACCACCTTGTCGTGCTTGGGCGGGACTTGCACGTTGAGAAGTTCTTCGCTGAGCGGTTCCACGGCATTGTGGACGGTGATAACTTTCTCGGCCGGTATGCCGTATTTTTCGATAACGGTCTGTCGGGTGAGGTTACTCACGGTGATAATACGGTCGGCGTTGAGCATTCCGTCGCGCTCAATGCTGAAGACTGTGGGGTTGACGTTGCCGCGGCTGCGGTCGAAGTCGGTGGCGTGTACGTGAATCACGAGCGGCTTACCCGAGACCTGCTTGGCATGTATGCCGGCGGGGTAGGTGAGCCAGTCGTGTGAGTGAATGATGTCGAAATTCAAGGTTCGTGCGATTACGCCTGCCACGATTGAATAGTTATTGATTTCCTCGAGCAGATTGTCGGGGTATCGTCCTGAGAACTCGATGCATCCCAGGTCGTTAGTGTTCATGTAGTTAAAGTCGCTGTAGATGTGGTCGCGCAGGTCGTAATAGAGCTGCGGGTCCATGACATTTCCAATTCGACTCTGCACGTAGTCCCAGTTGACGTCTCTCCAAGCCACCGGTGTGCAGTTGGCGCCAATGATTTTGGCGAAATCTTTAGGCTCGTCACCCCAAGGCTTAGGAATCACGAATGTGATGTCCATGTTGCCATTTTCGGCCATACCCTTAGATAGTCCGAAGCTGGCGGTGCCAAGTCCACCGAGAATGTGGGGAGGGAATTCCCATCCAAACATTAAAGCTTTCATAGTTTTCAAAAATATAATTAATTGCTCAAGAAGGAGCGATTACACATCTAAGTTTTTAAGCATACGTAGCACCTGAAGCACTCCACCGACGTTGGCGGCGAAGCTCACTGCTCCTCGTCCTATGAAAGGCGGGTTGCCGTCGTAGAGTTCTGATAGGGTTCCGATGCCGCCTTGTGACATCTCGTCTTCGATGCCAATCATCATGCGCTCCACGAATGAAAGACCTCCGAGACCAAAGATTTTAATGTAGGCGAGGCAGTAGAATCCCAGTAGCCATGGACGTGCCGAGCCGTTGTAGTAGGCGTATTCACGCTCTTCGGGATTGCCCAGATACCAGGGGTTGTATCCGTAGCTTTTGGGGCTGAGAGTGCGTAGGCCCTTAGGTGTGAGCAGCTCGCGCGTCACCACGTCGAGGATTGACTTGCGCTGTCGGCGTGTAAGTGGCGAGTAGTCGATACCTGCGGCGATTACCATATTAGGCCTGACGCTGAGGTCGGTATATGTTCCGTTGACATAGTCGTAGGCGTATCCGAAGTCGTTGAGGAACGTGTCTGGGAATGCGATTTTGGCTTTGTCGGAGATTTCTTTCCACCGCTCCACGTCGGCCACGTGCAACTTGCTGTCGGCGAAGATTTCTTGCGCAAACATGAGTGCGTTGTACCAGAGCGCGTTGAATTCGATGAGGTATCCTGTTCGTGGGATAAGAGGCGAGCCGTCGGGGCGGGTCGAGTTCATCCACGACATGGGTCGCTTGGTGCCGTCGGTGGATACGAGGCCGTTGTCGTCGAGGTGCAGATTGGGATGGCGGCCGTCGATGATGAAGTTCAGTGCGTCTTTCACGAACTTTCCGTAGCGTTTGCGTGCCGTCTCGTTGTTGGTGTCCTTGGAGTATCGTTGCACGGCCCAGATGGCCCATAACGGCACATCTGGCAGGTCGATGCCTTGCAGGTGACGATCGGGCACGCCTTCGTCCATCCATTTGCAGAGAGCGGCGGCGCCTGTGTCCATTATGTCCTCAAAGTCGGGGCGGTGGTGATTACTCAGGGTGCAACCCGGCAAGGCGATAAATTCATCGCGTGCGCGGATTTTGAACCACGGGTACCCTGCAAGTATGTAGTGTCCCTCGGCATTGGTGATATAGAACTGCTTGGCGCTGTTCTTGAGACAGTTGTAGAAGCTGGTTCGCGGTGTGCGTGTGGCAATCTCATCCTCGTACATCTTGGCCAGGTTGCGAGTGTTCACTTCGTCGAGTCCGGCCGAGAAGAAAATGCTCTCCCCCTTTTTAATGTCCACCTCGAAGTATCCTGGCACGTAGAGGTCTTCCTTGTATGGGATGCCGCGTTCCTGGTCCTTCTGATACTCGATTCCCTTGTACCAGTGCGGGTCGAAGATGAAACGCGGCTTGTGGCTCAGTTGCATGAACAGGGTGGGGTAGCCCTCATACATACGTGTGGCGATGCCGTTGCTCACCTCGATGTAGTCGCGGCTGGCCACAGAATTTTCCATACATAGCTCGTTGGCGTTGCGGAACGCGAGGAACGGTCGGAATTGGAGTGTGGTCTTGGAGTGTGCATCCACCAGCGTGTATCGAATCACGATGCGATTCTCGCGTGTGATAAAGATTTTCTCGCGTTTCAGAATCACTCCTCCCACGCGGAAGGTGTGAGTGGGCACTTTTTCGCAGTCGTATTCTCGTATGTATTTGTGGCCGTTGGGACTATAGCAGTTGTCGTTATACTTGTGCAGTCCCAGGTTGAACGGAGCTCCGTGCTGGATCACGGTCTCGTCGAGCGAAGAGAGCAATACATGGCTGTCGTCGTCGAGTTCCGGAATGGGTATGACGAGCAGCCCGTGTTGTTTTCTGGTGTTGCAGCCCACAATAGTGGTGCAGTGATATGCGCCCGACTGATTGGTGCGAAGCATTTCCCTCGGGAGCGACTCCTCGAGGTTAATCATCAGGTTCTTATCAAATTTCAGATAACTCATAATGCTATATTAAAAAGTTAATAGTAAGAATTTCGATTTTTGTTAATGGATTTCTATAAAAATTCAATTTTACGAAGATAGAGATTATTTTGCGAAAAATCAAGTTTTTATGGGAGAAAATTGTCGGGCCACGTCGGTAATGACTTCGCTCAGTGTGGGATGGCCGTGAATGGCGCGTGCGATGTTGAAAACAGTGAGGTCGGCGTCGATGGCTGTGGCCACTTCTTGAATGAGGTCGGCGGCGTGTGCTCCGCAAATGTGGCATCCCAAAATTCGGTGCGAGTCGTTGTCAACGATCATTTTCACCAGTCCGTCGGGCTCGCCCATTGCAACTGCTTTGCCATTGCTGCGGAAAAATGCTTTCTTGGCTGTGAAATTCAGTTCTCGCGCTTGGCACTGCTCTTCGGTGGCGCCTACCATCGCAAGTTCGGGAGTGGTGAATACTGCCGAGGGCACCACATCGAGGCGAGTGTGGCTGTCGCCACCGGTGATGTGATTAATCACGACAGATGCCTGTGCGGTTGCGGCATGCGCGAGCATGCAACGCGCGTTCACGTCGCCAATGGCGTAAACGCCCGGGACCGACGTCATCATGTTGTCATCTACAACGATTGCACCTCGCTCGATTGCTATTCCCAACTCTTGTGCTCCTTGCGGGATTACCGGTTTGCGTCCCACTGCCATTAGCACAGTGTCGGCGCTTACTTGCAGCGACTTGCCCTTCTGGTCGTAGCAAACGGCGATGAGTTCACCGTCGCGCTTGAGCGCTGTGACTGCCGCGCCGGTGGCAAAGTTGATGCCTTTCCTGGTCAGAGTCTGGCGGAGTCGCTTGGCAATATCCTTGTCGAAAGGCGGGAGTATTTCTTTGCAGTACTCCACCACTGTGACCTCAGAGCCGAAGTTGTGGAAAATGTGGGCGAACTCCATGCCTATCACGCCGCCGCCGATGATGCAGAGGCGTTGCGGCAACTGCGTGAGTTGCAGCAGGTCGTCGCTGGAGATGGCAAGGTTGGCACCCTCGATGGGTAAATCGCGCGGTTCGGAACCGGTGGCGATGACAATGTTAGAGGCCGTGTATCGCTCGCCGGCGACCGAGACCGAGCGGGGCGAGGTGATTATGGCTTCGCCATATACGGTGGTGATGAGCGGGGCTGAGAGTAGCGTTGTCACACCCTCGCGCAACTGTGCCACCACAGCGTCCTTTCGGGCTATTGCCGCCGCGAGGTCGAAACGGACCTCGCCAGTCTCGATGCCGAAATTGTGGGCCTCGCGCAAGTCGCTCATCAGCTGGGCATTGCGGCATAGCGCCTTAGTGGGGATGCAACCACGGTTGAGGCACGTGCCTCCGGGAAGGTTTTTCTCGGCCAGTAGTACGCTGAGCCCGTGCCTGGCGGCCTCGGCGGCCAGCTCGTAGCCGCCGGGTCCGGCACCGATAATTATCAAGTCGTAAGTCATAATATTCTCAGTCGAAGTGACGTAAAATTAAGATTTTGATAGATGTGGAGTCACGTGTGCGCGAGTTTAAAGTTCGGCCTGTCGCAGTTCGGCAAAAGTTACAATCTGCTTAAGGGCTGCCTTGGTGTCGTCGAGTCGGCGCACCGGGGTGTGGTGCGGAGCGGATTTCACCAGTTCGGGGTCGGTAGCGGCTTCGTGGGCGATTTTCCTCATCACCTCGATAAACGCGTCGAGGGTTTCCTTGCTCTCGTTCTCGGTGGGCTCAATCATCATAGCCTCGTGGAAGAGTAGCGGGAAATAGATGGTGGGCGCGTGGAAGCCATAGTCGAGCAGGCGCTTGGCCACATCGAGTGTGGTGACGCCTGTGCTCTTGTCCTTAAGGCCGTCGAAGACAAACTCGTGCTTGCAGACGCCCTTCAGCGGCAGTTCGTAGCAGTCCTTTAGCGATTCCTTGATGTAGTTGGCGTTGAGCGTAGCGAGAGGCCCCACTTGAGCCAGATTTTCGCGTCCGAGCGTCAAGATGTAAGTGTAGGCGCGCATAATCACCGCGAAGTTGCCCAGGAACGACGAGATGCTGCCCAGAGCGGAGTCGGTGTTCTCGATGCTGTATTGATACCAGTCATCGCCCTCGGTGCGCTTAACGCGCGGGTTGGGAAGGAACTGTTCCAGTCCTGCTCTTACACCCACCGGTCCACTACCGGGTCCGCCACCGCCGTGAGGAGTGGAGAACGTTTTGTGCAGATTGATGTGCATAATGTCGAAGCCCAGGTCGCCCGGGCGGCACTTGCCCAGCATGGGGTTGAGGTTGGCGCCGTCGTAGTACATGAGTCCGCCGCAGTCGTGCACCAGTTGGGCAATCTTTGCTATGTCGTGTTCAAAGATACCCAGTGTGTTAGGGTTCGTCATCATCATGCCGGCAATGTCGTCGCCCAGCAGTGGTTGGAGGTCATCCACATCCACTGTGCCGTCGGGTCGGCTCTTCACCACCACCACTTCCAGTCCGCAAACGGCCGCACTGGCGGGGTTGGTGCCGTGAGCCGAGTCGGGGACGATGACCTTGGTGCGCTTGCTGTCGTTGCGGCTCATGTGGTAGGAACGCATAATCATGAGCCCTGTGAGTTCACCGTGTGCTCCGGCATAGGGATTGAGCGTGAATTCGCTCAGTCCGGAGATTTCGGCGAGCGACCGTTGCAGGTTGTAATAGACTTCCAGCGCGCCTTGCACTGTGTTCTCTTGTTGTAGCGGGTGCAGGCCTGAGAATGCAGGCATGGCACATATTTCCTCGTTGATTTTAGGATTATACTTCATGGTGCAGGACCCCAGAGGATAGAAACCGGTGTCCACGCCGAAGTTGTTGTTGCTCATGTTGGTGTAATGCCTAACCACTGTGAGCTCGTCCACTTGAGGCAGGTCGGGCTCCTGCTGCCTGAGAAGATTCTGTGGCATCGAGGCCAGGTCGTATTCTTTGAACTCGTTGTCGGGGAGAGAGTATCCGCGTCGGCCTTCATGCGAAAGCTCGAAAATTAGTTTACTGTAATATTGGTTATTCATTTTTTGCCCTCCTCTGCTGATTCAATGAAATTTTTAATAACGTCGGTAAGCATGTCAATTTCGGTTTTGCTGCGCATCTCGGTGACGCAAATCAGTAGCGTGTCGTCGCTGATTTTGAGACCGAACTGCATCCCCAGCTCTGCGCAAAAATCTTGCAGGTCGCTGATTGGCAGTGATGTCTTCACTGCAAATTCGTTGAGGAACGGTTTGTCGGGGAACGCGAGCGAGAAATGGCCTGTCTGGCAGAGTTGCTCGGCGAGGTAGTGCGCGCCGCTGTATCCCAGTTCGTTCACCTCTTTGAGCCCTTTGCTGCCCATGAGTGCCATGTAGATGGTGACGTAGAGAGCCATCAGGCTCTCGTTGGAGCAGATGTTGCTGGTGGCCTTCTCGCGGCGGATGTGTTGCTCGCGGGCTTGCAGGGTGAGCACGAAGGCGCGTTGTCCGTCGGCATCGGTGGTTGCCCCCACGATGCGTCCCGGCATTTTGCGAATGAGCGACTTGCGCGTAGCGAGAAATCCCACATAAGGGCCGCCGAAGTTCATGGGAATTCCCAGACTTTGTCCGTCGCCCACAGCGATGTCGGCGTCCCACTCACCGGGCGACTTGATGGCGCCAAGCGCGCTGGCTACGCAGTTCATTATCAGCAGAGTCTTGTGGCTGTGGCAGAAGTCGGCCCAGCCTGTGTAGTCTTCCACGATGCCATAGAAATTGGGCGCGGGCACAATGACACCAGCCACATCGCCGGCTGCAACTTTCCGCTCAAAGTCGTCGCGGCTGGTGACTCCGCCCTCTTGGGCGATAATGTCGGTGGTGATGCCGTGGAACTTGGCATAAGTCTCCACCACACGGGTGACGATAGGGTTGAGCGTGGCCGAGATTAGCACCTTAGTGCGCTTCTTGGTTGCTGCCACGGCCATCATCATGGCCTCGGCAGTGGCTGTGCATCCGTCGTACATCGAGGCGTTGCTCACTTCCATTCCGGTTAGCGACGCTATCATGCTCTGGTATTCAAAGATATACTGTAGCGTGCCTTGAGATATTTCGGCCTGATATGGGGTGTAGGATGTGAGAAACTCGCTACGGCTTATAATGGTATTTATAACAGAAGGCGAGTAGTGGTCGTAGCATCCTGCGCCCACGAAACAAGTGAGAGGGCGGTTATACTCGCCCAAGTCGTTGAAAAAGCGACGTATTTCAACTTCGCTCATGGCGTGTGGCAAGTCGTACTCGCGTTTAAGGATGAGCCCGTTGGGTATGTCCTTATAAAGGTCATCGAGCGACTTCTCGCCGCAAGTGTTCAGCATAGCCCTAATGTCGGAGGGCGTGTGCGGGAAATACTTGTAACTCATTATCGGTCTTGGTGTAATAATGGTGTGAAAACAAGTGCTGAGAGAGTTTGGCCACGGCTTATTCTCCAATGAAATTCTTGTAGGCCTCGGCATTCATCAAGCTGTCGAGCTCAGAGGCATCGCTGAGTTGGACCTTAATAATCCAGTTGGCGTAAGGGTCTTTGTTGACCAGACCGGGCTCATCGTCAAGGGCTTCGTTAACTTCGACCACGGTGCCGCTGACAGGGCTGTTGAGGTCGCTGGCGGCCTTCACACTTTCCACTGCGCCGAATTCCTGTCCGGCTTCCACTTCGTCGTCCACCTCAGGCATGTCCACATAGACCACGTTGCCAAGCTCGTGCTGGGCGTAGTCGGTGATGCCCACGTAACCAAACTCTCCTTCAATTTTCACATATTCGTGTGATTCGCTGTAAAACAGTCCGTCGATAATTTTGCTCATAATATAATTGTTTTTTAAGTTGTTATTATTGATTAATTTCTGCTTGATAACTGAAAAATTATTTCTTGTAACTCTTTTTGAAGAATTTCTTTTTCACCACTGTAGCCGGGAAGAACTTCTTGCGTATGTGAACTCGCAGTGGAGTGTCGAGTGCGGCATACTGTGAGTCAACGAGCGCCATGGCGATGCTCTTATCCACCGATATGCCGTGGTATCCGGTGGTGACTATGCCCACCACATGGTTGTCGTCATCGGCCGCCACCACTTCGTAGCCGTGGCGCGGAATGGCCTTGTCGGCGAGTTCCAGCCCCACCAGTTTACGGGCAACGCCTTCTGCCTTTTGGCGAGCCACAGCCTCCTTGCCTATAAACTCCTCTTTGTCGAGTTTCACGAAGAGTCCGAGCCCGGCCATAATGGGAGAGATGTCTTGGCTCAGCTCGTCGCCGTAGAGTGGCAGGCCCACTTCGAAGCGTAGCGTGTCGCGGCAGCCCAGTCCGCACGGTTGCACACCGGCGGCAATAAGGCTGTCCCACATGGCGCGTATGGTGTCGTGGCCGGCGTAGATTTCAAATCCGTCTTCACCGGTGTATCCGGTTCGGCTCACTATCACGTCTTCGCCATTTACGTTCACTATACTGAAAGTGTAGAAGGCTAAGTCGGCACACTGCAACCCCAGTGTATCCACAAGTCTGGCCTCGGCTTCGGGACCCTGCAGGGCCAGTTGGCCGTAGCGGTCGCTCTGATGGTCGATTACGACGTTGTATCCGGTTGCTTGACCATTAATCCAATCCACATCTTTCTGAATGTTGGCGGCATTTATCACGAGGAAGAAGTCGTTGTGCCCCATCTTGTACACCAGCAGGTCATCTACGGTGCCGCCGTTGGGGTAGAGCATCATTCCATAGAAGATTTTCCCTTCGGGCGCGTCGGCAATGTCGTTAGTGAAAATGTGGTTAACAAATCGCTCGGCATCTGCTCCGGTGACTCTGACCTCGCCCATGTGAGAGACGTCGAACACGCCGCAGTGATTGCGCACGGCGTTGTGTTCAGTGACGATGTCGGCATACTGTATGGGCATGTCGAAACCGCCGAATGGGCTCATTAGGGCACCGAGTGCCACGTGCTTGTCGTGCAAGCAAGTCAGTTTAAGTTGTTCGCTCATAGTGAATGTTATCTGTTATGAATTTTATTAATTTTTCGTTTGTTAAGTTCAGAATGATGTCTTGGCACCTAACGTCGTGCAGGGCGTGAGCCAGTTGGTTGGCCGAGCATTGAACGCCCTTGAGCCGATTAACTAATTCGCTGTCAAGGTCGCCAATCAGAAAGAAGTCGCCGGCGAAATTGATGTTGTGAATAGTGCCGTGTCGAAGTGTAATGCTGATATCGATAGTGCCTACCTGATTGTCACGAACTGTGAAAGTGTGGGTTCCGGCTGGGTTGTTGCCGAATATGAAATCTCGGTCAAGATATGGCATGCTCAGTGCCTTGATTTGAGCCACATCGGCCAGGGTGAGTTCTATTGTGCCGGAGCATAGGCACTGCCTGGCGTGAGCCATGAATTGAGGTAACGAAAGGCCGGTGTGTCGGTTGAGAGTGGTTATATGAGAACGAACGGAATCCACGCCTTTTGCCTGGAGCTTATGCCGGGAGGGTGTGATGGCGTGAAGCATGTGGCGCATATCGGTGTCGTAGAGCATGGTGCCGTGCACAATGCTGCGGCCCGGCAGGTGGTAGAAAGCGTTCCCGCTCACCTTTAGCCCATCGATAAGTATGTCGTTGCGGCTATTGTCGGAAGCGTTGATGCCAAGTTGGCGTAGCATCCCCACCACTGCTCCGGTGTATCGCGAATATGTGAGCGCCACGTTGTCGCTGCAAGTGATGTAGCTGAACATGACGTTGCTCATGTCGGCATATACGCATCCGCCACCGCTCTTGCGGCGATACACTTCGATGCCGTGCTCGCGGCAATAGTCGATGTTAACCTCGCGCAAGACGTGCTGGTTGCGCCCGAAGATTACTGTGGGGTTAACCTGCCACATGAAGAACAAGTCGTTGCCCGGAGTAACGATTCTCGCCGCATACTCCTCCATAGCTAGGTAGAATGGTAGTATTCGGGTCTTGTTATCAGGTAGTTGCAGGTATTTCATCCGTTGAGCCTATTATTAACTACCAAAGTTACAAAAAAATGGTGTCATTGGCAATAGAAATGGCCACAATATTTTCCAAAATGGTGAGAAAATCTGGCAAAGAATGTAAGGTACAAAGAGCAGCCGGCATTCGCTTGGTCGCCACATCAACGAGCGAAAAAAGGAGCCGAGGCGTGTGGGCCTCGGCTCGGCTGGTGCTGACCGCACCTAAATGTGGCTGCTAATTGCGTTAGTCCTTGAGCGACAGCTTCATGGTGGCGCGATAGGTGGCGTTGTCGGCGGTAACGTCGGCACCAAGCGAGAGGTCGCAAGTGTTCGACGACTTGAACTCTACGATGCCGCCAATCTTGGCCTGCGTGAGCGGGTTGCCCATGTCGGGCGAGTTCCATGAGTAAGCGATTTCGCCATTGGCCTTGTTGGTCCATTGCCATTTGCCCAGGTCAACTTCTTTGTTGGCGTAGGTGATGAGGATGGTTCCGGCCTTAGTGAACGTGATGTTTGTGATTCGGAGGTCGTTATCCACCTTGCTCAGGTCAACACCCCTGTTGGTGAGGTAGTCAACGATTTCGGTGATGTTACATCCTGTGAAGTCTTGAGCTACTGAAACGCCCAGTTTCACTGAGATGCGAGTCTTGCTCACGCTCCAGTTGCGGCACAGGTTGGTAGTGGCATCGTCGGCGTTGATTGTGGATTGCACATTACCCTCAGCTCTGAGTTCTTCGCCGTTAAGCGGTTTCACGATGAGAGTCACGCTTTTTCCGCTGCCCTCGATGGTGATGGTGCCGAATCCTTTAAGAGTATAGACATTGCCACTGACGGTGTAGTCGTAGATACGATAGACGAAGTCGGCGCTACCGGCTTTTTTCTTTGCCTTGGCCGGTGACATGAAGCCTGCGTGCGGTCCGCCAATGATGGCTTTGCTGTCTTCTGACGCTTCGAAGGTGGCCAGAATCATTCTGGGCTCCTCCAGTGGGTCGTCGCCCTCGGGAATAATGGCGTCGTCGCCTGAGATGGCAACCGCTGTCGCCCACTTGGCGGTGCTGGGTTCGGGCATAACCACGGGAGCCTTAGGGTCGTCGCCACCGCCGCTATTGTTGTCGCCGCCACACGAAGTGAACGGAATGGCAAATAGAATTGCCGACGCAAGAATCAGAAAATAGTTCTTTTTCATAATTATAAAGTTTAAATATTAATTAATAATCCGGGAATTAGAAGATGCGACCGCTCAGTCGGAAGCTGAGAACGGGATAGACCTTAATCTTGGAGATGGTCTTGATGATGTTGCCGCCGCTTTCGTTGAAGTCGGTGGGAAGAGCCTGAACGTATTGGTTGTCGTCGGGGCTGAAAGCCATTACCTTGGGTGAGCCCCAGAACTTCACGCCAAGGTCCATGGTGAATCCAATGCGCCCGCTGGGTACAGCCTTGCCAAATCCGATGCCCAGATAGGGCTTGAACTTCTTCACCTGAACGGCAGCTCGTGCTATACCGTTGGCGTCGGCGCGGACAAGGTAGTCGTTGATGAGCAGGCCTTCTTTGGCATCAATCGGGTCGATGTTGTTGGCCTTAATGGGCATATCGTTGCCGATAAAAGCGCCTGCGGTGATGTGGAAGCCGCTGCCGAAGATGGGGTGGAAGTCGAGGAGTAACTTAAACTCGCTCCACTTGATATTGCCTTTTACTTTAACGTCTCCGGCCGATGAAGAACTTACCCAGTTGTAGGTTTTGACATTGAACTTAGGTGAGATTGACGGCAGGAAGGAAACACCTGCGCGCACACCAATCCATCGGGTGGCGGTGAGGCCTGCATCGATACCTATACCGTCGGTTCCGATTGAGGCGCCGAGACCCACATGCACCTGTGCGCCTGCACTGAGTGCCGAAAAAGCGCAAAGCACTGCTGCGAATAATAGTGATTTTTTCATAAGAATAAAATAAGATATTAGTGGATTAATATTATGTAATTCAGAAACTTAACTCATAGTTAACAATATGGTAAGCGACATAGTCTATTCAGTAATATGAAATTTTCCCAGTCAGATATATTGTCAACATCATGCAAAATTAGCGTTTATTAATGAAAGAAACAAATTTTAACACGCAAAAAGTGGGTTGTGACCGAATTTTGGACGCAATTTGCGGTTTTGTGAGAGCGAAAAGTGTGGGTTTGTATAAGAAAAGCCACGGTTTGCTTAATTGTTTTTGGTGGTTGGCTGATTACGATTGCAAATGCTAACTAAATGTGGCAATTTTGCGTTAATTCATAAGAACGACAATTATAAATCACTAAAATACACTACGATTATGAAAGAGATGATTAAAAAACTGATGGTTGCCGTGACGGTGTTACTGACGGTAGCGGCGTGTACAACCGAGAGTGATAACGGATACCCCGGTGGCATTGTAGAGCCCGGAGGTGGCCAGAATGAAAGCGGCACGGTGCTGATAGGTGACCTCACATCGTTTGACATTAAGGTGGATTCAACATTGCTGACCGGCGAAACTGAAGTGATCCCGGCCGATGATGAAGATTACATTGAGAACAACTCGTTCACAACAGTGGTGACGGTGAAATTCCGGGAAGGCGGAGCCACAGTGAATGGCATAGTGGATGGAGTGGAAGTGACGGCCAGTGATGCCCATGTCACGGTTAATTCCACCATTGGCGGTGTGCAGTATGTGCTGAGTGGAACCACCGGTAACGGCTCGTTTAAGGTGTATAGCGAAAAGAAATACTCGCTGCGACTTGCCGGTGTGGATATTACCAACCCCACGGGAGCTGCGATAAATTGCCAGAGTGGCAAGCGGTGTTATCTGGTGCTGGCCGACGGAACGTTTAACCGACTGGCCGATGGAGCCACTTACAGCACTGTGGATGGCGAGGATATGAAAGGTGTGCTCTTCGCGGAAGGTAAGTTGCTG
Source organism: uncultured Bacteroidales bacterium (assembly GCA_902786725.1). Classification (GTDB taxonomy): domain Bacteria; phylum Bacteroidota; class Bacteroidia; order Bacteroidales; family Muribaculaceae; genus Sodaliphilus. The sequence goes on from CADADP010000016.1 coordinate 19,897, forward strand.
ATGAGCGGTGAGGGGCGATTGCGCGTCTATGGCAAGGGTAAGCACGGACTGGTGAGCGACGATTATATTCTGTTCCGGCCCGGAGCCGATGTGTATGTGAAAGCCGAAGGCGGAAGTGGCATTAAAGCCAACGATGGTATCTATGTGCGAGGCGGAGTAATAAATGCGGAGACAAGCGCCACCGCTGCTAAGGCGCTTACGTGTGACGGCGAGGTGGTGATAGACGGCGGTCGCACCACGCTACTCACAAGTGGCGCTGGCGAGTGGGACGATGACGACCAGGACGTGAAGGGATGTGCCGGCATTAAGGCCGACTTGAATCTTACGGTAAACGGAGGGTCGCTGCTGGCCAAGAGCACCGGTGCAGGCGGCAAAGGACTGAGCAGTGATGCAGAGATTATTGTTAACGGTGGCGATGTTAAGGTGATTACCACAGGAGCCAGTTATGTGCAAGGCAGTTACGACACTAAGGCTAAGGGTGTTAAGGCCGATGGGAACCTCACGGTGAATGGCGGCACAATCACCATACGCACCACAGGAGGCGATGGTAGTGAGGGCTTGGAAAGCAAGGGAACTTTGACTGTGAACGACGGAACAATACAAATCTATTCAAGCGACGATGCCATAAACTCGGCCGGTGACCTGATTTTCAACGGTGGAAAAGTGTTTGCATACTCAACCGGAAACGATGCTATCGACTCCAATTCCACCCTTGCCGTTAACGGCGGTGTGGTGATAGCGTGTGGCGCCACGTCGCCCGAAGGCGGTTTCGACTGCGACAACAGCTCGTTTGCTATCACCGGCGGCACGATAATAGGTCTTGGCGGCGACACATCGGTACCTACTACAAGCGCCGTGAAGCAGCCGGCCATTGTGTTGGGCGGTGCCAATCTGAAGGCGGGAACATATCTTACGCTATCGGATGCAAGTGGTAACAACCTGTACGCCTTCAGTGTGCCACGTGCCTATAGCCAATACACGCTACTTACGTCGGCTCCCGGACTGAAGACAGGTAGCAAGTTCACTCTCAGCACAGGAGCCACGGTGAACGGTGGCACCTCGTTCTTGGGATATGTGACCGGTGGCGAAGTGACCGGTGGCACATCCATAGCGTCGCAAACCATCTCGAGTGGCGTTACCACCATAGGCTACTCGGGAATGAATGGCGGTGGCGGCCCCGGTGGAATGGGTGGTGGTTTCCACTTCTAACCGCTGACATCGTGAATAATTCCGATTCGGGATAATGTCCGAAAACCAACTTAATCTTCATAAGCGAAGCGAGCCACTCCCGGTTTGGGCGCGGCTCGCTAAATATTTCACTTGTTTGTGTAAGGTGGTTACTTCGTCTCCTCTTTGGCCTTGGCTGCTACACTGGCTTCGGGTTTGAGCCACTTGTCGAGCCAGCCGAAGAACTCGCGTTGCCACACGATAGAGTTCTGGGGCTTCAGAATCCAGTGGTTCTCATCGGGGAAGAGCACCATGCGAGCGGGTATTCCGCGCAGTTTAGCGGCGTTGAACGCTTGCGTGGCTTGCGTGAAGACGATGCGGTAGTCGAGTTCGCCTGCAGTGACCATGATAGGCGTGTCCCAGTTCTGCACAAAGCGGTGAGGCGATGCGGTGGCGTAGGTCTTCTGGGCGGCGGCGTTGTCCTTTTCCCAGAACGGGCCACCGAGGTCCCAGTTGACAAACCACATTTCTTCGGTCTCGAGGTACTGGGCCTCAAGGTTGAAGATACCGGCGTGTGCAATGAATGCTGCGAAGCGCTTGTTGTGGTTACCTGCGAGCCAATAGACCGAATATCCGCCGTAACTTGCGCCCACGGCACCCATGTGATCGCCATCAACGTAGGGCAACTGCTTAGCGTAGTCGGCTGCACTGAGGTAATCTTTCATGTTCTGTCCGCCGTAGTCGAGCGAAATCTGAGCGTTCCATTCGGTGCCGAAGCCGGGCAGACCGCGACGGTTAGGAGCCACCACCACGTAGCCCATGCTGGCCATCAGGCGGAAGTTCCATCGGTAGGACCAGAATTGGCTCACCGGCGATTGCGGACCGCCTTCGCAGAAGAGAATCACAGGATATTTCTTGTTTTGGTCGAAGTTTGGCGGCAGCACCACCCATGTGGTCATGTCTTTGCCATCGGTGGTGCGAACCATATGCTTCTCGATGGTGATTGGAGCCAGTTGCGAAAGCAGGTCGTCGTTAACGGCACTGAGTTTCACGGGGTCGGTACCCTTAGCCACGCGGAACACCTCGTTGGGTTCGGCGTAGTTGTGGCGCAGAGTGATGATGTTGTCGTTGTCGAGCGGTTCAATGGCTGCGTAGTCGAATGTTCCGGCGGCGATGGTATCCACTCGACACGTTTCAGTATCGATGCTGAACATGGGTATGGTTCCCTGGAACGGAGCCAGGAACAGGATGTGCTTGCCGTCTTTAGCCCAGGCGATGGCATCGGCCGAGTAGTCCCATTCGGCTGTGAGGTCGCGTTTTTCGCGCGTCTTGAGGTCCATGACGAAGATTCGGTTCTTGTCGGCTTCATATCCGTCGTGCTCCATCGAGAGCCAGGCCAGTTGTCCGTCGGGCGAGATGATGGGGCAGGTGTCGTAGCCCATCATGCCTTCGGTGAGGTTCTCGGTTTTGCCTGTTTCCACGTTGTAGAGGAAGAGGTCACTATTAGTGGAGACTGCGTATTCAAGTCCCGTTTTCTTGCGGCATACATAGACCAGGCACTTGCTGTCGGGGGTCCAAGCGAGCGATTCCACACCGCCCCAGGGTTTCATGGGCGATTCGTAAGGCTCGTCGTGCAGGATGTCCTTCACGTTGGTCACCTTGTTGCCGTCGAAGTCGGCAACGAAAGGATGTGGAATGGTGCTAACCCACTCGTCCCAATGCTTATACATGAGGTCGTCGATGATACGAGCCGAGCTCTTGTCCATATCGGGATGCAGGTCTTGTGAGGTCTTGGCCCACTTAACCTGTGAGATGAGCACAATGCGTTTTTCATCGGGAGATAGTACGAATCCATCTACGCCTTCTTCCAGATCGCTCACACACTTGCGTCCGGAGCCGTCGGCGTCCATAATCCAGAGTTGGGTCTTTTGGTCGCCATCGCGGTAGGTGAATGCTATCTGCTTGCCGCCGTTGAACCACACTGCGTTACCCTCAGAGTTCTTAGTCTGTGTGATACGAGTGGGGTTTTTGCCGTCGGCATCCATCACCCATAGTTCGCGGTTACCCTTGTTCTGCTCAATGCTTTCGTAGGAAACGCCATAAAGGATTTTCTTGCCGTCGGGCGACACTTTTGGGTCGGCTACGCGTCCCAGTGAGTTGAGCAGTTCGGGCGTGAACTGTCCGTTCTCTACCGTTACTTGCGGTTTCTCGATAAGAGGAGCGTTGTCGGAGGCATTGTCGCAAGCCACGGCTCCCAACAGAGCGAGCATAGATGCCATAATGTGAAGTTTGTTGAAGTTCATACTACGTTAGAGTTTATATGTGAAAATATTATTCTTCAGTGACATTCTTGAACAGGCTAAACGGCTCCTTTGCGTATGCGCTTGCGTAACCCTTGGGGATGAACAAGCGGCAGTTGTTATATATGTCGTTTGAGAACGATGTGGCGGATAATCCGGTCACTTCCCCGCGGTGAGTGAAGTGAATCTCAGTGAGCGATGCCACGTTGAGCGCATTGGAGCCGGATTTGAAGGTCGCTGCCTTGTAATAGATTTTCTTCAGGTCATTACAGCCCTCGAACACGTTGTCTCCTATATGGGCAAGTGTGGATGGAAGTGACACTTCTGAGAGATCGCACGACCTGAACGCCGTGCTCCCTATCGATGTTAGGCCCTCGGGAAAATTAATAGTTTCAAGGTCGGTGCAGTAGGAGAAAAGCGCGTTGTTTATTTCAGTTATCCCTTGTGGCAGGACCACCTCTTTGAGCTCCTCGTTGCGTGCGAAACATTCGTCGGAGAAGTGAGTGTCGCTGCTTTCGATAATCAGTTTCTCAAACTGATTTTTCCAGATGCTGCCGTTTACATACTTAACGATGGCAGGAATGGTGAGCTGTTTTATCGACAGGTTCTCGGTGATGGCACGATTGTTAATTGTTGTTACCGAAGCCGGGATGCTGAACGGAGTCGGTATCGAAGCCGGCACGTAGATGAGCGTTTTTGCGTCGTGGCTTAGCACCACTCCATTAGAGGACTTAAGGTTTTCGTTGTCTTTAGAGATAACGATGCGTTTGAGCGCTGTGAAGCCCGAGAGGGGCTCTATGGCAGTGTATCGTGCCGATAATTTCAGCGTTTCCACACTTGGCGCATGGATGTAACCGGAGCCGAATTTTGTGGGCATTGTGTAGTTGTTGCCGTTAAATATGATGGATTTAGGAGGCGTCAGGGTGGTGACACCGCCGGCAACAGCCGTTATTTTGGCGGTTAGTTTGTCGTGGTTCAGTTCATAATAAACGCCGTCTTTTAGGTATCCATATTCGGTAAGGTCCTCGGCCGCGAGATACACAATTTCGTCGGTTATTTGCTCGTTGTCTTCAGAGCCGCTGTTGGGTTTGGGGTCATCGTTGTTGCAGGCGGTGAACACGAGTCCTATTACGGCCAAAATGGCCGAGCAGATGAGATGGAATGTTAATCTTTTGATCTTAATCATAATAATTATTGTTTTGAGTAAATAATAATCTAAGTTTATTTGTAAGAAAGAATACAAAAGTAAGCAATAATCTCGAAAATGTCAAGCGCTAAGGGAAAAAAGCTCGGTGATAAAATCTCAGAAAGTCTGCGCAAGTGGTTTTGAATGTGCGGAGTTTTGGAGATGTGGGGAAAATGGTGTAAATTAGTGGCGTGTAAAGAAATTCGGTAATGGACGAGTATGGCCGAAATAACGTGACCGTTAGTGGCTCGCGCACGGGAATAGTGATGCGATGGGCCGCGTTTTTGCTGGCTGCGGCGGTGTTTTTTGTACTGAGCCATTACTCGGTGTTGCGTGGCGACGACAAGCTGTTCTCGTTAATGACAGGTCATGACTACGCACCCATCAGGACGTGGCCCGACTACCTAACCGCGCTCAGAGAGCACTATGTGGCTAACAACGGGCGCACTGCCGACGCGGTGCTGATGCTGTTCCTGGCGTTTTGTCCCAAGGTCGTGTGGGATGTGGCCAATTCGGCCGTGTTTATGCTGTTTTTGTGGCTCACGGGCCGCTTGGCCGGCGGCCGGTGGTGGCACACTTTGCCGCTGACATTAGCCTACGTGATGCTGTTGTTTCCATGCCCGGGTGAGACCATGATGTGGATGGCCGGCAGTTGCAACTATATGTGGAGCGTAACACTCACGCTTGCCGTGATGTGTCTGTTGTCGCGTCAGAGCGGCATGGACATAGGTGGAAAGGCACTGACGCTAATGCTGTGTGTGGTGGCAGGTTCGATGAACGAAAGCGTGTCGGTGAGTTTCCTTATAGGGGTTGTTGTGTGGCTAATTGCCAAGCGAGGCGAGGGCCGAGGGCGTTTCGCGCTGTGTGCTGTGGTGGCGTATGCCGCCGGACTGGCTGTGATTCTGGCTTCGCCGGGGTTGTGGGCGCGACTGCATGGTGGTACCGATATAAACCTGAATGCCGGAGTGGGTCAGATGGTGCTTCAGCGACTGCTGGTGGTAACTACGCAATCGGTGCGGCTGGTTCTGCCGCTGCTTGCCGCTTGCATGGTGGTAACACGTATTAAGCGCCGCGGACTACGCTCCACCTGTGGCGACCTGCTATGCGCCATGTGGTTTGGGGCTCTGGGGGCAGTGCTCTTGTTCGGCTTGTTCAAGGACCGCATCTACACTTTCTATAGCGTCAGCTCTTTTCTGGTGGTGATGCGGTGGGTGACCGGGGTGCTGATGAAACTGCGTCGGTTGGCACCTGCGGTGGCCGGATGCGCTGTGGCCGTGGTGGTGTGGACTGCCGCGGGGTCGTTCAGAGCCATAAGTGATTACAGAACTTTTACGCTGGGTGTGGAGCGCGATGTGCTGGCGTCGGCCGACGGCGTGGTGGCTGCGCACTACCACAGAGGCAAGTATCGTTTCGTGGCCCCAAGTAACTACGACAGCGACGTGATGTGCCTATATCAGCATGCGTATTCGGCCTATTACCATAAGCCTAACGTACAGTTCCTTAAGCCTGCGTTATTGAAGTTGTATCGCACAGAAAACATTGAGAATGGCGCTGTGGCGATGCCGTTCACGTCATCGTGCCCCGAAGTGGCATCGCGCTTGCTGGCATTGGCCGACTCGGCCCACTGCGCGGTGGCGGTGGATAAGTGGCGTGTTGACGTTGTGGCCGAGAACACGGTGTTGCGGGGTGAGCCACGTCCTGAAGTGGCTCTGAAAGGCAGGGTCGCGCGGCTGAAGCGGTGGTATTTTGCCTCGCTTGGTTTGAGAGACGATGTGAAGACTTGTGGCGTATATTATCTCGACAGCGGCGGTGTGCGCTATTTAGTGCTGCCTACTATTGGTGCCGATGTCAAAAGCATCGCTATCCCTGTACTGCTCGATGGCCGTCGTGCCACGTTGCGTTTCACGCGCAAGTGACTCACTTGTTGGGATCACAAAGAGATACGTGTGATTGGCTATACTTACCGGCGGCGGTTGCGGCGGCGGTGTGACGTGTCGCTGTGTTTGTTGGTGTGATTCCCGTTTGCGGTTGGATAGAGACGGCCGATTATGTCGGGCCTATGTAGGCGTCTCAGGGCGGTGATGATGTCGTTGCGGTTGGCCTTGTCATACCAGAAGAAGAATCGTCTCTGCGCCAGTTTCTCTGCCTGTGTGTGCGCGGTGAATACGGGTTGAAGCGTGTAAGGGTGCAAACCGGTGTGGAAAATCTCGGTGGAGACGGTCATTGGGGTGGGCGTGAAGTCCTGAATCTGCTCAAGGTGAAAGCCCAGTTCCTTGGTTATGGCTGCCAGTTCGGCCATATGAGCCTCGGTGCAGCCGGGGTGCGACGAAATGAAGTATGGGATAAGTTGCTGGTTGAGCCGGTATCGCTCGTTGAGCGAATCGAATAAGCGCTTAAATTGGCGGAACTGCTCGAACGATGGTTTCCGCATCACTGCGAGCACAGCGTCGCAGGTGTGTTCAGGAGCAACTTTAAGGCGTCCAGAAACATGGTGGCGAATCAGTTCCTCGTTGAAGCGGGCGTTGGCGGCGTCCACGGCGGGGTCACCGGTGCGGTGCATCGACAGGTCGTAGCGTACGCCACTACTGACAAATGATTTTTTTACTCGTGGCAAGGCATCCACTGCGTGGTAGATGTCGAGCAGGGCCGAGTGGTCGGTGTCCAGGTTGGGGCATGGGCGTGGGTGCAGGCACGACGGGCGTCGGCACAGTCGGCACAAGGCGGTGTCTTTACCCCCCATTGCATACATATTGGCGCTGGGACCGCCCAGGTCGCTGATGTAGCCTTTGAAATCGTCCATCCGCGTTACTTGCTCCACTTCGCGCATTATCGACTGCTTGCTACGCGATGCGATGAACTTGCCCTGGTGTGCCGATATAGTGCAGAATGCGCAGCCGCCGAAGCATCCACGGTGCATGTTCACCGAGTGCCGGATCATATCGTAGGCCGGGATGTGTTTACCGCGGTATCGTGGGTGAGGCAGGCGGGTGTAGGGTAGGTCGAAAGAGGCATCGATTTCCTCGGTGGTCATGGGCGGATTGGTGCGGTTTACCTTGATGGCCACATCGCCGGTGGCTTGCCACATGGCATCGCCCTGCCAGCGGTTCGACTCCACTTCAATGGCTTTGAAGTTCTGTGCCTGAGCACGCTTGTCGGCAAGGCACTGCTCCCAGGAGTGGAGTACGATGTCTGAGCCGTGGTCGCTACCTGTAGGAATTTCGGTGAGTGGGCGTCGAACCACGGTCTGAGGCACGTCGGTGAGTTGCTCTATGGTCTCGCCGCGACTTAGCTGTGCCGCTATTTCCTTGATGGGCTTCTCGCCCATACCATAGATTAGCATGTCGGCCGGACACTGCGTCAGAATGGAAGGCATCAGGCGATCTTGCCAGTAGTCGTAGTGCGCTAGTCGGCGCATCGAAGCCTCGATGCCTCCGGCCACAACCGGCACATCAGGAAATAGTTGTTTCAGAATTTTGGAATAGACGATTGTGGGGTAATCGGGCCGCATACCCGGTCGCGCATCGGGGGTGTAGGCATCGTCGCTACGCCGCCGCCGGTTGGCGGTGTAGTGGTTCACCATCGAGTCCATTGCGCCGGCATAAACGCCAAAGAAAAGGCGTGGACGTCCAAGTTTTCGGAAGTCGCGCAGGTCGTCGCGCCAGTTGGGTTGTGGAACGATTGCCACGTTATAACCCTGGGCCTGTAGCACACGCCCTATCACTGCTGCTCCCATCGAGGGATGGTCGATGTAGGCGTCGCCACTGAAGATAATCACATCGATGTGGTCCCAGCCGAGTGCGTCCACCTCTTTGCGCGAGGTGGGTAGCCACAGACTTATTGGTAGGGTGGGAATCATGGCGCGTGCTGTGATTGGAATGTGTTATTGCTTGGGTTGCAGGCGTTGCTGCAGCTTGAAAATCTCGTCGCGATACTGTGCCGCTTCCACGAAGTCCATGCGCTTGGCGGCGGCAATCATCTGCGCTTTTAGGTTATCTATGGCCTTCTCCAAGTCGGTCTGCTTCATGTAGCCGATAACCGGGTCGGCGGCCACGCCGGCCGAGTGGTTAAACTCGGCGGCCAACTGGCGCTGCATGCGCGTCTTGTCGTCTTCCACGTTGCTTTCGTAACGTCGAGCATGGGTCATGGCCTCGTCGCTTATCTGCAACTCGTTGTCGATGCCTATAATGGAGTTGCGTGCCTTTATGATGGCCTGTGGCGTGATGCCGTGTTGCTCATTGTATTGGAGTTGCAGAGTGCGCCGGCGTTCGGTCTCGTCGATTGTGCGCTGCATGGAGTCGGTGATTTTGTCGGCATACATTATGACTTCGCCGTTGAGATTGCGCGCGGCGCGGCCTGCTGTCTGTGTGAGAGAGCGGTGTGAGCGCAGGAAACCCTCCTTGTCGGCATCGATGATTGCCACAAGCGAGACTTCGGGTAGGTCGAGACCCTCGCGCAACAGATTCACCCCCACCAGAACATCGATTGCTCCTGCCCGCAGGTCGTCGAGAATCTGGATGCGATCCATCGTTTCCACGTCGCTGTGCATATATGCCGTGCGTATGCCCAAGCGTGCCAGATAGGAACTTAGTTCCTCGGCCATGCGCTTAGTGAGCGTGGTGACCAGAGTGCGCTCGTGATGCTCAATGCGTAACTGAATTTCTTCGATTAGGTCGTCGATTTGTCCTTGCGACGGCCGCACGGTGATTTTGGGGTCGAGCAGGCCGGTGGGTCGCAGAATTTGTTCCACCACCACGCCCTCGCTCATCTCCAGTTCGTAGTCGGCCGGAGTAGCGCTTACGAAGATTGTTTGTCCGGTGAGTTCCTCAAACTCCTCAAAGCGAAGCGGTCGGTTGTCGCGCGCCGCGTCGAGTCGGAAACCGTACTCAATAAGAGTGGATTTGCGCGACTGGTCGCCGCCGTACATGGCTCTCACCTGCGGCACCGTTACATGACTCTCGTCGATGATGGTGAGAAAATCGTCGGGCATATAGTCGAGCAGGCAGAAGGGGCGTTGCCCCGGCTCGCGCCCGTCGAAGTAGCGCGAGTAGTTCTCAATGCCCGAGCAGTAACCCACTTCGCGAATCATTTCCAAGTCGTAGGTGACGCGCTCGTAGAGCCGCTTAGCCTCCACGTAGCGAGCCTCGCGTCGGAACATCTCCACTTGCGTGCCCAGGTCCACGTCGATTTTGCCCAGCGCGCTGCCCAACTGCGCCTTGGGCGTGACAAAGACGTTGGCGGGGAAAATCTTGAATCCTTCCACATCTTCTCGCGGCATCTGAGTGGCAGAGTCCAAAATCTGGATTGTCTCTATCTCGTTACCCCAGAAGATTACGCGCAAGATTATCTGCTCGTCGGCCAGGAACACGTCCACTGTGTCGCCCTTAACACGGAAATGTCCGCTGGTGAGTTCCACTTCGTTGCGGGAGTAGAGCGCGTCCACAAGCCGACGGAGAAATTCGTCGCGCCCCATGTGGTCGCCGCGGTGAATCGTCACGGCGTTGGCGTTGATATTGTCGGGGTTGCCCATGCCGTAGAGGCACGATACGCTACTCACCACCACAATGTCGCGCCGGCCACTGAGCAGAGCTGTGACGGTGGAGAGTCGCAGCCGGTCAATTTCCTCGTTGATGGCGAGGTCTTTCTCGATATATTTGTCGGTGGCCGGGATATAAGCCTCTGGCTGATAGTAATCGTAGTAGGAGACAAAGTAGTGTACCGAGTTTTCGGGGAAGAAACTCTTGAACTCGGAGTAGAGTTGCGCGGCCAGTGTCTTGTTGTGTGAGAGTATGAGTGTGGGCCTGTTGGTCCTCGCTATGACGTTAGCCATAGTAAACGTTTTGCCCGAGCCTGTGACGCCGAGAAGCGTCTGGTAGGGCGTGCCATCGTTCACACCGCTGACCAGTTGCTCTATGGCTTGTGGCTGGTCGCCGGTGGGCTCGTATTGTGATACCAGTTTGAAATCCATAGTGCAAAGTTACGGAAAAACGAGAGCAGAACAAAAAGAACTTGTTCTTTTTTTATGCCGAGTGCCAGTAACTTCGCCGAAGAGGCAACGTTACGGAAAAACGAGAGCAGAACAAAAAGAACTTGTTCTTTTTTTATGCCGAGAGTTTGACCCCGACTTCGCCTCTCGCGAATGCATTAGGTGTCATAATGATAGTAAAAAGCGCGTGAAGCGGCCAGAATGCCACGGAAGATGCTAAATAAAGTGTAAAGAGTTAAAAAAGCGCTGATTTTTTGGTGGTTTATTAATAATATTTTGTAAAATTGGATAAAAACGCAAACCTTTTGTTAATAAAGGCAGTCTGAGGGATTGAGGAAAAATCGGGTTACGAATAAGAGACCATTCTCATTTCCGCATTCTGCTTTGATTTGCTTGTCAATGTAATCGTGCTATGCACGCTTTGCTAATCAAAGAACTCCCGACGCTGAAACACCAGCCTGTTTAATGGCTCTTTGTCGGGGACAAAGGTGCACAGAATAATTGAGACGGCAAAATAAATTAGGACTTATTAGCAGTTCCCCTTTACTTCCATATCGGTTCATTTCGCCAGTTGCCTGTGAAACCTAATTTGCCGTAAGGAATATCTTTGCTATTATCCAGCAGGGAAAGAATCTTAGCCTTGATTTGGTTCTCTGGATATACGGCATTGCAGAGATAGAGCATAGCCGTAATAACTCCATAAGGTTTCTTTTTCTGATTGTCTGTAAATGGGGTGTTTAACCACTTGTCACGATGCCCCTTGATGTTCATGGGCTGCTTGGCAAGGCTCCTGTTCCAAAGACGCGAATGATGGGCGATGATGTTTCGCAGAACAGATATTGCTTCTAACCAACTGGAAAGTTCCTTAGCAGAGTATAGTCCAAACTCGTTTGCAATAGTTGCTCGTTGGGGTAACTGGCTCTTCAGGTTCTTATACATCTTCGAAAGTGTACCGAACGTAGCAACTTCCAGAATCATCCATGCATCAGGATTATCACCTTCCATTGACTCACTATCCCAATTGGTATGCTTGGCAATGTATTCTTTGGCAAATGGCTCCGTGCTACGCTCAAACTCATATTTAAGGTCAAGCAGGAAGTCCTCGTAGTACTCCATCTTTTCAAAGAGAGATTCATCAAGATACCAAAGCCCACTATCCTTTGCCTGTGACAGATGGTTGATTATTTTAGCCCTCAGTGCTACCTCGATAATTTCAATGGCATCAAAGAGAATCAGACGGAGACTGCGGTCAAAGTTATATCGGGCTATCACGTTATCAAAAGAAGCATCTTTAAGGAAATCATGTTCCGTTTCTTCGTCAATCATATCCGTCCAATAGTATTTCAGACGGAAATAGCTGATATGCGACAGGCATTCCTTCGCATACTCTTCACTACTGAACTGCATCCCTCTTGAACGGAGCAGCTTGATTTGCTCTTCTATCGTGCGCGGCTTCTGATTGCTCATTGCTGTCTATATAATAAAAAAAGGTGACCCGCCAGCAGATCTACGGGATGCCGACGGGTTCTGTTATCGTTTAATTTCGGACGACTTATCCGAGAATCTTCTTGTATTTGGCTGCAAATTTAATGTTTTTTCCTTAAATATCCAACTTTTTTTGAAGTTTTTTCTCAAAAAGTAGGATAATATGCGAGAAAATTTGTAACTTTGTACCTGACTCTTGTCTTGAGCCGATATATCTAATTTGGACGTGTCCTAATAATACTTAGGCAAAAGATAGTCCACGCCGAGCCGAGTGAGGCATTGCCGCCATAACAAAGCGGGCACTGGGTGGGAAGAGAGAGTCACGACATATTAAAAAAGGCGTCTTCATGCGTCTTGTCTTTGACCTTTAGAAATTCTCGCAAAATTCAGATATTGTCAGAGCAAGGCAACGGTAGATGTCCTCGGGATGTGTATATACGCATACCCGTTGTGGATTTATGTGACTACATCGTGTCATGATGTCTGCAAGAAGGGGATTGCTATATCCATATCGGCGTGGGCTTCAACGTTGCTCGTTCTTCAATATCGGGCAATGCGAGAAGCCTCTAAAGGTGGGACGGGCGACAGAGCAGTTCCCACGCTTTCTTTTTATGCCGTCAGACCAGAAGTTCAACAGAGCCGATAGGGGGACGAGGTTCGTAAAAGGTACGGCAGACATCAATGGATGTTATACAGATTAACAGTGGTGAATACGTGGGAATGAGGATTCTGGCAGTCAGGTCGATTCCGCATATCTCCATACTGTCCGATAGCCTGCAGCCCCATGAGCATATTGAACACTATGCTCAGGATATGGCTAACCTGCTCAGTGAAATCTATCAACAGTATAAAGAACTGTATAAGCAGACGGGGCAGAATCCTGATATGTCCATCGAACTATGTTGGACTACAGAGAAAGTAGAAAATCAGCCTTATAAAGCTAAGATTCATCTATATCTCCTGCTGCGGGGCATACATACTGTTGAGCAACGAGCAGAAGAGACGCTGGAAGTCTTGACAGGACTGCTGAAGGCGACTTTGGACAGCGGCAAGTACGAATATGAGGATTGCTCTTTTGAAGATTACTATTCGACGTTCCATGCAGCCATCAACGGAGGGTGTCACGCGATAGTAAAAGAAGAACGGGTAGAAGACCTGCAAAACAGTTATATGCCTGCCTCTTATGCTTTCGACAAACTGCCTACGGACTATCAAGACCTTGACCGTATTGCAAATATTCTGATTATGCATCCTGGCTGTGCTGTATCTTTCCAGTTAATTCCCACCTATTATAATAATGAGGAGTTGGCTGAGCTGAACCAATTGAATCAACGAGTTAGTATGCTGAGTCAAGGCGTGCATGATAACCAAATAGGTAATGTCAGTTTTACTAATGCCAAGAGGCTTAGCCAGTTATACAAATACTATGCTGACAACAAGAATCGTGCCCTGTTCCAGTATAATATAGTGGTCTATGGCGACAACCAGTCACTTAGTGCAGTTACAACTCGGGTACTGGGACAACTGAACTCCACGCAACAAGAGGCCCCGAATCTGCAGATTATCAACCTGCCGCGAGAGGAAGTGTGCTCTTCGAAGGAAATGCTCTATCCGCAGCCTTGGGTGTTGAGTGACATGCTGCTTAACAGCAACAGGAGTGCCCACATATGGAATAGCGGCTACGTGAGCAATGCCCTTTATCGTTTCCCGTTTGTCATAACGGCAGACGAGGCTGCATGCTTCTTCCGCTTGCCTATAGGCGATGATAAGGTGAATGCAGGTCTTAATGTTAATGAAACGGGGAAGGCTAGCAAGACTTATTCACAGAACCTTATCAATGCTGGAGATATTGAGATTGGAAAGCTGAAATCTTCTTCAGCCAACTCTATCGGCTTCACATTGAAAGACCTCGCTAAGCATATGCTCGTTGTAGGGACCCCAGGATCTGGTAAGACAACATTCTCTGTAGGTCTGCTCGATCGTCTTTGGAAAGACCATCAGATCCCGTTTCTCGTCATCGAACCAGCCAAGAACGAATATCGCTCACTGGTGCAAAGTATTCCTGAATTACAAGTTTTCACGCCAGGCAAAAACTTTATATCTCCATTTGTGTTCAACCCCTTTGTTCCGCCAAAGAATGTTAGGTTGGAGACGTACAAGTCAACTTTGAAGACCGCGTTTGCTGCTGGTGTGTCTATGTCAACACCACTTGACAAAATATTTGAGGATACCATTAACAACTGCTATTCTGATTTTCGTTGGCTCGATTCTTATACCACCCAGAATAAGGGCAAGATATTCAATATTACGGATTTCATTAAGTGCTTCCAAGAAACATTTGACGAAATCGGTTATACGGGCGATGCTAAGAACATTGGACGTGCAGGCATTGTCCGCCTGAAGAGTTTGGTAAACCTGTTCGATAACTATTATTCCATACCGATTGAGGATATATTGTCAAAGCCAACCATTATAGAACTGGCTGCTATAGAAAACAGTGAACAAAAGGCACTGATTATCGCCTTGTTGCTGCTTTCCATCCTTGCATACGTGAATGCGAACTACATAGGTGAAGGTGGATTGCGGAACTTTATCCTACTTGAAGAGGCGCATGTACTACTTGATGCCGACACCAATGTAGGGGAGGGTTCCGCTAATCCCAGTGCTATAGCGCAAGGGTTGGTAAAACGAATGTTGGCTGAGATTCGTTCATACGGAGTCGGAATAGCCATAGCAGACCAATCACCACGTAAAGTTGGCATTGACATCGTGGCACTAACGGATATCAAGGTTGCATTTCGCTTGGTTGAAGGGCAGGATAAGGAGATTCTCGCTAATTCTACCAGTATGAATGAAGTACAGACTGCAAGACTTGCAAAGCTGAAACCAGGCGAGGCATTCCTCTTCTTTAACCGTTTGGATGAGCCAGAGGAGATAATCACCCCAGACTATCGTCTTGACAATAAAATCAGCATATCGCTTTCAGACGAAGGCATTAAGCAGCTGACTACTTATTGGAACAACAAACAAGATAAACTACGACCGTATCCAGAATGTGCTTTTGCCCCTTGTTGCCAGAAATGCTGTAACTATGACAGGCGACTATTAGCCCGTGAGGTTGCAAGGAGGATATTCCGTGGATATGTGGGCGCAAATATCAAAGATCCCGAACCCGTGAAAAAAGCCTTCTCAAAGTTTACGTCATTAATAAAAGTAGAACTGAACGATGAGTCCTTCAATCCAGAGTTACGCACATGTGTAAAGGTACACTTCTGGAGACGGTTGATGTATGACACAAAATTAAGAATCCGACCATCGGATATTGAGGAGTCTATAAAACGAGATTACCAATCCTAAAATATAAAAAATATGAGAGAATATAGTGATAGCGAAGATAATTGGCAGGACGATACTCCTGACACTGATCAGCCTGACACTCAGGATATGAGTTCAGATGATGGCCAAAGTGATACGGATTATGACGGTGGAGAAAGTGGCTGTGATGATTATGACGTCACAGACAGTGGACCAGATTACTCATCAAGTGAGTCTGGTGATGATGTCACAGATAGCGGTCCCGATTACTCCTCCAGTGAATCTGGCGATGATCTGACAGACAGTGGGCCAGATTACTCATCAGACGATTCTTCTGCCGACGATAGTTTTGACAGTGATTTTTCAGACGATAACGAATGGGACTGGGACACTACTGGCGGTGATGACAGCAGCGATGAAGAAGGTGGTGGGTATTTCCCTGAATATGAGAATTCATGGGATCAAGGAGATGATAGTTACGACTCTGGCGACGAGGACTACGATGGTGGCTGGGGTGATGGTGGCGGCTGGGGCACCGATGGTGGTGATATGACAGACACCAGCAATGACTTCAGTGGCGGTGATGATGTAGAATGAATTATTAACTAAAGGTATAACAACTATGGGATTATTTCACAGAAACGAGAATGAAGCGAATTTTGCTGGAGGCAGCAAAAACGTTATGGAGTCGATTCAGCGACAGAATGATACTGGCACGCTGATATATCTCGACCCCAGACAGGACTTTAACACCAATTCGGTGATTACAGTAGCTCCAAATGAGCTGGTCATATTTATTAAGAATGGAGAAATCTATGGGGTCCTAGAAAATGGCAGGAATGAAGTAAAAACAGAAAACATTGCCATTTTAAGCCGTATCAGGAATATGCTGACGGGAGGCATTAGCACATTTACATGTCAAGTGTATCATGTGCAGACGAACTATCAGAATGTGAATTGGGGAACGCAAGACCCCATCCAGATTGAAGACCACCACCTTGGTGATGGCGTACCCACGCTGGTGCGTGGAAATGGAACTTTCCGCATACGTTTCAACATCAACGAAGATGATGAAGCCTGTGTCAAAACATTTAAAGATTTGATGGGTGACAAGAGTACATATACAGTTACCGACTTAGAGCTTTTCTTCCAGTCGGAAATATCTCAGGAGATTAGTTCATTAATAGGACAAAAACTGGAGGAACGTTCTTCAATTCGTTCGATTAACGCCATATCAAGCCAATTGAAAGACTTTTCGAAAGAACTGAAGCCCTACTTTGATGAAATGTTTGCCAAATTTGGATTTGAATTGGACAACTTCTCATTTAAATCGCTCAGCATTGATGATACAGAAGAAAGAAGACAATGGCGTGATCGTTTGTCAGCAGCCAAGAATATTGGCTACACACCCAACTATAATCAAGCTGTACAACAGGAACTGCTCAAAGATGTAGCTAACAATCCTGGTGCTGGTGGTGTGGCAGCAGCAGGAGCAGGCATTGGAATGGGTATGGCTGCAGGTAATGCTTTTGCCCAGATGGCTACGACGGCTTTTGGAAATCCACAGCCACAGCAGCCTCCACAGCCACAGGGATTTGGTGGTCAAGGTCGTTTTGGCACAGGTGGTAATCAGCAGCAGCAACCTTCATCTGCACAACCAGACCCAATGGAGTCTCTGTCAAAAATGAAACAACTGCTTGATGCCGGACTAATCAAGCAAGAGCAGTACGATGCCAAAGTTGCTGAAATCATGAGTCGATTATAATCTAAAAACAAATAATTTATGAAGGCAAATATCATAAAAATTGTTATTGGACTTATCTTCTTGATAGTGTTCAATGTATTATTCTTCCTTCTGGGAGGAACAGAGCGTTCTGACACGGAATGGGTTTGCTATGGGTTTATCCATGCTGCATACTTGTGTCTGTTGGTCACCCCGCTCTTTTGCAATGCGGGAAAAGGAGAGACCGTTCTCTCAGCGAGTATGTATCTGCGGGCTTTATTCTATTTTTTTACTGAGCTGGTAATTGGTATTGGCTTCATTTGGTATGATTCATATAACCCTATTCCCATTGTGTGGCCCGCTATCATTCAGGGAATATTGCTGGCCGTATTCCTTATTTTGCAGTTGATGAGTGTTTTGGCAAATGATGCAACAAAAGCTTCATTAGCCAAACAACGTCAGGAAAGGGTTTATATCCGCTCTTTGGCTGAAAACTTGAAAGAAGCTATGCGTCAAGTAAATGACCCCGCATTGCGAAAACAGATCGCTAACTGCTACGAGTCGTTACGAAACAGTTCGCTTGAAAGTTTCCCTGAGGCTGCTGCTGCTGAGATGGAATTGGAGGGTGCTGTAAATACGTTGTGTTCTGCTATCGAGATTGGCGACATGAGTAAACTGACTCAGCAAATACAAAACGTACAAGTGGCAATGAGACATAGGAACCAAGCTATACGTATGGCAAGATATTCTTAATTTTTTTATATTTACTAACCCTTTAAATTATACAATTATGGCAGAAGAAACAAAGCTGAAGCTTCAAGAGGTGGTTTGCCCTTCATGTAATGCAGCCATTTTGAAGTTTAATCCGAACGCATTGATTAACGAGTGCCCAAGTTGCCACAAGAAACTGGTAAACCCTCTTGTCAAGCCCAAAGAAGTGGTCGCTCCAGAGCGCATCATTCCGTTTACAACAGATGAGCAGACATTTGAGAATGCGATGACCAATGCTCTGATTAACCAAGACTATGTACCAACTAACATCTTCGAGCATTGTAACGTTGACAAGGTTGTCCAGACCTATCTTCCCATGTATCTTTTTGAGGGAACTTACAATGCTTCATGGAGTTGCGAGTCTGCATACGAAGATCAGAAGGTGGACATTAAGCGTAACTGGACCGATAGTGGTAAAACCATTTCCACAAAGACTGTAAAAAAATGGCGTCCACAAAATGGAAATGCAGCAGGGAACTTCGCTTTCTTGTGTTTGGCAAATGAGAGTGATAAGATTCCTACAGAACTGAGAGAATTTACTCGCCTTTTCCCATACGATGTCATGATGTCAAAAGAGTATGCCGATGGCATGATTGACTTTAACGACGAAAATATGATGACGTTTGAGCGTAATGCTGATGAGACTTTGGTTTGGCAGAAACATGGTAAGGACATGGTAGAGGAAACTGCAAAAAATGCAGCCTTGAATCAGATTGGTAATCAGGAGATTCGTAACTTCCGTGCTTCCTCAAGCTGGAATCTGACTACTAAAGGGAAATATGTCTATGCCCCGTTCTGGTTCGTCTATTACAACTATGCCGGAGGACAGTTCCACTTTTTGATGGACGGTATCGGACAACGCACAGAGTACAGCTATCCTGTCAATCAGGAAGAAGTTGATTTCGTGAAAGGCAAAGAGAAGATAAAGGGCTATGTTACCTGGCTTTGGGTGCTTGCACTGCTACTCTGGTATGTATTCAACTTCACAACGGCGTTTGTATATCTCGTTATCTGGCTTATTGGCAAGATTGTTGTCAATAAGATGATGGATAAGCAGATTCAAGAACGACTCGAAAACTCAAAAGCCCAACGACAGGCTGGAGCAAATCGAATATAATGAAACGAGGGCAATCATTTCGATTGCCCTCGTAATCTATATTTTTATTCCCTTACGCTGTTCTTGCCCTATGCCAAACTGCTTCCTAAACCATTGGGTGATAGGCATCTGATTGATATATAAGAACAAGTTACGCTTCTCGTCTCTTATCACTTGTGCCGAAACATTATCAGCAAGGGCATTCCGTCTATACTCATTGGAGTGAAGCCATCCACTATAGTTAATGGCGTGACCATGCAGCAGTTTATCCGTCTGCTCTTCATTGAAGCCACGTTGCAGACACTCACGCTCCATGTTGAGGAACCGCTTGAAACTTGGAAACCACTGGTATGCCTTTTCGAGAATTCGTTTTAGGCTCGTGACTTCCTGCTGGTACTGCTCGTTGGCTCTATTAATTTCCCTTGTGTGATTGTCCTTCATCTTCTGCATATCAGCGTGTAGTTTCTCTATCTGCCCATTCAATTCCTCCACCTCATTTCGTAGTTCCTTGTTTTCTTTCTCCAGTTGGTTCATCTTGTTACCACCAAGAAGAGAATTGAGTCCGTTGAGTGCTGCGGTGGCGGTCTTGGTGGCGGAGTTCTTCAGTTCCTCCGTCTTTGCCTCTGCCTTGATACGGGCAAGTTCCTGTTTGGCTTGTGGTTGGTCGCCGGTGGGCTCGTATTGTGATACCAGTTTGAAATCCATAGTGCAAAGTTACTGAAAAACGAGAGCAGAACAAAAAGAA
Organism: uncultured Bacteroidales bacterium; assembly: GCA_902786725.1. Lineage (GTDB taxonomy): Bacteria > Bacteroidota > Bacteroidia > Bacteroidales > Muribaculaceae > Sodaliphilus. The sequence goes on from CADADP010000016.1 coordinate 39,668, forward strand.
CTTGTTCTTTTTTTATGCCGAGTGCCGGGTAACTTCGCCGAAGAGGCAACGTTACGGAAAAACGAGAGCAGAGCAAAAAGAACTTGTTCTTTTTTTATGCCGAGAGTTTGAGCCCGACTTCGCCTCTCGCGAATGCATTAGGTGTCATAATGATAGTAAAAAGCGCTAAAAGCGGCCAGAATGCCACGGAAGATGCTAAAGAAAGTGTAAAGAGTTAAAAAAGCGCTGATTTTTTGGTGGTTTATTAATAATATTTTGTAATTTTGCAGTCTGCATGAAAAAATATGAGGGCTTTATGCAGTATTAGTGAATAATATTGTTAAACGAAAAAATGAAATTATTACAAGAAAAGTTGTCGGCGTACAAAGCGCCGCAGGAGGCCAAGGCCGCCGGGATATACCCTTATTTCCGGGCTATCGCAAGTGAGCAGGATACAGAAGTGATAATCAACGGCAAAAAAGTGCTGATGTTCGGCTCTAACTGCTACACCGGACTTGTGAATCACCCACGAATCAAACAAGCCGCCATCGAGGCAATTAAGAAATACGGAACAGGCTGCGCCGGCTCACCGTTCCTTAACGGCACGCTCGACCTGCACAAAGAGTGCGAGCGCCGCTTGGCCGACTATGTTCACAAGGAAGACGCTATGATTTACAGCACGGGCTTCGGCGTGAACTTGGGTGTGGTCTCTACTCTAACCGGGCGCGACGATTATATCCTCTGGGATGAGCAGGACCATGCATCGATTATCGAGGGTCGTCGCTTGTCGTTTTCCACACCGCTGAAGTATAAGCACAACGATATGGCATCGCTCGAGGCCCAGCTGAAGCGTTGTGAGCCCGACCGCGTGAAACTCATCGTTACCGATGGAGTGTTCTCGATGGAAGGCGATGTGTGTAAGTTACCCGATATCGTGGACCTTGCTCGCAAGTACAACGCCAGTGTTATGGTGGATGAGGCTCACTCGATAGGCGTATTTGGCGAGGGTGGACGTGGCGTGTGCCACCACTTCGGGTTGCAAGACGAGGTTGACCTCATCATGGGCACATTCAGCAAGTCGTTTGCCTCGCTGGGTGGATTCATCGCTACCGATAGCGTAATCACCAACTATCTGCGCCACCACTCGCGCTCGTATATTTTCACCGCCAGCATCACTCCGGCCTCAACGGCAGCCGTGATGACGGCGCTCGATATTATGCAAGAGGAGCCCGAGCGACAGAAGCACCTGTGGGACATCACCCACTACGCCCTGGATGGATTCCGCAACATGGGTTGCGAGATAGGTAACACCGAGACGCCTATCATACCGCTTTATATACGCGACAACAACAAGACGTTTGCCATAGTGCGCGACCTCTTCAATGAGGGAATCTTCGTGAACCCGGTGGTGTCTCCCGCTGTGGCTCCAACCGACACTCTTATCCGCTTCAGCCTTATGGCCACGCACACTCGCGAGCAGGTGACTGTGGCACTGGAGAAGATACAAAAGGTGTTCCGCAGTTATAACCTGATTCCCTGATCTGGTCACAACTGAAAAGCCGGAAACACAAAACTTTATTCAAGAGAATAATCATTGCTGTATTTTGATTAGGCGTTACTTGCGCGAGCAAGTAACGCCTTTTTCCAATTAATGGAAAAGATGAATAACGTGCCGAAAAACATGTTCTGATACTGTTTAAAACATGCGAAAAAGCTTGGTAAATTAAAAATAATTTATACAGGCCAGAAAAATAATAGGAAAAATGCTTGGTTAAGTAGTTTTTTTAGTAATTTCGCAACGTCAAAAGACAAGTCACAACTATTAAAAGTACGTTACACATACAATAATAATAAATTATGATTTACAGATTCGTGGTTGGCTCGGAAGAAGCCGAGAATTTTAAGTTGGAAATAGCAATTGATTCAGAAGACACTTTCGACCGCTTGCGCAATGTGATACTGGATGCCGCCGGATACAACAAGGAGCAGATGGACTCGTTCTATATTTGCGACGACGAGTGGAACAAGGAGAAGGAAGTGACATATATGGATATGGGCTCGGATAGCGATGTGGACTTGTGGATTATGGAAGACACGCACCTGAGTGAACTCATCGATGAAGAGGGCCAGAAACTGAAATTCGTGTTCGATTACATGACAGAGCGCTACTTCTATATGCGTCTCAAAGAAATGATTCCGGGCAAGAACCTTCGCGACCCCTTGTGCGAGAGCAAGGTTGGTAAAGCTCCTATTGAGACTGTGGATTTGGAGGTCTATAGCGACAAGTTTACTAAGATTGAAACACCCAGTATCGACGAGCTGGATGCAGAATTCTATGGCGACGAGTCGTTCAGCGATGATGAGCTGACCGACTTGGAGGAACTTGATAGCGACACCCTATAGGTCGTCACCGGGGGTGAGCCGGAAAAAGATGGAATTTTCAATTCAGGCGGGTTTAATAAAGTTTAGAAAGAATTATTAGAAGCAGTCGTGTAGCGTGAAGCGAACAACGAGGGATGAGGAATTTTATTGACAATTGTTACAAGATTTTTGAGGAAGCAATAAGAGCGTATCATGTTACCGACGACGTGGATGCCGTGATGCCCAATCCCTACGAGGATGGAACAATTGAGCATAAGTTGTTCACGAAGAACTGGATCGACACCGTTCAGTGGCACCTTGAGGACATTATTCGCGATCCGGATATAGACCCTGTGACCGCATTGGCGATAAAACGCCGCATCGACCGCAGTAACCAAGAGCGTACCGACCTTGTGGAGCAACTCGACACCTACTTTCGCGCGCATTTTGCCGAGGTGAAAATGCTCCCCGACGCCACAATCAACACCGAAAGCCCGGCGTGGGCACTCGACCGCTTGTCGATATTGGCGCTTAAGATATATCACATGCGTGAGCAGGCCGAGCGCGCCGATGCCGACGCAGAGCATAAGGCGAAATGTGCTGCCAAGTTGGCTGTGTTGCTTGAGCAGCGCATCGACCTCTCCACTGCTATTGTGCAACTGCTCGATGATATTGCCGCAGGCCGGAAGTACATGAAGGTGTATCGCCAGATGAAGATGTATAACGACCCAGCGACCAACCCTGTGCTCTACGGCAAGAAATGAGCAAAAAACATACTCGCAACATACTTGTAATCAGGCTCTCGGCACTTGGAGACGTGGCTATAATGCTCCCGGTGCTTTACCCGATATGCCGTGCCAATCCTGAGTGCCGGTTTGTGGTGCTTACGCGCAGTTATCCAGCACAAATCTTCGGTGCGGAGCGTCCCGGCAACCTGAAAGTGGTGGGTATCAATACCGACGATTATAAGGGCTTCGGCGGAATGTGGCGGCTAGCGCGTGAGTTGCACCGCGACTATGGTATAGATGCCGTTGCCGATTTGCACTCGGTGCTACGCTCGCACGTAATAGACGCGTGGATGCTACTGCATGGCGTAGGTGTGGCGCGCATACGCAAAGGCCGAAGTGAAAAGCGCGCCCTCACGCGAGGCAAAATACACCATCAACTCACCACTACCCATGCTCGCTATGACGCAGTGTTTCGCAGGCTCGGAATCACAGCACGTGGGGGGCGATTCGCTCCGCTCAGGCCCGATGACGACACCACCATGCTCGGACGTGGCAAGAAAGCCGGCGAGCGCTGGATAGCCGTGGCTCCGTTTTCGCAACACAAGGGCAAAGAATATCCGTTTGAGAAGGTGGCGCAGGTGGTGGACGAACTCGCTGCGGAAAAGGACGTTACGGTGCTGCTATTCGGTGGAGGAGAGAAAGAAAAAGCGGCGCTGTCTCAACTCGCCGCAGGCAGGACCAACGTTGTGTCGGTGGCGGCGATTGACCACAGACTAACTGATGAATTATTGCTGATGTCGCAGTGCGACGTGATGCTAAGTATGGACAGCGCGAATATGCATTTGGCGTCGCTCGTGGGGCTGAGAGTGATAAGCATCTGGGGGGGCACACATCCTTATTGCGGTTTTATGGGCTACGGGCAGAGCCTCGGTGATGCGGTTCAACGCGACGACCTGCAATGTCGCCCATGCTCGGTATTCGGTAACAAACCTTGCCGCTACGGCGACTATCGCTGCTTGAACGGCATCGACCCGGCAGTGGTGGCCGAAAAGCTGAGAAACGCGTGTCAAAGCGCCACTAATTAATATGTGTTTTAATCCGGTGGATATTTGTGTAAATAAGCGACAGCCGGCAGCGGTCGTGGCAGCGGTGGTTATTGGATATTAACGCAGACGGGTGCGGTTGATTACCACCACAATTTTGCCCTTATTGTTCATGAACGCCATTTCGTTGTCGTTGATTCGCTTGCACGACTCGGTCTGCTCCAGCGCTATGAGCAGCGCGGTCTCAGTCTCGGCCAGTTCCTCACACACGTTTCGGGTGGGTGTTAGAGCCTCGAACTGCACGGCGAAGTCCTTAGTGGTGTCAATGTTGATGATGCCGCTCACAATGTTGCAACCGCTATTGATGTGAATTGTCTGCATCACAGCGTCAATGACCACCCGCATGTTCTTCTGCGACACGTTAGATGTGTTGATTTCCTTCACAATCCACGGTCCGTTGAGGAAGTCCAGATTCTGGCGTCGGAGTGTCATCACCACGTTGCCGCGGCTATTGAGCAAGTCCATATAGTCCATATTATAAAGGCGCGATACCCTAAACGCGGCCACTTCTTCGAGGCCCTTCATCACCGAGCGCTCACTTGTGGTGCTGTGACAAGGCACTGTGGTGGCAATCAGGTTACTGAACTTGATGTTGTCGCCGTTCAGAGTGAAATGGCCGTTGATGCTGTTGCATCCGTTGTTGCCATAGAGCTTGCCGCCATTGAAATCCAAGTAGATATACGCTCGCGTGGGAGTTACCACTTTCTTTTTTTTCAGCGTCACGATATTCCATTCGCCATAGAGCTGGCGAGCGGGGTCACCTATCACCACCGGTTGTGGACTCTGGGTGCCTGGCGCCACGTTATCGGCAATGCTCACCGTGTGTTTCTCGTATTTTTGTTTCTTCTTGGCCGATGTGTCGAGCGGACACAGTGCCACGGCCGCTATGAGTGCTACTATTATTATGGATTTAATTTTCATTGCCTACATTGTGAAATTACATTTCAAACATTCAAATTTCGGCATTTTTCGTTAATAAAACAAATTTCTGCCCTGCATTTGCCCCGAAAAATAAGAAAAAGCACTATTTTTGCTAAACAAAACGCTAATTACCCCCCTTATCGGGCCTCATAAGCAATGAAGTGTGCAATCCACATATTAAGGAGCCTGACCGCGTTGGTGGCGGTGTTGCTGGGCGTGTTCGGTGCCGATGGACAAATCAACACCGACCAGGTGCTCAACATCGGTCGCAATGCAATGTACTTTGAAGACTACATCCTCTCGATACAGTATTTTAATCAGGTAATCAATGCCAAGCCATATCTGGCAGAGCCGTATTTCTATCGATCTGTGGCAAAAATCAGTCTCGACGACTTCAAGGGCGCTGAGGAGGATGCAACGCTCTCGATTGAGCGCAACCCGTTTATTACCGATGCCTATCAGGTTCGTGGTGTGGCTCGCCAGAACCTTCGCAACTTTGCCGGAGCCATCGAGGACTACGGTGCCGGGCTGCGACTTATGCCTGAGGACAAAACGTTCCTGTTCAACAAGGCCGTGTGCGAAGAGGCGCTTAAGCGGTATGATGATGCCGACTCCACCTATCGCCGTCTGCTAAGCATCGACTCGCGTAACGACCGCGCATACTTTGAACTGAACAAGAACAACCCTAACGCCTTCTCAATGCGCTCGCACATACTGATGCGATACACAAAAGACTACAAGAAGGCGCTGGCCGACATTGAAGAGGCCATAAAACTTGACCCGAAGTTTGCCGGCTACTTTATTAATCGCGCGTATATGAAGTATAACCTCGACGATTACTTCGGGGCCAAGAGTGACTACGATTACGCTCTGGGGCTCGACCCCCTGAGCGTGGAGGGGCATTTCAACCGTGGCTTGCTACTGGCCGAAGTGGGGGAGAACAATAAGGCTATTGAGGACTTCTCGTTTGTGCTGCGGCGCGACGCAACTAATTTTATGGCCCTCTACAACCGCGCTATGCTCTATTCCAAGACGGGCCAGCACCGCCTTGCACTGACCGACTACAACACTATGCTTGATAAGTATCCTGACCGTTTGGGCGATAAAAAAGGCGGCGACCGCGACTACGACAAAGCGCTGAGCATTTTCAAGAGCAAAAAGACACACACATCGGATTTCGACCCGTCCAAACTGGAGATGGAGCGTATGCGTGAGCGCGAAGAACGGCGCATGGCCGGCGAAGAAGTCGAGACCAGCAAGGAAGTTATCACGCGGTTCAACGACCTGCTCACCGTGGATACCGACCTCAATACAAAGCCTGAGTATAACAATCGCACTCGCGGCCATGTACAGAACATGAACATGGACATTGAGCCGGAACCAATGTTTGTGCTATCGTATTATAATCCTGATGCCGGACTTGGGAGCCGCACTCACTATATGCGCGAAATCACCGATGTGAACGAGTCGCATTTGCTCGCTCGGCAGCTTACGCTCATCTCGGGTGAGAACCGGCTGTCGGAATCTGAAATCAAGGAGCACTTTGCCAGCATCGAGTATTATAACGGCCTGCTTGCCGCCGAACGTCCTCGCTCGGTGGATTATCTGGGCCGAGCCATGGACTACTTTCTGGTGAAAAACGTGGAGCAGACCGTCGCCGATGCTTCTCGAGCGCTGGAAATCAGTCCCAAGTTCACTCTGGCCTATTTTTTGCGTGCAACCGCGCTTTTCGTAAAATGGCAGATGGACGAAAAGGCTGCCGCTCAGCCGGCGGCCGACAAATCTGCCGACAAGATGATGCGTGACAAAGAGACTCAAGTCGCTATGGGACGTATCATTGCCGACCTGGACCAAGTGATAAAACTGTCGCCCAAGAATGTTTATGCCTACTTCGATAAGGGCAATGTCTATATGACCGCGGGCGACCTTACAAGTGCCATAAGTTGCTATACAAGTGCCATAGAACTGAAGCCCGATATGGGCGAGGCCTACTATAACCGCGGACTGATGTATATGCGCCTGGGCAACAAGGAACGTGGCATAGCCGACCTGAGCAAAGCCGGTGAACTTGGTATCCTACCCAGCTATAACGTACTCAAGCGGATGCGATGATTAAGTAGGAATAACTTTGTGATATGAATATCGAAGACTATCGGGATTTTTGCCTGTCGCTGGGCGACGACGTTGTGGAGAAACTGCCTTTCACCGCGTTTCGTTATGCCACTGAGGTGCTGGTGTTTTATGTCAGCGGACATATGTTCTCGTTTTTCGATTGCGATGATTTTAGCGTCATCACGCTAAAATGTGACCCGGCTCAAATCGAGGATTTGAGAGAACGATATAGCTGTGTGGGAAAGCCGTTTAACCTGTCGCCTAAGTATTGGATAGGAATCAACCCCAAGACCGCGCCCGACGAGCTACTACAGACCCTCACACGCCAATCCTACGAGATAGTAAAAACTAAGTATAAGGCCAAACAAAGTAGCCGGCGGCACTATCATGAAGAATAGGACTTGGACTGAAAGTTGAGCCATCTGTTTTGTGTGTCGCTTAAATTCATTAACTTTGCGGCGATAATTAAGTAAGAATATTCACTAAATCATATCAATCATGTTAAAATTTAAGACAATAATCGTGGCCGCCATCGTTGCTTGCTCGTTTAGCCATGCAAGTGCGGCCGATTTTCCCGCACTTTCCATGCCGTTGAAATCGGGCGATAAACCCGCTAAAGAGAAATGTGACAATGATAGCGTCGAAAAGAAATGGAGTGTGATATGCAGTGGCTTCCATTATGGCTGGGGTGGCACAAATTCTGGAGGGTTCACTTCCACATCGAGCGAAGTGGGTGTGATGAACGTGATAGGCGTTCAGTACCGGTTTGGACATTATAATTATATCTCGCTTGGTGCCGGCTATGAGGCTAAGTTCTACAAACTGAAAAAGAACTACTGCTTTGATCGACTCGACGACGGAGTGCTGGAGATAACAGATTGGGACCCGACACTGGAGAATCGCAAATCGTCAATTACTATCCACACGATTCAGTTCCCACTGCTTTATCGCAAGCGGTTTAACTGCAAGCTGGGTTTGCACGCCGGCGTGATTCTCGACTGGAATGTGTACTGCTCATATACCAACAAGTACAAGGCGGGCAAAACCACAATCAGAGCCAACACCTCGGGGTTGAAGCAGAACAAGGTGACGGTTGATTTTATGGCCGGTATATCCTTTAAGGCTCTGGGAATATATGCTCGTTTCACCCCGTGCAAGGTCTTTAAGAACGGTTGGGGTCCTGAGATGAAGAATACTTGGACTTTGGGTCTGACTCTGGGAATCTGACGGGCTAAATCAGTATCTTCATAACACATATAATAATGGTGCGCCAAAAACACTTGGTTTGGCGCACCATTATTGTGTTACCTTATTTCTGGTCTATCCCAGCACTACGTCGAGCATCATCATCAGCACAAACCCCACAGCAAACCCTATTGTGCTCAGGTTGCTGTGCTCGCCCGAAGAAGCCTCGGGAATCAGCTCCTCCACCACCACATATATCATCGCTCCGGCTGCAAACGACAGCAAATACGGCATTGCAGGCGTGAGCACAGTGGCAAGAAGCATCACCGCTATGGCGCCCAGTGGCTCCACGACACCGCTCAGACTGCCTATCGCGAATGAGCGCCACTTGCTGTTGCCGGCGGCACGCATGGGCATAGAGATTATTGCCCCTTCGGGCACATTTTGGATGGCTATCCCTATCGATACGGCAAGCGCAGTGGCAAGAGTCAGGTTGGCCGTGCCGGTTTCGGCTCCGGCAAGTACCACACCCACGGCCATGCCCTCGGGCAGATTGTGGATGGTTACGGCCAGCGCCAGCATAGCTGTGCGCGACAGGTGAGAACGTGGGCCTTCGGGTAGGGATGAATCCAAATGCAAGTGAGGTGTTACCTCATCAATCATAAGCAAGAAACACACACCCAGCACGAATCCCACTGCGGCCGGAAGCACCGACCACCTGCCGGCCGCCGCTTCCATTTCTATAGCCGGTATCAGTAGCGACCACACGGCGGCAGCCACCATCACGCCCGACGCGAATCCCAGCAGCGATTTCTGCGCGCGAGCCGACATACTGCCTTTCACGAAAAAGACAAATGCTGAGCCTATCACGGTTCCGGCCAGCGGAATCAGTAACCCTGTGATTAAAAACAAGTCCATCGCTCGTGTGGATTAAAGCTCTTAGTCGTCCCTAAATTCTATTATCGCACTCACCTCGTTTCGCACAGTGAATGTGACAACGATTCCGTTGGCGGTGTGGAATATGGTGGGAATGAGTGTGTCGCCCTGTTTCACCGCCACGCGATATTCCACCCTAAGCTGCTTCACCCGGTAGCCTTCCGGCAGAAGTTCCATGGCCATGCGCACGTAGTTGGCGTTGTTCATGTGGCGATTATAGTCGATGTCGGCACGCATCACCTGTATCGGCTCCTGCACCAATGCGCCCTCGTGCGGCACGGTGATACGGCGGTCCAGATAGTTCATCTCTAATTTCGGCTCAAGCGTCATCGACCTGATTGTGTCATCATCCACACTCTTGAGTTTGCCGGTGCCTTTATCCACAAATGCGCCCATGCTCCATGTCCTGTAGCAAGGAAGTCCTTGTGAGTCGTAGATAAATGTGTTGCGGAATCCGAAAAGAGATTTCATCCCATACACGCTGGTGGTCACAGTGAGTTCTTCCTTGAATTCAGGGATGCGGATTACTTCTACCTGCCTCGATGCCAGCAACTGTGCCATGTTCTGCTCGCCGAAGTAGCGTTTCACTTGTGGCTCGGTGTCGATCCACATTTCAGAGCAGTCCTGCATCATCTGAAGGGCGGAATATAACTTCAGTCGTCCGTCTGGGTCGCAGGTGCTCGTGGTTACTTTATATTTTAAGCTAAACATTGAGCTGGTTTTTGTTTGGTGTCAACTCTGGGGAAAAAAGGAAGCCGCATCCCCCCTCAGGAGCTACATCTTGCTGTCTCTCCCTCGCTATGCGGCTTCCCTCTGATGAGATGTGGTTGTGTACACTGTGATTACGCGTTATTTCGCGGGCTCCCATTTGCAGCGCACAGGCGAAACAATGGCGCCTTCTTTTTTCAGTTCGGCAAACGCTTTGTCCACTACTTTGCGGTCCAGACCGGTCAGCTCGGCCACTTTGCCTGCGCTCAGCGGAGTTCCGGCATTGCGCATTGCTTCTAATACTTGGTCTTTTGTTTCCATACTTGTTGGTTGCTTAATTGGTGGTTATTATTAATGTGGTTGTTATCGTCGCGGTTCAAAAATTTTCTTACAAAATTAGTGATTTCTCTGTATAAAATAAAGCGTATTTACATCAATTTTATGTGCTCGTCACTTAAATTTACAGTGTTTTACTCAAGTTTTAAAAGCTCTAAAACTTTATAAATTTGAAGGTTAGAGACCAAAGTTTAGTTAGTATATAGAGAAATAATTATTCTCGTTTTTTGCTTAAATTATGGCTTTTGATGTTCAGAGTTAGCTTCTATATACTATGAACAATACACTCTAAACTTCAAGTTTCTGATACTTCATAAGAAAGCGATTGCTAGCCAATCCCAAGATGACTATCAAAGCCTGATGAATAACAAAAGTCCCCAAAACAAGTGCGAGTAGAGGAAAAATGCCCACCTTTGCACCATTATTAGAACGATAAATCGGGATTTTTGCGTACATTTGCAGTATGAGAAAGATGTATTCACTTGCTATAATGGTGTTAATCACCATACTATTGTTTGAGACTAACGCTCA
>CADADP010000017.1 GCA_902786725.1 uncultured Bacteroidales bacterium
AATCAATTGGTTGTTTATGTGCTCACGAAAGTGTAACTTTGCAGACATATTTTTATTTATTAAATTGATTGTCACAAAGTTACTAAAACTTTCTGACATGACAAAGCCTCCGCTTGGGAAAGTAGAGGCTTTGCTATATGTTTTACAACATGTTACAACAAAAGGGTGCGCCATAATTATGACCCACCCTCTTCGCGCGTCAGATAGTTACGGTAATGGGCCGGTATTTAGGCGGGAAATGTTGCGAATGGACAAGGTGGCTGTATTTGAACACAAATTGCCATAAATCACACGCAAATCATCGATAATTGATGGAAATAGGTCCAATAAGGCTGATAGGCTTATTGTGGCCAATAGGCTTGGTTTGGCTGTGTGGGTGTGGTTAAGTGTGGTGGCTGTGCGCAAAAAAGCATCTTCCGCCCCGATGTGGGATGGAAGATGCTTAAGATTTTGTCTTGGCTGATAAGCTGCCGGTTTCAGAACATGCGGGCCGATAGATGCCGGTTTCTTATGCCCGGCTGAATGTTGCCTACTGTCTGCTACCGGCGTCGTGCCTCTTATTTTGCGGGCTGCGCGGGCTGTGCGGGAGCCGCGGGTTGCGCGGGAGTCTCGAACGGAGTGGCCTGCTGCTCGGCTACGGGCAGTTGCTTAATCTGCGGTGCTGTGTTGATGAGTCGCGGAGCGATGAAGCACGAAAGGATGCTCATCACGCATATCGCTATTGCCAGCGTCCATGTGGCGCGCTCCACAAAAGTGGTGGTCTGGCGCACACCGCTCACTGCGTTGTATCCGCTCATGCCGGACACGAGACCGCCGCCTTTCGACTTCTGGATGAGGATTATGCCCACGAGAAGCACCGAAGCTATCAGAATCAGAATTGATAAAATAACGTACATGTGTCTATTGTTTTTTGTTTAAATATTGTTCGTTAACTATAATTTTCTTCAAAAATCTAATTTGGTCTGCAAAGTAAATACTTTTTTCTGGAAATTTCAAATTTATGTTTTTAATAATTTCCAGTGCGCTCGAATATTTGCCCTGTGAAATGTAGAATTTAGCCAAACTTTCGCTCAGCATGGAGTCGTCTTTGTCGTCGGGGGAGCCGATGTCGGCCGCGGCAATCTGTGCCTTTTCTTCTTCGTCGATTACCGGTGTCATGGCCTGTACCGACGCCTCGCGCTCGCGTTCTTGCGAACTCTCGATAAATTGGTTGATAAGGCGGTCTTGCTCGCTTTGAGGCTGGGCCGGCTCGGTGCCACTGTCGCGCTCTTGGGCCGCCAGCACGTCGGCATAGTCGGGCATGGGGTTGAAGATGGTGGCGCTCAGGGCGTCGATTTCTTTCTGGCTGGTGTTTCCGTATGAGGCAAGGAAACGGTCGATTGTGGTGTCGGTGTCGGGGGTCTCGGGCTCGGGCTCGTCGGGGTAAAAGTGTGCGAAATGCTTTGCGAAGCCATCGATTTGCAGGGCAAGTTCACGGCGGTCGGGTACCATGAGCGCCACGCGCTCCACCAGGTCGTCGTTGCCATCAACGCCATTCTGCCTGAGGTAGAGCAGCGCCGGCAGCACGCAGTAGGGGTATTCACTGCTCCAGCGGTCCACTTCTTCGCGTGTTATGCGAGTTTGCGGGTCGTCGATTATCTCGAGCAGGCGGTGGGTTATGTTTTGTTCCTGTTTCATTGTCGGGGGGAGTGGGTGGTTACCAGTTGCCCAGAGTGGCGTTGAATATGAGGTCGGTGAGGTCGTTGCAAATTTGGTTGCACAAGTCGTCTTGCACGTCGGTGAGCATCTGGTCGCTGTTGAAGTCGCGGTAGGCCGAGAATGTCTGTTCGCTGGTGAGTGCCGGGTTCTTGGCGTCGATGTAGTGTATTTTCACCTGAATAGTGAGTCTGGTCTGGCTGGCGTAGGCATCTTCGCGAACGGCTTGCGGGCTGAGCGAGTAGCCCGATATTTCACCTTCCATTCTCAAGTCGCTGTTGGGCGAGTCCACCACTTGCAGGCGTGTCTGCTGGCTCACCATGTCCTTGAGCTTGTTCTCAAAGAGCTGTTGCAGTGGAGGATAGACCAGCGCGGCGCGTATGGGGAAGTCGCTGAACGATATGGTGCGATACTTGCTGTAGTCGATGGCGGCACCGTTGAGCGTGTATTTGGGAATGCACGAGTTGCAAATCGTCATCATCGCCGCTATTGTAATGATTATTATTGAGCGTTTCATGGGGCAGGGAGGTTATAGTCCGTATTCTTTGATTTTGCGATATAGGGTTCGCTCCGAGATGTTGAGCTCCTTGGCTGTTCGGTTGCGCACTCCGCCATTGCGCTCCAGCGCGCGCACAATGGTTTCGCGCTCGGTGGCCTTGAGCGTTTTCACGTGCGGGTATCCCTCATCCACCGGCGTGGCTTGCACCATCGATGCGTCGTGGCGCTCGTCACTGCTTACTATGGTTGACGTGCCTGGAGTGAACGAGCCCGTGTGCTGTTCGCCGAATTCGTCTGAGTCGAGTATGTCCTCGGAGGGCATAGGCATGATTGGTGATGACTTTCGCTTAATGTCCATCACGCTGGTGCTGATGTGGGCGCGTTGCTGCGGGTGTGGTATGTTGCCGCTGCTCATCGTTTCCAGGTTTTCTTTCATGTTCTTTATCTCCTGCTGCAACTGGAAAATGAGTTTAAACAGCAGTTCGCGTTCGCGCGTGTAATCGAATTTCACGTCTTCGCGAAGCGCGGGCTTCAGGTTTTCGGTGTTTATTGGCAGATACTGGCGCACCACATTGTCGCTGATGGTGTTGCCGGCCTCGAACAGCGCTATCTGCTCCACCACGTTCTTCAACTGGCGCACGTTTCCGGGCCAGCGGAAACCGGTGATGGCGGCGCGAGCACTCTCGTCGTAGGTGACCGCGGCGGTGCGCCATTTCTCGGCGAAGTCGTTAGTGAACTTGCGTGTTAGTAGCCACACGTCGTCGCCGCGCTCGCGCAGTGGCGGCACATTGATTTGCACGGTGGAGAGGCGGTAGTAGAGGTCTTCGCGGAATTTGCCCTTCTTCACTTCTTCCACCATATCCTTGTTGGTGGCGGCCACGATGCGGATGTTGGTCTTCTGGACCGTGGATGAACCCACCTTGAGGTATTCGCCCACTTCCAGCACGCGTAGCAGACGGGCCTGTGTGGTAAGCGGCAACTCGGCCACCTCGTCCAGGAATATTGTCCCGCCGTTGGCTTCCTCAAAGTAGCCTTTGTGGGCCGAGATGGCACCTGTGAAGGCTCCCTTCTCGTGCCCGAAGAGCTCGCTGTCGATTGTGCCCTCGGGGATGGCTCCGCAGTTCACGGCAATGTACTTGCTGTGTTTGCGCAGGCTGTTGTCGTGGATAATCTTGGGAAACGATTCCTTTCCCGTTCCGCTCTCGCCTATCACGAGCACCGACAGGTCGATTGGAGCCACCTGCAGCGCGCGCTCGATGGCGCTGGTGAGCACCGGCGAGTTGCCTATGATGCTGAAGCGTTGCTTCACTTGTAGTATCTTGTTCTGTGTTACGTTATCCATTAGTTGAGAACGATTAATTCTGTGGGTATGTCTTTGTTGGCCGGTGGGTGTGGCGATTACTTCTTGGTGCCGCGCAAGGCGTAGGTCTGCTGCTTGAGGAACGCGCCCAGTTCGTCGGGGGTGGTGTGGGTGGCAATCTCATCGGGCATTATGGGTTGGCCCACCGAGATGCGCATTTTGGAGCCGCGACGGCGGCCAAACACCTCTCGTGGCAGGCGCAGGGTGCGAAGTCGCCAGTCGATGAGTCCCAGAATGTTGAACAGCAGAGTGTTTCGGTCGTGGAAATATATCGGAATCACCGGCACACGCGCCTTCTGGATGATGCGCATCACGCTCGGCTGCCACGCACGGTCTTCGATGCGCAGGTTCCAGCGGAACTTCGACACCGCTCCGGCAGGGAAAAATCCCAGCGCGTTGCCCTCTTTCACGTGGCGCAAAGCCTGGGCTATGCCTCTCACGCTCACGGCGCGCTTCTTGGGGTCGTTGCTTGCCAGCGCGTCCACGGCGATGAAGTTTTGCCGCATGCCACTGATGTAGTTCAGTATCATGTTCACCATCACCTTGAAGTCGGGCCTATATTTGCCCACGAGCGCGATAAGCGCTATGCCGTCGAGAGCGCCCATCGGGTGGTTCGACACGGTGATGAAGGCGCCTTGTTTGGCTATTTGTTCCAGCACCTGCTCGTTATCCACGTCGAGCGTCAGTTCCAGTTCCTTCAGCAGTCTGGCCGGGCAAGCCGGCCCTTTCTCTTTATATGCGAGGCTGTGAAGAGCGTTTATCTTGTGCAGGCCTAAAAATCTCATCAAGGCCTTGGTGAGGCGCTCCTTTCCCTTGAAAAACGGTGCCATGCGGCAGATGTCGTCGTAGTTGAGCACATCGGGGCGCGGCTCGTCGGTGTTGATGTCGGTGTGCAGTGGCTTATCGCTTGCTTGCTCTGCTTGGGCGGTGATGTTCTTTTCTTCTTCCATTGTGCTTGTGTCAGTTTAGACTGACAAAATTACATATTTGACTTGATTTTCACAACCAAAACATGCGATTTATCATGCGCTTAAATAGGATTATGTGAAAAATATTGTAAAATTTACCATAAATATTTGCAAAATGCCAATTCTTGTATTATCTTTGCACTGTCTTTTTAACCCAAATCGGTCATTAAAATTTATGTCGGAACAAAAAATATATCGAGCAGATTGTTTGTGGCGGTGGCGAAGGCATAGTGGGCAATGTCAATACGCCGCCGTGGGCAAGATGCCGATAGAAGTTTGTTATGGCGTAAATAGCATTAATTCTACACTTTTTGCGGTCTAATGACCGATTTGGGTTTAAAAGAGGATAGAGACAAGTGCCTAAAACCGATGTCAATTTTTAATTAATCATTAATCAGTTTTTATGACCATGAGAAACACAGAAAACAAAAGTCGCCAGGAGCGCGACAAGGAATTTATGGAGATTTACCGGAGTGTATTCAAGGAGTATCTTGCGGCCAACGTCCCCGACGCGCGCCTGCGCGCCATCAACTTCGCGTTGCAGAACGGCCGTCCACGCTATCACGTTGGCCTGGACCGCGCCATGCGCGTGGTGCCACTTCTGCTCAAGGGGTGTCAGTCGCCACTCAAGGCTCAATCGATGCAAGACCGCATGTGGCGCGAGATAGCCGCTAAGGTGGGGACGTTGCGCGCGGGCGATGAACTGGGGATTAAGCAGGCCATTGAGTTTGTGCTCACTCATTGCCGCGCCTCGCGCTTCTTTATCTCGGTGGGCTATGCCCGCCAGTTGGTGTCGCCTCGCCGCAGAAAACGATTGGTGGGCTGACGCCAAGAAAAGAGATGTAAACGTTTCACGAATTAATAACCGAATATTATGGAAAACACATCATTCAACTCGCTGTCCGCCACTGTGTTGGTGGACATTGGCAGGGTGCTTGCCGACATTCATGCCACAAGCGCCTATCTGTTTGCCGCAAGCGCCATAGGGTTTCGCCTCTCGTCGGACCAGAACCGTCTCATTACCGTGAAATTGCGTGAGGGTTTCGACGACCTTCTGCGGCGCATCTCAGGGTATGTGGCCTCGGCTGAATTCGGTGCCGAAACAGCAGCCATAACCTTGCGCGTGCCGCAACACTTGGGTTGTTCGCACGCTCTGGAGCAGACGGGCGATAGCGGCCGGGCCACCGCCTTGATAGCCGCAGCTGTGGAGAACACGCTCACGCAGTATGCGCTCATGTGCTTCTACGACCATGAGCCCCGGGCTACCGCCGCGGCCGGTACCTATCGCACCGCGTGGCTACAGGCACGTGCACGCACTATGGTGCTGCTTTCGCGCCTCTGACGGCGCGCGGCCCTTTACTGTGACTTGACAGGCGCGAGCGGTACATTCAGATGCCGTTCGCGCCTGTGATATATATTTTAAGGTGGCAATTATCGCTTTCATGTAAAAAAATCATTATCTTTGCACTATGAAAGTTGTGTGCCCATATTGCGCCAAAGAACTTAACGTTTCGGAAACCGAGCTTGCCGAGCATGGCAACAGCATGGTGTGTCCGCAGTGCCTGATGCAGTTCCAGGTGAGCGGAAACGAGCAGGCGCTGGCCCGCCTACGCGAGAGTCGCTGCCAAGCCTCTCCCGCTCCACACCATAGCCCCGCGGTCGGCAATTACGTCTATTGCCCGCACTGCGGAAAACAACTGCCCGGCGACGGACTTAATTACTGCCCTTACTGCGGCAATATGCTCCGCGAGGCTGCCTACCGCGCCGCCGCCAATGCCGTGGCGCCGCCGCCTCTGCCTCAAGAGGCTTACGATGAGCAAGCCGCGCCCGATGAAATGAGGCTCAACGAGTTCGACTTTATCCACGCGTATCCCTACGCGCGCTCACATACATCGACGCGTCATGTGGAAAGTCGTCGTGAGCGTCGCCTGCGTCGCTTGGCCTATGTGCTCATCGCTCTGCTGCTGATGGCTATCGTGGCCCTTTTCGTGTTCATGGCCAAGAGCGAGGCGCCATTCGGGGCCGCCTGAATCATGACATCAATAACATTAACCCGATATAAACTTAAACCCCTAATCAATAGTAAAAACCACTAATCTTCAGTTTGTTCAACTATGGATAACAACAGATATTGCGTAATAATGTGCGGCGGGGTAGGCAGTCGCTTTTGGCCCTATAGCCGCACGTCGATGCCCAAGCAGTTTGTGGATTTCTTGGGAACAGGTCGTAGTCTGCTTCAGATGACGGTGGACAGGCTTAACGGAATTGTTCCTCACCAGAATATTATTATTCTCACCAGTGTGGCCTACAAGGATATTGTGGCCCGGCAACTGCCGCAACTGGCGCCGGAGCAGATTTTGCTGGAACCGGCCCGACGCAACACCGCTCCATGCAACGCGTGGGCGGCATGGCACATTCATGCCATCAACCCCAACGCCAAAATAATGGTGGCCGCCAGCGACCACCTTATCGTGCGCACCGACGAATTTCGCAACCGGGTGCTCGACGCTTTTTCGTTCATCGATAGCAATCACGCCCTGCTCACCATGGGCATCAAGCCCGACCGCCCCGAAACCGGATACGGATACATCCAGACGGGCGAGAAGATTCGCGACTCTTTCTCGGTGGTGAAAACATTCACCGAGAAGCCCGATGCTCAGTTGGCGCAGGTGTTCCTCGCCAGCGGTGAGTTCTGCTGGAACTCGGGTATGTTCTTCTGGAGCGCGGCTTCTATCATCAGCGCCATGCGCCTTTACGCGCCGGAGATTGCCGAGATTATGGACAACGGCGCTCACCTGATGGGTACACCTGCCGAGCAGGAGTATATCGACGCCAACTATGCCGCTTGCCCCAACATATCCATCGACTACGCCGTGATGGAAAAGGCCGACAACGTGTGTGTGCAGACCGTGGACATCGGTTGGAGCGACCTCGGGACATGGGGCTCACTCTACGAGCTACTGCCTAAGGACGACCACAAGAACGTGAGGCGCAACTGTCAACTGATGGCTCTCGACAGCCACGGCAACATTGTGGCCACTAAGGGCGAGAAACTGGTGGTGCTCAGCAACCTCGACGACTACATCGTGGCCGATACCGACGACGCGCTTCTCATAATGCCGCGTAACGAAGAGCAACGCCTGCGCAATGTGGTGAACGAAATCCGCACCAATATCTCCGACAAATACCTCTAAACGGGGCTCGACTCCACGGGCTGTCGCCCGGCCATAAGGCCCCCGTTACAGATATAACCGTCCACAAGACACACTCTCTCTCAACTGTGTCTCGTGGACGATTCGGGTTTAAATCGGTTTACGCCCCGGGTTTCAGACCGGAGGCCTTGCGGTCGCGGTCGCGACGAAAAGCGGCAAACGTTTCATACACGTCGGCCAAGGCAGCGGCGGCGTTTTCCACCTCACTCCGGTATAGTGCCGCCGAGTTGCCGGTGCCTATGCCACGCCCCATAAGCGCCCCGTTCACGCCACTTACGTCCTCCAGCATCTTCAGTTGCAGCTGTATCATCTCAAAGGCCCCGATGTCGGTGTTGTTGAGTGATATCTGGCTGGGCTTCTCGGCACCGGGCAAGGTGGCATAGGGCAGAATGCCGCGACACTGGCTCCACACACGTCGCACGTCGTCCCACGTGAACCCGTCGGGTACCGCATTCTCCGGGAATAGCAGCACACCCTTGGCCGAGGCCGAGAGGATGTGATCCACCAGCGTAATCAGCCGGTTCACGTACTTCTGCTGGTCTATCACGTCTTCCACCAGCGAGTGTACCTCGCCATCGGTGAGCGGATAGAACTTCATCACAAACGGATGCTCCTTGTGGCCGAACGGCGACTCATACTCGGTGAGCAAGTCACCCATAGGCGAAAACCACCGGCAGTGCCAAGTGGTGACTATGTCCCAGTAGGTTTCCACATTGGCGTTAGCGCCGCGGTGTCGTGCTACGTTGCCGCTCACCGGTTCCACCCGTCGTTGCCCCGATGATTTGTTCACGCTCACCATCACCTCGTGGCTCTCGAGTGTCCACACCTCTATGGCGCGGCATTTAGTCCCGTGGGCGTGCCAAAAGTCGGTGCTGCTCTCACCGTCGGCGCCAAGACGCATGGCGCAGTCCATAGTGCGGTGCTCGGCATCCACCGTGTAGAGACTGCGTATCCACTCGGCGCGTCGTCGGTTGTTGCCGGCCGTACGGCGTAGCAGCTCGGCTATGCTCAGGTCGTGCAACTGGCCCACAATCTCGCAGTCTCTTGCCAGTGGGTCGCTGAGCGGGTTCACGAAAAATCTGTTCAGATTCACGTTCTCCACCACTGTCCGCTCCGGGCCGGTGACATCGGTAACCACATCCACTCGCTGCACGCAACTGCCCGAAATCAGGAACTCCTCCAGGCAGCGGCTGTCTAATTCGTCGATGGCTCTTCTCTCGTCGCGACTTGCCGCTTCTTGGCTCTGCTCCGCCGATTTTCCGCCCTGCTCGGTGCGGAAGCGCCCCACAACGGTTTTCACCAACTGGCGTATCAGATTGTTGGTGATGGGCGCGTCGCCACCCTCGCTATATCGCTCCCACTCAGTCACCCGCTTGCCATTGGCGTCGATGGTGACATCACCCCACTGGTCGCCGTAGGTGAATCGTTTGTTACGCGTCCTGGCCGCGCGCAGTGCCGCGCCTGCCGCCCAGACGCGGTGAGCGGCTCTGAGCACCGCGTCGTTCAGCTCATCGCGGCTCACCTGGCCCGCAATCGCCGTGGTCTTGAAAAGTCTTCTGTTTTTCATGGTTTTAAATCGTTATTTCAGTGTTAATAATTCATTTCGCCCTCACGTGGGCCTCTCATCCTCATCGCACCGCAAAGTTACACCACCGCGCGACGCTTGTCAATGTCATTTTCTGCATTTGCGCCGCGCCGCGTCACTGCTTGTCTCGGAACACGGTTAAACAAATTTTGACTTAAATAATTTTCTCACGTGGAGAAAAGTGTGTATATTTGCACGCTTAAAGCGTAAAGTAGCGAATTAAAACATAAAAATCATATAAATTAATTAACTACAAATGCAAACAAAAGGTTTTATTAGAGTAATCACCGTTTTGCTGATTCTTGTTTGCGCTTTCTATCTGTCGTTCTCCTTCGTGTCTAACCACTACGAGAACAAGGCGGAGCAGAAAGCACTGGCTGCCGCAGGCATCTCTTCGCCCGACACCAGCAACCCGGCTTACAAGACGGCCTACAACGCTTTTATCGACTCTATCGCTAACGAAAAAGTGTATTTGGGATACTACACTTTCCAGGACGTGCGTGAGAAAGAACTTGGCCTCGGCCTTGACCTTAAGGGTGGTATGAACGTGACACTGCAAATCTCTGTCCCCGACATTCTCCGCGCCCTGTCGAACGACAATCCCGACAAGAAATTCAATCAGGCTATCGACAACGTGGCCGCGAACCTCAACGCGCAAGACGACTTCGTGACCTCGTTCTGCCAAGAATACAAGAAACTGGCACCCGAAGGAAGCCTCTACCAAATCTTCCGCAATGTGGAGAAAGTGAAGGCTAAGCCCGGTGCAAGCAACGAGGAAGTGGAACAAATCCTCAAGCAAGAAGTCGATGAAATGGTGGATAACTCCTACAAGGTGCTCCGCACACGTATCGACCGCTTCGGCGTGGTTTCACCCAACATCCAGAAGCTGCAGAGCACAGGACGTATCCTGCTCGAGCTCCCGGGCGTAAAGGAGCCTGAGCGCGTGCGCAAACTGCTCCAGGGAACTGCCAACCTTGAGTTCTATCAGACCTACACACTGAGCGAGATTAGTCGCGACTTGGAGAACCTGAGCGTAGCCGCAAATGCCCCTGCCACCGAGCAGAAGGCCGATGCCGACACTGCGGCAGTGGCTCCGGCCGACACCGCTAAAGCGGCTCAGCCTAAGGCTGAGGCTAAACCGGGCGCACGCAACCTGATGCAACTGCTCACTTCAGCCGGCGCACTCAATCCGGCCAGCCCCGTTGTGGGTATCGTCAACGTTAACGACACTGCTGCTGTCAACGCCATCATCAATTCGCAGACAGCTCGCCAGTACCTGCCCACCGACCTCAAACTCGCGTGGACAGTTAAGTCGATCGACCAAGCCAACAGCTTCTATCAGCTCGTGGCACTGCGCACAGTGCAGAACAAACCCGTGCTCACCGGCGACGTTGTGACCGACGCTTCGAGCGAATACGATAACCTCCAGGGACAAGTGGTCTCCATGACCATGAACGATGAGGGCGCGCGCGCATGGTCGCGCATCACGGGCCAGAACATTGGCCGCTCAGTAGCAATCGTACTCGATGACCAAGTCTATTCTTATCCTAACGTGAATAGTCAAATCGATGGCGGACGCTCGCAGATTACCGGCAACTTCACCGTTGAGGAGGCCAACGACCTTTCTAACGTGCTCGAGTCGGGTAAGATGGTGGCACGCGTCAACATCGCCAGCGAAAGCGTGATCGGCCCCTCACTGGGTAAGGAATCTATCCAGAAGGGTCTCATCTCATTCGCCATTGCTCTGGTGCTGCTGGTAATCTTCATGGTTTGCGTTTATGGCATGAAAGCCGGCAACATCGCCAACCTGGGTCTGGTGCTCAACCTGTTCTTTACCTTCGGTATTCTTGCCTCATTCCAGAGCGTGCTCACTCTGCCGGGTATCGCCGGTATCGTGCTGGCACTGGGTATGGCGGTGGATGCCAATGTGCTTATTTTTGAGCGCTGCAAGGAGGAACTCCGTGCCGGTAAGGGCCTCAAGGCCGCCGTTCACGACGGTTACGCCAACGCCTTCTCGGCTATCTTCGACTCTAACCTCACGTCTATCATCACCGGCATTATCCTCGCCGTTCTGGGCTCTGGCCCAATCCGCGGATTTGCCGTCACGCTGATAATCGGTATCTGCTGCTCGTTCTTCACAGCCGTGTTCGCAACTCGCCTGGTTATGGAGTGGTGCCTCAACAAGGGCTGGTTCAACGGCATGACATTCACCACTAAGCTCACTCATCACCTCATGGAGAACGTGAAGTTCGACTTCATGGGCAAGCGCAAAGTCACCCTCATCACTGTGTGCTGCATCATCGCAGTGATTGTGGCTCTGTTCTTCATACCGGGCCGTGGACTGAGCCGTGGTATCGACTTCTCAGGTGGACGTAACTACATCGTGCAGTTCGACCACCCGGTGCAGACCGCTCAGCTCGAGGCTCAGCTGGCTCCGCTCATGGATGGCGCCAACGTTTCGGTTATCACTATCGACAACGACACCAAGGTGCGTATCTCCACCAACTATATGATTGAGAACACCGACCCCAACGTGGACGTGGACAAGATTATAATGGAGAAGATGTACCAGGGACTCAAGAGCGAGCTCGGCGGCATGACATACGACGACTTCAGCGTAACTAACGAGAAGGTGGGTGTGCAATCCACAGAGCAAGTGGGCCCGAGCATCGCAAGCGATATGACTCGCGAGGCCATCTGGGCTGTGTTCTTCTCGCTGCTGGCTATGGCTCTCTACATCCTGCTCCGTTTCCGCAACGTTGCATTCTCACTCGGTGCTTTGGCTGCTGTGGCATTCACGTCGTTCTTCGTGATTGGCTTCTACACGCTCCACGGTATCTTCCCGTTCTCAATGGAAATTGACCAGACGTTTATCGCCGCAATCCTGACCGTTATCGGTTATCAGGTCAACGATACCGTGGTGGTGTTCGACCGCGTGCGTGAATTCCGCAAACTCTATCCCAAGCAGGAACTCTACGGAACGTTCAACAACGCTCTCTCAAGCACTCTGTCGCGTACGTTGATGACCTCGCTCACCACATTGCTGGTGCTGCTCGTGATATTCTTCCTCGGTGGAGAATCAATCCGCAGCTTCATCTTCGCAATGATTCTTGGTGTGATTATCGGTACGTTCGCTTCGCTGTTCATCGCTTCGCCTGTGGCCTACGCGGTGACAAAGAAGAAAGCCGTTAAGAAATAAAGTTTCCATAATTGAATATTTATTTCGGGGCCGTGCGATGTGTTAGTCGCACGGCCCTGTTCATAAGAGTCACGCTATGCTCTTGCCCCGCGTTGCGCCTGCCGGAGCCCTCTGTGGTTATCTAAACCGTGCTGTTACGCCCCGGTGGCCTAACCTGATGGCAGATACAGGTCTTCTGCTTACAGATGTTAAAACAATTGGCCATGTCCTCCAACTTCTCGAAATTAACATTTCAAAGTGTTAAAAAATGTTACTTAGTTCCAACGTATAACAACGAGGCTAAAATTTTTGTTCAATCCCGCGATTACACGTAATTTTGTGCCAAATTATAAATTTAATGATACTGAAAATGAATAAATCAAAATTTGCGGCATCGTTGCTGGCATTGGTAGCCTGCCTGCCAGCTATTGCCGGTGGTATTATCACCAACACTAATCAGAACATTAATTTCCTGCGTAATCCCGCACGCGATGCGGCAATCGGCATCGACGGCGTGTATTCAAATCCCGCCGGTGTGGCTTTTCTGCCTCAGGGATTCCATCTGTCGCTCAACTGGCAGTATGCCAAGCAGACTCGTGATGTGGTGGCCGATAACCCCCTGTTCGCGCTTGGCGCCAAAAACGGGGGACTCACCGAGAAAAAGTTTGGCGGTGTGGCCAACGCACCTTTCATCCCGTCGGTTCAAGCTGCTTATAACCGCGGACCCTGGAGCTTCCAGATGAATTTCTCCATTCCCGGCGGTGGCGGAAAATGTGAATACGGACAGGGTGTAGGTTCGTTCGAGTCGGTCGTGGGCGCAATCGCCGCTCGCTTGGGTGGCGTGTCGTCGCAACTCAACTCACAGCTGGCTCCGCTGGGCGTTTCGGTACCTGCTGTCACAGGATATGACATGGATGCCTATCTCAAGGGCAAGCAATATTATTTCGGACTTCAACTCGGAGCCGCCTACAAAATCACCGAAAACCTCTCGGTCTATGGTGGTGTGCGCATGCTCTTCGGCTCAGCTGCCTATGAGGCGCGACTCAACAATATCCGACTCATGAACGGGGCCGATGGCGTCACTTTGCCGGCATATTTTGAAAGCCTGATAGGAGGCGTGTCGTCGGCCCGCTCCACTATCGCGGCTACCACTGCCACTATCAACAGCGGCATCGACCAGTATGTGGCCGGATATATGGGCGCCGGATACACACGTGAGCAAGCTATGCTTATGCCCGAAGTGCAGGGACTCATCGCTAAGCGCGACCAGTTGCAGCAGGCCGACGGTCAACTCGAGGCGGCATCGCAAGAACTTATGCGTAGTGGCGAAACACTCGCTCCTTATGCCAACGGCGTGAACCTCAAATCAGACCAGAAAGGTTTCGGTATCGCTCCGATTTTGGGTATCGACTACAAGGTGGGCAACTTCAACTTCGCCGCCAAGTACGAGTTTAAGACGCGCATGAGGCTCAAGAACGATTCCGACCTGCCGCGACCCACCGCTGTGGCGGCTCTCAATAAGTATGTCAACGGCACCAGCGTGCCCGAAGACGCACCAGCCCAGCTCGCTCTGGGTGCCCAGTGGGCAGTGTCGCCCACAGTGCGTATCAACGCCGGATATCACCATTTCTTCGACACCAGCGCGCACTGGTACGAGCATAGCGAGCGTCTGCTGTCGGGAGGCACCAACGAGTACCTGGCCGGTGTGGAATGGGATATAATTAAGCAACTCCAGGTTAGCGGCGGCATCCAGATAACACGCTATCCGCTCACCGACGAGTTTATGAACGACATGTCGTTTGTGGTTAACTCTTGGACGTTCGGATTGGGATTGGGCTACAAGGTGACTCCTAAAATCAAAATTAATGCCGCTTATTTCCAGACCAACTATGCCCACTATAAGATGGACACCCCGCAGCAGGAAATGGCCGGATTGGGCATAACCATTCCTGCCGGACACAACGATTTCCACCGCACCAACAAGGTGTTCGGCCTCGGAGTGGACTTCTCGTTCTAAGCCGGCAACGGGGCGGTTGTTGCACATGAAATAAAAATTCCGTACCTTTGTGCCGGAATTGCGATTTCTGCCTCTATAGTTCAACGGATAGAACGTGGGTTTCCTAAACCTAAAATCTGAGTTCGATTCTCAGTGGAGGTACACACTATTGGAGCCGTCGCGCAAGCGACGGCTCCAATAGTGTCTTGTGGCGTCGCCTATGTCTCACGTGCCGGCATCAGTAGAGCAGTTGCTTCAGCACCGCGGGCGAGCGCAAAGTGCCCAGTGTGGAATTGTGAAGGCGATAATAGGTGAGAATGGTATCGAGCATCTCGTTGCGCTGATCGCGGTTGAATCGGAACAGGTGCATGTTGCCGAAATTAATGCGCGACAGCGTGTGAAGCACGCTGGCTCGGTCGGGTGGTAGCGCCTGCCGCCCCTGAGGCACGCTGCGGGTGAACACGCCCTCGCGCATGTCGAACCAGCACCCATCGCTATACGTGCCCATGTCCGGCTCAATCCCTATAAACACCCCCAGGTGATACAGGAAACAAATGTGAAAGTTGGCCACGCCTCGCCGGGCCTCCTCAAGCAACTTCACGGAATTCTCTATGTAGCCAAACATGGCCTGGTTACGCTCTTGCTCCTGTATGCAGTGGGTGAGTAGCTCGCTCACAAACATGGCTATGGCACTTTTCACCGGGTCGGAGTAGATGTTCACCAGCTGGTGAGTGCGTCGCAGGTCATGGAATGTGCTTAGGTCCTTATTGGGAATGATATTGGCCTCCATCTCCACCAGCGACAACGGCATGAGCATGGAGTTGCGCATACGTGCCGAGCGGGTGGCAGAGTCGGGCACTATAAAGCCCATCAGTCCGCGCGTGTCGGTGTAGATGTGCACTATCTTGTGGCGTTCGTTCCACTTGAGCGAGTTCAGTACTATGCCGTGTAGTTTCTCTTTCATCAGGGCGCTAAGTGTGCTTGTCGCTGAGATAAGTAAGTGCGAATTTACCCATTTTTTACGTATATTCACCCATGTTTTTGTTAAAAAATCACTTAAAAACTACTGTTATTGATTGATTTGAAGCCACAGAATTTTGCCATTTGAAAAATCATTGCTATATTTGCACTCGCTTTTCGCGAGAGCTATTGCTTTGGCCCATTCGTCTATCGGCTAGGACGCAAGATTTTCATTCTTGAAAGAGCAGTTCGATTCTGCTATGGGCTACTTTAAAATCAAAAATTATAATTAAAATTATGGCAAACCATAAATCATCTAAGAAGAGAATTCGTCAGACGAAGACACGCAATCTTCGCAATCGTTATTATGCAAAAACTATGCGTAACGCTGTTCGCCGTCTGCGCACTATGACCGACAAGGCCGAGGCTGCCGAGGCTCTGAAGAAGGTTTCGGCTATGCTCGACAAGCTGGGTCGCAAGGGCACTATCAGCAAGAACAAGACTGCGAACCTCAAGTCTAAGCTTGCTCGTTACGTCAATAAGCTCGAGGCTTAATAGCATTTACTCCCGCGAAGGTGCGCTGTGAGCGCGTCTGGCACAGATAGTAGCCAATGCGCGTAGTAGCCAACGCCTGCGAAAGTGCTGAGACATCCTGCGTGTGCCTCGCTGAGGCACGTCTGCAATGGCCCATTCGTCTATCGGCTAGGACGCAAGATTTTCATTCTTGAAAGAGCAGTTCGATTCTGCTATGGGCTACCGATAATCGGTGAGTGGAACGCTTGTGCAAGTGTTCCACTCACTGTCTTAATTCATTGCTACTAACAGCTTTCGGCACATTTCAAAACCCCGCGGCACTATCGTGTGCTACGGGGCTTCGTTTTTGTGATGTCTGTAAAATTTGACCTTGTACTTAGTGTGTGTAGATTAGGTGTCGAGGGTAGCGTAGTTGGCGTTCTCCTCAATGAACTTGCGGCGCGGTGCCACATCCTCACCCATGAGCATGGAGAACACACGGTCGGCCTCGGCGGCGTCGCTTATGTTCACACGCTTCAGGATACGGTTTTCGGGGTCCATTGTGGTTTCCCACAACTGCTCGGCGTTCATCTCGCCAAGACCTTTGAATCGCTGAATTTTCACGTTCTTCTCGTCGCCGCGGGCATATTTCTCGGTGAACTGGCGAATCTGCGCCTCGTTCCAGCAGTACTCCTGCGTGTTACCTTTAGAGCAGCGATAAAGAGGCGGATTGGCGATATAGAGGTTACCGTTCTCAATAATGGGCCTGATGCGACGGAAGAAGAACGTCATCAGCAGTGTGGCGATGTGCGCACCGTCCACATCGGCATCGGTCATGATTATCACGCGGTGATAGCGCAGCTTCGACAGGTTGGGAGCCTTGGGGTCCTCCTCGGTGCCGATGGTCACGCCCAGCGCGCGGAATATGTTCACCACCGACTCGCTCTCAAACACCTTGTGGTCCATCACCTTCTCCACGTTCAGAATCTTACCGCGCAGAGGCAGTATGGCTTGGAACTGGCGGTTACGGCCTTGCTTGGCCGAGCCTCCTGCCGAGTCTCCCTCCACCAGGAAGAGCTCACATTCGGCCGGGTCCTTGCTCGAGCAGTCGGCCAGCTTGCCGGGGAGCCCACCGCCAGAGAGCGGCGACTTGCGTTGCACTTTCAGACGTGCGTTCTGAGCCGCGTGGCGTGCTGTGGCTGCAAGTATCACCTTCTCCACTATAGCCTTGGCCTGGTTGGGATGCTCCTCCAGATAGTTGGCCAGCGCCTCGCGCACACTGGTTTCCACGGCGCCTATCACTTCGGTGTTGCCCAGTTTGGTCTTGGTTTGGCCCTCGAACTGCGGCTCAAGCACCTTAACCGAAATTACGGCCGTGAGGCCCTCGCGGAAGTCGTCCTTGGTGATTTCCACTTTCACCTTCTCCAGCATCTTTGAGTCCTCGGCATATTTCTTCAGTGTTGCTCCCAGTCCGCGACGGAAGCCGGTGAGGTGAGTCCCACCTTCTATGGTGTTGATATTGTTGACAAACGAGTAGATGTTCTCGTTGAACGACGTGTTATAGGTCATAGCCACCTCCACGGGAATGCTCTTGTTGGCCGTGATGTGTATCACATCGTTGATGAGCGACTCCTTGCTCTGGTCGATGTAGCGCACAAACTCATCGAGTCCGGTGCGCGAATAGTAGGTTTCGGAGTGTGGGTTGCCCTGCTCGTCCTTGTTGCGCAAGTCGGTAAGCGTCAGCGTTACGCCGGCGTTGAGGTAAGCCAGGTCACGCAAGCGGTTCGACAAGATGGCGAACTCGTATTCCGTGGTCTGGAATATGCTGGCGTCGGGGTGGAACGTTACCGTGGTTCCGTGGTCGTCGCACTCGCCCACAATGCTAACCTCGGTGATGGGCTTGCCGTAGGCGTATTCCTGAACATAGATCTTGCCGTCGCGGCGCACCTCGGCGCGCAGATGGTCGCTAAGAGCGTTAACGCACGACACTCCCACGCCGTGAAGTCCGCCCGACACCTTGTAGCTGCCTTTGTCGAACTTGCCACCGGCATGAAGCACGGTCATTACCACTTCCAGCGCCGACTTGTGTAGCTTCTCATGCTCATCCACGGGGATACCGCGGCCGTTGTCGCGCACTGTGATGGAATTATTCTCCCCTATTGTGACGTCTATGTGGTCGCAGTAGCCGGCAAGGGCCTCGTCGATGGAGTTGTCAACCACCTCCGATACCAGGTGGTGAAGTCCTTTCACACTGGTGTCGCCAATATACATCGACGGGCGTTTACGCACTGCCTCAAGTCCTTCCAGAACTTGTATGTTATGCGCCGAATACTGCTGTCCTTCTTGCTGTTCTTTTAATTCTTCTGCCATAATTTTTTTTATTGCTTTTAAACATACAAAAATACAAAAAAAAGGCCACTCCCGCAACGTTTTTAATCATTTTTAAGCCATGTTTTTCCGGCAATTGTCGCCAATGTGTATATTGCCGGTGTTTTGGGTAAACATTGGCGTGAAATATGGGTCACCTGGAAAAAACCTGTGTTTGAAAGAGAACTCCAAATGCATCAGCGAGAGACAAGTCGTTAGACTTTGCAAAATCCTTGAATAATCAGTAATTTTGCTGTATAAAAACTCTAAAATAACTCAATGATCATGGAAACTATCGTAGTTGACCCTCGCAAGACCACACCGCAAGAGATGGAGCGGGGAATGAGAGACGTGAAACTGATTTTCGGCATCAATCACACTATGCCCTACACCGACGAGTATAACAACCTTGTGCGTGAGTTGTTTGCCGGTAACATAGGGGAAGGCAGCATGGTGATGCCGCCGCTTAACTGCGTGTGCGCAAATATGGTGAAGATAGGGCGCAACGTGATAATAATGAACAACTGCCTGATGATGTCGCGCGGTGGCATCACTATCGACGACGATGTGATGATTGCGGCCAACGTGCAACTGATTTCTAATAATCACGACTTGCACGACCGCGCACTGTTGCTATGTAAGCCGGTCCACGTCTGCCGCAATGCTTGGATTGGGGCCGGAGCCACCATTCTGCCGGGTGTCACAGTAGGAGAGAACGCTGTGGTGGCCGCAGGCGCGGTGGTGACTAAAGATGTGGCGCCCAATACCATTGTTGGCGGCAATCCGGCGCGTTTCATCCGCAATGTGGACTGATGCTGAGTATGACATTCAAAGATTAGAGCCAAAATAAGAACAAATAAATTCAAGACCGGCAAGTATCAAGTGCAACTCAGCTGATTCCTTTAAGGTTCGGTTGCGTTTTGCGAGCCGGCGATTTTGCGTCGTCGGCTAAAAAACGTATCTTTGTGTTCACAATCTTTGTGCGCAATGAACCTGAAACCTGAATTTGAAAGTGATCTACTGAACCTTTTCGGCGCTGAGGCTTCGGCGATGCTCAGTGCCATCGCCAACACCGCTCCAGTCGTTTCGGTGCGGGTAAATTCACTTAAAGGCGCATCAGTGCCTCATGGTGCCGAACAAGTACCTTGGTGTCCGCAAGGGTTTTATCTGCCCGAAAGGCGGCCGTTTACATTCGACCCGGATTTTCATAGTGGGCGTTATTACGTTCAAGACGCGTCCTCAATGTTCATCGCCCACGTAATAAGGCAAGTAGTAGGCGCGCCTGTGCGCTATCTGGACCTGTGTGCCGCTCCGGGCGGAAAGACCATGGCTGCTCTGTCGGTGTTACCCGCAGGTTCATTTGTGGTGGCCAACGAAATAGTGGCTCAGCGCGCTCGCGTGCTGGCCGACAACGTGATGCGCTGGGGCGACTCGCGCTGTATGGTGACGAATAGCTCACCGCGCGATTTGGGGCGCCTCGCAGGTTTCTTCGACGTGGTTGCGGCCGATGTGCCGTGTAGCGGCGAGGGAATGTTCCGAAAAGACGCTGAGGCCGTGGCCCAGTGGTCGCCTGCGTTGGTGGCCGAGTGCGCGGCGCGTCAGCGTTCGATTGTGGCCGACGTGTGGCCGTCGCTACGTCCCGGTGGTATCTTCATCTACAGCACCTGCACGTTCAATAGGGCCGAGAATGAGGATATTATAGAGCACATTGTGGCCGCGTATGGCGCTGAGCCACTGGTGATTTCTGTGGAAGAAGAATGGGGCGTTCACGGGGCGGCGGTTGGCCACAATCCGTGCTACCGCTTCCTCCCGCACAAGGTTCGGGGCGAAGGTCTGTTTATGTGTGTTTTACGCAAGCCGGAACAAGCCACAGTGCGACCGCTATCTGTGAAAAAAATCAAGCCGGTGAGGCCGAGTTTTCCCGCCGAGGCGCGTAACTGGCTCACGTGCGACTATGCATTGAGTGAAGTGAACGGTGTGGTGCGCGCTGTGTCGCAGGCTCATGCGCAGGTTGTGGATTTCTTGTGTGATAATTTGCGTGTGTTGCAGGCAGGCATCGCGGTGGGCACGCAGAAAGGCCGCAATCTCGTCCCTGCTCAGGCATTGGCTCTTGCCACAGATGTGGCTCGTGGCGCGTTTGCGGAGTGCGATGTGGATTATGGCACGGCTATCGCCTATCTGCGTGGCGAGGCAATAGGCTTGCAGGCGCCGCGTGGTTATGTGCTTGTCACTTACCGTGGCGCGCCTCTGGGCTTTGTGAACAATCTAGGCAATCGTGCCAATAATCTGTATCCCAAGCCACTACGTATCCTTAGCACAAACGCTCCCGCCACCGCGCCGGCAGTGCTGTGAAAAATGCTTTTATGATAAAAATTGAGAGGGATAACACGGTGATGCGTGCAATCCCTCCCTTGTTTGTTAACCGTATGCTTTAAGCGTTATTCACCCATAACCTTGTTGGAAAGGAACACCACGTCGGTTATGTCAACGCCACCGTCAACATTCACATCGGCCAGCGCCACGTTGAACCCCGGCGGTGTATCTCCCATAACGTGATTGGATATTGCCACAATATCGGTGATATCCACAGCTCCGTCGCCCGTCACGTCACCCACTATGCCTGTTACGCCTGTGAGCAGGCATTCGTCGGTTAGGTTGGTGCCATCGTTGGTCATCACTTTGATTACGGCGGTACCTTCGGCCAAGATTGTCACCAGTCCGTTGCCATCCACTGTGGCCACAGTCTTGTCGCTCGAGCGCCATGTGAGCGACGGGTTGGTGGCGTCTTGTGGCTCGGCGGTGACGTTGAGTTTGAGCTTACCACCCACCACGGCCTCAGCCTCGTGCTTGTCGAGCGAGACGGAGGTCATTATCACTTCGTCGGTGGGGAACGACTCGTAGTAGAGCGTGAAGTCGTCCAGATAGACGTAACTATTCCTGTTCCCGCTGGTCTGATTTATGCGGAAACGTACCGGTTGCGACACGCTCACTTGCCACGTGAGGTCGCTCTCGGTTTGCTTGCCAACGGATATGTTGTCTGACCCGTCGGTCGTTTTTACGGTGGTCCAAGTGTTTCCGTTATCAACCGACATCGACAGTTTGAACTTTGCCGCAGTTCCGGTGGGGTTATTCACGTGACAAGTAACAAGGTAGATGCCTTTCAGATACAAGTCGCTCGATGCCGAAATCATGCTCGGACTCATCATGGCCACCGCTTGCTCCCCATTGCACAGGCCGCTTGTTTCGGGAGCCAATACTTGCGCGTTGGTGAAGTCCCAGCGGTAGAGCGTGCCTTCCACGTCGGTCTCTTTGTTTGTCTCGCCTATCGGCATGGTCTCAAAGTCCTCAATGAGCGATTCCAGACTGCCGTCCTCGGCCACGGTGAACGAGATTACGCCGCCGCTTTCCGATATACCGTTGAAAATGTATTCGTTAGGCTGATTTCTGAAAGTGCGCAGGTTGGGAGTGGATGTGTTGGTTATCATTGTAACTTTTTTGGTGCCCGGGAACGGGTCGGTGCCACTTGCTCCCGACTTGGAATTGCCCGCACGCAGAAGTTGGTAGTAGTTGCGCGACGAGTTGGCGTTCACCTTGTTATTTTCCCACACCGAAGCGTTGGTGGAGTCAACGCGTGCAATCAGCATGCCGTGTCCCGGAATCATAGCGTCCCATTTCGACGTCTGGCGGTTCTCAATGTAGAAGAACTCGTTATCGGTGGGCGAGAGTAGTTTGTAACCCTTGCCGCTGCTGGCCAGTGACTCAAGCTTGTAGTCGCCGGCACTCTTGATTACCGTGGGCTCGGAGAAGCCCACCGACACGCGGTCGTAGAGCGAGTAGCCCACAGGCGTGCGGCTATAGTTGTTGTAGCTGCCACCGGCCATGATGTCCCATTCTTCGGGGTGGTGGCTCTGACCATTGGTTGCGTAATCGGTGTCGTAGAGGTCGGGCAGGCCCAGCACGTGACCGAATTCGTGGCACATGGTGCCTATGCCGTCGAGGATGTTATACTCCGGTGGACCGTACATCTCCACCGAGCTGGCGTAGAGGCCAAAGTAAGTGCCGTTAACGTTGAAGTTCCAGAACGACGACATGTGAGGCCACAGCCAGTTCTCATTGTTGTTCTGGAAATTGGCGCCTCCACCGGCCACGATAAAGTAAACCATATCCACCACACCATCGTGGTCGGTGTCGTAGTCGGCATAATTAATCAGCCCGTCGGTATAGGCTTTTCTCAAGGCAGCCCTAAAAATGGTGTAATATCCGCTGCCGCATTGGTCGGCTCTGTAGTCAACATCTACCGGGCCAACTACGGTGAAATTGGGGTCGAACTTGCCCAGCGAATTGTCGTAGAAATAGTCGCGCACACTGCCGGTGAACGAGCCGTAGCTGTTGGCGGTGCCGTTCTCGTTGCGGTAGCCTGTGTAGTTCTTCTCGTTTATCATGCGGTTGTAGAAACTGTTGGCGTCGCTGCGTGTGAACTTGGTGTCGCTGAAGTTGATAAGCACCACAAGTCCCTTGAAGTTGTTGTAGTCGAACTGACCGGTCTTAAGCTTGTGGCGCGCGTCGCGACGTGCTTTGGCCATTGTGCGCAACTCGGTCGAGGGAGCATCGATGAGATATTTCCCGGTAGTGGCCAGCAGTGTGGTCTCTTCGCCCGTGCGGTTGGACACATCGTGTGCCACTACTGCCGATTCTGTTAGCTCTCCCTCAGCGTTGAGCTGAGCGTAGGTGTAGAAGCCTTTGTCGTTCTTCATCACGGTGTAACCGTCGGTAGTGGTGCTGAAGTGGTAGTATTCGTCACCATGCAAAATCAGGGTTACGGTGGAACCGTCGGGCTGCGTAATCGCCTTCGGGTCGGGGCATGCGGGCACTGCATGGGCACTGACCATAGTTAGGGCGCAGGCAGTGGCTAATAGTAGTTTCCTCATAATTTGTTTGTTTTTGCCGCTAAAAGGCGGCGGAATGTTTAAAATCTTTTTGTTTGGAGTGCAAATTTCTTAATAATATTTGATAATGCCATAAAAAAGTTCTTAAATAAGCATAAAAATGTGGCAATTAGCATCACGAGACCGAGCAGTTATTAACAATTTAACCGACTTTTCAACAATTTAAGCATTTTCAACGGCTTTGAGGCGGCATTTTAGCGAGAATGGAAGTATTTTTGCGTTCTGAATCAGAATTAAGCGCGAACCGCCTCTGATTCAAAAGTATGTTTTAACGCTGAAAATTCAATATTATGGGAAAAATAATCGCTATAGCAAACCAGAAGGGCGGTGTGGGTAAGACCACTACTGCCATCAACCTGTCGGCTTCGCTGGCCATGGCCAAGAAGAAGACTCTGCTCATCGATGCCGACCCGCAAGCCAACGCCTCGTCGGGCCTCGGTATCGACCCAAAAAATGTAACATCGTCAATCTACGAATGTCTCGTGGATGACTACCCTGTGACCGGCTCGCGATTGCCAACGTGTGTTGAAGGGTTGGACATAGTGGCTTCGCGTATCGACCTGGTGGGCGCGGAACTGGAACTTATCAACAAGCCTAATCGCGAAAATGTGATGCGTCGCTCGCTCGATGCGGTGCGCGATGAGTATGAGTATATCATAATCGACTGCAGCCCGTCGCTGGGGCTCATCACAGTGAACGCGCTCACCGCGGCCGATTCGGTGATTATACCCGTGCAGGCCGAGTACTTTGCGCTGGAAGGAATCAGTAAACTGCTCAACACCATTAGGATAATAAAAGGCAAACTGAACCCGTCGCTGCAAATCGAAGGCTTCCTGCTCACCATGTACGACGCGCGTCTGCGTCTGGCCAACCAAATCTACGAAGAGCTAAAAAGCCACTTCGGAACAATGGTGTTCAACACCGTGATTCCGCGCAACATCCGCCTTAGCGAGGCTCCGAGCCATGGACTGCCGGCGATCCTCTATGACCCAAACAGCCGTGGCGCCACAAGCCATGTGCAACTGGCCAAGGAGCTGATTGCCCGTCGTGCTAAGGCTAAGAAACAATAAGTCACACTTTTAACACCGCTTTAAACTATGAAACGTAATGCCCTGGGCCGTGGACTCGACTCGCTGATTTCGATGGACGATATTCAGACCGGTGGTTCGTCGGCCATAACTGAAATAAGTATCGACAAAATTTCGCCAAATCCCGACCAACCGCGAACTTCGTTCCAGGAAGAGTCGCTCGAGGAACTGGCTATGTCAATCCGTGAGATAGGAATCATTCAGCCGCTTACACTGCGCTCGGTGGGCGACGAGCAGTACCAGATAATATCGGGCGAGAGGCGCTACCGTGCCGCCAAGATGGCCGGACTCGCGTCGGTGCCGGCCTACGTGCGCACCGCCTCCGACGCCGAGCTCACCGAGATGGCCCTCATCGAGAATATCCAGCGTGAGGACCTGAACGCGATAGAGATTGCGCTTACTTTCCGCAAACTTATAGACCAGTACAACCTCACTCAGGAGCGACTTAGCGAACGCATCGGCAAGAAGCGCACCACCATAGCCAATTTCCTGCGGTTGCTCAAGTTGCCCGCCGAGGTGCAACTGGGCTTGCGCGACCGTGTGGTGGATATGGGGCACGCGAGGGCGCTGCTGTCGGTGGATTCGCCGTCGAAGCAGTTGAAACTCTACAACGAAATCATTAAGAACGGCTTGTCGGTGAGGCAGGTGGAGCAACTTGCCAAGCAATACAACGCTCAGACAGATACCGCCAAGACTGCCGAAACCGGCCCCACACCGGCTCGTCCCAGAAAAGATTATTCGATTCTCACGGGCCACATTTCCAAGACATTTGGGGTGCCGGTGAAGTTCACTTGCAACGATGCCGGAAAATGAAAAATCACATTTCCTTTCCAAAACGAGGATGAACTTGAGAGAATTATTAGTATCTTTGACGGTTTAAAAGAACGGTAACTGCACCTTGAGTTGTGATAAGTGCCTCATTCTCATATAAAAACGGTCTAAGGACGGCGATTTTGTCGCTGTGCCTGCTTTTGTCGTGCGCCTTTTGCTTGGCGCAAGAGCCCTCTGTGTCTCAGTCGGGACCCAATGAGAATGAGGAGGTGATTCCGGCCAAAAAGACGGGTGAAGAGATACTGAAGGGCTTGCGGAGACATAAGCGCACTCAGGTCCAGCTGCCCGATAGTGCCAAGAACACTACCGCCGCCGGTGGAGTTCGGGTGGTGAATATAGAGGGCGACACGCTCACATTCGCTTCGGTGGATTCAATCCGTGGCCTGAAAGGATTTGAAATTCTGGGGCCCGATTCAGTGGCTACGGCCCCCAATCTGGGCCGGGTGCGGGTGTTCAACCCTGACCCCATGCGCGCCATGTGGCTTTCGGCTCTGTTCCCCGGCGCGGGACAAATCTACAACCGCCGCTACTGGAAACTACCCATTATAGCAGGTGCCTTTGTGGGGCTCACCTACGGCGTGGCGTGGAACAATCGTATGCTCAACGATTACACCAAGGCCTACCGCGATGTGATGGATGATGACCCCGCCACGCGTAGCTATATGGACTTGTTCGCGCCCACCGTTAAGGAGGAAACTCTGGACAAGTCGTGGCTACAGAACATCCTCAGGAGTAAGCGCAACAGTTACCGTCGCTACCGCGATATATGCATCTTCAGCATGGTGGGTGTGTATCTGCTCAACATTCTGGATGCCTACGTGGACGCGTCGCTGGCACACTTCGACATATCCAACGACCTGTCGATGCGTGTTAAGCCCGCTGTGCTCGATTCTCGCGCAAGCCGATTGCCGGGATTGGGACTGAAATGTGCGGTGAACTTCTGATTAATTAACTGAATATTAAACAATTCATTAAATATGATGATTAAACGAATAACTGCAATAGCACTGGTGTCGCTAACCGTAATCACAGCGGTGGCGGCGCCCAAAAAACAGTCGATTCTCTCACTCAAAGAGTCGATAACCGATAACGATATCGTGTATCCCGAGAGTTTCGAGACCAACACCACCGAACTCATGCAGAACTGGTATCTGCAGAACTACACCGTGCTCGATGCCGACGTGGAAAAGCGCGATGCCGGCGTGGTTTCGGATGCCGAGTACGTGAAGCGTCTCAGCGCCATGCCCACCGCCATAGAGATGCCTTATAATCAGATAGTGCGCTCCTACATCGACCGCTACGTGACGCGCAACCGCACTCTGGTGGAAGAAATGCTGGGAATGAGCCTCTATTATATGCCCATTTTTGAGCAGGCGCTGGAGCAAGAGGGGCTTCCGCTGGAACTCAAATACTTGCCCGTGATTGAGTCAGCGCTTAATCCCAATGCCGTGTCTCATGCCGGAGCGGCCGGATTGTGGCAGTTTATGGTATCTACAGGTAAGGGTATGGGGCTGGAAATCAATTCGCTGGTTGACGAGCGCCGCGACCCGTACCGCTCGTCGGTTGCGGCCGCCAAGTACCTTAAAAGCCTCTACGACATCTATAGCGACTGGACGCTGGCTCTGGCAGCCTATAACTGCGGACCGGGCAACGTGAACAAGGCTCTGACCCGTGCCGGCAATTCGGAGAAAAAGAAGGACTTCTGGGATATCTACTACTATCTGCCGCGTGAGACGCGCGGATATGTGCCGGCATTTATCGCGGCCAACTATGTGATGACCTATTTCAAGCGTCACAACATCAGCGCGTCGCTGGCTAAGAAGCCTCTTATCACCGACACCGTGAGCGTGAATCGCTATGTGAATTTCAATCAGATCTCAAGCGTACTCAACATACCCATTGAGGAGATACGCGTGCTCAACCCGCAGTTCCGTCGCGACGTGATTCCGGGTAACAACCGAGCATACACGCTCACGTTGCCCTCGCAGCAGGTCTATAGCTACATCATGTGTGAGGACAGCATCGCCAAGTACAGGGCCGATCTTTATGCCCATCGCGAGGTGGTGGAACCTGTGTCGGAGTCGTCGGTTCAGGGCGATAACGGCTCTTATACGTGGGAAACCAAGCAGGTGACTCATTATCACAAGGTGCGCCGCGGCGAGCGGCTGGGCAGTATCGCCAAGCGCTACGGAATGTCGGTGGCCACGCTCAAGTCCATGAACCGCATTAGAGGTAATAGCGTTCGTCGTGGCCAGACGCTCCGCGTTGTCACCACCAAGCGGGTTAAGGTCTTCAAGCCGCAAGAACAGGTGGAGGCGGTGACCGACGAAAAGTTGCAGGCCAATGTGGCCGAAAGGCCGGAGGCAGGCGTGGATGCCCCGGATGTGGATGCGCCCGACGTGGATTCGCCTGATGATACCGACACCGACGACGACAATCAGCAGTATGCCCAGGCCGCAGCGCAGAACGCCGCGAAGGCGAGGCAGAGCGCGGCAGCCGAATCATTATCCGGTTATACTCCCTACAAGGGCTCATACAGCGTGGATAGCGACCCCGACCCCGAACCGCAACCCGAGGTGAAGTCGCAGGCGCGTGAGGCGCACGAGCGCAACAATTACTACGCCAAGCAGACAGGCAAGCGACAGGGCAAGGAAAGAAACTACCGCAACTCACGCAGTAGTCGTGCCGCTGTGGCGCAGCCCACCAAGCACACCGTGAAAGAGGGCGAGAACCTCACCAAGATTGCGAAGCGCAACGGGGTCACCGTGGAAGAGTTGAAGAAGGCCAACAACATCAAGGGCGACCAAATCAACACCGGTTCCACCATCGTGATTCCGGCCAAGCAGTCGGCCGGCTCGCACAAGAAGTCGGGCCGCCGCCACCGTCGCCGCCGCTGATACTGGCGAGGAACACTTAATGTTATGACAGATATGACACAGACGAGCGCCGGTCAGTTCTTGGCCGGCGCTCGTCTGTGTTGATACTTTGGAAATCTGCTGTTGGGATTGTTATTGCTGGACGGTGGGGGCGGGGTCGTTGTTTTGGGGGCGGCCCAGAAGCTCAAAGTTGTCAACGTAGATTTCGGTCACGTAGCGCTTGATTTGGTTCTTGTCTTCCCAAGCGCGGGTGCGGATTTTGCCTTCGATGTAGAGTTGGGTACCCTTGCGGATGTATTTCTCGGCAATCTCGGCATGTTTACCCCACATCACAATGTTGTGCCACTCGGTGCGTTCGGCGGCCTGTGCGCCGCCTGTTCTCTCGTTGGTCGCGAGGGGAAATGTGGCCACTGTTTGGCCCTGGGCCGGATAGCGGATATCGGGGTCTTTACCCACGTTGCCCAGAAGGATTACTTTGTTTACCGACATAGTAGTTGCGTTTAATGGTTTTTAATGAAGTGTGTTTGGTTGTTGATTTGTCAATGAGTTGTTAATCAGCGCTTTCACCCGTTCATAGGTACTGCGGCATGAGCATCAGCCCCACGCGTTCGTGCAGGCCGAAGAGCAGATTCATGTTGTGCACTGCAGTGCCTATCAGACCCTTGATGCGGCTGTCTGTAGCCACGTTTACCCTCAGCGTGTTTCCGTCTTTTTCGAGCGATATGAGGCACTTGTTCGTGCCGGCGGCATCGCCTTGCGTGACGTCCCTGGTGAGGAACGTGAAATTGTGGTCGTCGTAGTACTCCTCGTAGATGTTAGTGAGCACGTCGAGCGATACGTTGCATTCGGTCTCTATGGTGGCGAGCAGGCCGGGACACCGCTCGGCACTGTCGTATTCTATCTGTATCGGTGCGCTAAAGCTTGCTTGCAGGCTCTGCAGAGCAGTGCCCACTTCAGAGGCAAGTCCGGGTGCGAGCTCGTTGAATAGCGAGCCGCGGAGCGTGATGCGCAGTCCGCTATTGAGAAGCAGATTCTTGGCCAGCGGCAGCAGGCCCGGCAGAATGCCCGTCGCGTGCGCGCTGGGGCACGCCACACGATATGTGTCGTGGACAAGCACTTTGCGGTTTAGCTCGGGCAGGCCATATATCCACAGCTCCGCCGTGTCGCCGGCGATGGGGCACAGGGCTATGATGCGCAACCGGTTCTCCTGATTGTCGCATGGCGGAATGAGGCCGGCCATCTTGTTGTCGCACAGAAAAATGACATCGAGCTGCGCGTCGGTTGCGGCACAGAAAGTGCCGTCGGTATCGCCACATAGGGCTTTATAGACCGCATCGATTCTGCGCCCTTCCAGTTCGGGACAAATCACGGCTTTTACCTCAGCGTCGGGGTGATGAATCAGCAACCCGGTGAGTTGCCCTGTCAGCTCGTTGGCTTGACCTATTATTCCAACTTTTATCATATTTCGTTACACTTGGTTATCAATTGGGATGAAACGCGACAGCAGTTTCAGAACTTCGTCTCGTGTGACCCCTTCGCGGATGATGGCGAA
The DNA here is from genome assembly GCA_902786725.1 of uncultured Bacteroidales bacterium. Classification (GTDB taxonomy): domain Bacteria; phylum Bacteroidota; class Bacteroidia; order Bacteroidales; family Muribaculaceae; genus Sodaliphilus. The sequence goes on from CADADP010000017.1 coordinate 29,626, forward strand.
AACGGTGTCGGCTCCGGCGATGGTTCCTAAAATCTGGGCCGACTGGCTCATGTCGATGTCGTAGGCCAGTCCTGTGGCGTAGCCGTTGCGCGTCTTTATCACTGCTATGTTGCCCGAGAACGCCACCGACACAAAGCCTATCTGCTGATTGTGGTTCATCAGGAGCGAGTTCTGCAGGTTGTTGTTGTCGGGGATTATATACGTGTACTTGCCGTGGTCGGTAGCCACCTTGGTCACGCGCAGTGTCTTGATGTCGCGTGAGAGTGTGGCTTGTGTCACTTTAAATCCCTGCTCAGCAAGTTTTTCGCTGAGCTCCAACTGGTTTCCGATTGGGTTGTTCTTAATGATTTCTATTATGGCTCGTAGCCGTTCTTTCTTATTCTTCATCTGTTTTAAACTCTATTATGCAAATATAAATAAATATGGCCGAAAAACCAAATTTTTATGGATATTTATTCATTTTTTCGGTGGTGCCACGAGTGTGTGGCGGAGATTCTGTGGTGACGTGGAACTATAGTTTCTCCAGAATCCACGGTTTGCTCAGGAGCTTCATTTTCACGTGCTTGTCGATGCTTTTGAGGTAGGATACCGCCGCCACTTTTTCGTCGAACGACTTCACCACCACCAGATAATTCTTGTCGCCGGCCACCTTTAGCACAAAACTGGGTAGTCGCTCCTCGTCGCGAAGCCTTGCTGCATAGGACTTGGCGTTGAAAACCTGTTTAAATTCGGCCACCACCACGCCGTAGCGCGAAGGCTTGAAATCCTTGTCCATATCCACCACGTTGGCGTGGCTGCGAATAAGGCGCACGCTGTCGCCCGCAATCACTGCATTGTAACTGGTCTTTTCGGCCTCAATCTTGGCGTATTCCTCGGCTCCGATGCTCTCTATCTTTTTTTCGCGGGCAATCTCGTAGGCTCGTCTGTAGTTTTCCTCGGTGGTGTGGCATGCCGTCAGTGTAACTGTTATTGCCAGTGCTATAAGTAATTTCTTGTTCATAGTGCCATGCTGTTCTTTTTGTGTTGCTTAATTGTTTGCTTTGCTGAGCTGTGTAGATGCCGTTTATCCCAGTACCTCACCGCCATCGGGGCCCTTGATGTCGGAAAGCTCGATTATGCGGCAGTTCTGCATGTTACCTTCGTTGATTTCCAGCGTTATGAGAGTACGCACTCGTTGCCAACCTTGTCGGCCAGCCGCCCCGGGATTAATCGTGAGCACTCCGCGCATGCGGTCGGGGATAACCTTGAGGATGTGGCTGTGTCCGCACACCATCAGTTGTGGCCGCGACACGTCGAGCCTGTCACGTATTCCGGGTGCATATCGCCCGGGATAGCCACCGATGTGAGTTAGTAGCACTTTCACGCCCTCCACCACGAATATCTCGGTCTCCTTGAGTCGGTGTCGTAGCACGCCGCCATCGGCGTTACCATACACCGCGCGCACCACCGGAGCCACTTTGGCGAGCCGGTCCAGCACCTTTTCGTTGCCTATGTCGCCGGCGTGCCATATCTCGTCGCAGTCGGCGAAATACTGGGCAAATCGTGGGTCCCAGTAGGAGTGAGTGTCGGATATGAGGCCTATTTTCTTCATCTTATCGGTTGAATTCCATCATCTTGGCCAGGTATTTGCCTATGATGTCGAACTCAATGTTCACCGCCGTTCCTTCCTTGATGGCGTGGAAATTGGTGTGCTCGTAGGTGTAGGGGATAATTGCCACCTCAAAGCTGTTGGTGCCTGAGTTGCACACGGTTAGGCTCACGCCGTTCACGGCCACACTACCTTTCTCCACTGTCACGTAGCCCTTGCGTGCCATGGCGGGGTCGAGCTCGTACTCGAACTTGAAGTTCCAACTCCCGTCGAGTTCGGTAACTCGCGTGCACACGGCGCGCTGATCCACGTGGCCCTGCACGATGTGCCCGTCGAGTCTTCCGTTCATCATCATGCTGCGTTCCAGATTCACCTCGTCGCCTTCGGCAAGGAAACCCAGGTTGGAGCGGTCCAGAGTCTCTTGGACCGCGGTCACGGTGTATGTGCCATCGCCGTGCAGTTTCACCACAGTGAGGCACACGCCGTTGTGCGACACGCTTTGGTCAATCTTTAGCTCGTCGCAGAAGTCACAAGCGATTCTGAAATTAATGTTGTCGCCTTCGCGTTCAATTCGCACCACGCGTCCGGTGCCTTCCACTATTCCTGAAAACATTTGTCGTTCCTCCTTTATTTGTTGTTATTTCTTGTTGTGGGCAAAGTTATGAAATATTTCCGATTCCTGCCACCGTTTTACCGGCGCAAGTCTTGCATTAGGCTTAATACATCTGGTAGGTGGTGGTTAGAACCTGGAACTCGGTGCGGCGATTCACCTGGTCGGCCGCGGCTTGGTCTTCGGGGGAGAGTTTGGAGATGTATTCCTCGTTGAGGATGTCGCCCTCGGCAAACTGCGGATACAGTCGGGCGATGCGCTTGGTCACGGTTTTAGGCACCTTCTTGCCGTAGCCCTTCGGGTTGAGCCTGTCGCGGTCTATTCCGTGTTCCACCAGATAATCCACCACCGACTTGGCCCGGCGGTCGCTCAACTTGTCGTTATAGGCGTCGCTGCCGATGCGGTCGGTGTGAGAGGCCATTTCTATCGCCACGTTAGGATTATCCTTGAGCACCTGCACCATTTCGTCGAGGGCTTCCTTCGACTCAGGGCGCAGCGTGGCCTTGTCGAAGTCGTAGAAGATGTTTTCTATCACTTGAGGCTTGGTGATGGCTGCGAGGATGAAGTCCACGCTGTACTCGGCATCGGCCTCCTCAATGTCGCTTGTGAACTGTTGCTTGCCGTTAAGGTAGCCGGTGGCGCCGGCCAGCATCACGTAGCTCACGCCGCGTTGCAGGTCGAAACGGAACGACCCGTCGGGCTTGGCCACGGCTTTCTGATTGCTGCCGTCGTTGCCCACAATGCGAATGATGGCATTGGGCACCGGTTCCTCATCCTTATCGAGCACGTACCCCGAAATCCATATCTGCAAATCGGGCTTGATAAAGCTGAATATGTGGTCGTATCCGCGTGCGTCTTTGCGGTTCGACGACAGATATCCCGACTCTCCCTTGCCGAATGTGATGCCGAAGTCGTCGTCGGCACTATTCATGGGCGAGCCCATGTTTTCTATGTTCCACTTGCCGCTGGGCTGTAGCGTGGCCTTGAAGATGTCCAAGCCACCCATTCCGGCGTGGCCGTCACTGGAGAAGTATAGTATGCTGTCGGTGCGGCTGTAGGGGAAGCGCTCGTTACCGGGAGTGTTGATTTGGTTACCCAGATTCTCGAGTGTACCGCGCTTGTCCTTGATGTTGACGCGCCACAAGTCCAGTCCGCCTTCGCCTCCTGGCATATCGCTGGTGAAATAGAGGTATTTACCGTCGAAACTCACGGCAGGGTCGCCCAGTGACGAGAGGGTGTCGTTGATAATCTCGAATTTCACAGGCGCGCTCCACTTGGCCTCGCTTCGCTGCGAGGTGTTGATTTCCACCACTGTGGGGCCATTCTCCTTGCGCACGGCGCGCGCCAGATACATGGTGGAGCCATCGGGGGTGAACGACGGCATCCCCTCCTCTTGGTCGGTGTTTAACTCACCTTCAACCGGTTCGGGATGAGTCCACTTGCCTTTGTCGTCTTTTTTTGAGAAAAAGATGTCGCTTTTTTTTGTGCCGGTTACCTCACTTTTCTTGTCGCCAAGCGCCTTTTCTGTGGATGATGTGAAATAGAGTTGGTCGGCGTTCACGTCAAGGAACTGCGGACAGTAGTCGGCCCTGGGCGAATTGAACATCTTGGCCTGATGCACCTCATAGCGCGAGCCCTCCTGCTTGAGTTTGGGCGCTATGCGACATCCTCTAAGGCCCACGTTGGCCATAAAGTGGTCGGGCACTTTAGCGAGGAACTCCTCGTAGTGCTTGATAGCCTCCTTGTATTTGCCCTCGTGCTGCTCGGCCTGAGCCAGATAGAGCAGTGCCATTGAGTCGGGGTACTCGTAGCGGATAGCGTTCTGGAATGCGGATGCCGCTCTCGATGCCTGATTCAGAGCCCGGTAGCATGTGCCCATTTTAAAGGCCACTTCGCCTCGAATGGGGCGTTCCTCGCGCTTGGTGAGGTGGTTGTAGAGTTTGCGGTAGATATTGGCCGCGTCGTTATACTCGCCTCGCCACAGAGCGTCGTCGGCGTCGCGCATCTTAGGAGTCTTGCATCCGGAGGAGCCAAACGCAAGTCCGGTGAGTAGCAGCAGAATTAATATCTTGGATATTATCTTCATTTGGAGTAGTGTTCACAATCTATTTAAAATTTAACGTATTAAAGGCGTTTTTATTGTGTGGCGTCGTTGGCGCGTGCGTTGTTACTTTGTGCTCTGAGCGTTTAGCCAAGGAAAATCGCATTTTGTGAGCCAGTACAACATAATTGCGCAGCCTGCGCCGGATTTTGATTGTAGTTTCGGGAAAATGTAGTAACTTTGTAACTCCGCGTGTGCCGATGCCGTGGCGGTGTGGGTGCGTAAACTGATTTTTAAGCATGAGGGAATGATTGAAACCGCGCTATATCTGATTCCGGTGCCACTTAGCGAGGGGCCGCTGACACGGGTGCTTCCGGCAGAGAATGTGGCTGTTGTGAGCGAAATTAAGCATTTCGTGGTGGAGAACGTGCGCTCGGCTCGCCGCTTCCTCAAAAAGTGTGACCCGGGCATTGACATCGACACTCTCTCGTTCAGCGAGTTGAACCGCCACACCGATCCGGCCGAAATAGCCACGTTCTTGGCTCCGCTCGAGGCCGGCAACCCTATGGGCGTAATCAGTGAGGCGGGGTGTCCGGCCGTGGCCGACCCCGGGGCCGACGTGGTGGCGATAGCGCAGCGCCGAGGCTTCCGCGTGGTGCCGCTGGTGGGGCCGTCGAGCATACTGATGGGGCTGATGGCTTCGGGCTTCAATGGGCAGTCGTTTGCCTTCGAGGGGTATTTGCCCATCGATGCTCAGGACCGTGCCAAACGCCTGCGAGAGTTGCAACATCGCGTCATGCACGAGAATCAGACGCAGATTTTTATAGAAACGCCTTACCGTAACGATGCCTTGCTTGCCGAGTTGTGCCGCATTTTGCCGCCCAAGATGCGCCTATGTGTGGCCACCGACATAACCGGACAGGGAGAGCGAATTGTTTCGCGAAGCATTGGGCAGTGGGCTAACGGGGGAATCAAGTTGGGCAAAGTACCCACCATATTCCTGCTTTACAAATAACTGAAAATGAGTAAAAAACGATATAATAAGCAAGGAAAACTATTTGAGGAGCGTCAGCTGTCGATTCTCTTCGATGATGACACTGAAGCGGTGGACGAATCACCGTTTGCCGAGCCTAAGAGGGAGGAGAATTCTTCTGCCCCGGTAAGCGCGGAAATCGATGCTCCGGCATCCGAGAAGAGGGAGTACGTGAATTTTGTGAGTTTCGGCAGTGGTAGTAGCGGAAACTGCGCATATCTGGGAACGGAACATTCCGGAATCCTGATAGATGCCGGCGTGGATATGGATAAAGTGTTCAGCGACCTGCAGAAGAATGGGGTGAAGCCCGAAATGGTGAAAGGCATCATAATTACCCACGACCATGCCGACCACATCCGTTATGCTTATCGAATTGCCCGAAAATACAAGCATATACGAATCTACTGCACCCCGCGTATGCTCAACGGCATGCTGCGCCATCACAACCTGTCGCGGCGCATTAAGGACTATCAGGAGAATTTTTTCAAAGAAATACCATTCCACATAGCCGGAATGACTGTTACGGCATTCGAGACGTCGCACGACGGAAGCGATAATGCCGGCTTTATGATTGAGGTGGCCGGTTACAAGTTTGTGGTGGCTACCGATATGGGGCGCATCACCGACCGGGCTGCTTACTACATTCCGCAGGCCGATTTCTTGATGATTGAGAGCAACTACGACTTGGATATGCTGGAACACGGCAAGTATCCCGAGTATCTCAAGAGTCGCGTCAAGGGCGAGAAAGGGCATCTCGACAATGTGGTGGCCGCTAAGTTTGTGAGCGAAAACTGCTTGGATAACGCCAAGTACGTGTTTCTGTGCCACTTGAGCAACGAGAACAACACGCCCGAGAAAGCGCTTGCCGCCATGCGCGCCGCCATCGAGGGCAAGAATCTGACTGTGGGTGACGGCAGTTTTGCCTTGACTGAGCGCGACAAGGATGTTCAAGTTTATGCCCTGCCGAGATACGACACTTCGTCGTGGTTTACGCTGTGATTTAATCGTTAAAAAACAGTTGTTTACATAAGTTCCAGAACCGTTTTATCACACTACAGCTCCATTATCTTGCCACTACCAAAATAATTCTTACTTTTGCAACTACCAATATTTTAGGCGCATTCTTGACATAAAACCACACACACACATGTTTGATTATTCTGACTCTTTGATTGGCCTTAAATACACAGTTACATCAGGTGCCCACCGCGTGCCGGCCGATAACGGTGATTGTGAATAGTAAACTTTCGAACTGCAAATAAATGTGAAATCATGGCAGCCTGTGATTGCCATGTGCCGCATTTTTAGTAACTTAGCGCACTTTTATACTTAATCGGTCGTCGAGCAAACGGCATAGGGCTATGCTCAGCCGGTGGATGAAAGTTGCGAGGCAGCGATGCCCATAATATAAATTTGGAAAAATATTTTAGTGTAATAACAACTTAAACAACTGTAAATGAGAAAACTAATTCCATTACTCATGCTGGCGTTGCTCACATGTAGCATTGCTATGGCAGTGCCGGCAAAACCGGGTTTGAAGAAAACGGTTACTCAGAGCGACGGCACAACCATTACCGTTGGTCTGGTGGGTGACGAGTGGCACCATTCGCTGGTCACTTCCGACGGCAAACCCGTAGCCCGCGTGGCTAACGGCGACCTTGTGTATCGCACCGCCGATGGCGTGAGCACTGTGATTGCCCACGAGAAAGCGCAGCGCACAGCTGCCGAGAAAGCTTTCCTTGAGCAAAACCAGGATGCGATGACAGCTGATGCCATTATTGCCAAGTCGGGACGTGCGAAGACGCGCGCCGCGTCGGGACGCAGAAAAGCGGCCGGAAATCCGCAGGTGCCCCAGACTGGTTCGCCTAAGATTCCCATTATCTTGGTGCAGTACAAGGATGTGAGTTTCGTCAACTCCAAGTCAACGTTCGAGACTCAGTACACGTCCACCACGTCGAAGAGTGCCTACAAGTACTTCAAGGACCAGAGCAACGGGCAATACACCCCGCAGTTCGACGTCTATGGCCCCTACACGCTAAGTGGCAATCGTTCCACTTATGGTGGCAACGACAGCGACGGCAACGACGTGGGCGTCGCTAAGATGGTGGGTGAAGCCATCGATGTGGCCGGTAGCGCCATTAACTGGGCCAACTACGACAACGACAGCGACGGTGAGGCCGATGTGTGTATCGTGGTGTATGCCGGCGGAGGCGAGGCACAGACGAGCGTCGATGAGCAAATCTGGCCATGCCAGTGGAATCTGGCATCGGGCAAATCCTATGGCGACGGAACCGGTGCACGCACGCGCAACGGGAAGAAAATCGACAAGTTTGCCGTGTTCAACGAACTTAACGGAACCAGTGCCACAAAAATCGACGGTGTGGGAACATTCTGCCACGAATACGGGCACTGCATGGGTTTGCCCGACTTCTACGAAACCACCTACGACAATGGTTACTATGGTATGGGTAACTGGGACATAATGTGTGGCGGTAGTTACAACGATGATGGCTACACCCCCGTGGGTTACAACAGCTACGAGAAGAACTTTATGGGCTGGCTCACACCCACCACTCCGCAGGAGAACACCAACTACACACTGCCCGTGTTCAATAACGGCAACGACATGGCCGTGAAAGTGACGAGCCCGCTCAATAGCAACGAGTACTACTTGCTGGAGAATAGGGCCAAGCAAGGCTGGGACGCTTACATAAAAGATGAGGGTATGATGGTGCTTCACGTAACCTACGTTGCAAGCCGATGGACCGCTAACACGCCTAATAACGAAGCGGTGCAGCTGTTCACCATAATTCCGGCCGACAACAAGCTCTCGGAAAGCAACGAGACCAAAGACCTATTCGGCGAGACCAATCACGCCCTGACCGACGAGACCACGCCGGCCGCTACGCTGAATATGACCAGCAGCGGTAGCGTAACCGGCAGCGCGGGATATATGGGTAAACCACTCACCGAGATTTACCTCAATAGCGACAAAACGGTATCGTTCTGGTATATGAAGGGGACCACCACACCGCTGGGCACCCCCACGCTTAACGAGGCCACAGCGCCAGGAACCGACAGATTCACAGCCAGTTGGTCGGCCGTTGCCAACGCCGGCTCGTATGAGTTGCAAATCGACCCCACCGGCACCGGCACCGGCGGTGGCGGCACGGGCGGAGGTGGCACCACCGGTGGCTCGCAATACGTGAAAGTGACATCGGCCGGAGAGCTCACCAGTGGCGACTATCTGATAGTGTACGAAGGTGACAGCAAGGCATTTAATGGAGGTCTAACTACGCTCGACGCAAAGAATAACTATATCAGCGTGACCATTGACAACGGAGCCATCGAGGCCAACTCCACAACCAATGCGGCGAAGTTTACCTATGATGCTGATGCTACAGCCAAAACGCTGAAGAGTGCAAGTGGCTATTACATTGGAAATGATGCAAATTCCAACGCTCTGAGCTCTAGTACTTCAACGAAATACACCAACACTATTACTTTCGATGATAGTGGCAATGCCACAATTAAGGGTAAAGGAGGTGCTTATCTGCGCTATAACAGCACAAATAATGAGAATCGTTTCCGTTACTATAAGTCGTCGTCATATACGTCTCAGAAAGCCATTCAACTTTATAAGTTGAGCGATTCGGCCTCGGCTCCGCGTAAGGCGGCCGCCACCAGCCAGACCATCACGGGCATCACGGCAACGAGCTACACTGTTACCGGCTTGAAGGACAACACCACTTACGCGTTCAAGGTGCGTGCCGTCCCCGCCACCACCGACAGTGAGCACTCAACCGGCAACTGGAGCACTGTGAAGTCGGTGACCACCACATACGATGCAAGCCTGCACACACCGATGATACTCGCCGACGAAACCGCAGCGGTGTCGGCCTATGTAGGCCAGCAAGGCACAGTGGATGTGACCGTGCTCTACGAAGACCTTACCGCAGACATTACGGCTAACATAACCGGAGCAAATTCCGCTATGTTCTCCTGCCCGGAGACAATCACTCGCGACAGTAGCGGTGAGGGCGAGGCAGCGCTCACAATCACGTATCAGCCCAATGCGGCAGGTACTCACACAGCCACGCTGACCCTTACCAGTACAGGAGCCGACCCGGTGACCGTGACGCTGACCGGAACGGCCACTCTGGCCCCAATCGCCACTTCTACGCCGGTGATGCAGACGGCATCGGCTGTGACCGCGTCGGGTTTCACGGCCACGTGGACCGATAACACACCTGACGAGGCAGTGGAGAGTTACACCCTCTATGTGAACAAGCAACCCGAAATAAGCGGATACGTCTATACCAAGGTGACCGATGCCGGTACACTCGCGCAGGGCGACCAGGTGATATTCGTGGACGAGACCGCCCAGACGGCGGCCGGCGGGTTCGGGAGCAACAATTATATGTCGTCGGTGGCAGTGAATATCTCCAATGGCCAAATAGTTCCGGGCGACGATGTGAACGTGTTCACAATCAGCGCGAGCGGAGACGGATGGAAATTCCTGTCGAGTCTCAACGGCGAGTACTTGAAAACAGATGTGGCCAAGAAAATGACTACCGATGAGACCGGAACGGCGGCAACGGTGTCGATTGTCGGCGGTGATGCCACTATTGAATTCGCCCCTTATGGTCGCATTCTCTACAATGCCACCAGTCCGCGATTCCTGAATTATACCAGCAATACGTCCAAGTCCATGCGCCTGCCTCAGCTCTATCGCAGGACGGCGGTGAGCGGCAACGCGCCCGCTAAGGCGAGCGAAACCGGTGATGCCGACGACGATGGCCTCACCGTGACGGGCATTACGGCCAAGACCTATAACGTGACCGGACTGACAGCCGGAGCCACCTACGACTTCAAGGTTAAGGCCATTTACACCGCCCGCGCCTCGGCTGCCGAAAGCTCTTGGAGCAATTTGGAGAGCGTAACCCTGCTTGAGTCGGCTAATCCCAAATTGACGCTGAGCCAGACCGCGCTCGCGTTTACGGCCACCAACAACACCACCGACAGCAAGACATTCACCGTGATCGGTCAGAACCTGACCGGCGATGTGAGTGTGGAAGTGACCGGTGAAGGAGCCGCGATGTTCAGCGTGAGTCCGGCCACTATAGCGGCGGCCGATGCGAACGGCGCCACAGTGACCGTGACTTATACCCCAACTGCGGCCGGTAACCACACGGCCACCATCACGGTGAGCAGCAGCGGTGCCGAGAGCAAGACCGTGGCGCTGACCGGAACGGCCACGCTGGCCAAAGGCACGCTCAATCTGAACGAGGCAAGCAACGTGGGTTCCACTCAGTTCACCGCTTCGTGGACCGACACCACCACTCCGGCATCGAACGTGTCGAGTTATACGCTCTACGTGAACAAGCAACCCGAGGTGACCGAGATATCCGATGAGCTGACGCGCTCTGTGACCGGAGTCGCTGAAGGAAAGGATTATGGTACATGGTCGAACAAGAGCGTGAATTCAAGCGCGGTGTATGCCGGAAATAGCGCCGGCTTGAATAATACCATCCAGTTGAGAAGCAATAACAGCAACTCCGGTATTGTAACCACCGCTTCGGGAGGTAAAATACGTAAAGTGACGGTTGCTTGGGAAAGCAATACTGTGAATGGCCGAACTCTTAACGTGTATGGGAAAAACTCGGCTTATTCCGCGGCGACCGACCTTTATAGTTCTAAGACTCAGGGCACTCTGCTTGGAACCATTGTTAATGGAACGAGCACGGAACTTGAGATATCAGGTGATTATGCTTTTGTGGGAGTCCGCTCGGATGGTGGAGCGATGTACCTTAACAGCATCACCTTCACCTGGGAAGGTACTGCTGCCGGCGCACCTCGAAGGACACCTAATCCTCAGGGTGATGCCGATAATGAAGGCCTAACAGTGACCGGAATCACTGAGAAGAGTTATACCGTGACCGGGCTGACAGCCGGAGCCACTTATGACTTCAAGGTCAAAGCTGTTTATGCCGACGACAGTCAGAGCGACTGGACCGAAACCAAGCATGTGACGCTGGAAGAGAGTAGCGACCCGCGCATAAGCGTCAGCGCAAGTTCACTTGAGTTCGCGCAGACCAATGTGGGCGGTACCGCTACGCAGACGCTGACCGTGACCGCGGCCAACTTGACGCAGAGCGTGAACGTGGGTGTGACCGGCGAGGGCTTCAGCGTGTCGCCGGCGACCTTGACGGCTGCCGAGGCCAATGGCGCCACCATTACGGTGACCTATGAGCCCACCGCGGCCGGAAATCACAGTGGCACTGTGACACTGAGCAGCAGTGAAATTGCCGCCAACGTGGAGGTGTCGCTCACGGGCTCGGCTGTGTATCAGAAATCGGTACCGCAAATGCAACCGGCCGCTAACGTGGGCATGTCCTCGTTCAAGGCCTTGTGGACCGACGCTACCAACGCCGCCGCGGTAACCGACTACACACTCTATGTGAACAAAGTGCCTGATGAGCCCGATGTGCTGACTCCGATACTGAGCGAAACGTTCGGCAAGGAATCGACTATTATAACAACGGATGGCACAAGAGATATAGGGAATAATAATGAACTTAACGATTATACCGATGTCGCCGGCTGGACCGGATATGCTGTGTATCACGGCACCGGATATAGCCTGAAGTTGGGCTCAGGCAATTATGCGGGTACCCTTACCACACCGCCGCTTGACCTGAGCAACTCAAATGGCAAGGTAACAGTTAAGTTCATTGGTAAGTATTATGGAAGCGATAAAAGTTCGGTGGTTCTTAGCTCGGGCGACAACAACTCGCTCACGCAGTCGCTTGCCAGCGACGCAAGGACCTACGTGCTGGTGCTGAACTGCACGGCGGCGGCCAATCAGACGATTACGTTTGAGGGAACCGCCAAGAGTAAACGATTCTATCTCTACAACGTTCAGGTATATTTGGGCGATGTGAGTAGCGAGGTAAACGCCGCGCCGCGCCGCTTGCCGGCCGAGAGCGGTAGCGCCGACTCTACCGACGGCCTCACTGTGACCGGAATCACCGATAAGGAATATTCCGTGATGGAACTGACTGCCGGTGCCACTTACACCTTCTATGTGAAGGCCAACTACGCCGACGGCACTACAAGCGAGCTGAGCAACACCGAAGAGGTGACTCTGAATGCCGGCGGAAACACGTTGGCCCAAGTGCTCGATAGCGAACTCGGCGACTATTCGGTGACCGACAATCTGGCCATTGTGGCTTCGGTGCCCGAGTCGAGCCTGTATTACGCCACCAACGGAACCGACTGGATTCCTATCCACAGCACCAAGTCGCTCACAACTAATCAAGTGATAACCAACGTGGATGGCGAGTTCAACGGTAGCACCACGGCACCTGAATTTGAACTGGCCGGTGCCAAGACCAGCGAGGAGACTGTGGATTTCACCATCTCCACCCTCTACTTGGGCAACGACTTCAATAACATTCCGGTGGAATGGGATGAACTGCCAGTCGCAGGGCAAGTGGTGGACCTTGTGGGCTACCTGTTCTTCGAAGGTGATGTGGCCACACTTCGCGGCTACAGCACTCAGCAGGGTCGCCGATTGGTGCTTAAGACCGACCACGTGAACCTGACCAACACCACTAAGCAGTACCTGAAGGTGCGCGCTTGCATCGAGTTGAACGAGCCGTGGAGCGGAGCGCCGCGCCGCCGCATAGGAGCGGGCGATGAGAACGCTTACACAAACTTGCGCGCGCAGCTCATCAGTGTGCAGGATGTGCTCACAGGAGTGGACGACCTCACAGTGGCCCGCACGCCGGTGAAGGTGACCTACTACAATGTGGCCGGAATGGCAAGCGATGAGCCGTTCAGTGGCGTGAACATAGTGGTGACCACCTATGCCGACGGCACCACCGAGACCGTGAAGCAGATGAGATAACGCCAATCAGGGCTTGTGAGCCATGCGGCTCATGAGTCGCTACGGAAATTCAAAGAGGGTGTGTCATAATTCAGTTATGGCTCACCCTCTTTGCAAATTAACCGCCTGAGAATGGGATATTTTTCAGGCGGCTGTTTTTTCTTTGTTTTGTCTGTACACTCGATTCTCATGAGGTAAAGACCGAGCTGTGACGGCAAA
>CADADP010000018.1 GCA_902786725.1 uncultured Bacteroidales bacterium
TCTCTCGCTGTCTTGTCTTGTCCTTGACATTGCAATCATTTCAATGACCTCTTGTCGAGCCCCTCGAAATCGTTTCACTTATCTCGAAAAGCGGTGCAAAGTTACTGCCTTTTACCAATACAAACCAAATTTTTCAACAACTTTTTTTCAACTTTTTTTCAAGTTGCCCCGGAGAAATTCCATAAGACTCTAATATGCAACCAAATAGCAAAATTCACTATTCTACCTCACTTCGGCGCGATGTGAGTAGTGATTTCGTAAAAACTCAAATTTTTCGGGATGGTTCTTAAGATTTAAGGTATCGGTCGCCGGGTCGTAACTCGACATAATTTTTTCAAAAGTCACATGCTCGGCACCTGTGATGGAAGCCAGGGGCATTTCCACCGTTTCGCTCACTCCGAAGTAGCGAGCCAGCTCAGTAGCTATCATGGCCGAGGCGCGCCGCTTCCCCTCGAGAGAATATCCGGCGATGTGAGGTGTGGCCACAAAAGCCCTGGCAAGCAAGTCGCGATTCAAATCAGGCTCGCCTTCCCAGCAATCGATGGCCAAATCTCCGTTAAAGCCGAGCAACGCACGGGTGTCGGTAACGCCACCCCGCGCCGCGTTCATAATCAACTTTCCAGCGCCGCCATTGCCATTAAGCAGGCTAACGATCTCATTGTCACACATGTGGAATGTGGGATACAGTCCGTCGCGCGTGAGCGGCGTGTGAAACGTGATAATATCGCATTCGCGCGCGAGTTGCGAAAGTGGTGTGTGAATGCCCTTTGGCGGGTCGCTAACTAATACATTGAAACCCAACTGACGCGCCCAGCGCTCAACGATTGACCCAACGTGCCCCACGCCCACAATGCCCATCGCCAGCCCGCGCCCGCGGGCCGGCAATCCACGGTACCGGAGCCAGCCACCCACCGACGCCATCACCCACTGCGCCACCGCCGGCGCGTTGCACCCCGGCGCGTTGACCACAGTGATTCCCGCATAACGGCAGTAGTCAGCGTCGATGTGGTCGGTCCCGATTGTGGCTGTGCCTATGAAACGCACCGCACTGCCTTGCAGCAGACTGCGGTCACAACGTGTGCGCGTGCGCACCACCAGCGCGTCGGCATCGGCCACAGCAGCGCGGTCTATCGCGTCGCTCGGCAATCGTTCCACCGTGGCATACTGCGTGAACAATCCATCGAAGAACGGTATGTTTTGCTCCACTATTATCTTCATAGCAAGAAGTTGGCTACATATACCACCGCTGCCACCACCAGGCCGGCCGAAAAGATGAAATGCTTCTTAGCGAACTTGGATATGGTAAACACATGAGCCACCTGAATAGCGAGGCACATGTTCAGCATGGGCACATAGATTAATATGTTATTGAAATCCACCACCATCATTATCACCGACAGAGTAGCCAGGGTGGTAAAAAACGCGTTATATACACGCGTCTGCAACCGATAGTTGAATATGGTGAGCAGATTCACCACCGTAAGCACGAGCGTGAGCAGCGCCACACCCACAATGCTGAATATCACCACAGGCGCCTGCGGAATATCGAGAATGTTCTGTAATCGCACAAATTCGGGCAGGCGGAAACTGCCCACATCCACCACGCCCAGCCCAAGCAGAATCCAGAACGGTGTGGCGAGTCCCATCAGAAGAGCAAGAAAGCCCCTCAGATTCATGGCTCGCATTTGCGCGAAACCTATAGCAAAGGCCACAATCAGGACCACCGCCGAGTACATAAACGTGCAGCACGCGGCCAGCAATGTGAATATCAAGTAAATGCTCCTCTGAGAATTGCCCGACTGCTGATAAGAGCCAAAAAGGATGAACGCCAGCAGCAACGTGGCCATACACATGGCGCTACCCGAATAATAATTGGCGCTCACGACAGGCATGGCGCCCTGAAGCACCAGAAACGAGGATGCCGCGATAAAAGTGTAGGTTCTTACGAATGTAAACACTTTGTTGAGCAAGTGCAGCATCAAAGCCGCGCCCACATTCACCGCAACCGATGCGACAATCGACTGAGGCCCACTGGTCAAGAGTGACTGAAGCCCACCAAAGAGGAAGCCTCCTCGCGTGCCCATCGGCTCGAAGTGGCCCATCCTCCACGCCACAAAAGATAGCGCGGCAAACACCGGCACAGTGAGCAACAGAAACAACTTGCCGTTGTAGAAATCATTTATCCCGTCGTGATTCATCGCCGCCGTCTATTCCATAAAACTGTGATTTACTGCTCCTCCGGCAGGTCCTTGCGCTTCCACGACTGGCGACGGCCATGGATTATGGGACGCTCCTTGTCGGCCCCGAGCCGTGGTTGGCGGAAACGCACCACACGCTTGTCGAACTCGTCGCTGTGCTGGCGTCCCTGCTCATCGGTAACGACTCCACCGCCATCATTGGCCGCATGGCGCTGCTGACCACGGTCAAACTCCTTGCGGCCAAAAGGACGACCACCGCGCTCACCACCATCGCGCCTACTCCAGCCGAATTTGCGTTGCTGCCCTCGCTCGGCATCGTCGCGCTCGCGTCCCGGCCTCCGACTGCGCGGTTTCTCACCGCGAGCCTCGGGCTGCTTGCGTTCCGGCTTCTCCCCTTTCACCATCTTACCCTCGGCGCGCTGCTCGGCACGGTAGCTGGCATAAGTTCCACTAAAAATTTGATAATGGCGCAGTTCACACTCCAGCGAGCCGTTGTGAAGCGGTGTTTTCCCACTGGGGTGAAGCCCAATCTTGCTCAGCGTGTCGCTGTCGTAGCCTATCACCCACGCATCGTAGCCCTGGAACACGTGCTTAAGTTTCGTTCCCAGCGTGGCATACAGATCCCACAGACCGTCCACCACCAGCCGTTGCCCGTAGGGAGGGTTAGTGACCAGTATTCCGCCCGATTCCGGAGCCGCCTCAATGTCGGCGATATCCATTCGTTCCAGCTTGATATACTTGTCGAGACGTGCTTTTTTCACGTTTTCGCGGCTTATCGCGATGGCTTTTCCCAGCACGTCGTAGCCGTAGATGGTGCCTGTGAACTCACGCTCCATGCTGTCGTCGTTGTAAATCTCGGCAAAGAGGTCGGCATCGTAATCGCGCCAGTTCTGGAACGCGAAATGCTCGCGATACAGGCCCGGAGGGGTGCCGGTGGCTATCAGGGCGGCCTCCACCAGGAATGTACCCGAGCCGCACATGGGATCCACCAGGCACTTCTGGCTACCGTCCCAGCCGGCCATCATCAGTATGCCGGCGGCCAAGACCTCGTTGATGGGCGCGTCGGTCTGCGCCGCACGCCATCCACGCTTAAAGAGCGGCTCACCGCTCGAGTCGAGCGAGAGCGTGACCTGATCCTCGGCGATGTGGACGTTGATTTGCAAGTCGGGCGACTTGATGCGAATCGAAGGCCGCTTTCCGTACTTGTCCATAAAATAGTCGGCGATAGCGTCTTTCACGCGGTAGGTGACGAACTGCGAGTGGCGAAATATATCGCTATACACAGTGGCATCGATGGCGAAAGTGGTGTCGGGCGTGAGAAAGTCTTCCCAGTGGACACAGGTGCGTACCTTATCGTAGAGGTCATCGGCCGACGTGGACTTGAACACGCAGAACGGCTTTAGAATCCTAAGCGCTGTTCTGCAACAGAAATTCGCGCGATACATCATCTCGTTATCCCCTGTGAACGAGACCATGCGCCGTCCCTCTTTCACATCTTGCGCCCCCAGCGCCGTGAGTTCCTGTGCCAGAACACCTTCGAGTCCAAAGAAGGTCTTTGCCACCATTTCAAAATTCTCTGCCATCGTTTCAAGATTTGTTTGTTAAAACTAATAATGCCTTCCGCCCCGCTTGGCCGAAACGGCACTGCAAAGATAGCGATAATAACCAATTACCGCAAATTTGCGGTGATTTTAGCACGATTAATTAGTGTAGTAAGGCGGCCCGCCGCCGCAGGTCGCCTTACTGTATTAATCCTTGTGTTATTCGCTAAGAGCAATTACTGAGCGGTCCAGCGCTGATTACCCACGGCTGCTATACCCTCATGGGCCACGATGCCGTGCATGAAGTAGATGTACGCGCGGCCCACGTAGGTGGTCCAGTAGTCGGTGTAGTCCTTGGGAGCGGCTGTGTTAGAGCTCTTATACTGGAACCAACCCAGGTCTTCGCCGTTAGGACCAATCTTCTTGAGCTTGAAGTCCATGCGCGCGTAGCCACTGGAGTTATAGATGCTCTTCTTCATGGGGATGGTGGCCCAGCCGCTATCCTCGCCAAATCCGAACGGTTTTCCGCATGGAATGTCGAATGCGCCGGCATTGTCGCCCTCGGTGAGCTGATTCTTGAAGTAAGCTTGCAGCTTGAAGGTGGCAGGCTGAGTGGAAGTTTCCCACACGAAGTTATAGAAGCGATGGTTGGCGCCCTCACCGATTATTTCGGTGAACTCGCCGTCAACGTCGTCGCGGCCCGAATCCCACTTAATTGTTGCGTCCTTGATAGTGGGGATATCGCCCTGCTCGCACACGAGCAAGCCCTTGCTCATGTCGTAGATTACGAGGCGATACTGCTTGCCCGGCTCCAGACTCACGGGATTACCCTTCAAATCTTGGGTGGTTCCCACATAGTAGGGCTCCTTGACAATGCGAGTGAGCTGATTCAGCTTCTCGTCGCGCACGCCCTTGCCCACTATTTCGGCGGCCATACCGTCCTCATAGACTTGTTCACCCTGGAGCGTTTTGCCATTGTAGGTCATCTTGTCACCGGCCACAAAGTAAACCTTGTCGCCCGGCTTGACCGCTATTTTCTCATAGTAGCGGTTCACATAGAAAACGCCATTGTTATCGCGCTCAAAGAGGATGTTTTCAATGCCGTGGAGCTTAACCTCTACCGAGCCGGCCGGAACAGAGAAGAACAGGTTAGTTCCTCCGCTTGGTATCGCGTTACGTGTGAGCAACACGGCCGAGAGGTCGTTCTGATATTCATACCCGTTGATATCCACCTGATAAGCATAGTTGGCCGCGGTATTGGGGATTGGGGCCAGATGCTCAATCTGGATATAGGCGTGAGTCTCCGGGTTAGCCTGGGTCATATCGTAGGTCACATCCTTGTCGCTGCAAGCGGCAAACAAACCCACGAACAGAACCAATGTCAAATATTTAATATATTTCATCGTAGTTTTAATTTTAAGATGTGATAAATACGTGTGTAGATTTAGTTCTTAGGTTGGTCGCCCGGATAAGCGAACCAAGGAATTGAGCACTGATAGTTGTCGGCTGTGCCGGGGATAGGTTTCAGTTGCTCAAGGCTGGGCTTATTCCACATGTACTCAGAGTTGTAGCGCGGACGCAGGCGGAAGCACGGCGAACCGTTGTTATCCTTGTTATAAGTACCCTTACGTCCCTGAACCTGAGCCGGAGCAAGATAGAATCCCTTGAAGACCTTAGTGGGGTCGGAATCCTTCTTCTGGTCAACCTTCGACAGGTCCCATCCGTTGCCTGTACCGGGATAGTCGCCGGTGTATTCCACATCATAGAAGTACTTGCGCTGGTCAACCCATGCCTCAGGCGCGCCCCAAGGATAGAGGTGGACAAACTTCTGCATCATGATGTGAGACAGCGTGAGGGTTCCGGTGGTGAGTCCACCCACATACGGTCCGGCCAGATACTCCTGGGCGATCTTGTCGAATGTGGCCACGCTGAGCTTGTCGCCGGCGTGATACATCTTCTTGCTCACCTCATTGAGTGTGCCGGGCACCATATAACGCTCGGTAAACGTCATGTCGGCGGCGACGGCGGCCTTGAAAGCAGCCAGAGCGTCGGCCTTGGAGCCATACTTGAACTCAATCTCGGCCAGGTCGAACATCAGTTCGGCGTAAGTAGCCAGGACGTAGGGAGCGTCGTCGCGATAGAGCCAGCGTCCGGCGCCGTCCTTAGCGCTCGTGGCGGCCTCGCGGCGTCCCCAGTACATGGGCGCGGTAGCCACAGGGCCACCGGCGGCGGTGAAGCCCGAGCCCACGAATGTGAAGTTGCGCAGTAGCTCGCGGTCGTCGAGCATAGCCACGTCATTACCGTCCTCAGTAGCCAGTTTCACCAGCGCGCGCGGGTCGAAGTGGCCCAGTTCGCGAGTGGTGTCGCAAACGATTTGCGTAGTGGCCAGCTTGTAAGGATAGTTCTTGTGAGCCGGATTCTCGATGGTCTCCTTGTTGCCATCGGCATCATATTCGGGCACAGTACCGGTCATCACCTGCACAGCCCAGTCGTGCTGCCAGTAAACATTGTTCAGGTTGCCGCGATACGGCCCCCAGAAGTTGTTGTAAGCACTCTCGGCAGCATCGGCGCTTCCGCCCCACAGTTTCACCGCGGCGTCGTCATCGGGGCTTGCGAAGCCCTTCTGAACCGACTCCTTGAACTCCTTGTAATACTTCTCCTTGAAGTCGCGCTTATTGCTAAGCGAGGCCAGGTTACGAGCCTTCACTGTGTAGGCGAACTTAATCCACTTGCTGATGTCGCCGCCGTAGATCCAGTCGTTGCCGCTAATCTTGGTGGCATAGTTGGTGGCGTCGTCGCGCTGCAGCAGTTCTATGGCCTTGTCGGCCCAGTCGCGAATTTGCTGATATACCTCGTCCTGATAGTTGTAGGAGTGTGTGAGCTGGTTAGGCACAAAAGCGTCGGTGAGGATAACCTCGCCGTTCTCCTTGGTCATAAAGTCCCAAGAGAAAGCCTTCATGGCGTAGCCTATACCGGCCAGATGCCAGTTTTCGGCCTCCATCGACTGATTGATGAGGTTCTCAAGGTTCATACCCTGATTCCAGTAAACCATACGCCACGACTCGCCCGCGGCATCGCTTGCCGCAGAATAATAGTGGGAGGCATAGTTAGCATAGCTGCTGGTACCCATCATCTGAGTCAGGGGACCTGTAGCACGGATGTCCCAGTAGATTCCGAAATAAGCCTGCTGGATGCCTGAGAGGTACAGGTAGGCCTCAACGTTATCGGGAGCATCACCATTCTTGTTCACGTCGAGGTAATCGTTGCAACTGGTGGTTGCGAAAGCCATGATTACCGACAGAAGCACTAATAATATAGAATGTTTTTTCATCTTATTGTCCTTTCTTAATGGATTAGAATTAGAATGTTACGCTCAAACCAAACGAGTAAGTACGTGGGCTGGGCAGTGACCAGTAGTCGTAGCCCTCACCACCGGTTCCACCGGCTGCGGCACTCATAGTGTTGCCGGCCACGTCGATACCTGTGTAGTTAGTAATAGTGAAGAGGTCGTTGCCCGATACATAAATGCTTGCATTCTGAATCACGCCACGGGTAACCTTCTGCAGCCACGCGTCGGGAACGATGTAGGCCAGACGTATCTCTTGGCAACGCAGATAGTTGATTTTATTCTGAACCCACGACTCATGGTCGGCATTGTAGAGAGCTGTGCCGCCATAGTGAGCCCAGTTGACTGCGATAGTGTTCTGGTGCGGAGTGGCGGTGTTCTCCCATCCGTCTTTTAGGACTCCGTTGAACACGTAGCTGCCGTTGTTGATACGCAGGTCAACCGATTGCTGGCTGAATCCACGTGCCATCATCTCGCGCATTGTGGCGTTATACACAGTGGCGTGCATACGTCCCTGGAACATAGCGGTCAGGCGCCAGTTCTTGTAGCGCAGCGCGGTGGTGATACCAAAGCGGAGCTTAGGCTCACGGTCGCCGATAACCTTCCATTCGGAGCCGATGATTGGCAGACCGGTGGTGGGGTTAATAAGGATTTGTCCGGCATCGTTGCGCTCCACGGCCAGAGCCGAGAACGTGGTGATGGGATATCCAACAGCCGTACCGGTACGCACGTTACCATAGTTCCAAGTGTAGGGGTTGTAGTACTCGGTCACAGCCTCGGGCAAGTCGGTCATCTTGCTGCTTGTGTGCGACAGGTTCACACCGATGTTCCAAGTGAGGTCGCGAGTCTTAACGGCATCCACATCCACGTGTGCTTCCCATCCCCAGGTGTCAAACGTACCCACGTTGAGCGTGTTGAGCACGAATCCGGTTCCGTAGGACATGCGGAAGTTCTCCACAATCTGGTTCTCGTTGTGAGTCTTGAACCATGTGAAGTCGGCGTTGATGCGGTTGTTCCACAGGCGAGCCTCGAGACCCACCTCATAAGATGTGGTCATCTCCGGTTTCAGGTTGGGGTTCGGTCCTGTGTATCCATACTTGAAGCCGCCACCTGTGAGGCCGGTCGGCTCCAGCTCGGGATTAATCGAAAGCGGAGCGGCATCCTTACCTACCTGGGCTATAGCTCCGCGAACCTTGAGGTAGTTGAGCCAGTTGAGGTTCTTCAGGCCCTGAAGCTCGGTAACCACCCACGATGCCTCCACAGCGGGGTAGAAGAAAGAGCGGTTGTTGACGGGCAGAGTCGAAGACCAGTCGTTACGGAAACGGGCGGTGAGGAAGGCCATGTTGTTGTAGCCGAACTCCACTTGTCCCGAGATAGCCTGCAGACGACGCTTGGTGGAGCGCTTCTTGCTCACCACCGTAGAGGGCGTACAGTTGTTGATTGAGTACATATCCTCGAGCACCTGGAAGTTGCTTCCGTAAGAAGCGAGGCTTGTCACGCCCTTCTCATACTGGTGGTAACCCACTTGCACGCCAAACGAGAACTTCTCGTTGCAGAACACGTTGTTGTATCCGGCCAGGATGTTCATCGTGGGGTCGCTGTTGTTATACTTCACGATGCTGTATGCGCCGGAGTTGTTGGCGTCGTTGGAAGTGAGGTTGTAGGTGCGGTAGTAGGGGTGAGTTCCGTTCTCATAGGTAGAGGTGGAAACGTCGAAACCGAACTGTGCGCGAACATACACGTGCTCAATGGGGGTAAAGTTGAGAGAGAACGCGCTGATGAAGCGGTCGGTCTCATCGTGGTTCAGGTTCTTGTACATTCCGAAGAGCGGGTTGAGCAGGTCGCCGTCGGTGTAGTAGTTGGGATAGCGCATGTGGCGTCCGTCCTCGGCGAGGTAATTGCTCATGTCGTCCACATTGGGCCAGCGATAAGCGCGAGCCAGCGGGCCGTTGGCACCACGAGCCACCTTGTCGTTCTTCTGGTTCACATACTGCATGCTACCCTCGAAACGCAACCACTTGGTGAGCTCGGCGCGGCCGGCCAGCGAGAAGTTGGTACGTTTCAGGTTAGTGGTCTTGATTACACCGTCTTGGCTGAAGAACGAGGCGCTACCGCGAATACTCATCTTCTCGTTACCTGCCTCCACCGAGATGTTGTGCTTGTGCATGAAACCGGTTTGCAGGATTGCCTTGGCATTGTCGTAGTAGGGAATGCTGCCGTCGTAGAGGCCTCCGTAATGATTGGTGTAATAGTAGTTGGTGGCCCCGTAAGCACCATTGGTGTAGGTGCTCTGAATCTTGGGCCATCCATAAGCCTTGGACCATGAGAGCTGATTGCTGTAAGACACCTTGGCGCGTCCGTTGCGTCCTTTCTTAGTGGTAATGATGATGGCACCGTTAGATGCGTCACTACCATAAAGAGCGGCTGCCGCGGCGCCCTTAAGCACTGTCATACTCTCAATGTCTTCGGGGTTGAAGTCGTTACCACGGCTCGCATAGTCCATGTAACGAGTTGCGAGGCCCGACACATCGTCGGCGACCGCCAGACCCTTTGACGGGTCGAACGAGGTGTTGTTCATAGGCATACCATCCACCACATATAGCGGCTGGTTGTTACCCGACAGAGATGTGGCCGAACGCAGCACCACAGCGGTGGACGCACCAGGAGCACCGCCCGACGAGATAACGTTCATACCCGACACACGTCCCTGCAGGGCCGAGATGAAGTCGGTACGGCCCGACTCGGTGATGTCGGTAGCTTTCACATTCTGGGCCGAAGAACCCACCGCACGCGCAATACGCTTAACGCCGAACTCAGCCGTAATCACCACCTCATCGAGTTGATTCGACTTGTTCTCGCCAAACATCACGTTGCTCGCTTGCGCGGCCGGCAGTTCCATAGCGTCGTAGCCCACATAAGAGAACACAAGGGTAGCGCCCTTGGGAGCATTGATAGAGTACCGTCCGTCGAGATCCGTAACGGTTCCGCGGTTGGTACCCTTAACCTTTACGGATACGCCTATCATAGGCTCTCCGGTAGCGTCCTTAACAACGCCGGTTACTTTTTCACCGTTGGTCTGCGCCACTGCACTGAATCCGCTGTCGGTATGCGAAAAACCAACAGGTGACCCGAACGCAAAAATAAGCGCTGCCAACAATACACATTGTTTTTTCATACGCTAATGTTTTGTGATTAAGTAGTTTTTAATTAGTTAAGTAGTTAATAAAAAGAAAGTTATGTTTTCAGTTCTATAGCCAAGATCAGTCTCTTATCTGTCTCTTAAGCGACCTGATGGTCACTTATCGGTATTATAAGCGACCATCTAAATCATTAAAGTGTATGCAAATGTTAAATGGGCTGAATGGCGGTGAAATCACTGTTTTCTCACAGTGAATCGGGCGTTTTTGACGACGAAAAGTAGCGGCGGATATAAAAAATAATTTTTTTTTTGTATTTTCTTGCTTGAAATCTAAAAAAGTGTTTACTTTGGGGGTCAATAAGAAATTATTTGAGCGGGCGAGAGGTCGCTTAAGAGACAGATAAGCGACCAAAATTTTAGGAAATGTGAACCCTTTTTTAATATTTTTTTTGAAGTTTCGCATATTTATATTAATTTTGAAGCGAAAACCATAAGTGGCTTAACCAATATTCAACAAAAGTGGTCACTTATCGGTATTATTAGAGACCTTCGGATTTAAAAGTATGAGACCTATAAACGCCAAGAAAGCAAGAGATTATTACTGACGCACGTTTGCTCCACGGCCAGCGTAAGGACGTGAAGACAACAAAATTCACAACCCTGAAAACAAAACAATTCATTAATAACAATTTATAATTCACTTAATTGTATAACCAACTAAAAAATCGCGTATGAAGAAAAGGTTAGCTCTTTTTGGAGCACTAATTCTGAGTTGTGGCGCATGGGGCATGCTTATCAACGCTGCACCTGCACCGCAAGTGGTGGAGTCGCAAGGCAACACTAAGATTGTTAGAGGTACGATTGTCGATGAAAACGGCGAGCCCGTTATCGGCGCCAGTATCTCTGAGATTGGTACCATCCGTGGCACGGCTACCGATGTCAACGGAGCCTTCTCGTTGAAAGTTGGCAACAAAGCCAAGTTACAAATCACTTCTGTGGGTTACAAGACTGTGACCGTGGCCGCTAACGACGGGCTGAAAGTTGTCCTCGCCGAGGATAAGGCCCTGCTCGACGAAGTGGTGGTTGTGGGTTACGGTACACAGCGCAAGGCCAACCTGACCGGTGCCGTGAGCAATGTGGACGTTTCCAAGGTTCTTGAGTCCAAGAGCGAGTTCGACGTGGGTAAAGCCCTGCAGGGAACAGTTCCGGGCCTCACCATCCTTAACAACAGCGGTGACATCAACGGTGATGCCTCGATCGTGATTCGTGGTATCGGTACGCTGTCGAACAACGGCACTTCCACTCCACTCTATGTGGTGGACGGTGTGCCCACCGACAACCTGTCGTACCTCAACACTAACGACATCGAGACAATCTCTGTTCTTAAGGATGCGGCTTCCACTTCGATCTACGGTACTCGCGCCGCCTTCGGTGTGGTTCTTATCACCACCAAGACAGCCAAGACTAAGGACAACGTGAAGATTTCTTACAAGAACAACTTCGCATGGAGCCAGGCAACCACTCTGCCCAACTATCCCAACGTGCCCACTCAGGTGCAAGGCCTTATCGACGTTAACTCGCGTATGGGTCTGGCCAGTGAGCTCTTTGGTATGTATATGGACAGCGAGGAATTCCAGCGCGGAATGAACAACTGGGTAGCCAAGCACGGCAACACCAAGGCCGGTTATCGCGAGATGATTTATGGCGATGACTACGACGAGAATGGCTACTATGCCGACTGGGACGTGCGCAACATCATGTTCAACAAGGCAGCCCCGTCGATGAGTCACAACATCGACGTTCAGGGCAACTCGGGCAGGACCAACTACTACATCTCGTTCGGTTACAACCGCAAGCAGGGTCTGCTCAATTTTGAGCCCGACAAGGTGAAGCGCTACAACGCCACCGTGAACGTGTCCACTCAGGCTACCGACTGGTTGCTCCTCGGTGCTCGCGTTTCTTACAACGACCGCACCTACACCGCTCCTCACAACCGTCAGGAGTATAACAAGGCCGGCTACCAGTACCTGTGGCGCTGGGGTTCGTTCTTTGGCCCCTACGGCTACTTCGTGAACCCCGAAGACGGCAAGGAATATGACGCCCGCACAATCATCGGCTATCGCAAGCAGGCAGGTGAAACCAAGCGCAAGATGAACAACCTGCGCCTCACCGGCTTCTTGAAGATTGACCTCTCGCACGGCTTGACGTTCAACGCCGACTACACATTCATCCGCAGAAACACCAATTACAAGGGTGTGGGTCTGCCCGCAACGGTTTATAACACTTGGGGTCTGGCTCCGAAGGGCCCGTCGGTGATGTCAACCACCACCTACATCGAGACCGACCGCAGCAACTATCAGAACCACGTGTTTAACGGATACTTTGAGTTCAACAAGGCGTTCAAGAACGCACACAACCTCAAGGTTCTGCTCGGTGCTAACGTTGACAAGTCAGAATACGAGTATCTCTACTACGAGCGTCACGACCTGCAAGACCTGAAGATGCCTGAGCTGGCTCTGACCAACAGCGACTACAGCTACTCGCACAATCACACTCATCAGGGTTCGGCCGGTTTCTTCGGACGTATCAACTATGACTACAAGGGCATCTACCTGATTGAGCTCAACGGACGTTACGACGGCTCGAGCAAGTTCCCCTCAAAAGACCAGTGGGCATTCTTCCCCTCGGCATCTATCGGATACCGCATCAGCGAGGAAGCATTCTTTGAGCCTCTGAAGAGAAGCATCAGCAATGCCAAGATTCGCGCTTCTTACGGTTCAATCGGCAACCAGGAAATCGGCGCCAACATGTTCCTCGAGACTATGGCCAAGAAGACCAACGCCGTATATTGGATGGGCACAGGCGCTTCGCGCTACGACTACTTTGACGCTCCCAAGCTGGTGTCGAAGTCGCTCACATGGGAGACTATCCGCACCACCAACATCGGTATTGACCTCGGTTTCCTCAACGGCGAGCTGAACGTTTCGTTCGACTGGTTCCGCCGCGACACCAAGAACATGCTTGCCCCGGGCAAGGCTATGCCGAGCGTGCTGGGTGCATCCGCAGCCTTCGAGAACGCCGGTTCTCTGCGCACCAACGGTTGGGAAATCGCCATCGACTGGCGTCACCGCTTCGGCCAGGTTAACGTTTACGCTACCGCCATGCTGAGCGACTACAAGACCAAGGTTACCGCATGGGACAGCAACAACATGATTAATGAGAACTACACCGGTAAGAACTACGGTGAAATCTGGGGCTTCGAGACCGACCGCTACTTCACCTTCGACGACTTTAACGGCGACGGCACTTACAAGGACGGCGTTGCAAGCCAGAAGGCTCTGGAGAGCGGAACGTTTGTGTATGGCCCGGGCGACATCAAGTTCAAGGACCTCAACGGCGACGGCAAGATCGACTGGGGTGACGGTACTCCCGAAAACCACGGCGACCTTAAGGTTATCGGCAACACCACTCCGCGCTTCCAGTACTCGCTCCGCTTGGGCGCCAACTGGAAGGGACTGGACATCGACATGTTCCTGCAGGGTGTGGGCAAGCGCAGCGTGTGGACGCAGTCGGCATTCGTAATGCCTATGATGCGTGGCGCCGACGCTCTCTACGCCAACCAGACCAGCTACATCACCGAGGCTGACTACGCCGCAGGTCGCATCGACCAGAGCGCCGACTTCCCGCGCATGTGGGCAGGTGGCGCAGGCCGCGGACGCGCATCGAGCTCGATTCTGGATCTCGGTACATTCAACTTCTATCCTCAGAGCAAGTATCTTGTGAACATGGCATACCTCAGAATGAAGAACATCACTGTGGGTTACACCATTCCGCAGTACCTTACTCGCAAGGCCTACATTGACCGTATCCGCATCTACGCTTCGTTCGACAACCTGTTCGACTTCGTTAACCACAACCACGGAACCGGTATCGACCCGGAAATCAACACCGGTAGCGGTAGCTTCGGCAACGGAGTTTGGGGACGTATCGACCCGATGATGCGCACTTACTCATTTGGTATCCAAATTGATATCTAATTCGGTGTCAAGATTCTATACGATAAGATAAGAGGATTAGTTATTTATAACACTTAAAGATAACGAAACGAATATGAAAAAGTTTTTATTATTTTTCGCAGCAGGACTTCTGCTCACTTCGTGCTCCGATCTGCTCGATACCGAACCATACGATCAATTCACGAAGTCGAACTACTTCACTAACGAGACCAACGTTCAGCTTTTCGCGAACTACTTCTATAACACTTTCACCGGCTACGGCTCTGAGACCGGCGACTTCTACTTCAACTATCTCTGCGACGACCAGGGAACTACCGGTATCCAGCCGTGGACATTCACCGCTGCTCCGGGTACGGCCGCCGCATGGAATAGCCCATACGTTGAAATCCGCCGCGCCAACACGCTGATTCACGCCGTGCCGGGCATCTCCGACATGAGCGAGAACACTCAGAAGAACTGGGTGGGCATCGGCCGACTCTACCGCGCATGGCAGCACTACAAACTGGTGCGCGCCTACGGCGACTGCTACTGGGTGGACAAGGAGCTCGACTCTTCTGACGAGGACATCCTCTACGGAAAACGCCAGCCGCGCAACGACGTGATGGACAAGGTGCTCGAGGACCTCAACTACGCTTGCGACAACATCACAGCCAACGAGAACTCGCGCGTGGCTTTCAACAAGTATGTAGCCCTCTCGATGAAGGCCGAAATCTGCTTGTACGAAGGCTGCTACAACAAGTATGTGGCAAACAACAGCTCACGCGCCAACACTTACCTCACCGAGGCTAAGAACGCTTGCAACGCCATTATGACTTCGGGCAAATTCGCGCTCAACGACAGCTACAAGGCCAACTTCGACTCTGAGAACCTGGCCGGCAACCCCGAGATGATTCTTTACAAGCACTATGTGTATGGCTCAATGAGTCACAAGACCATCTCCTACACATGCGGTTCCACTCAGGTTCACGGCATGTCGAAAGACGCCTTCGACAAGTATCTGTTCAAGGACGGCAAGCCTCTGGCTCTGACTTCGCTTGACAAGAGCGACAAGGGCGTTATTATCAACGTTGACGACAAATCGGGCCTGGGCGCAGCTAACCACATCGACATCAGCGCCGTTCTGGCCAACCGCGACCCGCGCCTCTCGGCTCAGGTTGACAACATCCTGCAATTCCCGGGCTGTGGCTACGCTCGCTTCGGTGGCGCTCAGTCCACATCGTCAACCGGCTACGGCGTGTTGCTGTTCGACAACGAGAAGTTTGCCAGCGACAACGCTCTGCGTCAGGTCAACGCCAACTGGACCGATGCCCCCATCTTCTGGTACGCTCAGACTCTGCTTAACTATGCCGAGGCTTGCGCCGAGCTTGGTAGCATCACTCAGGCCGACCTGGACAAGTCTATCAACAAACTGCGCGACCGCGTGGGTATGCCCCACCTCACCACCTCGCCCGCTGCCGACCCGGCCAACAATATGGGCGTGAGTCCGCTTCTGTGGGAGCTGCGCCGCGAGCGCCGCGTGGAGCTGATGTACTGCGTCAACGACCGCTACTATTCGCTCCTGCGCTGGAACAAGCTTGAGTTGCTCGACACCAAGAAGTATCCCGACCAGTGTCGTGGCGCTTACGTGGGCAGCTTCGGCGCCGACGTGAAACTCACCGACATCGATGTGGATGCCGATGGCTACATCAACTGCAAGAACAAGGGTGCCGACCGCGTGTGGGACACCAAGTACAACCTGTTCCCCATCCCCAACGACCAGTTCCAGCTGAACAAGGAAATCGGTCAGAACCCGGGTTGGTAATCGCTTGAAATGCGTTTCCGCTCCGCGAGGCTGAGCCTCACGGGCACTGTGATAAAAGCCTGCGACCTGCGAGTCGCAGGCTTTTTTTGCGCCGATTGGCCACGGCGATTGTTGTGGCATGTGGGAATAATTGATTAACTTTGTCACCGCGACACAAAACAGACGCGTTAATTCGTTATGGCAAAAAAGATACTTATAACAGGCGCAGGAGGCTTTATAGGCGGCTACCTCGTGGAAGAGGCCCTCAAGCACGACTTTGAGACGTGGGCCGCGGTGCGCGCCACCACCAGCAGGGTTTTTCTCACCGACGAGCGTATTCACTTCATAGAACTGGACTTCACCGACGAGGATGCCCTGCGGCAGACTCTGTCCACGCAT
Source organism: uncultured Bacteroidales bacterium (assembly GCA_902786725.1). Lineage (GTDB taxonomy): Bacteria > Bacteroidota > Bacteroidia > Bacteroidales > Muribaculaceae > Sodaliphilus. The sequence continues at coordinate 16,420 of CADADP010000018.1, forward strand.
GTGGCCGAACACGGCCGCTGGGACTACGTGGTGCACAACCTGGGGGCCACCAAGGCCACAAATTACGCCGACTTCGACCGCATCAACTATGGCTACATGCGTAAGCTGACCGACGTGTTGCGTCAAATCCAAGCCGTCCCCGACGTGTTCCTGCTCATGAGCAGCCTGAGCGTGATGGGCCCCGGCGATGAGGTGGATTACAAGCCTTTCATGCCCGGCGACATTCCCAATCCCAACACTCGCTACGGTACATCCAAGCTCAAAGCCGAGACCTACCTCAGCACACAATCGGGTATGCCCTACACCATCTTCCGCTGCACCGGCGTGTATGGCCCCCATGAACGCGACTACTACCTGATGATGAAGTGCATAAAGCGCGGATTCGACTTCAGCGTGGGCTTCAAGCGCCAGATGCTCACGTTTATCTACGTCAAGGACCTGGCCCGCGCCGTAATGAACTCGCTGGAAGTGGGCCCCATGCGCAAAGCATACTACATCAGCGAGAACCGCAGCTACACACAGAAGGAGTTCCGCGCCATCGTGGCCCGCGAGCTGGGCAAAAGGCTGGTGCTGCCCGTCATCTGCCCCCTGTGGCTGGTGAGGATTGTTTGCTCGGTGGCCGAGTGGTGGGGTAAAGTCACTCTGAAGCCAAGCACGCTCAACCCCGACAAGTTCAACATCTTGCGCCAACGCAACTGGCGCTGCGACGTGCACGAGGCGCAACGCGACTTCGGCTTCGAGGCTCGCTACTCGCTGGAGCAAGGTGTGCGCGAGGCCATAGAGTGGTATCGCCAAGCCGGCTGGCTCTGACGGCACGCCACTTAACGGAGTGAGAGATGTATTCGCGTGAAAACATTCCCCTTGGGAAAAAGTGGGGCGTAAATATGGAGAAAGCGGAAAAAATGTTGTATATTTGCTTCTTGTGGGGCTGAGAGGCCGTCGCCAGAGGGGGGCCGTGCCCACGCTGACTTTAATATGAAATTATAAAAAATAAAAAAACTGACTATGATAAAAAGAATTGTTACCCTACTGATTGTAGCGGCTCTGTGTGTTGCCGCTCCCGGGCCGATGGATGCGGCTAAGAAACAGAAAGCAAAGGCTAAAGTGGCTTTAACCAAGCAAAACTCCCAAAAGGCAAAGTCCAAGTCTAAGCCAGTGACCGCTGAAAGCAAAAAGAAGGATTTTATCGTTATCAGCAAGAAAGACCTGAATCTGCGTGTGTATTCGCCGCAGGGAGGCGACACTGTGCTGCTGGCGCAGTTCCCCGTGTGCCTGAGCAAGAACAAGGGCAACAAGCAGCGCGTGGGCGATATGAAGACGCCGGAGTCACCGGCAGGGAAGCCGTTCAAGATTACAAATATTCAGGACGCGAGCACGTGGAAACACGACTTTAAGGATGGCCGTGGCAATATCCTGGCCTATGGGCACTGGTTCCTGCGACTACTCACGCCGGGCCATTCGGGTATAGGCATCCACGGCAGCACCAACAACGAGAACAGTGTGCCCGGTCGGGCCAGTGAGGGCTGCATCAGGCTGCTCGATAAGGATATAATCACGCTAAAGGAGAAGTATGCTTACGTGGGTATGCCGGTGATAATCAAGGGCGAGAACGATGGCCTGCTCGGTTGGGAGACTCGAGCCGTGACTGCTAAGAAGTAGCGTGACCAAATTCGCAAAAAAGAAGAAATATTAACCAAACCCATAAACTAATATTGAGAATTATGAAAAAATTATTTTTGATTGCAGTGGCAATGTTACTGGGCCTGGTGGCAACTGCCGCCGACTATGTGGAAGTGACCGGAACCAACGTGCGTCTGCGCACGCAACCGTCGCTTCAGGGTGCTATCTACAAGGATGCCAATAACAATCCCATCTACCCCAAGAAGGGAGCGGTGCTGGAGTGCTACGGCGACTTCGGCGATTTCTACAAAGTTAAGTTCAAGGGGACCGAACTGTATATCAGCAAGCAGTTCTCTCGCCCGGCTACAGGCAAGAAGGCTACGGTTGCCACTAAGGGCACCGCGCAGCAAGCCAAGAATGTGACCGCTCCGGCCGCTAAGGTTGCCGCTCCGGCCGCGGTGATTGTCACTGGTACCGATGTGCGTCTGCGCTCGGGCGCATCGCTCAAGAGCCCCGCCTTGCAGGATGCCAACGGCAAGAACCTGCACCCGATTAAGGGGCAAAAGCTGAAATGCGTGGGTCAGCAAGGCGACTTCTACAAGGTGGTCTTCGGTGGCCTCACGGCCTATATCAGCAAGAAGTTTGCCGTGCCCGCCGAGTAACCGGCAGCGTGTGACGCGAGCATAAACCTAAAGAGAGCGCGAGTCTAATCAGACTCGCGCTCTCATAGTTCGGTTAGGTTAATTCCGTTGGCCGGTAGTGATTACTTCTTGGCCAGCAGGTCGCGGATTTCGCCCAGCAGCTTCTCCTCGTTCGACGGCTCGGCCGGTGCGGGCTCTTCCTCTTTCTTGCGGTTGAGCTTGTTCATAGCCTTAACCATGAAGAAGATGCACAGCGCGATGATGAAGAAGTCGAGCACGTTCTGGATAAATGTGCCGTAGGTGAGCACTGCCGCTCCGGCCTCTTGCGCTTTCTCGAGCGACTCGTAGGTGTTGCCGTCGAGCGAGCAGAACAGTTTGTTGAAGTCGGTGCCACCTGTGAGCACGCTAACGAGCGGCATAATCACGTCGTCAACAAGCGAAGAGATGATTTTGCCGAAAGCGCCACCGATGATAACGCCCACGGCCATGTCCATCACGTTGCCCTTGAGGGCGAATTCCTTAAATTCTTTTACCAGTCCCATGTTAATTGAAAATTGTTTTTAATGAGTTTATAATGAAAAAATAATGTTAAGTGTTATTAATCTGCAAGTCAAATATTAAACTTCCTTAATTAAGGAAATATTTCTTGATTTTTCAGCTCCAAATCACACATAATGCAAAAAAAATGTATTAATTTTGCAGTTGAATAAGAAGATGTGTACCCAAGTGAGTGCGCATCCTTAATGCAAAGATAAGAAAATAGATTTATATAACAGTTTTTTAAACAACTAATTTTTAATTAAAAATGGGTAAAATTAAAATCGGTATTAACGGTTTCGGCCGCATCGGTCGTTTTGTTTTCCGCGCAGCTCAGACTCGCGACGACATTCAGGTGGTAGGTATCAATGACCTCTGCCCAGTGGATTATCTGGCATACATGCTCAAGTATGACACTATGCACGGTCAGTTCGACGGCACTATCGAGGCCGACGTTGAGAACTCGAAGCTGATAGTTAACGGTCAGGAAATCCGCGTTTCAGCAGAGCGCAATCCCGAGGACCTGAAGTGGAACGAGGTTGACGCTGAGTACGTAGTGGAGTCAACTGGTCTGTTCCTCACTCAGGAGAAGGCCGAGGCTCACATCAAGGCCGGTGCCAAGTATGTGGTTATGTCGGCTCCTTCGAAGGACGCTACTCCGATGTTTGTTTGCGGCGTGAACGAGAACACTTACGTAAAGGGCACTCAGTTCGTTTCTAACGCTTCTTGCACCACCAACTGCCTTGCCCCGATAGCTAAGGTTCTGAACGACAAGTTCGGTATCGTTAACGGCCTTATGACCACTGTGCACTCTACTACTGCCACTCAGAAGACTGTGGATGGCCCGTCGATGAAGGACTGGCGCGGCGGTCGTGCAGCAAGCGGCAACATCATCCCGTCTTCGACAGGTGCCGCTAAGGCTGTGGGTAAAGTTATCCCCGAGCTCAACGGTAAGCTGACCGGCATCTCGATGCGCGTTCCCACTCTGGACGTATCGGTTGTTGACCTCACAGTGAACCTGGCTAAGCCGGCTACTAAGGAGGCTATCTGCGCAGCAATGAAAGAGGCTGCTGAGGGCGAACTGAAGGGCGTTCTGGGTTACACTGAGGATGCTGTGGTGAGCAGCGACTTCCTGGGTTGCCCGCTGACTTCGATCTTCGATGCCAACGCCGGTGTGTATCTGACCGACACATTCGTAAAGGTTGTTTCGTGGTACGACAATGAGATTGGTTACTCCAACAAGGTTCTCGACCTCATCGCTCACATGAAGAAGGTGAACGGATAATCTCCGGCTCAAGACTTTTTACGAAAGCAAAGAATTAAGCCACGGTTCTCATGTGAGGGCCGTGGCTTTTTAACGTAGTATGAAAAGTGCTGCCGGCGAAGGAGCGAGGTTAAGCCTTGTTGAACCTCTCCTTGCCCTGTTTGCAGCGTGGGCAGCGCCAGTCGTCGGGCAAGTCCTCGAAAGCGACACCGCCATGCTCGGCCGGGTCATACACATATCCGCATATCGAGCACACATACTTGCCGCTGGCCTCTTGCTTGTCGAAGTTCACCTCAGCAAGGACTGTGGGCACAGGATTGTTGAGGTCAATCACACGCTTGGCCTCCAGATTCTCATATCCCTGTGGGGTGTGGGTGCCCATATACACGGTGGGATGGTTGCCCACGAACTCGCGCACGCGGTCCATTGTCACCCGAGCCGCCGGCAGGTCGTCGAATACCACCGAGAGCTTGTTCTCGTACAGGGCCTCGTCCACGTAGGTGATATCGGCTTGGAACATATAGAACAATCCATCGTTTTCGGCAAGTGCGTCGATATAGTCGCAGATGGTCTTGCCGGTGTAGGCCACAGAATTCTCGTCAGGAGTTTCCTCGGGGAATCCGGCGGGGAGTCATAATTATTTTGTAAATGCTGATATAAAACCAAATATTTTAATGTACTTTAATAAAACAATCGTGTACGACCTAATCTGCTTCGCGCTCCACTACGCGCCCGTCCACCACCTTGTAGCGGCGGTTAAACTCCTCGCGGGTGCGTTTCCAGCGATTGTGACTCCAGAGCCAGTACTCAGGCGCGCGATTGATGGTCTGCTCCAGCATCGCGAAGTAGGCGTCGGTGATTTCGTGCTCGCGCATCTTTTGCGGCTCGGCGGTGATAAGCCTGAATGTACACACGTAGTAGCCGCGCTTCACGCAGCGCACGTCCAGATACACCACCGCCTGGCCAAACTTGCGCGCTATGCGCTCGGTACCGGTGAACACCGGTGTGGTCTGATTCATAAATCGCAGCCAGTGGTGGATGTTGTGCCAGGTGGGCACCTGGTCGCTGATATAGCCTATAAACGATGGCTTGCCGTCGCGCTTGGCGTTGATTACCCACCGCAGTGTCTCGCTCATAGGGATGCACGCCGAGCCCATGCGCTCGCGCACCGTCACCATGAGCCTATCCACCACGGCGTTTTCCAGCGGGTGATAGATTTGCCCACCCCAGTAGTCGCCGCTCACACGCTGGCGAACCCACGTCACCCATTCCCAGTTGCCATAGTGACCCAGATACATGGCCACCGACTGACCATTGCTCAGAAACTGCTCCACCATCTCGGCGTTCTCAAACACCACGCGGCGGCTAACGTTGGCCCGGCGCATCGTGGCGAACTTCACCATTTCCACCAGGTAGTCGCAGAACACGCGATAGAATCGCCTGCGAATGTGAGCCAATTCCGCGGCGCTCTTGTAGGGGTAGGCGGCGCGCAGATTCTTGTCGATTACCTTGCGGCGATACCGGAACACATGAGCTAAAATCACGCTCATCACGGCCGCGAAGGCATAGTGTAGCCACAACGGCAACAGCGACAGTGCCAGCCACGTGCCACGCAGTGTGTAGTAGAGAATGTTGTGCCACAATTTCTTCATCGTACTGCAAATTTAGTGATTTTTCCATCAACAAGCCTCAACCTGCGCCGAAAATAACGATTATTTGTGGCCCAAGTGTCGTCAGTCTCGTTAATTGTTTGTATTTTTGTGAACAAATGTGCTCTTCAGTGGGCGTTAAGAAACCGAAATTAAAACAGAAACATTATGAAACGATTTGCTTTTAAGATGTACCTGAAGCCGGGTTGCGAAAAGGAGTACGAGCGGCGCCACGCGGCTATCTGGCCCGAGCTTGTGGCGATGATTCACGAGCAGGGAGTGAGTAACTACAGCATTTTCTGGGACCGCGACACCAATATCCTCTTTGCCTGCCAGGAGACTACAGGTGAGGGCAACAGTCAGGACACCACCCACGTTGACCCCATAACGCAGCGATGGTGGGACATGATGGCCGACATCATGGAGGTTAACCCCGACAATTCGCCGGTTACCGTTCCGCTGCAAGAGGTGTTCCACTTAGACTGATAATTTGGCAAATAATTATCACGCAAGACTTATGATAGATTTCACCCCGCTAATGCGCAAGCCCATGCGCGACCGCCTTGAGGAGCAAGTGCGCTACATTCACCACCCCGACAGCGTGCAGCAGGAGCAGCTGGTATGGCTCATTGAGCATGCGGCTCTCACCGAGTTCGGGAGGCGCTACGACTTCTCTTCCGTGAGAACCTACCGCCACTTTGCCCACACCGTGCCGCTTCATCGCTACGAGGACCTGCGCGAGCCCATCATGCGCATGGTGCGCGGCGAGGCCGACGTGCTGTGGCGCGGTACGACGCGCAACTTTGCCCAGTCGAGTGGCACAAGCGGGGGAAAGAGCAAATATATCCCCATTACTGCCGATTCCTTTCGTCGAAATCACTATCGCGGAAGCGCCGATGTGGTGGCGCACTATCTGAATCTGAACCCTAAGAGCCGAATAATGAGTGGAAAAGGCTTGATTCTGGGCGGCAGTTTCGCCAATGAGTTGAACCTCGCGCCGGGGGTAAGGGTGGGCGACCTCTCGGCCAATCTTATCCGGAACATTAACCCGCTGGTCAATCTGTTTCGTGTGCCAAGCAAAAAGATTGCCCTGATGGAGGACTGGAAGCAAAAACTGCCCGCTATTATCCGCGCGTCGGCCACCGAGAATGTGACAAATCTCTCGGGCGTACCCAGTTGGTTTCTGGCCGTGTTGCGAGGAGTGATGGAGTACCGTGGGGTGCGGTGCATACACGACGTGTGGCCCAATCTGGAGGTGTTTTTCCACGGTGGCATAGCCTTTGAACCCTACCGCCGGCAATACGAGAGCTTCTGCGACATGAGCCGGATGCACTTCCTCGACACCTACAACGCCAGCGAGGGCTTCTTCGCCGTGCAAAGCGACTGGAGCACCACGGCCATGCTTCTCCTGCTCGACGTGGGCATCTTCTATGAGTTCATTCCGGTGGAGCACTGCGACGAGGACCAGCCCACGGCCATCCCGGCATGGGAAGTGGAGCCCGGACGCACCTACGAACTGGTGATTACGGCCTGCAACGGACTGTGGCGCTACCGCATAGGCGACACCGTGAAGGTGCACAGCGTGCAACCGCTCAAAATCACCATCGCCGGGCGAACGCAGAGTTTCATCAACGCGTTTGGCGAGGAACTGATGGTGCACAACGCCGAGTTTGCCGTGCAGCAGGCGGCCGAAGCCACTGCCGCGGCGGTGCTCAATTACACGGCCGCGCCGATCTTCGCGGCCGATGGCCAAAAGGCCCACCACCAGTGGATTTTCGAGTTTGAGCGCGAACCGAGCGATATGGCTCTTTTCGTCCGTGTACTCGACGACAAACTCAAGCAGGTCAACAGCGATTACGAGGCTAAGCGCGCGGGCGACATCTTTTTGGCGCCGCCGCAGGTGGTGACGGCTCGGCGGGGCGTGTTCGACGACTGGCTGGCCTCAACAGGTAAGCTCGGCGGCCAGCGAAAAGTCCCACGCCTGGCCAACAACCGCCTTATTGCCGAGGCCATTCTGGCGCTAAATCGTGAAAAAAACTAAAATCCGGCCCAATCACTTTAACCTCGGGCGCTTTTTGTCGTCAAAAAAAGCGGAATGGTGCGATAAAGCCGTGGATTAGTCAAACTTTTTTGCCCGTCTCGGCTTTTGGACCTAAATTTGCATAAAATTCTAACTATCTATGCGATATATTATGAACAAATTTAGCGTTGAGACACGCAATGTAATAAGAAAGGTGTGGCTCCTTGCCATTATGGCCGCGTTCGCCTTGAGTGCCGACGCGGCAATTATCACCGGCAAGATAATCGACGATATGGACACACTGGCGCTGACCGATGCCACGGTGCGACTGCTTCGCGCCAACAAGGACAGCACCTACGTCCGTGGCGGAACCACCGGCGACGACGGCTCCTTCCGCTTCGACGGCGTGGCCCGCGGCAACTATGTGGTGAAAGTGAGCTACGTGGGTTACGAGGACCTTAATGTCAGCGCCAAAATCACGTCCGACGGGCAACACCTCAAGCTGGGCACACTGCCCTTGAAGCTCAACACCGTTTTGCTCGACGAGGCTGTGGTGGTGGGCATCAAGACGCCTATCACCGTCAAGGAAGACACGATAGAATATAACGCCGACACATATAAGACACAGACCAACGCCGTGGTTGAAGACCTGCTCAAGCGTCTGCCGGGTGTGGACGTGGGCACCGACGGCAAAATCACCGCCAACGGCAAGGAGGTGAGTAAAATCTTGCTCGACGGCAAAGAATTCTTTAGCGACGACCCCACTGTGGCATCGAAAAACATACCGGCCGATATGGTGAACAAACTGCAGGTTATCGACCGAAAGAGCGACCTGGCAAGGCTCACCGGTGTTGACGACGGCGAAGACGAGACGGTAATCAACCTCACGGTGAAAAAGGGTATGAACAACGGCTGGTTCGGCACCGTTAACGGTGGATACGGCACCAATAAGCGATACACCGGCAACCTCATCGCCAACTATTTCAATAACGGCAACCAATTCACCATTCTCGGCGGAGCCAACAATGTGAACAACCTGGGATTTGCCGACGGTGGGGCGGGACGCTTCCAGCGATTTGGGGGCGAACGCGGTATCACCACCTCACAGCACGTGGGACTCAACTTCAACGTGGGCACGCAAGACAGCGAAAAGTTCCGCGCCGGTGGCTCGGTGATGTACTCTCACAGCGACCGTGACTCGCAAGACAAGCGCGACCGCCAATACCTCTTCGAAGACTCCACGTCATACTACAAGTCTTCCACTCTGGCGCGCGACAAGGGACACAACGTGCGCGGCGACTTCCGCATCAAGTGGGAGGCCGACTCGTTCAATACGCTCGAGATTCGCCCCCGATTCTCGTTCAATTTCAGCGACAGCTACAAGATTGAGGATAGCGAGACTCGCGCCGGCGACATCGCCCGAACCTTGGTCAACAACAGCACCAGCTCTTATAACAACGATGGCAAGAGCTACGAGGCCAGCCTCAACATGATATATAACCACAATTTCAAGAGCCGACCCGGACGTAGCTTCAGCACCATGGTGCGAGTGGGATATAACCACGTGGACGAGAACGGCGACACGCACACGCTCAACACTTATTTCCTGAAAACCGACCCCGCCGAGCGCGAACAACCCATCAATCGCGTCAACGACAACCTGCGCAAGACCAGTAGCCTCATGGGCCGGCTCACATGGACCGAGCCACTGGGCGATGTGAAGAACGGACGGTTTATCAATTTCACCTATAGCGCCAACTATCGCTACAGCACGGCCGACAAGCAGGTATTCGACCTCGACGACGACAATGCCAAGACTTTCAACCAGTCGCTTAGCAACAAGTTCGCCAACACATTCCTTAACCAGCAATTCCGCGTTGGGTTCAAGAAGGTGACCAGAGAGTACAACCTCGACGTGGGCATGGGGGCGCAGACCTCGATGTCGAAGAGCGACAACAAACTCAATAGCGACCGCACCATCCCCGCACGCTGGACGTGGAGCCTGGCTCCGTTCGCGCGATTCCGCTACAAGTTCAGCAAGACGCGCAGCCTCTCGGTTGACTATCGCTCGCGCAGCACTCAGCCATCGCTGACCCAGCTGCAACCTGTGGCCGACGAGTCCAATCCGCTCAACATCGTCACCGGTAACCCCGAACTTAAGCCAACGTTCAACCACAATGTCAGCCTGCGATACAACGACTTCGACCAGCGCTCGCAACGCAGCGTTATGTTTATGATTCACGGACGATATGAGCAAAACAGCATCATCTCCACCACCGACTACGACCAGACCACCGGCGGACGTCGCACCACCTACGCCAATGTCAACGGCGTGTGGAACGTGCGAGCCATGAACATGCTCAGCCTGCCGTTGCGCAACAAACTATGGTACTTCACCAGCCACGCCTTTGCCAACTATAGCCAAACCATTGGCTACAACAACGGCCAATATAACCGCAGCGGCTCGTTCTCAATCAACCTTTCGCCAGGTATGGCCTACCGTAACGGGTTGATCGACGTGGAGTTGCGGCCGCGCTACAGCTTCCAGACCACTCACAACACTGTGATGACGGCCAGCAATCGCAATGTGCACACCTATGGTGGCAACTTCAACCTCACTTACACCGCTCCATTCGGTCTGGTGGTGAGCACCAACCTCTCGTATAGCGCCACAAGCGGATACTCCGCCGGATACGACACCAAGCAGTGGCTGTGGAACGGCTCGCTCGCATATCAGTTCTTGCGCGACAAGAACGCTTCGGTCGGCATCTCGGTATATGACATCCTGGGACAGCGCAAGTCGGTCTTCCGCAACGTCAACGCCAACTATATGGAGGACGTGGCCTACAACTCGCTCACGCGCTACGGTATGATTACGTTCACATATCGCTTCACCACATTCAAGAAGGGCGAGGAGCCCAAGCAGCGTGAGGACAACTTCGGTCCCGGCGGTGGACCCGGACGTGGCCCCGGCGGCATGGGTCGTCCGGGTGGTGGCTTCGGTAGGCCCGGCCGTCGCTGGTGATCCGGTCCTGCGCCGCATGCCCGCCCAGAAAGCACAGAAGCGGCCCTTGCCGGCCATTTCGTGTCGGCGATGACCATCGGGTTCAATTTATGCTTAAGCCGTGCTACGGCTCGTTTCCGGCCCGATTAGATGGATGTGTCCGTTCAGTCTTCGTTAGCCTACGCAAAACACAAGCGGGTGTTCAGTCTCACTCGCCATAAAACACCGAGTGCGGCACCTCGGTTGGCGCCGCACTCCGGTATGAGTTTATTCTTGTTCTGCCTGTGCATCGGCTGGTATAGGATAAATGCTAACGTCGCTCACCCTCATGGATTAGTCTGTATAGTATTCGCCCGAGAGCCTGTTGGCCAGCACCACCACATCACTCACGTCGATTATATTGTCGTCGTTCAGGTCGGCTACTCTTGGTGTCCATTCCGGCGGCACCTCTTCTCCTAATGCGTAAGTCGCAAGTAGTACCAAGTCGGAAACATCCACATAGCGGTCTCCATTCACGTCACCCATTCTCGGAATATACACGTCCTCTTTTGTAAGCGACAGATTTATCGAGCGCCACGAATTACCGGCGAAAGCCAGTTTTTTCAGCACAAAGATGTGCTGTCCCTTGCTCAGGAACACGTTGCGGTATTGGTCGCGTACCACTTTTTCTTCCTCATATTTCACAATACCCGGAGACCACTTGTCATTGCCCAAATACACGTCTTGAGGCCATGTGAAAAGCGTGTCGTTGGGCGTACCGTCGGGCAGAAGCGACGATGTCCAGCGAGCCTTGTCGTGTAAGAGCATCAGGAAGTCGGTCCGCGAGTGCAACGCTTCGTTGGTCATGCCGTGCGAATTCACCAGCGACACATTATTATTCATGTAATGCCTTTCCTTGAACATCTCGGGATATGACTTTTGCGTGGTCTTCAGGTTTTTGCCGTCAAGCGACAGCACGTAGGCCTGCCCATAGCGGCGCACCCAGTTCTGGTCGCCCATCCCGGTCACTTTGTGGCCCGCTTCGTCGTTGGTCATGCTCTCCACATACGTTTGGTTGGCCTCGGCCAGACTACCGGCGGTCACAATGTTAATCGACGCCCAGCAGTCTTCTCGCGCATATACCACAAACCGGAACCACTGGCCGTAGCGGGCCAGCGCCTGTGATTTAGGTATCCGCCATGAAGCCGGGTGTTCGCCAAAGTCGTAGGTCGATTCTCCTCCCGTCAGGCACGAACCGGGATAAGCGAAACCGTCGAGTTCGCCACCATCATCCACGTAGGCAATCACCAGCCCTTCCACATCGCTGCGGGGCAACTCGCCATCGTACGGCTCACCGTCACTCGTAATCACCGAAGTCGCGTAATTGCTATCGTATGATGCTTTTTTGCCAGCGTTAGAGTAGTCATACCAGTTGAGAACCACCTTACCCTCAGCCGGCAAGTAGTTTACCTTTGCGGCATGCATGGTAAGCGCAAACGCGCTCCACAGGGCGCACAATGCGACAAGTCCATATTTAGAGTAGCGGTTCTGCATGATTGACGTGTAAATTCAGTATATTAACGGCCTATTTATGTGAATATTGTAACTAATCAAGTCCGAAACTCAATAAGTTCAAACCAACTATGGCCTTTCGCTTGCAAAGTTACGGAAAAACGAGCGCAGAACAAAAAGAACTTGTTCTTTTTTTATGCCGAGTGCCGTGTAACTTCGCCACCCCAGTGGCAACGTTACGGAAAAACGAGCGCAGGTCACTTCTACCGGACCTCGGCATCGAAGAGGTCATAAGGTAATGCGCGTCGGAGAAGAACCTCCGCGCGCCGGCCATTCAAAATTGCTTGCCGTCGGGTCTAACGACCCACTTTGCCAAAAAAAGAGAGGCACGCTTTCGAGCGCGCCTCTCGGGAAATTCTCTTAAGTGTTAGCGTGATTATTTCACAACCTTCTGAGATGCCTTTGTGCCATCATCATAAGTGGTAACCACCACGTTCACGCCCTGGAACGGCTCGTTGCTCTCAACGCCCAGCAGGTTCACGTACTTCACTTCCTTCACGGCCTTGTCGCCTGCGATTGTCTCAATCACGTCGGTTGATACTGGAAGGTCATCAAGAACTGTGGTCTTGGAACCCGACTTGTCAGAGTAGCGCATGTTGTACATATACATTTTGCCTCCGGCTGTGGGGTCAGCAGGTGCTGCGGCGCGAACCTTTGCTGCGGCCTTCGACGGGTCAAAGTCATCGGCGGCGATTACCTTGAGCTCCATGAAGCAGTAGTCCTTGTTTGTTTCGTAGAAGTTTTCTTTAGGATCTCCGGTCCACTTAGCCCACATCAGAGAAAGGGCGCCTATGTCGTTAACTTCAGTCTCGGGGTCGTCAACTGTAAGAACCTTCGACTCGTTAATCATCCAAGAAGGATAGATTTCGTTCTCATCATCGTCGAACGATACGTGATACTTACCCTTGGTCTTGCCCCAGCTCAGTCCTTCGGGAAGAAGGATACGGCACTGGAATCCGCCCATTTCAAATTCGGTGATACCGCGAAGTTGAATAGTCTTGGTCTCTCCCGGGTTAATCTCAAAGTCAGGAACATAAAGTCTGTTCTCGGCAAATGCGTTCATCGAAACTATTGCCAGACCAGCCAACAAAAGATGTTTAATTGTCTTCATAATGTTTTTTAAATTTAAATAGTTAATATTGAATTAATTTATTTCCCTTTCGCTTTTAATCTTGCCCTAAGCCACTCATCGGCTTAGGGCAAGATGTGTTATCTCAGTGTTAGTTGCCCATTACTTGGTTGGCCAGTGCCACCACGTCGCCTATGTTCACCTCACCATCGTTGTTAAGGTCGGCGGCTTCCTTATTGAATCCTTCGGTAGTCTCGCCCATCGCGAAGTTGGCCAGTGCCACCACGTCGCTCACGTTCACTTCGCCATCGCCGTTCACGTCGCCGAGTTGCACTGTCGATGCCTCGGTGATGCTCACAGGGAACAACTGAGCCTTATTATTGTAGTAGTCGCCAAACACGGCCACAATGTCGTAGGTCTTCTCAGCGTCGATGCCCTCGAGCAGACCTGTAGCCTGCTTGTCGAACACCTGTATCGTGTCGTTGTCCACACCAATCACGTAATTGTTGCCCTGAAGCTCTATCTGCACTCCCTTAATCTTCACAAGATCCCACTTGTGTTTCAGCGCTGCAATCTCGGCCACGGTGGTCTCCAGCGGCTGGGCCTCTGCCTCGCTCTTCGATATCTGCAGACCGTCCAAATTGGTCACATTCTCTATTGCCTTGAACTCGGGCATCTGGTGATACCTCGCGAAGTTGAGCTTGATGTCGCCGTTAAGAACCTCGTTCACGTTCAGTGCCAAGCCGGTCTGATACAGTGCTGTGGCCTCCGAACCCTCGCGGATGCAGATGTAGTTGCCGGCGGCATACACCACTTGAGCGTTGGTCAGCTGCAGGTTCACGTTGTCTTTGTCGCTTGTCCATGCGTTAGTCTCGGCTATTGTGGCGTCGGTGTAAGTGATCACCAGCTCTCCGTCGGTCACTGCAAAGTCGCTGATTTCCCATGTTCCTGCGCTTGCGCTCGTGCTGATGTAGTGGAATGCCAGTTGCACTTTCTTGCCCTTGTAGGCCGAGAGGTCAACCTCACACTTCTCGAACGTCCAGCTCTGGCTTGCGGGATACGTGATGGCCACGTTTTGCCATTCTCCGCCCACTTCCTTCACCTGAAGCGTAGCCTCGGTTGCGAAGTTCTCCACAGCCGCAAATTTGTTCAGCGCGTGGTTGAATGTCAGAGTCGGGGCTTTTGCTCCGGTCATGTCGATGATGGGCGACACCAGACGCGATTCAGATGCGTTCGCGGTGTTGTTGGTGTATGCGCTTGCCTTCGCTCCGTAGCGCGAGTCGTGCGACCACACGTAGGTCAGTCCTTCGGGCAGTGTCACGTTCTCAATCTTGAACTTGCCCAGACCGTCGGTCTTGAAGTTCTCAATGTAGTCGAGCGTCACAGTCTCAGTGCCGGTGTATGTGTAAGTGGCACTTGCGATGCCGCTCTGATTGCCGTTGCCGTCGATGGCTATAGCCTTCACTGTGGTGGTCTTGCCACTCACCACTATCGGCGCGCTATACACTGTCGAATTAGCGGTAGGAGCGCTCCCGTCCACTGTGTAGCGGATTGTGGTGCCTGCCTCTGATGTGATTGTCACAGTCAGGTCCTGCTCAAAGTCCTGGCTGGCGGGGGTGATAACCGGATTGGCTATGCCCGATGCGCTTTGCCATGTGAATGTGAAGTTGGCGAAGAGTGCGCTGCTTTTCGAACGGATACCCACGTAAGGATAGTCACCGCTGATTACCAGCTCGTTCGATGTTCCGTTGGTTATTTCGCCCAGCAACTCACCCTGTTTCTCACTGTCGTAAAGCTCAGTTGCGTCGGCGTAGGCCGATGTCTTGCCATAAACCGAGATTACGCGTCCCGACGCGGTGTTTGCTCCCCACTCAACAGCCACCTTGGCGATTTTGCCGCCCGATGTGGTGGTAACGATACCGGAGTTGCTGTTGTTTGTGCGCAACTGAACGTAACCGTCGCTGGTCTTAGCTGCGTTGGCAAAATACACTGCGCCCGAATTCTTGGTGATGTTAGCTGTCTCAACGTAAGCAGCAGCCTTATCGGCAACTATGTCGGCACCGGTGATCTCGTCTTCTGTGCCTTCAACATCAACTTCAGCCTCGCCAAACTTGATGGTTGCTCTGGCCACGCCGCTACTCTTGCCGTTAACTGTGGCTATCGCGCTTACCACCACTTCCTCGGCCTGCTTGGCCACAGTCACCGATGAGCCGCTCGGGCTGTTCAGCGTGGGATCGGTTCCGTCGAGTGTGTAGTTAAATGTAGCGTTGGCGTCGGCGTGAGTGAATGTCACCGTAGCGTCGCCGGTGAATGCGCCGGCCGAGTTCTTCGCGCCACTAACGCTGATTGTGGGGGCGTCAACAACCGCCTCGCCTGCCACGTATGTCACCGAAACATTTGTGATTCTCACCTGTCCGTTAGTAGCCGTGCCGGTGTTACCCACTGCGAACTCGGCCGATGTGCCGCTAACGGCCACAGCTGTTCCCGATGTCGCGTTCACCAGAGTACCTGTGTTAGACACAGTGTAAGTGACCGTTACCGACTGCAACGATGCTCCGTTCGAAGCCGTAATCTTCAGACTGGCCTGCTCGTTCTGGTAGAATCGCCAGTTTGTGCCGGTTGTGTAATACTTGCCGGTGTTGCCACCGCCCACAGCCTCCAGCGTGATGTAATTGTCCATCGTGATGGTGCTGTACTGCGTGCCGTTCACCCAGCCATTAGCGCTCGCATAGTCGCTGATAGCGGTTTCCACCGTTACTGCCGCAGCCCCCAGGGCCACTACAGCCATTAATAATAGAGTAAAAAGTTTTCTCATAATAGTTTTTGAAATTATTTTAAAGTTTACTATTCTTTGCGCTGTAACTTTTAATGCTCAACATAATACTCTGTGATAAAAGCAACTAATACAACTCACATACAACTGTTTTGTGTTTCGTTTCACTATTACCCATAAGTTGTGCAAAGTTACTACTTTTCATTACCAAAAAGCAAATTTTTTAGCACTTTTTTTTAGTTTTTCTTGAAAATAATCCAAATTTCCCTGTTTTATAACATAAATCCTTAACACACATGCGCCAAACCCATAGTCTCATAAGCCCCATAGGTCTCATACGTTCTATAAGCCCTATAATGAAGTTTGCCATAAATAGTAAGAGAGACACGCAGTTGCGTGCCTCTCTGAATCTCTTTTTGTGTGATAGTGCGATTACTTCACGATCTTCTGAGCCGACTTAGTGCCATCCTCATAAGTGGTAACCACCACGTTCACGCCCTGGAACGGCTCGTTGCTCTCAACGCCCAGCAGGTTCACGTACTTCACTTCCTTCACGGCCTTCTCACCGGCAATGGTCTCGATAACCTCAGTGTTAACCAGCAGGTCGGGAACTACAGTAGTCTTCTCACCGGCCCAGTCACTATACCTCATGTTGTACATGAGTAGGTCCTGAGAATTGTCATAGTCGGCAGCTGCCGTAACCTTAAGAATCATGAAAGTGTAAACCTTGCCAGGCTCATAATATTTGGCGTAATTACCATCCGGATCTGAGGGATCAGCATCTGGATTTCCGCCTGTAAACTTAGCCCACATCAGAGAAAGAGCGCCTGTGTCGTCAACACCTGCAGTCTCGGGATCGTCAACGGTAAGAACCTTCGACTCGTTAATCATAAATACCGGATAGATTTCGTTCTCATCATCGTCGAACGATTGGTGGTATTTACCCTTAATCTTGCCCCAAGTCAGTCCTGCCGGAGCTTTGATACGGCACTGGAAACCTCCGAACCTCACGTCGGTAATACCTTTGAGCTCGATCTGCTTGGTCTCGCCGGGATTGATTGTGAAAGGCTCAATAAACAGTCTGCTCTCTGCAAACGCGTTCATTGCAACGAGAGCCAAACCAATAACGAATAGTCTCTTAATCGCTTTCATAATGTAAAATTTTTTCAAATTGTTTTGTTTTTAGTTATTAATAATAAAATCTCAAAGTCTTGTCTCGCTTGTTCCACGACCGCCTTCTCACCTCTTGTGATGCGCTGTCGTGGCGCGTAAAACGCTCGTCTCCTCCAGTGCTCCGGCTTGTGCGGAATCACTCTCTTTCCGTTTTCTACACCTTTGCCATTCACTGAAGCCGCTTCTGCGGCCAACCTATTTTACACTGCAAATATATAGATTTTATTTTATACTG
This sequence comes from uncultured Bacteroidales bacterium, assembly GCA_902786725.1. Lineage (GTDB taxonomy): Bacteria > Bacteroidota > Bacteroidia > Bacteroidales > Muribaculaceae > Sodaliphilus. Next base: position 33,956 of record CADADP010000018.1, read on the forward strand.
CAAAAAAAATCACAAATATTTCTCACTTTTTTTAAAAAAATCCAATTCGGCCCTAAAAATGCCGTATCCCACGCTCCTTTACCTGGTGTTTCTGTCCTGCTCCGGCGGGGCAGAAAGTTGGTGGCGAGCCGGCATGGCTCGCCACCAACGGGTTATTTGGTTATTTTAAAGCGATTGGTCTTGCTTTTTCAGGACACTATGGCGATTACGAACCCATCACATTGTTGGCCAGTTGCACCACGTCGCCTATGTTCACCTCGCCATCGTTGTTAAGGTCGGCGGCTTCCTTAATGAAACCTTCGGGTATCTCACCCATCGCGAAGTTGGCCAGTGCCACCACGTCGCTCACGTTCACTTCGCCATCACCGTTCACGTCGCCCAGCATCACGTCGTCCCATTCGCTGGTCTTAGCGTGAATCTCGAATGTGAGGCCGCGGAAACCATTGTTGAGGCGCGCCAGTTTGTTCACGCGCAGGGTGTGGGTGCCGGCCGGCAGACGCACGTTCTGGTACTGGTTGCCCAGCGATGCGTCGGTCGAGTATTTGGGGATACCCGGTGTGTAGGCGTTGCCCAGATTCTGGTACGACCAGGTGTAGAGTGTATCGCTCGGAGTGCCGTCGGGCAGCAGTGTGCTGCGCCACTTGGTCTTGTCGGGCAACACGTCGTTAAAGAACTCGTCGGCTGTGTAGGCTGCTTCCCTGAATTGGTCGCCCGTGTTGTGACCGCCAAGCAGCACATCGTCGTCCTTAATCATCTCGGGGTAAGAGGTCTGGTTGGTCTTCAGAGGCTTGCCGTCAAGCTCCAACACGTAGGCCTGAGCGTAGCGCTTGGGCCACACTACCGAGCCTATGCCTTCAATTTTTTGGCGTGGACCGTTCGAACCCCAGCCCGGCTCGATGATGCGGGCGTCACCGTAGTTTGCGAATGTGGCGATGTTGATGTCGGCCTCGCAGTCCTCGGGCACGCTGAATGTGTAGTCATACCATGTGCCGAAGAAGTCTTGTGCCTCTTTCTTGGTAACCACCTCTTTTTCGGCCCAGCCCATATCGGTAAGCTTTTGCCATGCGGAAAATATCTGGCTTGTGTAGTTGGTCGAGCCCTTGAATTTGAAGTCGCCTATTGTCACTCCGCCATCTATTCCCACGGCATTTATGCTGTCCTGATCCAAGCGGTAGGGCTGATTGTGGTTATAAACATGGTTGGAGGCGCTGATAAATTCATCGCTGTGGTAAGCCTCGTCGCGGCCGCCCATGTCGTATTCAAACCATGGAAGCACATAGTTGCTGCCTATGCGGTATTCGCGGTTAAGGTTTCCGTGATCAGTTGTTTTGTCGTCAACATACCACGAGTAAAGTCCCATGCCGAAGATTTCCACCTTCACGCCATCCTGACCCGAGCCCTTGAGGGTGATGCGCATAGCATAAGTGGGGTTGTACGACAGACTGTCGGCGGTGGCCCACAGGGTGTGAACGTCGCCATCGGTGTGAATCGGGTCAAATCCGAAGCCGGCGTTCTTGCCGTTGGGGGTGAGTGGTGTGCCCGAAGGAACAGTCCAGTACTGCGGGTGTCCGTCCTGGCCGTTCTCGGCGATGCCGAGAAGCTCAATTACTGGAGTAATTTCCACATCCTCGCCATAGTCGCTCCAGGCGCGAATCTTCAGGCAGGCCCAGCCAAAGAATGCGCCGCTCCATGCGCGCTGATTTGGGTGCCAGCCGTCGCTGTTGGTGGTGAGCACCATGTCGCCACCCCATGAGTCGGCCTCAAGGATGTAACCGCGGGCGTGGCTCAGTCCGTCGTTGGCCTGGTAGCCGCGGTTGTCGGTGGGAGTGGGTTGTGAGCCGTAAGGATAAGAGACGTAGGTTATGCATCCGTCGCCGGGAAACGCCTCGGGCATCTCAAAGGCATTCACCACGTCGAATTTCTCCTCCGGACGTGATGTACCTGTGTTCAGATAAGGCTGGCTCGGGTTGCAGTCGAGTTCGCCCAGTGAGTTAACGTACCACACCCAGTCACTGTTGTGCTTGTAACCGTCTTGGTTGGCTTCGGCATCTCGTTCAATGAAAATCGTACGCTTCTCGATGCCGTAACGCTCAGGAAGGTCGTGGATTCCGCCCTTGGCGTTGACGCTCAAGGCGGTAATTGCGCAAACTGCAATCAAAAAAGTAGTTCTAAATTTCATACCTTCAAATATTTGTTAATTATTGACTTTGGTTATATAAAGTGTTTTGGTTTTGCGTTAATGAACCGAGTGTAATTCCTCTACAATTCACAAAGGTAGATAAAAATACTTAAAAATCAAAAAAACTTTCGAAATTTTTTCTCTGGGGATTTTTTTCTCGCGAGAGATCCGCGAAAGTTAAAATAAGAAGTGCGAAAGGTTCTCCTGTTAAGAGTTAGCCCCCGAAACACGAAAAAATATGCGGAGCGGTCACCTTTCGCAACCGCCCCGCTCTTTAACAGGGTTCTATTAACTTGTAGAACACTTCTTTACGGATGTTGTAAAATCTCTTGAAGTTTCGTACCTTGATTAACCTGATTCAAGTCGTCAGCTGCCCATCACATTGTTGGCCAACTGCACCACGTCGCCTATGTTCACCTCGCCATCGTTGTTAAGGTCGGCGGCTTCCTTAATGAAACCTTCGGGTATCTCACCCATCGCAAAGTTGGCCAGTGCCACCACGTCGCTCACGTTCACTTCGCCATCACCATTCACGTCGCCCAGCATCACGTCGTCCCATTCGCCGGTCTTCTCATGAATGTCGAAGGTGATGCCGCGGAAACCGTTGTTCAGCCTACAAAGTTTGTGCAGACGAATAGTGTGCGTGCCGGCAGTGAGGCGCACGTTCTGGTACTGGTCGCCCAGCGATGCGTCGGTCGAGTATTTGGGAATGCCTGGCGTATATTGGTTGCCCAGGTTCTGGTACGACCAGGTGAAGAGTGTGTCGCTCGCGGTCCCGTTGGGCAGCAGTGTGCTACGCCACTTGGTCTTGTCGGGCAACACGTCGTTAAAGAACTCGTCGGCTGTGTAGGCCGCTTCCCTGAATTGGTCGCCGGAATTGTGACCGCCAAGCAGCACCGCATCGTCCTTAATCATCTCGGGATACGAGGTCTGGTTGGTTTTCAGTGGCTTGCCGTCGAGTTCCAGCACGTAGGCCTGAGCGTAGCGCTTAATCCACACCAAGTGGTCCATACCCTCAATTATGTTTCCGCCGGGCCCGTTGGCTCCCCAGCCGGCCTCGATGATGCGAGCGTCGTTATAGTTGGCGAAGGTGGCGATGTTTATGTTGGCCTCGCAGTCCTCGGGCACTGTGAATGTGTAGTCGTACCATGTGCCGAAGAAGTCCTGTATTTCCTTCTTGGTCACCACTTGGCGCTCTCCCCATCCCATGTCTCTCATGCGGTCGAAAGGCGACATGGGTTGAGATGTGTAGAGTGCGGTGCCCTTAAAGTTGAAGTCTCCTATTGCTACGCCTCCATCAATGGCCATGCCGTTCACGCTATCTTGGTCCACACGATAGGGACGGTCGAAGTTGGCTCCCCAGTTCGAGCCGCTTAGGAATTCATTGCTGTGATAAGCCACATCGCGGCCGCCCAAGTCGTATTCGAACCACGGCAAAATATAACTGCCGCCAACAGGGAAGTCGCGGCTTAGCATCTGCTGTTCTTCGGTCAGTTCTTCCACGCCATCGTTGTCGGTGTCGCGGTTAGCGCAGTAGAACTGCGAAAGAAGAGCCACAGAGAAAATCTCCACGTGGGTGAACATTTCGGCGCTGGAGCCCTTGAATGTGATGCGGAAGCCGCGGCAGGGGTGAGTGAGCGCTATGTAGTCGGCGGTGGCATAGACGGTGTGTTTCTGTCCGTCGGCTTTCACGGGGTCGAAAGTGAAGAGGGTGTTGTCCTCGGTTCCATCTTCGTTTAAGACGGGAGACATATCTTGGTAGCCCTTGCTGCCAATCAGTTCAATTACCGGTGTGACTTCCATATCGGGATGCTCCTCATTGGTGACGCGGATGCAGAGGCTCGCCCACGGGAAGTACGCCGAACTCCATGCCTTCTGGTTGGGATGCCAGCCATTCTCGTTAGTGGAGAGCACCAAATCTCCGCCCCAATCATCACATTCGATGTCATATCCAATGGCAAACGACAGACCATCGCCGATTTTGTATCCCTCATTGTCGGTTGGAGTGGGGTTGGCGTTATATGGAAAGTGCTTGTAGGTGGACCATCCGTTGCCTTCGGCCTCGCGTGTATATTCAAATCCGTTGGTAATTGTGAACTTCTCGCTCCCTCGTTGACTTATGACAACATCGTTGTTGCTATTCAGAATCGGCTGCCAGTCGTTAGCGCGAAGTTCGCCCGTGCTTGTCACCCACCAGAACCAGTCGGTGTCGCGTGGCCGGTTCAGGTAGTCGCGAGCCGCCTGGCGCTCAATGAACACTTTACGTGGCGCTATGCCGTAGGTCGATTGGATGCCGCCCTTGGCGTTGACGCTCAAGGCGGTAATTGCGCAAACTGCAATCAAAAAAGTAGTTCTAAATTTCATACCTTCAAATATTTGTTATTTATTAACTTTGGTTATATAAAGTGTTTTGGTTTTGCGTTAATGAACCGAGTGTAATTCCTCTACAATTCACAAAAGTAGATAAAAATACTTAAAAATCAAAAAAAGACTTTCGATTTTTTTAATGAACTTGGTTAATAAAGTGTTATTTTTCTCGGTTTATGATGTATGTGAACACTTCTTTTAGGTCGGCTGTCGCAGGCGAGTCGCCGTAACTGCCGAGGCAGAGGAATGCCTCATCGCGCATCCTGCTCATCACCTCGTGGGAATACTCTATGCCTCCGTTCTGCTTGGCGAATTCCACAAGCGTTGCCACCTCCTCGGGAGATAGGGCCGGTTGGCGTAGCAGAGTAGCCATCTCGGCGGCTTGCGCTGAGCCTTGCCTCAGCGCGTAGATAAGCGGCAAGGTCACTTTGCCTTCAAGCAGGTCGTTGCCGGTGGGCTTGCCCACGGTGGGGTCGTCGAAGTAGTCGAACGTGTCGTCCTTGATTTGGAACGCCTGGCCCAGCAGGTGAGCAAACTTCTTGATGGGCCCCAGCTTCTCGGGGTCGGCTCCGGCGGCCAGCGCGCCCACTTCCACGCAGGCGGTGAACAGGGCTGCCGTCTTGTAACTGATAATGTTCATGTAGGACTCTTCGGTGATGCTGTGTTGCTGAGCGTTGTCGGCCTGCTCTATCTCGCCCACCGAGAGCTCCGCTCCCAGCCCCGAGAGCACGTTCATTATCTGTAAGTCGCCCGTAGAGGCCGAGCACACCAGTGCTTTGCTTAGGAAGAAGTCTCCGGCAAGCACGGCTATGTGGTTGTCCCACACGCTGTTGATTGTGGGTCGTCCGCGGCGCGTGTCGCTCCGGTCTATCACATCGTCGTGGATGAGTGTGGCGTTGTGCAGCATCTCCACCGCGGCACCTGCGCATAGCACGTTGGCGTTCACCTCGCCCAGCAGTCGCGCGCTCAGTAGCGCCAGCATGGGCCGCAACTGCTTCCCCTTAGCCTGCAGATAACGGGACACAATGGCGTTCATCATGGCGCTTTCGCTCTCCAGGAATGTGCGTATGATGCCGTTAAGCTCGTTCATCTCGGGCTCTATTTTGAGCAGTATGTTGTCGATATTAGCCATTAGTTTGTTATCGTTTCCCTAAAAAATGCCGATTGTATGCAAAGATATTGAAATATTGTAGAAAATGCAAAGAAATGCAAAAAATGTTCCGGTCATCTAAATCGCGGAACACGCGCGCTGTGCTAAAACTGATGCCTGCCGCGTCGTCACAGGGATATGGTCTCCAAGTCGTCGGGCACCACAATGTTACCGGTAAAGTGGCTGGCGGCCTCGGCGCTGTAGGCTTGCCGACGCGTTGACAGGGTGGTGTCCTCGGTGTGATACAGAAGCAGGTTCTTGACGTCGAGCCCCTGCGCCAGATAGCCGGCGTCGAGGGCTGTGCTGTGGTGCTTCTCGTAGGGGCGGAAGGTGGCTTGGTCGCGGTTCAGGCAGAAGGCCTCGGCCATCAGCCAGTCGGCCCCGCGCACGTATTGCTCTGTTACTGGATTATAAGGCTCATCGCCCAGGCACACAAGGCGCTTGCCACCGGGCAGAGTGGCTCTGAACCCGAATTGCTTGGTCTTGGTGCTGCCTATGTCAAAGAATGTCACGTCCATGTCGGCTACGGCAACGCTCTCGCCGTCGCTGACCTCACGGATTATTATGGTGTCGCCTATGGCCTTCATAATCTTGGCCGGAATCAGCAGTTGGCAGATGGTGAGAAGCGCGTGTCGCACCTCGTCGTGGCAGTAGATGGTGAGTCGGCCGTGGTACTTGCCGCGATGCATCATTGGCGAGATTTTGCGTATCAGCCATATCACGCCCAGAATGTGGTCGGTGTGGCAGTGTGTGACAAAGATGTGGTGAATCTCCTCAAATGCGATACCTGCTTTGGGAATCAGACTCAGTATGCCGTTGCCGCCGCCTGCATCCACAAGCATTCCGCCCTTGTCGGTCTTGAGGTAGAAACAGGTGTTGTAGCAGTGGGTGCACATTGCGTTGCCTGTGCCCAGCATTATGATTTGCGACATAGGTTGACTTACGTTTTAATGTTTGGCGGCAGAAAATCAAGCGTTTCCGGCTCTCGGAATCTCAATGCAGAATGTGGTTCCGCGACCCAGTTCCGACTCCTTCACGTAGATTTTGCCGCAGTGATATTCTTCGATTATGCGTTTCACCAGTGTCAACCCCAGTCCCCAGCCGCGTTTCTTGGTGGTGAATCCGGGGGTGAACACGGTCTTGAAATTCTTGCGGGGGATGCCCTTGCCGGTGTCGCTCACAAGGATTTGCGCCGTCTGCGTGTTGCTGCTCACCGCTATGGTAAGGCTGCCTTCGCCGCCCATAGCGTCCACGGCGTTTTTAGTGAGATTCTCCATAACCCACTCGAATAGCGACTCGCAGAGCATCACGCCGCAATTTTGCTCGGGTGGTGTGGCCACCGTGAGTTGCACGCGCTTGGGAATGCGGTTGCGCATATAGTCCAGGCTGTGCTCCACGGCCTCGTTGATAAAGGTGAGTTCCTTGTCGGGCATGGAACCGATTTTCGAGAAGCGGTCGGCGATTACGCCCAGCCGGTTCACGTCCTTATCCATGTCGCTCACTATCGACTTGTCCACACCCAGGCTCTCCAGCATCTGCGTCCACGCCATGAGCGACGAGATGGGGGTGCCTAGCTGGTGGGCCGTTTCCTTCGACAGGCCCACCCACACCTTGTTCTGCTCCGCCTTTTTCACGCTCACCAGCGCAAAGTAGGCCACCGCGATAAAGATAATCATCACGGCCAGCTGGATAAACGGGTAGTAGGCGAGCCGCCGCAGCACGGTCGAGTCCTCGTAGTAGAGGTGCTGAGTTGTGGTGGCGTCGATGCTGATGTCAATCTTGTTCTGCGACCCCTTGAGTTTGGCCAACTTTTGCTTGAGGAACTTCTCGTTGGTCTCCGACAGAGTGCCCAGCCCCATGCTATCCACCGGCTCGGGCAGGGTGAAGTTGCGGTGCAGAACTATGTTGTCCAGGTCGTCAACCAGCAGCAC
>CADADP010000019.1 GCA_902786725.1 uncultured Bacteroidales bacterium
ACGAACTGCGACCGCTATTGTACGACGAACTGCTCCGCGAACTACTACTCGGTGAGCGATATGTACCGCTATAACCGCTACTGCTGCGGCCCGTCGAAATCGAGCCAGATGAACTGGGACGGCTATTATGTACACGACTTGTTGACATGCCACTGCTGCGGTTTATCGTTCCCACGTTGCCGATATTGCTGCGGCTATTGCCTCTCGAGGTCATGCCGGTACCACGATTCACAGTAGTGCCTACGCCGGAACCTCTCGTACGACCTGATGCTATGCTGCCTCCACTACGATCAGGCCTCATACCGCCCGTACCGCTAACACCATGGCGACCGCCTCCAATGCTACTCATCGAACCACGACTACTGCCCATCGGCCTACTTGCCGTGTGCCCTATGTTGCCACTACGGCCCGGGCGACGATAGTTGGGCGTGCCACCATAGTAGCCACCATGACCTCTGTAACCTCCGGCAACCCAGCCACCGTGATGATGGTAACCGTGCCCCCAGTAGCCGCCCCAGCCCCAGCGAGGACCATGTGCGTACCACCCCCATGAGTATCCCCACGGACGATGCCAGCCACCGTACCAACCATACCAACCCACTCTGTACCAGGGACGATAATACCAAGGATCATAGTACCACGGATCATAGACCGTTGACCAGCCCCAGCCCCATGTCGGGCCCCAAGTAGAACCCACAATCAGATTTATCGTTGGTGTGTCGTTATAATACAATCGCACCAACTCGGGGTCATTCGAGGTTATGATAATTGTAGGATTATCAAAGCGTTCTATCCTCTCCGTGTTTGTAAACGCCGATTGCTCCGTGTAGGTGCTGTCATTCTCGTCGTAGTAGTATTTCTCATAACTTTCTCCACGGCGGTTATATTCGTCGATATCCCTACCATTTTCCACGTTTGTCGTAATAGTTGTCACCTGATAAGCAGGCTGCACAGTTGTCTTCGTCGTCTTTATCACAGTCACATTTTGCTTCTTCTGTGAGGCCGACGTGTCATAATAAATGTCATCGTAGTCCTGTGCATAAGCCGAAATTCCAACGCCCAAGACCAACGTCCAAATCAGTGTCAATAATTTCGTGTTCATTGCTTTATTGGTTTTTAGTTTATTAATATCCTTATTCGTTTTCATTTAGACTCATAATTAGTCTAAAAGTTTAATCCCGGCACATGCGTTTCGATTCGGGGCAAAATTCGTGGCTAAGATACGATATTTTATTCGCATTTACATCATTCAGTCGCTCAATTCTATCGTCCTTAACCTTTTTTATGTAAAAACGCCACATCCTCAGGCGGCAGTTCACCGATTCAATATGCTTCGTACTTGTTATGCGCCTGTCCTGATTATTACCTTGTCGCGCTTTGTACCCGGTTCTGCATAATTTGTAATTACCCGCTACTTCACACTTTGTCTTATTCACAATTGCGGCCCATCACTTCATCTGAAGCAAAGGGCCGGCAATCGTTATCTTATGACAGTGCTTACTTAATCTTTTTGCGCACTTTTTTATCAATCACTACCGGATACTTGGTCTTCAACTCATCAACCCATTTCTTCTCCAGTTCATCTTGGTAGGCCGATGTCACCTGCCCCAGCACATCTCCCACTACTTCAGGCTGCTCTTGCAGACCGCCTTCGAGTACCATCGCTGTGGAGTATTTCTTATCCACTTCGGCCGGTTTAGCGCCGCCAAACAGCAAGTAGTCAACCAAAGCATTCTCTCCTTTTGACACAAGCATACGCTCCATCTTAATGTTGCTGCGATACTTGTTGAACAACTTTGTTGTCAGTGAGTCAGCATCATTCCATGCCACAATGTCAGACTTCACCAGATTCATCACGCTGTCGTTCTTAGCCTTCAGAATTATACCCTTGAAGTGCGGAGCGTCCCACTTGAAGTCTGCTCGGTGCTGCTCAAAGTATTTAGCCAGTCCTTCAGTGTCCTTGCTCGCTCCTTCCCATACCTTCTTGTTACTTATATCAAACAGTAACATACCATCGTGATATTCGTTAAGCAGATTCATGTAGTCGGGATTCTTAGAAATCAGCGAATTCTGGTAATAACGCATCATCTCCTCGCCACCGAATGCCTCAGCTTGCTTCATGATGTAATATTTAGCTAACACTGTGTCTGATTTCTCGCGAGTTGTCAGCCTTGTGGCAAAGCGCGAAATGGGCACTTTCACATTGTCAAATGTGCAATATGTGGCCGTTGACTTGCCCAAAACGTCAACCACGTATGTCGAGTCATAACTCCCGTATGCTTTGAGCGTCTCGTTAATATACTTTTCAAAGCCTGGGTCTATTTTGTAGTTCAACTCCTTCTTCAACTGCTCCATCTTAGCTAAGCGGGGGCGCTCCGAACGCTCATCCATCATGATTCTTTGATGTATGCCTTCTTTAATCTCATCAAAAGTTGGATTGGGCTTGCTGTCTAGTTTCTTCACAATATGGTAACCATAAGGGGTCTCAAACGGCTCAGAAATCTCTCCGTTCTGCAAGCCGAACGACACATCCTCAAACGACTTAACCATCCTCCCAAAACCAAACCATGGCAACTTGCCTCCGTCCTTGGCCGAACCTGGATCCTGAGACTCGGCTTTCGCTATTGTCTCGAAGTCTTCACCATTCTTCAGACGTGTGTAGATGTCGTCAATCTCTTTCTTGGCCACCAATTTCGCCGAATCGCTCTTGTCCTTAAACAAGCGCAGGATGTGCTCCACCAGTACAGTTCCTTTTGTCTCCTTGTCCGAAAGGGTTTTCACAATGTGGTATCCATAGGGCGTTGCAAAAGGCTTTGATATCTCTCCAACAGGGGTCTTGAATGATGCCTCCTCAAATGTGATGGGGAAGCGGCCGGGCAAAACATAACCTTGTTTTCCCTTATTCCTTTGCACAGAGCGATCCACCGAGTACTTCAGCGCAGCCTCCTCAAAGTCTGCCCCATTCTTCAGAGCCGTGTACAGGCTATCCATGAACATCTGCTCTCTAATGCCGTCAAATATACCGTTACCCAACGGGCGCATTATGTGGCTCACTTCCACCGTGTGCAACGTGTTGGCGTAAGCCTCTTTCTCCATGCTATCTATCACCGTGGTGTCGCGCAAGAATGGTGCCACCACATCTCTTCTGTAGCCATCAAGCTCTTTTTTAAAGCTCTCTAAGGTGTCCAGACCTGCCGCCTCGGCATCGGCCACTTTAAGCTTATACACTACAAATCGGTCGATGTACTCATCAAGCGTCTCTTTCTCTAACTGTTGTGCGTTGTTCTTGTGGTAAAGATACTCAAATTCCGATAATTTCACATCCTTACCGTTTATTGTCATCAATACCGGGTCTTTTGCCGCAAACGCTACTACTGCCGACGCAGCCAACGTTAATAACAATAATTTTTTCTTCATAATAATATTTGATCTTTTTTCCTTTTCTTGGTTCACTTATCTTCAATAACGAATATTATCCATTAAAATTACATCTTAAAGGACTTTTTTAACTTTATTTCACCACATCGAGTTGCCTCAATTTCCCATCTCGCTCATAAATTTAATGCGTATTAGCCTTATCTCTTCTTCTTTATACTCGGGACCAAGCACCTCGCGGGCAACGCTCATGCGGTCAGTGTCGCTATTTCTGAAGTAGTCCTCTATCTCTTCTTGGACATCCTCGTCCATCGTTTGGTCTATATAGTACTGGATATTTATCTTCGTGCCGGAATATACTATGCTCTCTATCTCATTCAGAAGATCGTTCAGTTCCATGCCGTTACTCTCCGCTATCGCGTCAAGTGCCACCTGACGGTCAATACTCTGTATCAGCAACAACTTCAGTTTGCTTTTGTTCGGTATCGTGAACACACGCAAATCCTCCGGACGCTCTATCTCATTCTCTTCCACATGACGTTTTATCAGCTCCACGAAACGTTCGCCATATCGCTTGGCTTTACCCTCTCCCACTCCGGGAATGTTCTTCAACTCTTCCATCGTTATTGGGTAGGTCGTTGCCATAGCCTCAAGCGACGGATCCTGGAATATTACGTATGGTGGCAAATTGTGCTCTCGGGCAATCTCTTTTCGCAGGTCTTTCAGTATCGAGAACAATTCGGTGTCCACCGCACTTGTGCCCTCACTCGGCGACGCCGTTCCTTCAGTGTCGCTGAAATCGTTATCCTCCACCATCAAGAATGGTTCTGGATTTTTAAGGTATGACTTACCCTTTTCAGTCACCTTTAGCAAACCGTAGTTCTCTATCTCCTTATCTATCAGCCCGGCTATAATACCCTGCTGAATCAGAGCGTTGAGAAATTTTTCGTCCCGCTTCTCAGCTGAGCCAAACTCTTCCAGCTCGTTATGCTTATATGCTTGAATGTCCGGCGTATTCTTACCCATCATCACATTTATCACATATTCCGACCTGAACTTTTCTTTTATCGCCAGTATCGTCTCCAATGCGGCACACATCTCATCCGACACCTCTATCTTCTTCTTCGGATGCAAGCAGTTGTCGCAATTGCCGCAATTATCCGCGTCATACTCTTCGCCAAAGTAGTGAAGCAGTGATTTCCGGCGGCATACACTCGACTCGGCGTAGTTAGCGGTTTCGCGCAGTAGTTGTTTCCCTATTTCCTGCTCGGCCACAGGCTTGCCTTGCATAAACTTACGCAACTTATCCAGGTCTTTCCGGCTGTAGAAAGTCACGCACTGACCTTCTCCCCCGTCGCGACCGGCGCGCCCAGTCTCTTGATAGTATCCCTCAAGGCTCTTCGGAATATCGTAATGTATCACAAAACGCACATCGGGCTTGTCTATCCCCATACCGAACGCTATTGTTGCCACTATCACATCCACTTTCTCGTGCAGAAACGCATCCTGATTTTCCGAGCGGACAGCACTTTCCATCCCGGCATGATAAGCCAGCGCCTTAATGCCGTTCACCCGCAACGTCTCGGCCAGTTCCTCCACCTTCTTGCGGCTCAAGCAATAGATGATCCCCGACTTGCCCTCCATCGACTTGACGTAGCGGATAATATCCTTATCCACATCTTTTGTCTTGGGACGAACGTCATAATACAAATTGGGCCGGTTAAACGACGACTTGAAAACTTTGGCGTCCAGCATGCCCAGATTCTTCTGAATATCATGCTGCACCTTTGGCGTCGCGGTTGCCGTCAGCGCTATAATAGGACGTGGACCTATCTCGTTAATTATCGGACGTATCTTTCTGTATTCAGGCCTGAAGTCATGACCCCACTCCGATATACAGTGTGCTTCATCCACCGCGTAGAACGATATTGGCACACTCTTCAGAAATTCAGTGTTCTCCAGCTTTGTCAGCGATTCGGGTGCCACATACAGAAGCTTCGTTATGCCGCTCACTATGTCGCTCTTCACCGCCTCTATTTCTTTCTTACCCAGCGATGAGTTCAAGAAATGAGCTATCCCGTTCTCCTCGCTATAGTTGCGCATCGCGTCCACCTGATTCTTCATCAGAGCTATCAGCGGAGATATCACTATCGCTGTACCTTCCATCAACAACGCCGGCAACTGATAACACAACGACTTTCCTCCTCCCGTCGGCATCAGCACAAACGTGTCGTGCCCAGCGAGAAGATTCTCCATTATTTGTTCTTGGTTTCCTTTAAATGTGTCGAAACCAAAGTAATTTTTCAGTTCCTCTATCAGTATATTCTTATCAACCATGATTCACAGCAACAAGTGGCGTTTATAATTGTGATTTTAGAATATACAAATATAAGCAATTTTTCTGATTAGTCAAAAAATATTTTTGATTTAATCGTTTCTCATCAACTCTAAATTCACTCTTTCAAGCTGTTTCTGAGCATATTCCTTGGTTAGTACAAATTTTTTCAACTTCTTGCTCGGAACATCATACATCACATCTATCATTATCGCCTCAAATAACGAACGCAGGCCGCGAGCGCCAAGCTTGTATTCTATAGCCTTATCCACCACAAATTCCAGAGCGTCGTTGTTTATCTCCAGCACCGCGCCATCCATGGCCAGCAATTTCTGGTATTGCTTCACTATTGCGTTACGTGGCTCTGTTAGGATTCGCAACAAAGCAGGCTTATCCAGTGGCTCCAAACTCGTCAATATCGGCAAGCGGCCTATAATTTCCGGTATCAAACCGTAAGAACGCAAATCCTGTGGTGCCACATACCGGAGAAGCATTTCGCGCTCCACTTGCCGCAACTTGCTGTCTGTCCCATAGCCCACAACATGAGTGTTCATCCTCAGTGCAATCTTGCGCTCGATTCCCTCAAACGCTCCACCGCAGATAAACAGGATGTTCTTCGTGTCCACGGCTATCATCTTCTGCTCAGGGTGCTTGCGGCCTCCTTGGGGCGGCACGTTCACAATCGAGCCCTCAAGCAACTTAAGCAGACCCTGCTGGACTCCCTCGCCGCTCACATCGCGTGTTATCGACGGATTATCGCCCTTTCGCGCTATCTTGTCTATCTCATCTATAAACACAATTCCGCGCTCAGCTTCCTTCACGTCATAGTCACATGCCTGAAGCAGTCGCACAAGCAGGCTCTCTATGTCTTCTCCCACATAACCGGCCTGAGTTAGCACAGTGGCATCCACTATCGCAAACGGGACCTTTAGCATCTTTGCTATCGTCTTTGCAAGTAGAGTCTTGCCGGTGCCGGTCGGGCCCACTATCAGAATGTTCGATTTCTCTATCTCCACATCGTCGGTGCGATCCTGCGATAGGCGTTTGTAATGGTTATATACCGCCACCGATAAGAACTTCTTCGCTTCATCCTGACCTATAACATATCCGTCTAAATACTCCTTTATCTCCTCCGGAGTTGGCAGTGTGCCCAGGTCAGGCTTCTCCGCGTCGTTGCTACGCTTCTTCTCGCCAAAGTATTCCTGAACTATTTCATGCGCGCTCTCTGCGCAGTCGTTGCAGATAAATCCGTTTATACCCGGCATCAGCAGTGCCACTTCGTCACTGCCCCTGCCACAAAAGTTACAATAGTGCTGTTCGCGTCGTTGCTTTGCCATCAGTCTGCTTTATTCCTTATCTCGTTTATTTCGCCTTTTCCAGTATCTTGTCTATCATGCCGTAGTCCAAAGCTTCCTTCGATGTCATCCAGTAATCACGGTCACTGTCGGCATACACTTTGTCATAACTCTGGCCCGAGTGCTCCGATATTATAGTATATAATTCCTTCTTCAACTTCAATATCTCTCGCGATGTAATCTCGATATCCGAAGCCTGACCTTGAATACCGCCCATAGGCTGATGTATCATCACGCGAGAATGCTTCAAGGCAAACCTCTTGTCTTTCTCGCCCGCCACCAGCAGCACTGCGGCCATACTCGCTGCCATACCTGTGCAAATGGTGGAAACATCACTGCTGATATATTGCATCGTGTCATATATCCCAAGACCGGCATAGACCGAGCCTCCGGGCGAATTAATGTATATCGACACATCTTTTCCGGGCTCCGATGAGTCAAGGAACAATAGCTGAGCCTGAATCACGTTGGCCGTGTAATCGTCAATCTGTGTGCCCAAGAATATTATTCGGTCCATCATCAGACGCGAAAACACATCCATCTGCGCCACGTTCAGTTTGCGCTCCTCAATGATTGTCGGCGAAATGTAACTACTTGTTATGTCATTGGCATACTGGTCCAGGGCCAGACCGTTCATGCCCAGATGATTCACTGCGAAATTTCTGAATTCGTTCTTCATATTACTTGCTTTTAAATAAATAATTTACAAAATTAATGTTTTTTGTCTTATCTCACAATCACTATTGCAATAATCGTGCCAACTTTTCTGGCCGCGACTACTCATTTCGTAACCGCTGCAAAGATATATCTCTCGGCATCCATTGTCAATGTCAATTTCTGCAGTTCACTAATTCCTTCTATTCACGCACATTTCCACTCTGTTTGCCTGTTCAGCGAAGAACCTGTCGCCCCTCATATTCCACTCAAAAGCAACGATGAGCCTCTTTCTCGGGAGACTCATCGTTGTCAGAAATTATCATTCTTGAGACGAGTAACGATTATTTCTCGAAGAGTTTGTTAAACTCTTCCACACTCACCGTCTTCTCTTCTATTGTCACACTATCCTTGATAGCGGCATACACTTTGTCGTCCATTGCCTGATTGCTAATCTGTTCGCTATACTCGGGATTCTCAAGTAACTCATGAGCGTAGCGATCCAGAACATCGTCGGGCAGATTGCTCATGCCATACTGGGCAAACTGCTGAGCGGCCATATAACGTGCATACTTCACCTTGTCTTCTGCCTCCACCTTCACTTCCAGGTTACGGGCTATCTTCTCGCGAATCAGCTGCCATTGCAGCGCGTCCGAGGTTTTGTCATAGTCTTCTGCCACCTGCTCAGCGGTCTTGTCTTTACTACGTGTGGCAAGGAAGCGCTTCAGGAACTCATCGGGGAGTTCCAGTTTACCCACTTTCTTACGAAGTACGCGCTCGGCATCCACCGTGAAGCGGTAGTTACTGTCGGTCTTCAGCTGGTTGCCTATCATTTCTTTAAGTTTGGCGCGGTATTCCTCCTCTGTCTTAGCCACTCCTTTGCCCAAGACCTCATCATAGAAATCCTCGCCCATCTCGGCATCCTCATTCACCAGAATCTCACTTATAGTAAATTTAAAATCGCTCTTGATGTCTTTCGCTTGCGCCTTGTCAATGTTCAGCATCGATGCTATCTCGGCCTCACTCCCATCAGCAGCCTTTGCGGGATTTATCACGACTTCAGCACCCGTCTTGGCGCCTATCAGTTTAGCACGCTCGCCTTCATCCTTGATATGGCGAGGTAAAAGCAACGTGCGCTCCACCTTCAGCCCACCTTCTTTCTCGCTTCCATCCTCGTTAAGCTCGGTCATCGAGCCTCGAACCAGCGAGTCCTCTGCGGCTTCTTCTCCGGGAACCTGCTTGCCGAAGCGCTTGCGATACGTCTTGTTCTGGTTTTCCACCATCTCGTCGCTCACCTCAATGTCGTAGTAAGGTATCTTAACGCGCTTGTCCAGTTTGCACTCAAACTCCGGTGCCAAGCCCAAATCAAACTTGAACTCAAAGTCACGACCCTTCTCAAAGTCAATCTTCGACTCCACCGACATCATCGGCTCGCCAAGTAAATCCACCTTGTTGTTTACTATATAATCGGTCAGGGCTCGAGTCACCTTGTGATCCACCACATCTGCGCGTACACTCGGCCCGTAGAATTTCTCGAGCAACTGTGTAGGCACTTTCCCGGGGCGGAAACCCTTAAGCGGACGGCGCTGTCCCATCTCTCTTAATCCCTTCTTGAATTCGTCCTTGTAGTCTTGTTCATTAATCGATATCGTCAGCACTGCTGTCACGTTACCGGTTTTGTCAAATGTTACGTCCATTTTTACTATTTATACTATTATGTTTTAATAATTTACTCTTCATTATATTGCCCCGAAATCTTCTTCTGAGCAAATTTTTTGCAAAATTACATCACTTATTCTTCTCTAGCAAATTTCATGCCCACTTTTTACGCTCATGCCTTTTTTGAAGCCCTTTTCCGAAGCCCACAAATTCTGTGCCTTTCCCCCCCTCCCTTACATATCTGAGGCCGATATGGCACATAATCTCCTCATAAGCGCAAAAGAGCCCGCTGTCGCAGCCGGCTCTTTCCTGTAATTATGCTTTTGAAACGATTACTTGTTATTCTTGACATTCTCAGTACGATAGCACTATGTGGTTCTCTTCGGCAAGCCTGCGCATATTCAGAATTGCGTAGCGCATGCGACCAAGCGCTGTGTTTATGCTCACGTTGGTAATGTCCGCTATCTCCTTGAAACTCATATTGCGGTAATAGCGCATCACAAGCACCTCACGCTGATTGTCGGGTAATGCCTTTATTAGCCGGCGCACGTCTGTCTGAATCTGGCTCGTTATCAACTCGTCCTCCACGTTGGCCTCGCATAGCTCTTTCCTGTTGAGGATATTAACCTCGTTCGAGTCGGTTGAACACTGGTTCTCGGCTTTCTCTTGGCGGAAAGAGTCTATTATCAGGTTGTGGGCTATACGTGTTATCCATGCGGCGAACTTACCATTCTCCACATAGCGCCCCTGCTTTATGGTCATAATTGCTTTTACAAACGTCTCTTGAAAGATGTCGTTTGCAAGATCTTCATCTTTTACCGAATGATAGATGTACGTGAAAATGCGATCCTTATGACGCTCTATTAGCGTGTCAAAAGCCTCATTACACCCATCGACATACGAAGCCACTAATTGCTCGTCGGTCAGTTTACTATGAATTTTCATTACCAATTATTACTAAATGTTCTTATTGAGTAATGTTCACGTCGATAGGCAGTATGTTTTAATTAATAATTATAATTTTAATGTGATTTTTATTTGCGTAAATCGGTGCAAATTTATATACTTTTTTTATAACTCCAAAGTTTTTTTTCAAAAAAAGTATGTTTCACAACATAAAAATTCACAAAATAGGACCTACTAACCCACCACTGACCATTGCTTATCACTGCTTGTACTCACACTAATTCGGCCTATTTACTCAAAAAAGGACGCAACGGTTTCAGGTCCGATGCGTCCTCTATGAGTGTCTAATCGCATGTTCCGACTAAGTGCCCATAACAATGTTTGCAAGGGCCACAACGTCCGACACATTCACATCTTCATCACCGTTCAGGTCTGCCGCTTCAAAATAGAACGTTTCTGGAATGTCACCCATCACATAATTCGCCAGGGCCACAGCATCCGTTACATTCACTTCTCCGTCCCCATTCACATCACCGGGGAGCAGCGTCACCGTCTCCTTACCGGTTAAGTGGAAATAGCCCCACACCGCGGCCGCTGCGTAGTCGCTCACTGAGTAGTATTCTACACTCACATAATAATCGCCCGCTGGAAGCTCTTTAAACTCGCATTCCACCGGTATCGAGCCGCCGGCGGCTATGCTCACTGGCTCTATCTTAACCCCATACAAATTCCCATACTGAGAATTCTCTATTTTTCGAATAAGTCGTATGCGGATTTGGTCTCGATACTCCGAACTTCCGGTGTTGTTTATCCTAACTTTCATGTGGAATATGTCACTATCCACTGTATATGTGTTCCGGTCCAAGTCGTCCAAACTTATAAAACTGGCTGTTAACGAGGCGCTCGCGGCATTATTCACGTTCACAACCATGCTTCCAAGCTCATTCTCGCAATCCTCGTCGGTGTAGAACTTCAGCGTATATGAGCCGGTCGCTGTCACCTTAAAGTGCAGATACACGTCATCGCTTTCCCCGGGCTTAACATTCGTCGCGGCCACTGTTGCGAGAGAACCGTTCACTGTCATATAGATGGTCCCGAAGTCCACGGTCCCATTATTGGTTAGATTTAACATCACCTCAATGTTTTTGTTCGGATTTGCCTCCTCGGTCAGCGCGGTGTAGTTGAGCGTGTAATTTGTCTCAAGTGCGCCGCTGCTCGAGTCGGCCGATCCTTTTGGGGTAAGCGTCAATCCTTTACCGCCTTTGTCTGTTCGGCTCACTTGCTCAATTTTTGCTTCTATGTATGTCACGTCGCTCCCGTCAGCAGGGTACCATGGACCACTCTCGTCGCCATCGCTCACCACTGGCACTATTCGGTAGGTTCCAGGCCCTATTCCCGCACCAAAACTCAATGTCGCTGGATATGAACAACCATATAGGTAGCCCCAATCACTAATACCCCCGTAATCAAGCACCTGGAGCAACTCATCACCATCATAGAGTGCCCAGCCAAGCACGCAATCGCTCTGACCTCCCATCAAATTATAGAAGCCACAGGACACCTGCACATCAGTGAAATTATCGGTAACTGACTGACGGATAAGTGACGGCGTCGTAACAGACACACTGTTCACAACCACTCCATTCACCGCATTTGACTCAGTATTCGGTTCTATACCGATAAGCATATTCAGCGCTCTAACATAGCCGTCAGCGCCACTGATGCTTCCCGAGCCGCCTCCCTGTGGACACAGAACATGCAATTGGTAATAACCGTTATATGAGCCTCGCCAACCCCAATTGATATGGTATAAGCCTTCTCCGTCATAGCCGTCGCACACAAACTCATGTCCACCGCTCAATTTCGAGCCGGCGAGCAACACCGGGCGCTTTGCGCTCAGCTCACTGTATATTATCTTTTCCCACTCTTCATTTCCCACATAGTCATGCATCACATTTCTCGCCTTAGGTGAATATTTGAATATGTTCACAAATGCATTGGCAATGTACGCCGATGCGCCCGATGCATCCACTCCATAGCTCATTTTCACTGCTTGCCCGCAGCAACGCATCAGCGCTGCCACCGCATCAGCACTCGTGCCCTTTTCATCAGCTGTATAGAAATCCTTCATCGCATCCCAGTTGAGGGTAGTCGCATTCCATGCTGGCACTTCAATGCCGCTAGTGTAACTTGGTAGTGCCGGCACGCTCTGTGGCCACTTGTGATAATACATTATCTGCGCCATCGCTGTCGCTACACAGCCGGTCAGACATGTGTCTTGGTTCACAGTTGGGCATAAGTTGTTGAATGGCGTGCCTTGGTCCCATTTCGATTTTAGCATTGGCCTAATTGCTCTCTTCGTGGCTACTCTCTTCGCTTTTGCCACGGCACTCCCCTCTCCGGCTTCTGCTATGGCGGCAATCTGCGTAGCATACATATTAAGCCACCACTGCACGTTGCTTGGCACGTTACTCGCGTCCCATGCCCCTTCATCACCGTATGCCAGTATCTGGTCAGCGCAATCATCTCCAGCCACCATCACCCATGCGTTTTTCTCAGTGGTGTTAAATACGTAGTAAGCCGCTTTCTCCGCTGTCGCACCTTGCATACGAGCCTTGTGAACCGCCTTCTTTGTCACAACATGCCCCAAGGCTCGCGAGGTAAAGAAACGCTCGGCTATTGCACTCGCCTCGGTTTCACTTATCGATTCGGCTTTTATTGCCTGTGTGCCTATCACCAGCAACAGCAACATAAGTAAAGTCTTTTTCATAATTCTTTCAGAGTTTTGAGGTCTTTTCGTAAACAATAAGCCCCTGCGCTGCTTCTTTAAGGCGTAGGGGCTCCTTATTTGGTTATTTGAATTTGCGCCAAATCTTCAATAACGTCCGTGTTGCCTGATAACTCAGTATCAAGTAGTCTGCGAACTTGAGCTTACTCACAAGGCTATTCTTGAATAGCAACCCTCGCATTCCGCCACTCTCCACCTTATTCTTGGTGTTGTCCAGCAGATTGGTCATCTGGCTCTTGCCGGCTTCAAGTTTCACCGCCGACAACGCGCGTCTGTAGCGCAATTCGTCCAGTGTCAAGCCCTGCCATTTGGCCGGTTCCGGAGTCTCACTTTGTCTCATTTTCTCTGTCGTCGGGGGTTAAAAACAATCTGGTTACAAATCTGGTCACAGGGTCGGTTATCCATTGCTTGCGCATATAGAACACAATGGCCATTAGGCTCAATAGCATCATGGCTACCAGTAGTAGAGCTGTCCAATATGAGCCCAGAGCGTCGGCAAGCCACAAAACCAGCCCCAGGGCTATTATAAATATCACAAAGATGCAGATAACTAGCAACACTGCGAATAGCGCCACTGCCGACAATAGTACCGACAGTTTTTCCACTGCCGTCAACTTGCCGTAATCCAAATGAAGACTTAAGTACGACTTAGCCTCCTCCCATAACTTGCGGAAGTCTGTGTCTCCCATCGCTTTTACTGGTCTATTTGGGCACTAATCTGCTCCACCAGTTGCTCCACCTCATCATCAGTGAAGTCTATTCCTTTTTCTTTAAGGATATTCTTAATTCTGGCGCGCAAATCACTACCCTTTTCTGGCGCAAACAGCAATGCTGCGGCACAGCCCACTATAGCTCCTCCCAGAAACGCGTATAAAACATTAAGTGCTCTCATTTTTAGTCTTTTTTAAATGTTTATTACTTTGCTTCAGCCTCTACTGACTTAATCTCACGGGTTATGTCATCTACCAGGTTATCCAACTTCTTGCCGGGTAGGTTTATGCCCTTCTTCTTAAGTGCTTCCATTATTCGGTTGCGTGTCTCATCTCCTTTTTCCGGTGCAAACAATAGGCCCACTGCGGCCCCTGCTATCGCACCACCTATCACTGCCAGTAAAATGTTTAGTGGTTTCATAATCTATCGTTTTTTTGAATAATTACTATTGCAAATTAAATCACACTTTTTCAAATAAGCAAATTTTCTGCCGCTTTTCTGCCTTTTTATCTTTCAATTTTTCCCTTGACTGCCATTTATAGTACATTATCGTCATTTTCGTGCTCTTCTCTCATCGCCATTAAACAGATTTTTAGTAAATTTGCAATCTTGTTTTTATCACTTCTGATTCTATGGCAGACAATAAGGTTATCAGCATAAGAGGCGCAAGGGTTAACAACCTGAAAAACATCTCTATCGACATTCCAAGAAACAAACTAATCGTAATCACGGGACTCTCGGGCTCCGGCAAGTCTTCTCTTGCTTTCGACACTCTCTATGCCGAGGGGCAGCGTCGCTATGTCGAAAGTCTGTCCTCTTATGCTCGCCAATTCATGGGGCGCATGGCCAAGCCGGAATGCGACTTTATAAAGGGGTTGCCGCCTGCTATTGCCATCGAGCAGAAAGTTAATACGCGCAATTCGCGCAGCACTGTGGGCACATCCACCGAAATCTACGATTACCTGCGACTGCTTTTTGCCAAGGTCGGACTCACTTATTCGCCCATCTCAGGCCAACTCGTGAAGAAACATACCGGTGAAGATGTCATCAGCGCCATCAATTCATACCCGCAAGGCACCCGCATGGCCCTGCTCTCTCCCATTATCCTCACTTCCGGACGCTCCTTTACCGACCAACTCGATGTTCTTCTCAAAGGGGGCTACTCTCGCTTGGAAATAAATGGAGACTTCGTGCAGATTGCCGATGTCGTTAGTGGCAACGTGCAGTGCGATGAACATTCCGCGCACCTGCTCATCGACCGCTTTGCCGCATCAGCCTCGCACGACGATGAACTGCGCATACTTGATTCGCTCGCCACTGCTTTCTACGAAGGTCACGACGAGTGTATCCTTATGGTTTGGACCGATAGCGGCAAAACCGTGACACATACATTTTCCAAGCGATTTGAGGCCGACGGAATGACATTTATTGAGCCCAACGACTTGATGTTCAACTTCAACAATCCTATTGGCGCATGCCCCGAGTGTGAAGGTTTCGGTAAAATTATCGGCATCGACGAGAACCTGGTCATCCCCGACAAGTCTCTCTCGGTTTACGATGATGCCGTCATGTGCTGGCGAGGGCCCGCTATGGGCGAATGGAAACGCCACTTCATCAAGTTGGCTTCTTCGTTCCACTTCCCCATCCACAAGCCTTATTTCGAACTGACACAAGAGCAAAAGGATTTGTTGTGGCATGGCTCTGGCGACGACTCGTGGGGGGGGATCGATGCCTTTTTCGACTATGTCAAACAAAAGTCATATAGCATTCAATACCGTGTTATGCTGGCTCGGTATCGAGGAAAAACCACTTGCCCGGTTTGCCACGGTTCAAGGCTGAAACCGGAGGCCTCCTACGTGAAGATATGCGGCAAGTCTATTGGTGAACTCGTGCAGATGCCAATCTCAGAACTGGCCACGTGGTTCTCAAACATAAAATTAGATGTCAACCGCCGAGCTATCGCCAAGCGCCTGCTTGTCGAAATCAACAACCGCCTCTCGTTCCTCAACGACGTGGGACTTGGATACCTCACGCTCGACCGTCTCTCGTCTTCACTTTCTGGCGGTGAAAGTCAGCGCATCAATTTAGCCACTTCGCTCGGCAGTTCTCTCGTTGGCTCCATCTATATTCTGGATGAACCCAGTATCGGTCTGCATCCGCGCGACACCCACAGGCTCATAAAGGTACTGCGAATGTTGCAGCAACTCGGTAATACGGTGGTAGTCGTCGAGCATGACGAAGACATCATCCGCACAGCCGACTATCTCATCGACATCGGACCACAAGCGGGGCGGCTTGGCGGTGAAGTGGTTTTTGCCGGCTCTCCGGCTGATTTGAACGATGATTCGCGTAGCTACACGCTTAAGTACCTCAATGGCTCTCTTGCTATTCCTCTTCCTTCGCATCGCCGCAAGTGGAATAGCTATATCCAGGTCAACGGCGCCGCTGAGAACAACCTCAAAAACATCACCGTACGCTTTCCTCTTGGAGTTATGACTGTGGTAACAGGGGTTAGCGGCTCTGGAAAGTCCACTCTCGTTAGCAACATACTTTATCGAGCTCTCGCACGCCACTTCGGCGACAACGTGGACGCTCCCGGTGTTCACTCCGGCATTAGTGGCGACTTGCAATTGCTCTCAGCCGTTGAGTTCGTTGACCAGAACCCCATCGGCAAATCCACGCGTAGCAATCCTGCCACATATCTCAAGGCTTTCGACGAAATACGACAGCTTTTTGCCGACCAGCAACTTTCCAAACAAATGGGATACTCCCCGGGGTTCTTCTCGTTCAACTCTCAAGGTGGCCGATGTGAAGAGTGTAAAGGTGAGGGCGTCATAACAGTGGAAATGCAATTTATGGCCGATATTACCCTCACTTGCGAAGCCTGCCACGGAAAGCGGTTCTGTCGCAATGCCCTCGAAGTCACAGTTCGTGGTAAAAATATCTACGACATACTCGATATGACTGTCAATCAGGCTATTGAGTTCTTCTCCGCCTCCGCGTCCAACATCGAGAAACGTATCGTACAGAAACTTAAGCCACTGCAAGACGTGGGTCTTGGATACATCAAACTTGGACAATCATCTTCCACTCTCTCAGGTGGTGAAAATCAGCGTGTCAAACTGGCTTATTATCTCAGTGGCGAGAAACGAGGTAAAACGTTCTTTATCTTCGACGAACCCACAACAGGGCTACACTTTCACGATATTAACACTCTGCTCCGCTCGTTCAATCAACTCATCTCGCAAGGTCACACCGTTGTTATCATTGAGCACAATCTCGACGTTATCAAGTGTGCCGACCACATCATCGACCTCGGGCCCGAAGGTGGCGAAAATGGGGGCTCGCTTGTGGCATGTGGAACACCCGAACAGATTGTTAAAACTCCCGAATCGTACACCGCACAATTCTTAGCGCCCAAACTCTCTTAGCGTATGGGGGCTTAATCAATGCTCGTTAGGCCTTGTTATTGTTGTTTATAATACGTGCATAGATATCCTTAACCGTTGTCGCGACATTGCGCATTGCCACATCCTTGCGCGTCGCTTCTTCCATGCTGACGCCCGGTGGATTTATGCAAGTCACAATGGCAAATCCCGCGGTTTGCAGGGTCTTTATGTCCTCCACAGCGCCGGCAATAAGAGCCACCGGAATATTACCGGCTTCTCTAAGAACACCCATTGGCAATTTGCCCATTAGTGTCTGGCTGTCGGCGCGTCCCTCGCCTGTAATAATAAGCTCGGCGCCTGCTATAAGTTCCATGAATCTAATTGTCTTGAGCACCATAGCCACACCCTCTATTCTCTCGGCGTTCAGATATTGCATAAATGCGTACCCCATACCACCTGCGGCACCCGCGCCATCTCTTCCCGAAAAGTCTCTCCCCATTTCTCTCGCCGAGGCTTCAGCAAATCTCCTGGCGCGTTCTTCTATTTGCTCCACCATTTCCGCTGTTGCTCCTTTTTGCGGCGAGAACACGCGTGCCGCACCATTTACGCCACAAAGCGGATTATTCACATCTGTGGCGATTATGAATCGCACTTTCTTTAGGACTTCACCCCTTCCGTTTTTCCATGTGGGAAAGGCATCGTTCAGAGCCTGCACAAGTCCTATCCCGGCATCACTGGTAGCGCTTCCCCCCAATCCCACAATCACTTCCTCGGCTCCTCTTCTTATTGCAGATGCCACCATCTCTCCGGTCCCGTAACTGGTTGCCAGTAGCGGATTCCTGTCTTCGGGATTCACACGCCACAACCCACTGGCTTGCGCCGACTCCACAATCGCCGTCTTGCCATCAATTAGGTATTGGGCTTTCACTAAGCGCATCTGTGGGTCGTGGACCTCAACTTCCGCACGCTCCCACCCTTCTGCTCCCTGAATGGCGTCTATAAACCCCTCTCCGCCATCGCTTACTGCCACTTGAACCACGTTGGCATTATGACACATGCTCTTCAACCCGCTGGCTGCCGCATGATTGGCCTCGCGCGATGTCATGCAACCTTTGAACGAGTCTATAGCTACTACTATCTTCATCTTGCCCTATTTCTCCTGCCCTCCGTCATGTTTATGGCAGGCTCGCGCTCTTGCGCTATATGGTTATATATGGACAGATGTCCTCCAGCCAAATTAGCACAATTCCGGCCACATAGCCCAGCAGCGCCAGTAGCGTTATGCGCTTCACGTACCAGAAAAACGGTATCTTCTCTATTCCCATTGCCACCACTCCTGCGGCCGAGCCTATTATCAGCAGGCTACCACCCACACCTGCGCAGAACGTGAGCAGGTGCCAGAACAGACCATCCTCTACAAACAATGCCATATATGCGGGATCCGGATCCACCATGCCGGTAAACATCTTTATACACGCCGATACCAACGGCACGTTATCCACTATCGACGACAACACGCCTATTATCGATGTCATCAGATACGGCTCATGAATATTTCGATTCATCGCACCAGCCACATCGGCAAGCACTCCGGCTTGCTGCAGAGCCGATACGGCCATCAGAATACCGAGGAAAAACAATATCGATGGCATGTCAATGTGGCGCACAGCCTGTGTCACTCGGCCACCCAGCTTGGGATCGATGTGGTAGCGGCTTATAAGCACCTCTGTCACCAGCCAGATTGCTCCAAGCGATATCATCATGCCCATAAACGGAGGCAGTCCGGTCAGTGTCTTAAATAGCGGCACGAAAAGCAGACCCGACACTCCCAACCCAAGCATAATCTTGCTTATGTGTGGATGCGCCACCGCCATCTGAGCGTTTGTCCCGGTATTGCTCTTGCGCATCACCTCTCCTTCGCTCACCATACGGGTCGCTATCATCACAGGTATTATAACCGACACAAGGCTCGGCAATAGCAGATTTGCAATCAGGCTTCCCGTAGTCACCTTCTCACTCATCCACAGCATTATTGTTGTCACATCACCTATCGGAGACCATGCTCCACCACTGTTGGCGGCTATCACTATTATTCCGGCAAATAGCCAGCGTTCCTTCTGCTCGGGAATAAGCCTACGCAACATCATCACCATGATTATGGTCGTCGTCATATTGTCCAGCACTGCCGACATGAAAAATGTAACCAGCGACAGCACCCACATCAGTTTCTTCTTGTCTTTAGCGTTAATGCGCTCTGTTATAATTCCGAATCCTCCATAGTTGTCGATGTGCTCCACTATCGTCATAGCACCTATCAGAAACACCACTATCTCGCAAGTGTCACCCAGTTGCATCACTATGTCGTGATGAACTGTGGGCGAATCGGCATGCAAAGCATACACGGTCCACAACACTCCGCTCATTATCAGCGCGAATGTGGCCTTATTCACTCGCAACGGATGTTCAAATGCTATCATCAGGTAGCCCAGAACAAATATTGAAATCATTAACGCTATCATGGCTCTCTCTTTGTGTCGTTTTCTGTTTTTGTTTTAGATTTCTTCGTCTCCCTTTGGCCTATCTGGTATCACATCACCTTATTCTCATGCTATCGCTCAGTAGCTTCTTGTCATGCGACATGCCTTTGTGAGCCAACATCTCCATTATCAGCGCCACCGGCGGCAATGCGTTCCAGTAGCTCACCGCACATGATGCACCTCCGTTTGTCAAGTTCACGTAGTGTGCGCACACCACTGCCATTACTGTCACTGTCAGCAACATGCTTATCTTGCACAGTCTCATCTGCGCTTTTAAGTCCTTGAATCGGAATATGGTGATTATCAGAACTAACACACTTAAGCAAATCAGCGTAAGCAGAGTATATTCTGGCTTTGACGCGCTTAGGGTCGTAGCTTCGGCTCCGACTCCTATATTCAAGGTCGGCATAAACGTGAAAATGCCCATTATTATCGCCGCTATCAGCAGATATAATGTCTGAATCCTTTGTATTACCATATCGTCTTTAAGTTTTCGTGGTTCTAATGTTACTGCAAATTTATATGTTTTATTCTGTTTTCAAGCATTAATTAGTGAAAAATTTCTTTATTCAAGCAAAAAAAATTATTTTAGCACGATTTTTGCTGTACTCTAACATAATAGTGCTTGTTTATTTTAATCAATTTGTAAGAGCACGATTGTTATTAATTGAAAAACTCTATTTGATATATGAACAAAGACTTGGAATTACTACGCAAAGCATCCGATTTATTGCAAAAAGACCAGTTTGCTCAAGCGCTTTCTCGCACCGAAGATGTGGCAAGAAATGCCGCCAACTGGGATTTATCGCAACGTCTTGCCCAGATTAGGATGTCTTACGAACTTATGCTGTCCTACTTCTCGCAAGGCATCGATGATGAAGCGCGCTCACAAGTTCTCGTTGAACTTAAAATGTCACTACACGATATTATCGATAGCATTACTCTCCGCTATGGCCTCGCTGAGCAATCACGGTTATATTTCGTCGTTAAGAATTCGTTTGATGGTAAGTCCTTTGCTGATTATTTCGCTCAATTTTCCGGACTTAATAACAAACTCGTACTTCTTAATTCTGTCGATGTGGCAGAACGTAACATGTCTGCCATAAAGTCACTTGAGAATGACATCACCGATACCGAAAATAATATCTTCCGCTATTTATGGACTGCGGGCAAATTGTCGCCAAACGAGGTGGAACTGATTTTGTCCGCGGCAAATGACTCGTCTTTCCCATCTCACGTGCTTTGCCTCATTACTTCAGCTCTGTTGATGGCACTGCTTGAGTTCTACGATGAGCAAAAACTTATAACGATCTTCCGCATTTACTCCTCATCAGCCCCTCTGCAAGTAAGACTAAGGGCCATTGTAGGAATCGTTCTCGCAATGTTTGTCAATGATAAGCGGGTGGCGATGTCTCGCAATATCCGTGAGCTTGTCGCGGAACTTGCCGACGACTCGGTCTTCTGTCGCGATGTTGAAACGGTATTCATACGCCTCGTAAATGCAAGAAACACACAGAATTTGGCCGAATTTCTTAACAATGACATCCTTCCTGGATTTAAATCTCTCGAAACTGATTTAAAAAACAACCTTCGTGGGGCTGACCCGGCCGATATCGCCGACCTCGCCGAGAACCCTATATGGCAAGAAAAACTGGAAGATAGTGGCTTAGCGAAGAAAATGGAAGAAATTAACGAAATTCAGCAGCAAGGGGGTGATGTTCTCATATCCGCATTTTCGCGCTTGAAAATCTTCCCTTTCTTCAACACCATGTCTAATTGGTTCCTACCATTCCACCTATCTGCGTCTTGGGTCATAAGCGAGTCCGACCGACAGATATTCAACACTCTTGCATCTGTGCCCTATCTGTGCGACAGCGACAAGTTCTCCGCCTATTTCAGCATGAAAAACTCTGCCAACGACAAATATGCAGGGGTCATGAGGCAGGTTGCCGAAGAGGCCGATGAGATTGCCGAAGACAATCGCAACTCTCTTGATAATGAAGAAAAAACAATCGACTCCATCATCAATAAATACATACAAGACCTATACCGCTTCTTCACCCTCTATTCAAGGCGAAAAGAGTTCTATCCGCTTTTCGACACCAAATTTAATCTGCTCACCGTTCCTTTCATCGCGCAGATTCTCAACACCGAGCACACTCTTTCCATTATCGCTGAGTTCTATTTCCATAATAAGTTCTACGACGACGCAATCTATTTCTTCAACCGCCTACTCGAGCACAAACCGCAAAACACGCCACTTATTTTGCAAAAGATTGGCTTCGCTTATCAGAACAAGGGCAACATGGAAAAAGCACTCTCATATTACTTGCGTTTCGAGTTGGCCATCGATAACGATTTCTGGAACACAAGGCACATAGCCTCGTGCTACTCTTCAATGAAAGACCACAAGCACGCCCTCGAATATTACCGCAAGGCCGACTCCATTTCGCCCGATAATATCAGTGTTAATCTCAACATCGGTCATTGCTTGTTGGCTATGGGAAATGCCCAGGAAGCATTAAAGTATTACTTTAAAACAAGCTTCTTAAACGACCACAAACACAGGTCTTGGCGACCCATAGCGTGGTGCTCCTTCTTGACCGGAAACTACGAGCAGAGTTGCAATTATTATTCGCAAATCGTGACGCAAACATCACCCACGGCGCAGGATTTTCTAAATTACGGCCATGTCTTGCTCGCTTCGGCTCAGCGCAAGCAAGCCATTGAGCAATACCGCTCGGCTATCACCTTTCTCAATGGCGACGTCACTCGGTTTGTGGATATGTTTCGTACCGACATGTCTCTTCTTAGAGACAAAGGTGTGACTCTCGACGACATCCACTTATCAATTGATTCGGCTATTATGCTTTATAATAACTCTTTAAAACAATAAGCAAGACACTGATTTTATATTATGATTAATAACACAAACCCACTGTTATCCGATTTTAAAACCGCTCATGGAGTGGTTCCTTTCGACAAAATCACTGTCAATGATTTTGAACCGGCTATCTTGCAGGCTATCGACGAGCACGCTAAAGAGGTGCAGCACATTGTAGCCCAAACTGCTCTGCCCTCTTTTGAGAACACAATCGTTGCTCTGGAACGCTCAGGTAGTATGCTCGAACGTGTTCTCGGTGTCTTCTATCCTTTGCTTTCGGCTAACGCCGACGACTCGCTCTTGGCACTCTCCAACAAACTCGCGCCCATAATATCCGAGCATAGCAATAGCATCACTCTCAATCAGCAACTCTGGCAGCGCATTAAGTTCGTTCACGAGCACTTCAAGCCTGCCCTCTTCGACGAAGAGGACTGTATGCTCATGCGCGAAACCTACAAGTCTTTTGTGCGTTGCGGGGCCGACCTTTCCGATGCCGACCGCGAAAAATATCGACAAATCTCACTTCGGCTCACAGAACTCTCGCTCAAATTTGAGCAAAACGAGCTTAAGGAGAACTCAAATTATAAGTTATGGCTCACGGCCAATGACCTCGACGGACTCCCGGAAAGCGCCATCGAAGCCGCGCAAATGGCCGCAAAAGAAAACGGACAAGATGGTGAATACCTAATCACTCTTCACGCTCCAAGCTACGGACCGTTTATGAAATACTCTTCGCGGCGCGACTTGCGCGAAAAACTCTATCGAATGTATAACGCGCAGTGCACGGCCGGTGAATATTCCAATTTACAGATATTGCGAGAGATTGCGAACTCTCGCCTGCAACTTGCCAATCTTCTCGGATACAAATCCTATGCCGACTACCGGCTCGACGACACCATGGCCAAGAACTGTCACACTGTCTATGAGATGCTCCGCGAGTTGCGTCAAGCTTATCTTCCCGTCCAGAGGAAAGACCTCGACAGGTTGCGGAATTTCGCGTCTCATCTCGAAGGACACCACATTACCATCATGCCTTGGGACTACTCCTACTATGCCAACAAGGAGAAAGAGCAACAGTATAGCATAAATGATGAGGCATTACGGCCTTACTTTGAGCTCTCGGCTGTGACAAAAGGTGTTTTCGGGCTTGCGACTAAGCTCTATGGACTCAAGTTCTCCGAAAATCTCAGCGCTCCTGTCTATCATCCCGAAGTCCGCGTTTTTAATGTATATGATTACGACGATTCTTTTTTAGGCGTACTATACACCGACTTCTTTCCGCGTGCAACCAAGCAGAGTGGCGCATGGATGACCAACTTCCGTGAACAATATGTGGATTCGTCCGGAAACGACGTGCGTCCTCTTGTCACGCTCACCATGAACTTCACTCGCCCCACACCCACCAAGCCGTCGCTGCTAACCTTCTCTGAGGTTGAGACGTTCGTGCACGAATTTGGACATGCGCTCCATAGCCTACTATCCAAGTGCAAGTACTCATCTCTTTCCGGCACTAATGTCCACCGCGACTTCGTGGAAATGCCGTCGCAGTTCTGCGAAAACTATATCTACGAACAAGAGTTCCTCGACAGTTTCGCTAAGCATTACATCACAGGTGAATCCATACCGCAAGACCTCATTCAAAAGTTAATCAAGTCTTCTCAGTATGGTGCCGCTTACTCGTGCGTCCGTCAACTCGGTTTCGGCTTCATTGATATGGCTTGGCACACAATTACCGAGCCATACCAAGGCGACATCTTCGATTTCGAGAACAAAGCTCTCAGCTCAGTAAAGGTTTTCGAGCCGGTACATGGGTGTATCATGTCGCCGCAGTTCGGACACATCTTCTCCGGCGGTTACGCCTCCGGTTACTATGGCTACAAATGGGCCGAGGTTCTCGATGCCGACATCTTCTCTAAATTCAAAGAAGAAGGCATATTCAACCCCACAACTGCCCGATGCTTGCGCGACTCAATCCTTTCTCGTGGTGGCACACGCGATGCAATGGAAATGTTTGTTAACTTCCGTGGCCGCAAACCACAAATCGATGCGCTCATGAAACGCGACGGAATCAAATCGTAACCACATCGTCAAAATTAATTTTGTATTACAGCGATAAAAATTCTCTATTTATCGCTGTTTTTCATTTTAATTTCATTAAATTTGTACGAATTTTAAAAGTTTTTGATGTTTAAAGGACACAAGTCCTTATTAAGTAGCTTTATTTCATGCTTAATAACGCTGATAAGCAATTCAATCTCGATGTCCGGTATCTGCGCATGGCGCAAATATGGGCCGAAAATTCCTATTGTCATCGCCGGCGCGTTGGAGCGCTTTTGGTTAAGGACAAAATGATTATCTCCGACGGGTATAATGGAACTCCCGCCGGATTTCGCAATATCTGTGAGGACGAAAACGATGTCACTTATCCTTACGTGCTACATGCCGAGGCTAACGCCATTACTAAAGTGGCAAAAAGTAACAATAGCAGCGACGGCGCCACGCTCTATGTCACCACATCCCCGTGCATCGAATGTGCCAAGCTGATTATTCAGGCTGGTATTAAGCGAGTCGTCTTCGCACAAATCTATCGTTTCCACGATGGTATCGACTTGCTCAAACTTGCCGGTATCGAATGTGTCCAAATACCCGATGCTATATGAACACTAATAACAAGCCTCATCACATCTGGACGCCTCTTGCCATCGCCTTCTCTGTGGTCATCGGCATTATTGTTGGTAATCAGTTCGCCAATCAGCGCACCACTTCAGTCTATGACCGTAAGCTGAACACAATTCTCAATATGGTCGCCGACAACTACGTGGACACTATAACCATCAACGACCTCATCGAGCGCTCTATACCCGAGATTCTCAGCAATCTCGACCCGCACACCACTTATTTCACTGCGAATGACCTTAAGCAGGCCAACGAAGAACTTAATGGCAGCTTTAGCGGTATCGGCATCTCTTTCCAGATTATTAACGACACCGTATCTGTCATTGAAGTTATCCCTGGCGGTCCGGCCGAGAAAGTTGGCATTTTGGCTGGTGACCGCATTGTCTCGGTCAACGACACATCCTTTGTCAATACCAAAATATCTTCTAACCAGGTAAAGGAAAAGTTGCGCGGCGAAAAAGATTCCATCGTAAAATTAGGAGTCAAACGTGCCACATCGCACAAAACTCTATTCTTCAATGTCAAGCGTGGCGACATCCCCGTAAAGTCGGTTGATGCGGCCTACCTTATCGACGAGAAGACCAAGACCGGATACGTCAAGGTTAATCAGTTTGGACGAACCACCTACGACGAGTTCATCACCGCCCTGTCGCAACTCAAGCAAAACGGAGCGGATAAATTCATTATCGACCTTCGTGGCAACGGCGGCGGCTACATGGAAATGGCTGTTCTTATGGTCAATGAATTCCTTCCTTCCGACCGACTTATCGTTTACACTCATGGACGTGAGAAACGCGACGACTCACAAATCTGGAGCGACGGCAATGGCACTTTCATCAACAACGAAGTCGTGGTTCTTATCGACGAATTCTCCGCCAGCGCAAGCGAAATATTTGCCGGGGCTATTCAGGACAACGACCGTGGACTCATCATCGGATGCCGATCCTTCGGCAAAGGTCTTGTTCAGCGACAGATGCTTCTGCCCGATAGCAGCGCCATTCGCATGACAATAGCCCGATATTACACACCTTCAGGACGTTGCATTCAGAAGGACTACACTAAAGGTGGCAAAGCCTACGAACAAGAGCTACTCGGACGATACAGCAACGGCGAACTTTTCAGCCGCGATAGCATTAAGGTGGATAACGACAAAATCTTCACCACTTCTCACGGACGACGGGTCTATGGCGGTGGTGGCATCATACCTGATATTTTTGTACCCAAGGACACTACTGGCATCTCTTCTTATTATATCGCTGTCATTAATGCCGGCCTTATCCAGCAATTTGCCTTCAAGTACGTGGATATCAATCGCAAAGCCCTGGCTTCGCTCACCGACTACAAGCACTTCCTGCGACGCTTGCCGTCCGACGACAGCCTACTCAACGACTTCGTTAATTTTGCGGCAGATAAAGGCGTGCCGGCCAGATGGTACTACATCAACATCTCTCGTCACGTACTTCTTTCCGAAATCAAAGCGCTTATCGCGCGCGACATCTTCGGTATCGATGCCTACTACCCAATCCTTAACAGGTACGACTCTACCGTTAATGAAGCGATCAAGGCAATTCGCAAGCACAAATCCGAATTCCCCATTACCGAACTGTGAACAGCAAAGCTCAAATAAGGCAACTTGTCAAGTTTCGCACTCAAAGTCTCTCTCTGACCGAAATTCATTCGCAGTCGGTAGCGGTGTTCAATCGTCTTTGTGTGGAACATTGGTTCCGAAACGCTCGGAATATGCTTTTTTACTACTCAATGAACACAGAACTGCCCACCATTCCGTTTATTCACATGCTTGCCGGGCAAAAGCGCATCTTCTTGCCGCGCATTTCCGGAGATTCGCTCGTGGTGGTCCCCTTCTCCGGACAGTTTCAGTGCCATCCGCGCTATCACATTCTTGAACCTGTCGGAGAGCCCACAACCGATTTGGCAATTATCGATGTGGCAATAATACCTGGACTGGCTTTTGACCAGCGCGGACACCGTTTGGGGCACGGCGGAGGATATTACGACCGGTTCCTTCCGCTACTTCAAGCGCTCAAGGTGGGCATTGCTTTCGATTGCCAGCTCCTGCCCGATTTACCGGTATGCCCTCACGATGTTTCAATGAACTTTGTTGTCACGCCTTCCCATTTCTTTCATTGCGACTTTTAATCTTAATTATCATGACTCTTATAACCCCGGAATCAAAACTATCTCAAGTAATCCTGTCCAACGAACCGTCTATAGTCACCGTAATCAACCGGTTCGGCATCTCACTGGGCGTGGGCGACGCATCCATCGCCGAGATTTGCGCTCAGCGCAACATCGACAAGGACTTCTTCACCGCCATCCTCAACACCTACACCAACGAGGACTATTTCCCTCAGCGAATCCTCTCTTCGTCCAATATTCACACGCTCATTAATTACCTCTTCAGTACCAACGCCTATTACGAGCACTTCCTTCTTCCCAACGTGGAACGCCACTTCAATCTGCTCGTTAGCCGCGCTAAAGAACCTAATGGCAATATCGCGCTTATGCTGCAATTCTTCAATGAGGTTCAGCAAGAAATCGCTTCTCGAATTCACAACGACCGGACATCTCTTTTCCCTGCCATTATGGCAGGAAATGCACATTGCGCAACACCGCAGCAGTTGATGGATATCGATGCTAATATCGAGGACAAAATCAGCGACCTTGTAAATATGCTTGTTGTGCATTTCTCAGGTGATTACGACCAAAACCTCGGGCTCGCTGTCTATATAACTATTCATAATCTCAAAAAGGATATCAACAACGACAATCGCATTCGCAAGCGCATTCTTTATCCACTTTACCTCTCCAACAACCGGACTACAGCCGAATGAAACCATCTGTCATCATAGTAGCATGCGATATGCTTTTGGCCACAGGTCTAAAGCGTCTCATCCAAGACGCTTTCTCTCTCTCTCCACGCATAATCGATGACATTTCAAAGCCCATGCTACTCGATGATTTCGACCACATTATCACTACCCCCGATGATTTCGTTGCAAACCTCTCGCTTCTTCTTCCGCGCAAAGCGCAGTGCATCATCTTCTCATACTCTCCATTAGGGGCCGACGGAATCCGTTTCATACCTCGCACCGCACCCGAATCTGTAATTATCAATCAACTCCGCGATTACATTCTTACGCCCAAAAAGCCCCAAGCGCAAAAGAACGCCCTCTCTATGCGTGAAATCGATGTGCTTAGGCTCGTCGCTTCTGGTTTGACCAACAAGGAAATTGCCGATGCTCTTTGCATTAGCGTCAACACCGTGCTTACTCACCGCAAAAACATCTCTGCCAAACTGGGCATCAAAAGCGTTTCCGGCCTCAGCCTATATGCTATGATGAACGGCATAATCCACCCATACCACTAACATCACTCGTCACATCTTTTCTTCGTGGCAACCCATACAAAAAAATGACTCACTGCCACACATCGTGTAACAGTGAGCCTTAATATCACGTCTCTGATAGGTTAAATCCATTTCATATAAGCGAAGTCCTGACGGTGCGGAAGCTGGTCGTTCCATGGATACACGCGGAATGCGTACCTGAACACACCGGCGTTCTTCATGCGCGTTGTCAAGTGGTAGGTCAGTACATTGCCGTCTTCAGCCACTACGTTCAGCGGGAACTTGCTGTGGTACTTAACCTCGCCGTCTATCTCCTGGTATATCACCATTTCCACGCCCAGGCTCTTGCCCAATCCTGCGGTATCCACCTTCACTGTCACGTCAAACGACTCGCCATAGTCTATCGTGTGATTCAGTGCCTCCGACACTTTCACGTCCAGACCCTTCACATCGTCCCAGTGCTTAACCACATTCTCTTTCCAGTCCACTATCTTCTTGGCCAAAGCGTAGTCGTTGGCACGCAGTTTCGCGCTTCTGGCAGCCTCGGGTGCATAGAACCTCTCTATATAGTCGCGAAGCATACGCGACATCGTATAGTGCGGAGCGATGTGAGCAATCGAGTTCTTTATATACTGTATCCACTCGGGCGAGTACCCCTTTGAGTTCTTTGCGAAATACAGCGGAATAATCTCATTCTCCAGCATCGAGTAGATAGTGGCTGCGTCAAGCTTATCTTGCTGGCTCTGGTCAGTATAGGTGCGTTTAGCCGTAAGTGCCCAGCCTGCGCCCTCGCGATAGCCCTCATACCACCAGCCATCAAGCACCGAGAAGTTAAGCAGTCCGTTCATCTCGGCCTTCTCTCCACTTGTGCCCGATGCCTCCAGCGGACGGGTCGGGGTGTTAAGCCAGATATCCACACCTGTTATCAAGCGCTTCGACACTGCCATGTCATAATTCTCCAGGAATATAATCTTACCCAAGAACTCGGGCATCTTCGAAATCTCCACAATTCGCTTTATCAAGTCCTGACCGGCGCCGTCGGCCGGGTGTGCCTTACCTGCATAGATAAATTGTACCGGGAACTTCTCATTGTTCACTATCCGGGACAGGCGCTCCAAGTCTGTAAACAGCAGGTGTGCGCGCTTGTATGTCGCAAATCGGCGGGCGAAACCTATCAGAAGTGCGTTCGGGTTAATCTTATCCACTATCGACATTATGCGGGCGGGGTCTCCCTGATTCTTTAGCCATGTTTCACTGAAGTCGCGCTTCACAAACTTTATGAACTTGTTCTTCAGTGTCAGTCGCATCTTCCATATCTCAGCGTCATCCACCTTCAATATCGGAGCCCACACTTTCTCGTCTTCCTGATGATCCAAATAGTCCGGACCAAACAAGTTCTTATAGAACTCTTTCCATTCCGAAGCTGCCCACGTTGGCATGTGCACTCCATTTGTCACATAACCCACGTGCGATTCCTCAGGCGCATAGCCTTTCCAGATGCCCTGGAACATCTTCTTCGACACCTCGCCGTGCAACCAGCTCACACCATTCGACTCTTGCGTGGTGTTCAGCGCAAACACGCTCATCGAGAAACGCTCATTGGTGTTGGGGTTCTCACGACCCATATTCATCAGATCATCCCACGAAATACCCAGCTTTGCGGGATATTCATTCATATATTTACCGAACAGGTCTGCGTCAAAGTAGTCATGACCTGCCGGAACCGGAGTGTGAACAGTGTAGAGCGACGATGCGCGCACCACTTCCAGCGCCTGATTGAATGTCAACCCCTCCACTTGCACATAATACGCAAGGCGCTCCAGATTCAGCAGCGCGGCATGGCCCTCATTGCAGTGATATAACTCGGTGCGGATTCCAAGCTGGCGCAACATCAGTATGCCGCCTATTCCCAGCAGATACTCCTGTTTTATGCGGTTTTCCCAGTCGCCACCGTAGAGCTGATGCGTAATCGAGCGGTCGTAGTCGCTGTTCAGGTCCATGTCGGTGTCGAGCAGATACAGCTTCATGCGACCCACATTCACACGCCACACGTTTGCATAGATTACACGGCCGGGATAGGGAACCTCCACCACCATCTGCTTGCCGTCCGGTTCCACCACCGGCTCTATTGGCAACTGGTTAAAGTTCTGCGGCTCATATTTGGCAATCTGCTGCCCGTCCATCGACAGCGTCTGAGTAAAGTACCCGTAGCGATACAGGAAACCCACTGCCGTCATGTTTATCCGGCGGTCACTCGCCTCCTTTATGTAGTCGCCGGCAAGTATGCCCAGACCGCCCGAATATATCTTTAGAGCATTACACAAGCCATATTCCATACTGAAGTACGACACCGACGGAATATCGCTTCGCATCGGCTCAGCCATATATTTCTTGAACGAGTCATACACGCTATCCACACGCTGCATCATCTTCTCATCGTTCAGTATCTCCTCCAGACGCGACGACGATATCAGCTGAAGCAGCATCACCGGATTCTCGCCGGTCGAACGCCACAAGTCGCGGTCAAGGTCATGGAACAGGGTCTTTCCTTCGCTGTTCCAAACCCACCACAGGTTCTTCGACAGCTCGTCTAGCTTCTTCAGGCGCTCGGGCAGAGCCGATTTCACCGTTACGTTATGCCAGTTGGGCACATTTGTGTTACTTACTTGTATTTTCATAACTTATCTTAATTGATTTTATTTTTCTGTTTTATTCGGTTTTCTCTTGTCCTTATTTATTATTGCCTCATTATATGCGTCATAGTAGTAGGTCATAAAGTTCTCCCACGACGCGATTTGAGCTGTCTCGCGCGCCTTGCCGTTAAGTTTGCGCTTCTCGGCACTACTCTTCATGGCTATCTCCCGCGTCAGCCTAGCTATCTCGCTCACGACGTCCGCGTAGTTTGAATCGTCCCTATGCACCACCTTCACGCCACACTCTGCGGCATTTCCGCCTTTTGAACTCAGAACCCACTGCCCAAATCCGGCCAAGTCGGTCGTTATCGTTGGCACACCAAACGCTATGCTCTCAAGTGGCGTGTATCCCCACGGTTCATAATACGAGGCGAATATCGTCAGGTCCAAGCCTGGCAACAGGTCATAGTACGATTTGTTCATTATGCCGTCGTTACCGTTGAGGTACGAAGGCACATATATCACGTTCACTCGCTCATGTTCTTCATTATTGATGCCGCTTTGGCACAACTTACACAACACACTGTCGCTCTCGCCGTTATACAATTCATGAGTTATCACATCACTTGGCAACCTGTCTCTCTGTCCACTGGCCAAGTTTGTCTTCAGGTCTTCCCTTCCGCATTTCACCCAGGCCGGAACCAGTATCAGCGCCAATATCTCGCGATTCAAGTCATTCTCTCTCCGCAATGTGTTCATCGCATCCACAAACACATCTAAACCCTTATTCCTGAATTCGCAGCGCCCCGATGTGGCCACTATCAGCGTATCATCGCCAAACGTCTTGCCTGTCAGTGACTCTGCCACACTCAGTATCGTTCTCCGAGCGCTGCGTCTCGCGTTGGTCAGAGCCACGCCACGTGGCACAAATTCTTGCTCAAAGGCGTTGGGTGTCACTATCGGCCTGCGTTCCAGTAGCTGCTCGCATTCGCGCGCCGTCACTTCACTCACCGTCGTAAACGCGTCGGCATTATGCGCGGCGGCCTTTTCAAGCGAGTGCTTCGATTCCATATTCAACTCGTGCGACATTTGGTCGCCATTATAGCCTTTCAAGTAGTCGTATAGTGGTTTGCCGTTGCCGCAAATGCTGCGTCCTATGCTCGTGGCATGGGTCGTGAACACCGTCGCTATCTCAGGACACATCCACTTCACGTAGAGCAAGCCCATGCCGGTTGTCCATTCGTCAAAGTGCGCCACAACGTTGCCGCTCACGCTCTTATTCCTGCTTAGGCTCTCAATTACCATGCCACTCGCCAGCCCAAACGCGCACGCCTCGTCATAGTCGCCGTAGGCATGTAGTGAATCCACTCCATACATCTCCCACATCCGGCCATACATCTCGTCTTTTACCTTATAAACTCCGGTAAAATCCACCAGTATTGCCACTGGCGTTCCGGGCACCTGCCAGCGACCTACACGCACAGTAATACCGCACGGTAACTGCGCCGACTCGCGCCAAGCCTTCAGCAGCGTCTTCGACTCCTTAAAAAACGGCGATTCATTTTCCCCTTTCCACAGGTCTGGCCCTATGAAAATCACGTTGTCTTTATATCTTTGTGTAAGGGTGTTGGCTTTTGTCGATAGCACAGCATAGATGCCGCCCACCTTATTACATACTTCCCAACTTACTTCAAACAAAAGGTCTTTCATAACCTGTTATTAATCAATGTGTTCGTAGAAATACTGCTATTTCAAACTGCAAATTTACGAAAAAAATCACACACCACAAACCCCTCTTTCGCACCACATTAAATTAATACAATGCAATCGTTTACCCAAACCGGCATAAACTCCATTTGGAAGTCGCTATTGACCCTCCCCTACCCGCGCAAAAAGTCCCGTCAGCCACAAAGCCAACGGGACTCTTTATCCATGCTTATCTCGTCTGCGATTATTTCACTTCCTCATAGGGCACATCTTCGGCACTGTTGCCGCTGTTCTGCTGAGGTCCTTGCGCACCGCCTTGGAACCCCGACTCACTTCCGGGCTGAGGACCTTGCTGACCTCCGGCTTGGCCATACATCTCTTGTGATGCGGCGTGGAACACTGTCTCCAATTCCTTCATTGCCGCGTCTATAGCATTCACGTCCTGAGCCTTGTGAGCGTCCTTCAACTTGCCCAGTGCGGCCTCTATCGGTGCTTTCTTGTCGGCCGGCAACTTGTCGCCAAGCTCCTTCATGCTCTTCTCCGTCTGGAAAATCATAGCGTCGGCCTGATTTATCTTGTCGATGCGCTCCTTCTCCTTCGC
Organism: uncultured Bacteroidales bacterium; assembly: GCA_902786725.1. GTDB lineage: Bacteria > Bacteroidota > Bacteroidia > Bacteroidales > Muribaculaceae > Sodaliphilus. Next base: position 33,578 of record CADADP010000019.1, read on the forward strand.
GTCGGCGGCGGCATTGGCCTCGGCTTCATCCTTCATTCGCTTAATCTCCGCGTCGCTCAGACCGCTCGAAGCCTCTATCCTGATGCTCTGCTCCTTGCCTGTGGCTTTATCCTTAGCGCTCACGTTCATTATTCCGTTTGCATCCACCTCAAAGGTTACCTCTATCTGTGGCACGCCACGCGGTGCGGGGGCTATTCCATCCAAGTGGAACTTGCCCAGCGTCTTGTCATCCTTCGCCATCGGGCGCTCGCCTTGCAACACGTGTATTTCCACCTCTTGTTGGTTGTCGGCAGCGGTCGAGAACACTTGGGCCTTACGAGTAGGTATGGTCGTGTTGGCGTCTATCAACTTTGTCATCACTCCACCTAGGGTCTCAATGCCCACACTCAGCGGAACCACGTCAAGCAGAAGCACGTCTTTCACATCACCACTCAGCACACCGCCCTGAATTGCGGCTCCCACGGCAACCACCTCGTCGGGGTTAACGCCCTTCGACGGGGCCTTGCCAAAGAACTTCTGAACCACTTCCTGAACCGCCGGTATTCGGGTTGAGCCTCCCACAAGTATCACCTCATTAATATCGTTCGTCGTCAAGCCTGCATCTCTCAGTGCCTGCTCGCATGGCTTAATCGTGGATTGAATCAGGTCATCGCACAACTTCTCAAACTGTGCGCGGCTCAGTGTCTTCACCAAGTGCTTCGGTATTCCGTTCACCGGCATGATATACGGCAGGTTAATCTCAGTCGTTGTCGAACTCGACAATTCTATCTTAGCCTTCTCTGCCGCCTCTTTCAAGCGTTGCAGCGCCATCGGGTCCTGACGCAGGTCAATGCCTTCCTCCTTCTGGAACTCATCAGCCAGCCAGTTGATGATTCGCTGGTCAAAGTCATCACCGCCCAGGTGCGTGTCACCATTGGTCGATTTCACCTCAAACACACCGTCGCCCAAGTTCAGAATCGAAATATCAAATGTTCCTCCGCCCAGGTCAAACACAGCTATATTCTTATCCTCTGCGCCCTTGTCCAGACCGTAAGCCAATGCCGCTGCCGTAGGCTCGTTTACGATTCGCTGAACATTCAAGCCCGCAATCTCGCCGGCCTCTTTAGTGGCCTTACGCTGAGAGTCATTAAAGTATGCCGGAACAGTAATCACAGCATCAGTCACACTCTGACCCAGATAATCCTCAGCGGTCTTTTTCATCTTCTGCAGTATCATTGCCGAAATCTCTTGCGGTGTGTACTCACGACCGTCAATCTCCACTCGTGGCTGATTGTTGCCGTTATTCACCACCTTGTAGGGAACTCGAGACACCTCATTCGTTACCTGATCAAAGCTCTCGCCCATAAACCTCTTTATTGAATACACCGTGCGAGTCGGATTCGTGATCGCCTGACGCTTTGCAGGATCACCCACCTTACGCTCGCCGCCATCAATAAACGCTACTATCGAAGGGGTCGTGTTACGCCCTTCACTATTGGGAATCACCACAGGATTGTTGCCCTCCAGTACCGAAACGCACGAATTCGTGGTTCCCAAATCAATTCCTATAATCTTTGCCATAATATAAATGTTTTAAATTATTATTCGTTTATACTTTAGTTTCAATTGTCTCATCACTTGCGGTTCATCGGCCATTCCAACTCGCCCCACTCATCACGAGACACTAACTTATTTGCAAATTCCGTGCCAACCCTTTTTACCCCATTCTGTCACTGACATCCTGTCACCCCCCCCCCACATCACCTGTCACCCACACAAGGCACGCGGAGCGGAAAATATTGTACATTATGATATATAAAAAGCACGCGGCTCCCAGTAGGGAACCCCAGGCTGGGTAATGTCAACACCTCAATTTCAGTGGATGTCTAAAATCGCTTGTGCATCATTGAAAAGCCTGAATACTTCTAATTTCAGGACTTTGACCCATTTTGATTAAACTGTTTTTCACATTTATCTGCAAATTTTTCACAAAGTTTTTACTTCTCACATCCTCAAAATGCCTAATTATTTGTAACTTTGTGCATTATTTGACGCAAATAAATTTATTCAATACATTAAACGTTTAATTCATAATTAATTAGTTATGCAAATTTCACACATCGAACACGTGGGTATAGCCGTCACAAGTCTCGAAGAGGCTATCCCTTTCTACGAGAATCTACTCGGTTTCAAATGCTATGCTATCGAGGAAGTTGAAGACCAGCACGTAAAAACCGCCTTCTTCAAGGTCGGTGAAACCAAGATTGAACTTCTCGAGGCCACAAGCCCTGAAAGTGCTATCGCTAAGTTTATCGAGAAAAATGGCGGTCGTGGCGGCATTCAGCACATCGCTTTCTGCGTCGAAGACGGCGTTGCCGCCGCTCTCGCCGAAGTTCAGGAAAAAGGTGGACGTGTACTCGACCAGCAACCGCGTCGTGGCGCCGAAGGCCTCAATATCGCCTTCCTGCACCCCAAGACCTCTGCTGGTGCCCTGGTTGAACTCTGTGAGCACCCGCAGAAATAATTGCCACATTTAATTTTTTTTACAAGATTTCTACACAAATGAGTAAGCAATTAGCTAAAATACAAGAGCTCATCGACAAGAGAGCTAACGCTCGGCTCGGAGGTGGTGAAAAAGCCATCCAGAAACAGCACGAGAAAGGTAAATACACAGCTCGCGAGAGAATCAACATGCTACTCGACGAGGGCAGTTTTGAAGAACTCGACATGTTCGTGCAACACCGTTGCACCAACTTCGGGCAAGAAAAGAAAACATTCGACGGCGACGGAGTTGTAACTGGCTACGGAACTGTTGCCGGGCGTCTCGTTTATGTTTTTGCGCAAGATTCCACCGTCTTCGGCGGATCGCTTTCCGAGACTATGGCTCTCAAGATCTGCAAGGTTATGGACCTCGCCATGAAGCAGGGTGCACCGGTTGTTGGTCTTAACGACTCAGGCGGCGCACGCATCCAGGAAGGCATCAACGCTCTCGGCGGATATGCCGAGATTTTCCAGCGCAACATCAACGCATCCGGCGTGATTCCGCAAATCTCTGCTATCCTCGGACCTTGCGCCGGTGGCGCTGTGTACTCACCGGCACTCACCGACTTCACCATCATGGCCAAGGGCATATCGTTCATGTTCCTCACAGGCCCCAAAGTGGTTAAGACTGTCACCGGCGAAGACGTTTCGCAAGAGCAACTCGGTGGCGCCACAGTGCACGCATCCAAGTCTGGTGTCGCACATTTCGCCAGCGAGACCGAGGAAGAGGCCATCACCACCATCAAGCAGCTCCTCAGCTACATGCCTTCTAACAACATGGAAGAAGCTCCTCGATGCCAGTGTGATGACCCAATCGACCGTACCGAGGATATGCTCAACGAAATTATACCCGAAAGCGCCAACGACCCCTACGACATGTACAAGGTCATCGGTGCCGTCGTAGATAATGGCGAATTCCTCGAGGTACAGAAAGATTATGCTAAAAACATCATCGTGGGCTTCGCTCGCTTCAACGGACAAGCCGTGGGCGTCGTGGCTAACCAGCCTCAGTACATGGCCGGTGTGCTCGATTGCAACGCATCTCGCAAGGGCGGACGCTTCGTGCGCTTCTGCGACGCATTCAATATCCCACTGGTTACACTCGTTGATGTGCCTGGATTCCTCCCGGGTACCGGACAAGAGTACAACGCCGTTATCCTCAATGGTGCTAAACTACTCTACGCCTATGGCGAGGCTACCGTGCCCAAGGTCACCGTCACTTTGCGCAAGAGCTACGGCGGCAGCCACATCGTGATGAGCTGCAAGCAACTGAGGGGCGACATGAACTACGCTTGGCCATCAGCCGAAATCGCCGTGATGGGAGCAGCAGGAGCGGCCGAAATACTCTATGCCAAAGAAGCTAAAGCCGCTAAGACTGCTGCTGCCGAGGCCAAGGAAGCCGGCGACGAAGACAAAGCCAAGCAGATTATGGCAGACCACAAGAAATTCATCGAGGAAAAAGTTGAGGAATACAACAATCTCTTCTGCACCCCGTTCAACGCTGCCAAGTATGGCTACATCGACGACGTCATCGAGCCGCGCAACACTCGCTTCCGCATAATCCGCGCCCTCGAGCAACTGCGCACCAAGAAACTTACTAACCCTGCCAAGAAACATGGCAACATTCCTCTTTAACACTCGGCTCACGATGAACAGAAAAGGAATAATAATCACAATTTTTGTCGCTGTCTTCACACTCTCTTCATTCGCTCAAGGACGCAAAGATTTGCGCTTCAACGAAGTCATGACTCAGAACGACAGCAATCTGGTTGACCAGTACGGACAGCACCAGCCATGGTTCGAGATTTTCAATCCCACCTATGGCACTGTCGGTATGGAGCAGATGTTCATTGCTAACCGACGTATCGACCTCTCAAACATCGGTGATCAGAAGCCGAAGGACTTCCTTAACGACTTCGCTGTTAAGCACCCCGATGTCTGCTACGAGATACCACGCGGTGACAAGGATACAAAAGTAGCTCCCCGTTCACACGTGGTCTTCTTTGCCGACGGTAACACCGCCGCTGGCTCTTTGCACATCTCTTTCAAGTTGCAGGCCGGCAGAGAAGACTCTTTGTTCCTATATGATGTGAATGGTGATTTGGTCGATGTTCTCGCAGTTCCGGCCAACCTGCCGGCCAACTGCACCTACGCCCTTATCGAAGACGGTATCAGCTGCCTCTCTAACGGCAATTTCGCACCCAAATTCTGGACCGTGCGAAATGGTGCCAACGATGATTCGGCGATTACACCGGGCAAGTTCAATAAGCGAGTTGTCAACGAAAACATAGAAAAGTTCCACAAGCACGATAGCACCGGTGGCATTATCACCGTCACCGCAATGGGAATCGTATTCTCGGCTCTGCTATTGCTCTTCATTCTCTTCTATCTTTTCGGACTCGCTAACAAGGCAACCCAAAAAGAGACTAATGAGATGCCGGCCGCACTTGCCGACATACCTGCAACTGATGCCAAACCTGCCGGAGACCAACCCGACGAGGCTATCGCGGCCATTTGCTTGGCTCTCTATCAGCACCTCAACGCCCACGACTCCGAGAGTGGAATACTCACGTTCAATCGCGACGACCAAACCGCTTGGAGCTCCAAGGCCAATCTCATGCGCCAGTTGCCGATAAGAAAATAACTATCGATTAAATCATTCATAATTAGTAACTCATCATGAAAGAATACAAATATAAGATTAACGGCAACGACTACAATGTTGCCATTGGCGATATCAACGACAACATCGCGCACATTCAAGTTAATGGCGTTGACTACAACGTTGAACTCGAGCAACAAGTCAAGACCGAGCCGGTTGTCAAGCGTGTCGCCGTCTCTGAGTCGGCTCCCGCGCCCAAGCCGGCCGCCAAGCCCGCTGCTTCTGCCGCCGGAGGATTCGTCATCGCTTCACCTCTGCCAGGCGTCATTAAAGACATCTTCGTTAAGGAAGGTCAAGCTGTTAAGGCAAGCGATGTGGTCTGCATTCTCGAAGCAATGAAAATGGGCAACGAGATTCACGCCGGTAAAGATGGTGTGGTTAAGTCTATCAACGTTTCAAGCGAAGAGTCGGTGCTCGAGGGCACCACTATTATGGTAATTGAATAACGCGCTATGGTACTACTCGAAAGCTTTCTGTCAAGCAACCTGATGCAATTCTGGAATTTCACCGGGTTCGCTAATTGTCAGTGGGGCAACATCATCATGCTCTGCGTGGGACTGTTCTTCATTTACCTGGCAATCAAGCACGATTTTGAGCCAATGCTACTGGTGCCCATCGGATTCGGTATCCTTATCGGTAACATCCCGTTCCAGCCGGGTAACGAAATCGGCATCTATGAGGAAGGCTCCGTCCTTAATATCCTCTATCAGGGTGTAAGACAAGGATGGTATCCACCTCTGATTTTTCTCGGAATTGGCGCCATGACCGACTTCTCTGCCCTTTTGGCTAATCCCAAGCTAATGCTCGTGGGGGCAGCCGCTCAGTTTGGTATCTTTGGCGCTTACATGCTGGCTCTGGCTCTCGGATTCATGCCCGACCAGGCCGGCGCCATCGCCATCATTGGTGGAGCCGATGGTCCCACGGCTATTTTCCTTTCCGGAAAATTAGCGCCTAACCTCATGGGGGCCATCGCAGTTTGCGCTTATTCCTATATGGCTCTGGTCCCCGTTATTCAGCCGCCGGTCATGCGATTGCTCACCACTAAAAAGGAGCGTCTCATTCGCATGAAACCCGCACGCAAAGTTTCGCAGAACGAGAAAATTTTGTTCCCCATTTTCGGACTCATTCTCACATGCTTCTTTGTCCCGTCCGGACTTCCTCTGCTGGGCATGCTGTTCTTCGGAAACCTCCTGCGCGAGAGCGGCGTAACGACACGTTTGGCCAAGACTGCAAGTAACGCCATGACCGATATCGTCACCATCATCCTCGGCATGACTGTGGGTGCTTCCACACAAGCATCGGAATTCCTCACTAAGGAGACTATCTTCATCTTCTTCCTCGGGTTCTGTGCGTTCGTGGTTGCCACCATGTCTGGCGTGCTATTCGTGAAATTGTTCAATCTCATCCTGCCGGCCGGCAAGAAACTCAACCCGCTCATCGGCAACGCCGGTGTATCGGCCGTGCCTATGGCTGCACGCATCAGCAACGACCAGGGTTTCAAGTACGACCCCAGCAACTATCTGCTTATGCACGCCATGGGACCGAATGTGGCTGGTGTTATCGGCTCGGCTGTAGCCGCCGGTGTGCTACTGGGATTCCTCGGATAATCGGGATTAAATCCAATATCTCTAAAAACTCGCCGATACACGTGTTATTGGCGAGTTTTTTCTTCTCAAAATGGAGGCGTTTTCAATTATAATGGCTAACTTTGTAACATATTTCGATACCCCACTTCTATGAAGCCTATAATTTATCAACTCTTCCCGCGATGGTTCGCCAATTCAGTCTCTAACCCTGTCCCTAACGGCACCATTGAGCAGAATGGCTGCGGCAAGTTGGAATTCATTACCACCTCAGCCCTCAAGTCCATTAAGCGTCTCGGGGCCACTCACGTGTGGTACACAGGTGTGATTG
>CADADP010000020.1 GCA_902786725.1 uncultured Bacteroidales bacterium
TTGGACACCGTGGCTTGGTCAACACCGATTTGCTCAGCTAACCACTTGTTGGTGCGGTTTATTGCTCGTCCTGGTCGTACCAGGTGGAGTACATAAGGTAGTTCTTGGCTATCTTCACGTTGATTTCACTGGCCTGTGCAGGGTCCACCATTTTCTTGAACTTGGCGGGGCTTCCTGCCCACAGCTCGTGAGGGCCCACTTTGGTGCCGCTCAGGACCACACTGCCGGCCGCTATTATCGCTCCTTCGCCTATCTCGGCGTGGTCTAGGATGATGCTGCCCATGCCGATTAGTGCCATGTCGTGAATAGTGGCTCCGTGTATCACCACGTTGTGACCTATCGACACGTCATTGCCAATAATCGACACCGATTTCTGATACAAGGTGTGGATAACCGCGTTGTCCTGGATGTTTACTCGATTACCGATGGTGATGGTGTTCACGTCGCCCCGGAGCACCGCGCCAAACCATACGCTGCAGTCGTCGCCCATGGTTACGTCGCCCACCAGCACTGCGTTGTCGGCGAGGAAACAACCTTTTCCTGTTTTCGGCTCAAAGCCGCGTACTTTCTTTATAATTGCCATATATGTTTGTTGATTTTATTGTTGTTTTATTAAATCGCTAAAGTCTTTTGCGCCAGCCACTCGGCCTCCTCAGCTGTGAGCAGAGGCGTAAGCCGCTCGCGCACGGTGGCGTGGTAGTCGTTGAGTTGCTCTATCTCCTTTGCGGTGAGCATCGAGCGGTCTATCAGGCGCAGGTCGTAGGGGAACAGAGTGAGTGTCTCGAAGCGGAGGAAATCACCGAATTCCTCGGTCTTCTCGCCCTCTACGCACAAAATCAGGTTCTCAATCCTGATGCCGTATTGCCCTGCAAGGTAAAGTCCCGGCTCGTCGCTGGTAATCATACCGGGCTCCAGTTCGGTGGGGTTGAGGTTGGTGCGTATGCTTTGCGGTCCTTCGTGGCAGTCAAGGAAATGGCCCACTCCGTGTCCGGTACCGTGGAAGAAGGCTTTTCCCTCCTGCCAGAGCGGCATTCGCGCCAGCGCGTCGAGTTGCACGCCGCATGTTCCCACGGGGAACTGGGCACGCTCCAGGGCCAAGTGGCCTTTGAGTACCAACGTGTAGTTGTGTATCTCGTCGGGCGTGGGATTGCCCAGTGTGATAGTGCGCGTGATGTCGGTGGTGCCATCGAGATACTGGGCTCCGGTATCGATGAGCTGCAGTCCGGTTGGCTGCAGGGTGGCATCGGTCTCGGGCGTGGCCTGATAGTGGACGATGGCTCCGTGCTCGCGGTAGCCGGCTATCATGCCGAAACTCTCGCTGTAGTAGAACTCGCTCTTGGAGCGCTCCTCAATGGCCCGCTTCGCTATGCTGATTTCAGTCACTTGTTCTCCGGCCGCCATCTTCTCCTCAATCCACTTGAACAGGCGCACAAGTGCCACGCCGTCGCGTTCCATTGCGTTGCGGAAGCCTGCAATCTGGACAGGATTTTTCACTGCCTTCAGTGCCGTGGTAGGCGATGGCGCATAGATCTTCTGGCTCGGCAACGCGTTGGCCAGCGCGTCGCTCACACGGTCGGGGTCTATCACGGTGACACTGTGCTCGCTACGGCGCGATAAGAAGTTTTCCACCTCGTCATAGTCGCGCAGGCTCACGCCATAGTGTTTCAGATGCTGAGACACATCGTCGGTGATTTTCTCTTTGTCGATAAGTAGCACAGCCTGATGCATGTCCACGTAGGCAAAGGCTATCGTGACCGGTGAAAATTCCACATCGCCGCCGCGGATGTTGAAAAGCCACGCTATGTCGTCGAGTGTGGCTATGAACAGGCTGTCGGCTCCCATCTCTTCCAGAGCCTGACGCGTGCGAGTGAGTTTGCTCTCCACCGTCTCGCCGGCAAGTTCCTCATTGTGCACGAAAGTCGGAGTGAGCGGTCGGTGGGGACGGTCAGACCAGATGCGGTCGGCCACGGCGAAGTCGGTGGCGAGCATAAAACCATTCTCGCCGCAGAACTGCTCCAGACGGTTCACAGCACGCGCCGCGAACAAGGTGCCGTCGATGGCTATCACGTCGTCCTCTTCCAGATTCTCGGCAAGCCACTGCTTGATGTCGGGATCTATGCCTTCGCGCATCAGCGAGAAACCGCTGTCGGCAAGTTGTTGCTCTGCTTGCAGGAAATATCGGGAGTCGGTCCACATGCGTGCGTCGTTTTGGGTTATTACCGCAGTTCCCGCGCTACCGGTGAATCCGGTTATCCACTCGCGCAGTTTCCAGTGGTCGCACGGCTCCTCGCTCTGGTGGGCGTCGGTGCCCGGGATAATCACTGCCGCCACATTTAGGCGGCTCATTAGCTCTCGTAATGAATTAAGTTTTTCGTTCATGAAGGCAAAGTTACTAAATTTTTCAATAAAAAAATGAGAAGTTGAGACCCGATATGCGAGTGCTATGGCGTCAGGTCTCTCGTCATCCGGCCCATTGGCGACGGACCGGTAGGTATCATCAGGTTACTTCCGGCCTGCGGACCGGCCACGTTATAATAATTGTTGTTGCTCCCACTCTTGTAGCTGTGTAGCAGGTTGTAGAGCACTTGGTAGATGATTCCGCCTAAATCCACGCTGATGGGCGCGCCGAACAGCTTGAACGTGGGCGCCAAAATTGGCACCGTGCGCCATGTGTGCGAGTATGCGTCGTAGTATCGCTGCGCTCCCACGTCGAGCGAGAAATTGTCGCTCATCTTTATGCCCAGCGTGCCCCCATAGTTGGCTGTCGGGATATAGGCGTAGGAGCCCATCGAGTGAAATCGCGGATCCAGGTAGTATTGACCAAAGGCGTTAAGCGTCAGCCTATCATTCAGCATATAGGATGCGCGCCCCGATATCCCGAAGTCGTTCCACGCTTCGCGCCCAAAGTGGTATTTGTTGCCGGTTATTCCTGCCGTTATAGTGAACCGGTCGTCTATCGGTTGTGTTATTGCCAGTGTGGCGCTACCTATGGTGCCCATGGCCGGATAAGACGTGTAACTTCCGGCCCCTGAGACGTAACCCGTGCCCACGTGGGCTATTACGCCACTCGAGGCCCAGTCGCGCGCGTATGGGTTCCCGTGAAAGTCGTATTGCGGAGGCGGGGGTGTGGTGAGGTAGCCTGCCGACGTCACCTGTGGCATGCTGTCGGCAATGTGAGAGAGGCGATAATCCAGCTTCAGCGGCTCGGGTTGCCGAGTCATGCCGGGAGTGGGTAGGGTGGGGCGCAAAGCCGGATTTACCGTAGCCGGCAGTGGCAACACTTTCGACTTTAGGTCCTGGTTGAAGTTATACCGGAACATCGGCATATCGCCGATTGTCGATTGCCCCCATGCCGTGCAAACGCACAGTACCGCTAATATTTCAGCCCAACGTCTTTTCACGTTTGCAAAGATAATCATTCATTGCGATTTCCATGCAAATGACAGAGTGAATTTAGCTTAAACAGAGTTAAATAACCACGACTCTGAAAAAATTACAGTGGTTAAATTAATGATTATGTTTTGGTGGAGATGAATATTTAGCGTAAATTTGTGAAAACGAAAAGCGCATGCGGTTTAATGCCCATGTGGAATTACACTAGAACCTAATATTCAACGATGAAAACAAAATCAAGACTTTTCCTTCTGCTGGCATTGCTGTTTAGCGCATTGAACCTACTTGCCCAGACTTCGGGATTTCAGAAACTCGATGAATGGGTTGAAGTGTGGAAAACCGGCCGACAGACCTACTTCGGTTACCCCGCCAACCAGCAGTCAGAGATGAGTGATTTCTACAAATGGTATCTAAGCGCGGGAATGGAAGTGGTGAACCTGAATAATGCCGGCGACCCCATGACCGACAAGCCATGGCGGATGTCATCACATGCTTTTGAACGGGATGTCATTGAGTACTTCGCTCCTTTATACGGATTTACGCGAGACAATGTGTGGGGCATCGTGACCCACAGCGGAACCGACGGCAATAATCACGGCATCTATTTCGGCGCCAATTATCTGAAGAATAAGACGGGCATGGCCCCAGTGCTCTATGTTAGCGACGAAGCGCACTATTCCAATATGCGACTGGCCCACTTGCAGAACCTGGAAATGCGGCTCATCAAGAGCGATGCCATGGGGCGCATGATTCCCCAAGAACTTGAGAAGGCTCTCGATACCTCGCGACCGGTACTCATTATATATGCCATGGGCTCCACCTTTAAAGGGGCTATCGACGATATGCCGACTCTTAATGCCGTGCTCGACCGCCATCCGGAAATACCGGCTATCTATCGCCACGTCGATGCGGCCCTCTTCGGTGGCTATCTCCCATTCACCGAGCACCGCATGATGGTGAGCCACGAGGCCATGCGCTTCGAGTCTATCGCCATCAGCGGACACAAGTTCTTTGGCATCGACTCGCCGTCGGGCTTGTTTTTGTGTACGCGCGACGTTTACGAGAACCAAGCCGACTTCAATGTGACATACCTCAATAGCAATATGCGCATGATTAACTGCTCGCGCGATGCCGTACAGCCACTAAAATTCTGGTGGATTATCCAGAAAGTTGGCACCGAGGGATGGACCGAGCAGGCCGCAAATATTATGCGATGCACCGCCTACCTTAAGCAGCAACTCGACTCTATAGGTTGGCCGGCCTGGGTCAACCCCTACAGTAACACGGTGTTCTTCCGCCGGCCATCCGACGACATCATAGCGAAATACACCCTTGCCCTTGGCCACGACGACAAGTTCGGTGGCAATCTGGCCCACGTGGTGGTGATGCAGCACGTTACTAAAGAAAAGATTAACGGATTCATCAGCGACCTCATGGATGAGCTCGAAGCCTCAGAATCTGAAAGCGACTAATCAAAAATATTCAAGATTATTCTGCGGTTAAATCGCTCAAAATTTTGTCGGTTTGCGAAAAAGTTGTAACTTTGCCGAGCAAAAATTGAAAGGAGGTCCGTTTAAACGTCGGATAGATAGCAGATTAAACAACATATCAAGCACATTTCATGATTGCCGCGGTGCTTTTGCCGCAGGCGTGAGTGGACACAATAGGCGACCATGTCGCGCGCAATCCAGCAGCAAAACACTAAACAGAATATTCAAAATTTATTAAAACACAGAAATAAGAAAAAAATGATTATTGTACCGGTAAAAGAAGGCGACAACATCGAACGCGCCTTAAAGAAATTCAAGAGAAAATACGAGAAAACAGGTATCGTTAAAGAGCTCCGTGCCCGTCAGCAATTCGACAAACCTTCAGTAATCAACCGCAAGAAGATGATGAAGGCCGTCTATGTTCAGAAACTTCGTCAGGCAGAGCAGTAATTACTTGTAAATTCGGAATTCAAATCATATCAGCTAGCCGCCCGTAAGCACGCTTACGGGCGGCTAGCCCATTTTGTGGCTGAGTGATAGCGTCCGGCCGGCTCGGGTACTCGCGAGCTTCAATATTTTCCCGATGTTTTTGCTTAGATGTAACGGATTTTTTGTACTTTTGCACTCGTGAGAGGCGGATTAACCTTCAGAGACCGCGTCTCATTCCAGCCAAGTTATTCGCTTGGCTTTTTTAATACGGGTTCTATAAGTTGTTTGAGCCATTTTGCTTGGTCTGGTCGAATTAGAATGACTAAAACCTTATATCACATTTTGGAGATTTATGGAATACACTTAAAAATAAAAAATGAAAAAGATTTGCTTTTTTGTAAAAATCTGCCTAAATTTGTGAATGAAGATACGTGTGCTACGGGCAAGGGCGTCGCGCCCCGACTTAAAACCGGTCTGGTATCCGGTAGTCAGTCTCCCAATTGAGCGGCACCGGTATTCTTGATACTGAAAGTAGATTTACTTGGACATGCTGATAGAGCGGTTTTTATTATATATAACTAATGAACGTAACTACTCGCCCTTGACGGTGAGAAGCTACCGCACCGATTTGGAGCAGTGGCGCGATTTCGTGACACGTAGCGGAAATACCGACTTGATTTCCCGCGCCACACCCACCGATATACGCCGGTGGCTACTCGTGCGCTCCCAGGCCGGTGACGGCCCACTCACTCTGCGACGCAAAACGCAGTCGTTGCGCGCCTTTTACCGCTATCTGATGAAATCCGGCGAGGCAGCCGACAATCCAGCCGCCGAAATAGACCTGGCCAAGATGCCCAAGCACCTGCCGCAATATGTGCGCGAGGCTAACATGGACTCGCTGCTCGACAGCGAGCTCGACGAGAATGATTTCACTCAGGTGCGCAACCGGCTAATGCTCATGATGATGTATGAGACCGGCATACGCCGTGCCGAGCTTATAAGCCTTCGCGACGTGAACGTGGATGCCGACAAGTGTGAACTCAAGGTTCACGGAAAGCGCGACAAGGACCGCATTGTTCCTTTTGGACCGGAGCTCAAGCACTACATCGATATGTATCGGCATCTGCGTAACGTGCAGGTGGGAACTGTGGCAAGCGAGTTTTTTGTGCGCGAGTCTGGCAAGCCTCTCTATCCGTCGCTGGTCTATAAAGTGGTGCACGATAGCCTGATGAGCGTTGGCGGCAGCGACCAGAAGAGTCCACACGTGCTTCGTCACAGTTTCGCCAGCGCCATGCTCAATTCCGGAGCGGGAATTAACAGTGTGAAGGAACTTTTGGGACACCAGTCGCTGGCTGCAACCCAGATATATACTCATATTACTTTCGGAGAACTTAAAGACAGTTATAAACACGCCCATCCACGGGCACTAAAAAAAGGAGGTTGATATGGAAATCAAAATTAAAGCCATTCACTTTGACGCAACTGAAAAATTGCAGGAGTTTATCACCAAGAAAACCGAGAAACTGGTTAAGCGGCACGAGGAGATCTCGTCGGTTGAGGTTAACCTAAAGGTGGTCAAGCCCGAGACGGCCAACAACAAGGAGGCATCAATACGCTTGACTCTGCCCAAGCGCGACGACCTCTTTGCCGGCAAGGTGGCCGACACATTCGAGGAGGCCATCGACCTGTGCTGCGACGCGCTAAAGACTCAACTCGAAAAAGTGAAAAAAGATAAATAAGCTCACGTCGATTATGCTCCGCTATGGTGGGGTGTATCATCAAATTATCAGCTTCGGGCCGTGGCCCACCTCATTACGGTGCCATCGGCCCGGAGTTTTTTCCTCTCGTAATCGCCCCTCCCCCACACGGGTATCATCTTCCGACGTACCGGCCCCGATTTTACGCTATATGACCACGCGAAATAAAAATTTTTTTTAGAAAAATCTTCAATATTATTTGCCAGATTGAAAATTATGCGTAACTTTGCACCCGCAATTAAGAGGATTGCGAAGTTTAACATAGTGAATAAGATGCCTCTTTAGCTCAGTTGGCCAGAGCACGTGATTTGTAATCTCGGGGTCGTTGGTTCGAATCCGACAAGAGGCTCAAAACAAAGGCTTGGGTAGATTCCAGAGTGGCCAAATGGGGCAGACTGTAAATCTGCTGCGTCATCGCTTCGGTGGTTCGAATCCATCTCTACCCACTTCGTCGCGGAAGTAGCTCAGTCGATAGAGCATCAGCCTTCCAAGCTGAGGGCCGCGGGTTTGAGTCCCGTCTTCCGCTCAAAGTCGAAAGACAAGTTGCCTATGTAGCTCAGGGGTAGAGCACTTCCTTGGTAAGGAAGAGGTCACGGGTTCAAATCCCGTCATCGGCTCAAGAAATCGTAATGATTATTCTTCGTCTCTTCACGATTTGCTCCAAGGTGAGTCGGCCGAGGCGAAGAGTAGTATGCGATAACGAGAGAAACAAAATTTTCAAAAAATAAAAAATAACTAAAGTTATGGCAAAAGAAACATTTGTAAGAACCAAACCGCATGTAAACATTGGTACTATTGGTCACGTTGACCACGGTAAAACCACTTTGACAGCCGCTATCACTACAGTGCTTGCAAAGCAGGGTCTTTCTGAAGTTCGTTCGTTCGACTCTATCGACAACGCACCCGAGGAGAAAGAGCGTGGTATCACTATTAACACTGCACACGTTGAGTACGAGACTGCTAATCGTCACTACGCACACGTGGACTGCCCGGGACACGCCGACTATGTGAAGAACATGGTAACAGGTGCTGCTCAGATGGACGGCGCTATCGTGGTGATCGCCGCTACCGACGGTGTGATGCCTCAGACTCGTGAGCACATCCTTTTGGCTCGCCAAGTAAACGTTCCGCGTCTGGTTGTCTTCTTGAACAAGTGCGATAGCCCCGATGTTGACGATGAAATGATTGAGCTCGTTGAGATGGACGTTCGTGAACTCCTCTCTGAGTATGACTACGATGGTGAAAACACCCCCGTTATCAAGGGCTCCGCTCTGGGCGCTCTCAATGGTGAGCAGAAGTGGGTTGACAAGGTGATTGAGCTGATGAATGCAGTTGACGAGTGGATTCCTCTGCCTCCGCGCGATATCGACAAGCCGTTCCTGATGCCGGTTGAGGACGTGTTCTCAATCACAGGTCGTGGAACTGTGGCTACTGGCCGTATCGAGACTGGTGTTGTTAAGGTTGGCGATCCAGTTCAGATTATGGGTCTTGGTGCCGACATGAACTCTACCGTAACAGGCGTTGAGATGTTCCGCAAACTGCTCGAGCAGGGCGAGGCCGGTGACAACGTAGGTCTGCTGCTCCGCGGTATCGACTATAAGAAGATTAAGCGCGGTATGGTGGTTTGCCACCCGGGTCTTGTGAAGACTCACGACGAGTTCACAGCTTCTGTTTATATCCTGACTCAGAAGGAAGGTGGTCGTCACACCTCGTTCCGTAGTCACTATCGTCCCCAGTTCTACATCCGCACACTGGATGTGACAGGCGAAATCACTCTGCCCGAGGGCGTTGAGATGGTGATGCCGGGCGACCACGTGGAAATCCGCGTTAAGCTCATCGAGCCGGTTGCTTGCAGTGAGGGTCTTCGCTTCGCTATCCGCGAGGGCGGCCGCACAGTGGGTTCTGGTCAGATCACAAGCATTATCGAGTAATACTCTCCGAGTAGCTTAATATCACACATCGGCTGTGGCAGCCGTCACGGCCGATGATTTACGGGAATAGCTCAGTTGGTAGAGCGACGGTCTCCAAAACCGTAGGTCGTGAGTTCGAGCCTTACTTCCCGTGCTAAAGATAATAACAAAGATGAAAAAGATATTTAAGAAACTACTTACGGATATAGAGGAGTCCTATAATGAACTCGTTCATAAGGTCTCCTGGCCAACCAAGAGTGAACTTGCCAACAGTACGGTGATGGTCATGGTTGCTTCCATCGTGATTGCACTGATAATACTGGTTATGGACCAAGTTATAAACTACGGTATGCACCTCATCTACGGTATGGCTTCCTGATAAACCGATTCTCCTGCGGCGGCGCAGCCTCGGCTGAATGTGGCGCAGCGGTTCTGAAAAAGGGGACAATACCTAAGTTCTGAAATGCGTGCCCAGAGTGGCAAGAACTCACAAAATCAACTTTCAAACTAAAGAAGTAGTAAATCAATGGCTGAAGAGAAGAAAAACTGGTACGTGTTGCGTGCCATTTCGGGAAAAGAGATTAAGGTTAAGGAGATGCTCGACGCTGCTTGCAAGAACACCGACCTTGGCAAGTATCTTTTCCAGGTTTTGATTCCTACGGAGAAGGTTTACACTACACGCGCCGGGAAAAAGGTTCTCAAAGAGAAGAATCTGCTCTCAGGCTACGTGTTCGTGCAGGCTAACTTGCAGGGCGAAGTTGAAGACTATCTGCGCAATACCACCAACGTGATCGACTTTGTTCGCACTCGCGACGCCGCTCGCCGACCCGAGCCCGTTCGTGAAAGCGAGATAGCGCGCATGTTGGGGGCTGCGGAAATCGAGGCCGAGAGCGCTGAGCGCGCCAGCGACTATATCGTTGGCGAGAAAGTGAAAGTAAACTTTGGGCCTTTCAGCGGGTTCACAGGCGAAATCGAAGAAGTTATGCCCGACAAGCGCAAGCTTAAAGTGTCGGTTAAAGTCTTCGGTCGCCCCACGCCTCTTGAGCTGGACGTGACGCAAGTAGATCGCGAATAAGAACGTGCCGCAGTGGTGCAGTTACGAGCATCGCGGGGACGCAATCGTTCGCAATGTAATTAATTAACAAACAAATTACAAACAAATGGCTAAAGAAATTGCTGGACAGATCAAACTGCAGATTAAAGGCGGAGCCGCAAATCCTTCGCCACCAGTAGGGCCCGCTCTGGGTTCTAAGGGTATTAACATCATGGACTTTTGCAAGCAATTCAACGCCCGTACCCAAGCGAGCGGAGGCAAGATTCTCCCGGTTGTAATCACGTATTACGCCGACAAGAGTTTTGACTTCATCGTTAAGACCTCGCCCGTTCCCGTGCAACTCATGGAGGCGGCTAAGATTAAGGGTGGCTCCGGCGAACCCAACCGCCGCAAGGTGGCTTCGGTGACCTGGGACCAGGTGAAAGCTATCGCAGAAGACAAGATGCCAGATTTGAACTGTTTTACATTAGCCTCAGCTATGAGGATGGTAGCTGGCACAGCAAGAAGTATGGGTATCACTGTAAAGGGTCAATTCCCTGAAAACATTTAAACTTCAATTCAAATGAGTAAACTTACAAAAAATCAGAAGTTAGCTGACGCGAAAATTGAAGCTGGGAAAAGTTACACTCTTGAGGAAGCTGCAGCATTGCTGAAAGAAATCACTTTCACTAAATTCGACGCTTCCGCTGATATCGATGTACGTCTTGGTGTAGATCCTCGCAAGGCTGACCAGAACGTCCGCGGTGTGGTGTCTCTGCCGCACGGAACGGGCAAGACGGTCCGCGTGCTCGTGCTCTGCACGGCCGATGCCGAAGCTGCCGCTAAAGAAGCTGGCGCTGACTATGTGGGTCTGGACGAGTACCTTGACAAGATTAAAGGTGGCTGGACCGACGTGGATGTGATTATTACTCAGCCTCAGATAATGGGTAAGTTAGGTCCTCTGGGACGCGTACTGGGCCCCCGTGGCTTGATGCCGAACCCCAAGAGCGGTACTGTGACTCCCGATGTAGCAAAGGCTGTTAAAGAAGTAAAACAAGGAAAGATCGACTTTAAGGTTGATAAGAAAGGTATAGTGCACACTTCGGTGGGTAAGGTTTCGTTTGAGCCCGCTAAGATTAAGGAAAACGTTCAGGCGTTTATCCAGACTCTGATTAAACTCAAACCGAATACTGCCAAGGGTACTTATATTAAGAGCGTTTATCTTTCGAGTACTATGAGTCGTGGCATCAAGGTTGATGTTAAGTCGATTGATGCCTAATGATTAAAGAAAGGAAACAACAATGAGAAAGGAAGATAAAGCATTACTTATCGAGTCGATAAAGAACACGCTGAGCCAATACAGCGTTATATACATGACCGACACCTCCACGCTCAACGCTGAGCGCACCACGGCCCTGCGCCGCGCTGCTTTCGGTGCCGACGTGAAGCTCATGGTCGTGAAGAACACCTTGTTGAAGAAGGCGATGGAGCAGTCCGACGTTGACTACTCTGGCCTCTATCCTGCCCTGGCCGGTGCCACCACGCTCATGCTGAGCAATGTGGGCAACGCCCCGGCTAAACTGATTAAGGGATTCCGTCAGAAGAAAGAAACCATTCCCGCGCTCAAGGCTGCTTACGTTGAGGAAACCGTGTATCTCGGAGAAGACCAACTCGAGGTGCTGGCCAACATCAAGAGCAAGAACGAACTTATCGCCGACGTTGTGGCATTGCTGCAGTCGCCTGCTAAGAACGTGATTAGCGCCCTCCAGAGTGGTGGCAACACGCTGCACGGAGTGCTTGAGACTCTATCAAACAAAGAATAAAAATAATAACAACAATTAAATCATACAAAAATGGCAGATTTAAAAGCTTTTGCAGAACAATTAGTTAATCTCACAGTTAAGGAAGTTAACGAACTTGCTCAAATTTTGAAAGACGAGTATGGCATCGAGCCCGCCGCTGCAGCTGTTGCTGTTGCTGCTCCCGCTGCCGGTGGCGCTGCTGCCGCTGAGGAGGAGAAGACATCGTTCGACGTGGTTCTCCAAGAGGCCGGCGCTGAGAAGCTCAAAGTTATTAAGTTAGTGAAGGAGCTCACAGGCCTTGGGCTGAAAGACGCTAAGGACATCGTTGACAAGGCTCCTGGCGTGCTCAAAGAGGCTATGCCGAAGGCTGAGGCTGAGGGCATGAAGAAGCAACTCGAAGAGCTCGGAGCTAAAGTTGAACTTAAATAATCATACCTGATTAACCGGGTATATAGGTTAAGATTCCTCAGTGCCTGACGAATCTTAACCTTTTTGTGTCATATTTAAGATTTGAGTTCACTTAATTTATTTTTCAATGTCAGTTAAAAAACAAAAACGAGTAAATTTCGCACGTGTTAGAAATCCTTATCCCTATCCCGATTTCCTCGACGTGCAATTACAATCTTTCAGAGATTTTCTGCAGATAGATACCCCAACTGAAAAAAGAAAAAACGAGGGACTCTATAAAGTGTTTTCCGAGAACTTCCCCATCGCGGACACTCGGAACAACTTTGTGCTGGAATTTCTGGACTATTACATCGACCCTCCCCGTTACACCATCGACGAGTGTCTGGAGCGCGGTCTGACTTATAACGTGCCCCTAAAGGCCAAACTTAAGCTCTACTGCACCGACCCGGACCACGAGGATTTCGCCACCGAGGTACAAGACGTCTATCTGGGCGCTATCCCTTATATGACCGATAAGGGTACCTTCGTTATCAACGGGGCCGAGCGAGTAGTGGTGTCACAGCTTCACCGCTCGCCGGGTGTGTTCTTTGGCCAGAGTATCCACGCTAACGGCACAAAACTCTATTCGGCGCGCATCATCCCGTTCCGTGGCTCTTGGATTGAGTTCGCCACCGATATCAACAACGTGATGTATGCCTACATCGACCGCAAGAAAAAATTGCCCGTGACCACACTGTTGCGTGCAATCGGACTTGAGGGTGAAAACGATATCATTAAGATATTCGGGCTGGCCGAAGAGATTAAAGTTAGCAAAACTAACCTTAAAAAGGTGGTGGGACGCAAACTGGCAGCGCGCGTGCTTCGCTCATGGATCGAGGATTTCGTTGACGAGGACACGGGCGAGGTGAACCAGATTGAGCGTAACCAAGTGATTATCGATCGCGACGTGGAAATCCAGGCCGAGAACATTCAGGAAATTCTTGACTCGGGCGTGCAGACCATTCTGCTGCACAAGGAGGACGTGAACACAGGCGATTACCAAATCATCTTCAACACCCTCACGAAAGACACATGTAACAGTGAAAAAGAGGCTATTAACTACATCTACAGGCAGCTGAGAAACGCCGAGCCACCCGATGACGCAAGTGCTCGCGAGGTGATTACTAACCTCTTCTTCAGCGAGAAACGCTACGACCTGGGCGACGTGGGCCGGTTCCGTATCAATAAGAAACTGGGTCTCGACACCCCTGAAGACGTGCGCGTTCTCACCAAGGAGGATATTATCGAAATCATCAAGTACCTTATCGGCTTGATTAACAGTAAAACCGACGTTGACGACATCGACCACCTGAGCAACCGCCGCGTGCGCACGGTGGGCGAGCAGCTCTACAACCAGTTTGGAGTGGGTCTGGCACGTATGGCGCGCACCATCCGCGAGCGCATGAACGTGCGCGATAACGAGGTGTTCGCACCCATCGACCTTATCAATGCCAAGACCATTTCGTCGGTTATCAACACTTTCTTCGGCACAAATGCGCTGTCGCAGTTCATGGACCAGACCAACCCTCTGGCCGAAATCACCCACAAGCGCCGTATGTCGGCTCTGGGCCCCGGTGGTCTGTCGCGCGAGCGCGCCGGATTCGAGGTGCGCGACGTGCACTACACACACTACGGACGTCTCTGCCCAATCGAAACCCCGGAAGGACCCAATATCGGTCTGATTTCCTCGCTCTGCATCTATGCCAAGATTAATAAGCTGGGATTTATCGAGACTCCTTACCGCAAGGTTGAAGGCGGCAAGGTGGATCTCGACAACAACGACATCGTTTACCTCACCGCCGAAGAGGAGGAAGGTAAGATTATAGCTCAAGGCAACGCCCCGGTTAGTGAAAACGGCGAATTTGAGACCAATCGCATCAAGGCGCGTCTCGATGCCGACTTCCCCGTGGTTTCGCCCGAGCAAGTGGATTATATGGACGTTTCGCCGCAGCAAATCGCTTCGATTGCCGCAGCTCTGATTCCTTTCCTTGAGCACGACGACGCCAACCGCGCGCTGATGGGCGCCAACATGATGCGCCAGGCAGTGCCTCTGCTGCGCAGCGAGGCTCCAATCGTGGGCACGGGTATCGAAGGACGTCTGGCCTATGACAGCCGCACGCAAATCCAAGCCGAAGGCGCCGGAGTTGTGGAGTATGTCGATGCCGACGTTATTCGCATTCGCTACGACCGCACCGAAGAGGAGCAATTTGTTAGCTTCGACGAGCCTGTGAAGGAATATCGCCTGCCCAAGTTCCGCAAGACTAACCAGAGCACAACCATCGACCTGCGACCGATATGTGATCGCGGTCAGCGTGTCAAGGCCGGCGACATACTCACCGAGGGATATTCCACACAAGATGGTGAGCTGGCGTTGGGACGCAATCTTAAGGTGGCTTACATGCCCTGGAAAGGTTACAACTACGAGGACGCTATCGTTATCAACGAGCGCGTGGTGCGCGAGGATATTCTGACCTCGGTCCACGTGGATGAGTACACTCTGGAAGTGCGCGAAACCAAGCGCGGTATGGAGGAACTCACTAACGATATCCCCAATGTGAGCGAAGACGCTACCAAGGACCTCGACGAGCGCGGTATCATCCGCGTGGGCGCGCATGTGGTGCCCGGCGATATCCTTATCGGTAAAATCACGCCTAAGGGCGAGAGCGACCCCACTCCTGAGGAGAAACTGCTCCGTGCCATCTTCGGCGACAAGGCCGGCGATGTGAAAGACGCTTCGCTCAAGGCCAATCCTTCGCTCAAGGGTGTGATTATAGGCACACGCCTGTTCGCTCGCGCTCAGAAGCGCAAGCGAACTAAGGGCGGCGACCCGGAAATCAACAAGCTCGACGAGCAATACGGAGCAATGCAAGAGAAACTGCTCAACGAACTCGTGGAAAAACTCATGACTATCACCGATGGCAAGATGTCGAGCGGAGTCAAGGACTTCCTCGACACCGAGATAATACCGCGTGGCGTACGCTTCAATGCCGAGACTCTCAAGGGTATTAACTACGAAACGGTGAACCTGAGCAAGTGGACTAACGACGCACACAAGAACAGCATGATCCGTGCCACGGTGATGAACTACCTGCGCAAGAGCAAGACTATCGATGCCGAGCTGCGCCGCAAGAAGTTCGACATCAGCATCGGCGACGAGATGCCCTCGGGCATCATGCAGATGGCTAAAGTGTATGTGGCCAAGAAACGTAAGATAGGAATCGGCGATAAGATGGCCGGACGCCACGGAAACAAGGGTATCGTTTCGCGTGTGGTGCGGCAGGAAGATATGCCGTTCCTCGACGACGGAACTCCCGTGGACCTGGTTCTCAACCCGCTGGGCGTGCCCTCGCGTATGAACCTGGGTCAGATTTTCGAGGCAGTGCTCGGATGGGCCGGACGTGAGTTGAACGTGAAGTTCGCCACTCCCATCTTCGACGGCGCAAGTCTCGACGACCTCAACGAGTGGACCGACAAGGCCGGACTGCCACGCGCAGGTAAGACGTGGCTCTACGACGGACACACCGGTGAACGCTTCGACCAACCCGCTACCGTGGGTGTGACCTACTTCCTCAAGCTCGGTCACATGGTGGAAGACAAGATGCACGCGCGTAGCATCGGCCCGTATTCGCTCATCACGCAGCAGCCTCTGGGCGGTAAAGCTCAGTTCGGTGGACAGCGCTTCGGTGAAATGGAGGTTTGGGCTCTCGAAGCCTTCGGCGCTTCGCATGTGCTCCAGGAAATCCTCACCGTCAAGAGCGACGACGTCACAGGCCGTAGCAAGACCTACGAAGCTATCGTTAAGGGCGAACCAATGCCTAACCCCAATATCCCCGAGTCGCTCAATGTGCTTCTGCACGAGCTTCGCGGATTGTGCCTGAGTGTGAAACTTGATTAATAACCCTGACCGTAAAAAATCGCATAAATAAATGGCTTACAGAAAAGACAATAAGTCGAAGGGCGGCTTCTCGCGTATTTCAATCAGTCTGGCTTCGCCCGACGAGATCCTGGAAAATTCCTACGGAGAAGTTCTAAAGCCCGAAACCATCAACTATCGCACCTACAAACCCGAGCGCGACGGATTGTTCTGCGAGCGCATCTTCGGCCCTGTTAAGGACTACGAGTGCCACTGCGGAAAATACAAGCGCATACGCTACAAGGGTATCGTGTGCGACCGTTGCGGAGTGGAAGTGACCGAGAAAAAGGTGCGCCGCGAGCGCAGTGGACACATACAGCTGGTGGTGCCCGTGGCACACATCTGGTATTTCCGCTCTCTTCCCAACAAGATAGGTTACCTACTGGGGCTGCCAACCAAGAAGTTGGACTCTGTGATTTATTACGAGCGCTACATCGTGATTAATCCCGCAGGTGCCACTCTGGCCGATGGAACCGAACTTCGCAAGGGCGACACCCTGAGCGAGGACGAATACATGGACGTGGTGTCGCGTCTGCCGCAAGACAACGCCGTGACCGACGAGGAAAACCCCGACCGCTTTGTGGCAAAGATGGGTGCCGAGGCTATCTACGACCTGCTCGCCGAGCTCGACCTCGATAGCCTGAGCTACGAACTGCGCGACCGCGCCGGCAAGGAAGGCTCGCAGCAGCGCAAGACAGAAGCCCTGAAACGCCTCCAAATCGTGGAGTCGTTCCGCGCCTCCAAGGACGTGAACCATCCTGAATGGATGATTCTGAAGGTGATTCCGGTGATACCGCCCGAACTGCGCCCGCTGGTGCCGCTCGATGGCGGACGTTTCGCCACAAGCGACCTCAACGACCTCTATCGCCGCGTTATCATCCGTAACAATCGCCTTAAACGACTCATCGAGATCAAGGCCCCCGAGGTGATTCTGCGCAACGAGAAGCGTATGCTCCAGGAGGCGGTGGACTCTCTGCTCGACAACACCCGCAAGTCCACAGCAGTCAAGAGCGAGGCCAATCGACCGCTCAAGTCGCTCAGCGACAGCCTCAAGGGCAAGCAGGGACGCTTCCGTCAGAACCTGCTCGGTAAGCGTGTGGATTATTCGGCACGCTCGGTTATTGTCGTAGGTCCGGAACTCAACATGGGCGAGTGCGGTATCCCCAAGGATATGGCTGCCGAACTCTACAAGCCCTTTGTGATTCGCAAGCTCATCGAGCGCGGAATCGTGAAGACTGTGAAGAGCGCCAAGAAAATCGTGGACCGCAAGGAACCGGTGGTGTGGGATATCCTCGAGAACGTGATGAAGGGTCATCCGGTGCTGCTCAACCGCGCCCCGACGCTTCACCGACTCGGTATTCAGGCGTTCCAGCCCAAGCTCATCGAGGGTAAGGCAATTCAGCTGCACCCGCTGGCTTGTACACCGTTCAACGCCGACTTCGACGGCGACCAGATGGCCGTGCACTTGCCTCTGGGCAACGAAGCTATCGTGGAGGCACAGATGCTCATGCTCATGCCTCACAACATACTTAACCCCGCCAACGGAGAGCCCATCACCGTGCCTTCGCAGGACATGGTTCTGGGTCTGTACTACATCACCAAGTTGCGCGCAGGCGCCAAGGGCGAGGGGCTCGTGTTCTACGGACCCGAAGAGGCCCAAATCGCCTTCAACGAGGGCAAGGTGGCTCTGAATGCCATCGTGTCGGTAATGGTCGATGACATCGACGAGGACGGCAACCCCGTTCGCCACCTGGTGAAGGAAACTTCGGTGGGACGCGTTATGTTCAACAACGTTGTGCCTCAGGAAATCGGCTACGTGAATCAGCTCATCTCCAAGGGCGCGCTCAAGGGAATCATCACTCGCGTAATACGCAAGTGTGGTGTGCCGCGCTCGGCTCAGTTCCTCGACGACGTTAAGAACATGGGTTACTATTGGGCATTCAAGGGCGGATTGTCGTTCAACCTGAACGACGTGCTCGTGCCCGAAGAGAAAGAAGCTCTTATCAAGGAAGGTGACGAGCGTGTGGAAGAGGTGATGAATAACTACAATATGGGTTTCATTACCAACAACGAACGCTACCACCAAGTGATTGAGATATGGACCGACGTGAACCGCCGAATGACCGAAACACTGATGAAAAAGATTTCCAGCGACCAGCAGGGATTCAACTCAGTGTATATGATGCTCGACTCCGGTGCCCGTGGTTCTAAAGACCAGATACGTCAGCTCTCGGGTATGCGTGGCCTTATGGCCAAGCCGCAGAAGTCGGGAGTTGAAGGCGGACAGCAGATTATCGAGAACCCGATTCTCGCCAACTTCAAGGAAGGCCTCTCCGTGCTGGAGTACTTTATCTCCACTCACGGTGCCCGTAAGGGTTTGGCCGACACGGCTTTGAAGACTGCCGATGCCGGTTATCTTACTCGCCGCCTTGTGGATGTGGCTCACGATGTGATTATCACCGAGGACGACTGCGGAACCCTGCGTGGTCTCGTATGCCGCGAGGTGAAGAAGAACGACAACGTGGTGGCCACTCTGGGCTCGCGCATCGTGGGACGTGTGTCGGTTCACGACATCATCGACCCCACCACCGAGGAGGTGATTGTGCCCGCCGGCGAGGAAATCACCGACGACGCTGCCGAGCGCATCAACGCTTCGCCAATCGAGGCCGTGGAAATCCGCTCGGTCCTCACCTGCGAGGCTAAGCACGGCGTTTGCGCCAAGTGCTACGGACGCAACCTGGCCAACCACCGCATGGTGCAGCGCGGCGAGGCTGTGGGCGTGATTGCGGCACAGTCAATCGGTGAGCCCGGTACTCAGCTTACCCTGCGTACGTTCCACGTGGGTGGTGTGGCAAGCAACATCGCCGCCGTGAGCAACCTCACGTCGAAGTACGACGGTCAGATTATCATCGATGAGTTGCGCACCGTTAAGGACAAAGACGGCGTGGACGTGGTGATAGGTCGCATGGCCGAAATGCAAATCGTGGACACCAAGACCAAGATGATGCTTACCAGCGGTAGCATCAACTATGGTTCCAAGCTCCACTTCAAGAGTGGCGACATGGTTAAGAAGGGCGACGTGATCAGTGAGTGGGATCCGTTCAACGCCGTTATCGTGAGCGAGGTGAACGGTACGCTCAAGTTCAATAACCTCATCGAGGGTGTCACCTACCGCAACGAATACGACGAGACGTCGGGCAACAGCGAGAAAATCGTTATCGAGTCGAAAGACCGCACTCGCATCCCCGAAGCCCAGCTCTTCGACAAGAATGGTGAGCTCGTTAAGACTTATTCGCTGCCTGTGGGCGCGCACCTGATGTACGACGAAGGCGAGGAAATCAGCGCAGGCGAAACCTTTGTGAAGATTCCGCGTGCCACTTCGGGCGGCGCAGGTGACATCACCGGCGGTCTGCCGCGTGTCACCGAGCTCTTCGAGGCCCGCAACCCGTCGAACCCCGCTATCGTGAGCGAAATCGACGGTGAGGTGACCTTCGGTAAAATCAAGCGCGGTAACCGCGAGGTGCAGGTAACCAGCCGACTGGGCGAGGTGAAGAAATATCTGATACCGCTCAGCAAGCAGATCTTGGTTCAGGAAAGCGACTATGTGCGCGCCGGAACAGCACTTAGCGACGGTGCCATCACTCCGGCCGACATCCTGCGCATCAAGGGCCCCACGGCCGTGCAAGACTATATCGTGAACGAGGTGCAAGACGTTTACCGCCTCCAGGGTGTGAAAATCAACGATAAGCACTTCGAGGTGATAGTGCGCCAAATGATGCGTAAGGTCAACATCCTCGACCCGGGCGACACACGCTTCCTTGAGACCGCTGTGGTGGATAAGCAAGAGTTTATGGAAGAGAACGACCGCATCTGGGGAAAGAAAGTGGTAACCGACGCCGGCGACAGCGAAGACGTGCAGCCAGGCCAGATTATCACCGCCCGCAAGTTGCGCGACATCAACTCCTCGCTCAAGCGCCGCGATATGAAACTGGTTAAGGTTCGCGATGCGGTGCCCGCAACCAGCGAGCAGATACTGCAAGGTATCACACGCGCCGCTCTGCAGACCAAGAGCTTCATGAGCGCCGCCTCGTTCCAGGAGACCACTAAGGTGCTCAACGAGGCCGCTATCAACGGCAAGACCGATAACCTTGAGGGTATGAAGGAAAACGTGGTTTGCGGACACCTGATTCCTGCCGGAACGGGCCTGCGCGAATTCAATACCCTGGTTGTGTGGAACAAGGACGAGCTTGCTCGTGCCGAAATGTTCCGCGAGCAGGAGGCCGAAGTTCCCGTAGAGGAGTAGTCCCCCCTGAAAAAGGAAACAAATATTTATTTTCCATAGCAAATAGTTTTGCCACCACGAGCTCAAGTGTGCTCGTGGTGGTTTTTTAACATGGATATGTTGAAAAAAAGTTGAAAAAAGCACAAAAAAATTGCGTGAATTGAAAAAAAATGTTATCTTTGGCTTTGTATTATGAAAAAAGACCAATCCACGGATTGATTTAGACTAAAATTCATAGAGGAAGAGACTAAATATCATAACCTATAGTATTAATCATTAAAACTATCTTATTATGAGACTGAAAACTACTCTTTTAGCACTTTGCGCCCTGGTAGGTCTCGGCGCTTGGGCAGGGATTCCCAATGGCGTGGGATTCGCGGGACGTAGTGCGACTGGCGTTCATGATGAGGCGTGGGAGATTTTCTTCGACAACAACCTCTTGAGCCATTCCAAGCACGGCATCCTGAACAACCTGCAGTGGACATGCACCGGTGCCACCACCCACAGCGAGGGTACTACTACCCCCGCCGGCCAGTACATGACGCGCAACTCGGCCTTCGTTGCTGTGGCCGATGGTGGCGATGTGGTCTTCACTTCGCCCTACGACTTCAACGCGCAGAAAGGCTGGAGCGGCAACAACTTCAAGTATGTGGCCATCACGGCCATCGTGACTAACCCCGAAGGCGTGACCTCGGTCTTCCAGCCCAAGTTTAAGTTCCTCGCCTTCTCCGACCGTTCCGACCCGGCCGAGAACGTTAGAGTGCCGGCTAACGACATCACGTTCTCCTTCGACGAGATGCCCAGCGGACTCAACCAGCAGACCGTGTGGTCCAACACCAGGGAATATGCGGGTGGTGGCGTGCTCTGCCGCCAGTTCCAGGTGGTGTTCCCCGACCTGCAGGCCGGTAGCGTGGTGAAGCTGCTCGCAGTGGGCTTGTATTGCTCTTATGGCAACGAGAAACATCTGGTGGTGGCTCCGGAGTCGAAGATAAGCGTTGACTGGTTCAACTACGACCTGGGTGCGCACGGCCAGAGCTACTGGGGATTTGAGAGTTCTTCAACCAATGTTAACGAAACCGACTACCCGCTGGCAATTCGCGTGGGTAAAGACTCGGTGGTGATGGTGGCCGCGCTTGGCACACAGACCATCGAGGGACTGCCCATTACCGGCAGGCCCAGCTATGACAAACAGTCGGCTTGGGGCGACCCCAATTATTTCCGTAACGGCAAGAACACACTCACCAACGAAGAGGCCCTCAAAACATTCGGTCAGTGGTACGATTACACTATCGAGGTTACCGAGCCGTGCTACGCCAACCTTAACCTGGTTATAGGCGGACACTACGATGGCTGGTATAATGTGGCTAACGGATGGGGCGGCAATGGTGACAACATCTTAAGTCTGTCGGAAATGCCGGGCACCGTGTGGCCTCGTCGCTACTGCTACTCGTATGTGGTTGCAGTTGACGGCAAGAACGTGAGCGTGGCCGACAACTACAAGAAGTATCCCACTTTCTACAAGAAAGTGATACCGCCGGGCGGCTCGCTCGACGCCTCTCAGAAATATACAGCAGATGAGTTCCTTGCTCTGCTCGACAATCCCGATCAGTGGATCAACCTGCCGGCTACCGAGGCCAGCGTGGATACGCTGCACCTCTGGCCCAGCAATATCTATAGCGGTAACGAGTGGGTGCCATTCTCCTCGGCCGAAAAGCATCCGGCTCTGGGCGACCAGTATGTGAACATACCCCTGAACGTGGGTAAGCACACCTTCCGTATCAAGAAACTTACAGGTGCCAATGACAATTTCGCCGGTTTCATCTTCAAGACCAGTGCCCCGGTTAATGCTGTGCAGAGCGTAACGCTCAATCCCATCGGCATCAACAAACTCTCGGGCACCGCGCAGACGATATCCTACTCGGTGTCGCCCGCTACGGCCGACAACACGGCAATCACTTGGAGCTGCGACAACCCCGATGTGGAAATCATCGACAATGGCGACGGAACTGCTACAGTGAGCTATAAAGGCACGGTAGAAGTCTCGAATGTGACTATCACCGCAGCGGCGGCCGACGGATTCGGCGCCAGCGCCTCGCTGCTGGTTAAGCAATGCACAGTGAGCGCGGCCAATTACCCGCTTGCCACTCCCATTGCGGCCGGCGTGGCTCAGAACAACTGGACGTTTATCGCCGCTACTATCAATAGCGACCTTACCAGCAATTCCATCGAGGGTAATCGCATTACCACTCCCTGGACAGTGACCGGCGCGAAAGAAGTGCAGGCCAACGCCAGCTCTAATCACCGCTCGTGGGCAGCTGCCATTGCTCAGGGCGGCGACGTGACTTTCGCAACCGAGCAGGAAGATTTCTACAACGCTGCCGACGGTAGCCCGCTCTACGCCTACCTGGGTGTAATAACAAACAACCAAAATGGCTCCAACTCTGTGTTCGAGCCGCTGCTGCGCCTCACCAACAAGAGCACCGGCGAGGTGGCAACTCTGCGACTGGGCGCTACTAAAAGCTCAATCAATCGTCAGCAACTCACCGCTTACGACCCGAGCGTTGCTATTGCAAACCGTAAGTTCAACAAGATCGAGGTTATCTTCCCCGACCTCGACGAGAACAGTCTCGTGAGCCTCACGGCTATTCAGTTTGGCCTCGGAGGAAGTCGCACACTCAATCCGTCGTCGAGCGTTATAATCCCATCGCACTTCTACGATCAGGGTGGCAATGGCGTAGGCTACTGGAGCTACATCGATCGCGATCATTGGGATGTGTTCTGGCGTCGAGTGGATGCCGATAGCGTCAACCTTGGCGGTGGTTTCCAAACCAAGAACCTTACCGCCGAGATGGAAGCCTTCGGTGCCGATGCCGGTATTGCCTATGGACACATCGAGAACTGTCACGGTGTCGGCGGCTGGGGAAGTACTCCAGCCAACGTTAACGGTGGCCTGACCAACGATGCTAACAGCGATAACCCATGGACTCACGAGCAGGCAGCCAACTACTATGGGGCTTGGTATAACTACACCGTAAATGTTCCCAACAATGTGTATGCTTCCATCAACATCGCCACAGCGCAGCGCTGGGTTTACTGCCAGAGCATGATCAATGGCAATGGCGACCACGGTATAGTACTCACACCCGAGGGCAACAAGATGATATGGAGTCGCCGATATGCCGGCGGTGCCTACGTGCTGAGCGTCAATGGCGAGAACGTGAAGACCAACCAGAAGTCGTATCCCAGCCTGCTTGCCGACCAGAGCAAAATCTACGGCAACAAGGGCCCCGGTGGCTCCGACTGTCTCGACAAGGAGTCGTTCAAGGCTGTTATCAACGACCCGACTCAGTGGACAAGCACTCTGATGCCCGACGGCACCCCCAACGACACGCTCTTCTGCTGGCCTAACATCATTGCGAGCGACAACGACTATCACGTGAACTTCTACGTGGATAAGATGGTTAACCCCGACGCCGGCGACCAGTGGGCTATGGTTCCTCTCAAGGCCGGTAAGAACACTATCCGCATTCAGAATGTCTTCGGTCTCAAGCAGATATTGGGCACTATCGAAATTAAGTCGGGCGCGGCTGCTGTCGCGGTGACCCAGTTGCGTCTGCGTGCACAGAGCTCTACAATCGACGAACTCGTGGAGGGCGAGCCTGTGGAAATGCAGTATCAAATCGTGCCTAACACTGCCACCAACAAGAATCTGATAATTACTTGCTCTAACGACGAGGTGAAGGTTGCCAACAGTGGAGTTGACAGCCGTGGTATAGGAACGCTCACCTTCAGCTACGAGCCCGCCGCTCAGGCAGCAGGTGCTCCGGCCCGCGCCGCCGCTCCGCTTCGCAGCTCAGGTGAGACCACTATCACCATCGCCCCCGAGGACGCATTCTCCGAGGCCGAGCCTATCACAGTCACTGTGGGCGCAGTGGTGACAGGTGTTGAGCAACTCAACGCCGACAAGGCAGTGGAGAAGGTTACCTACTACAACGCGCTCGGAGTCGCTTCCGACGAGCCGTTCCAGGGCGTGAACGTGGTGGTTACCAACTACTCCGACGGCAGCAAGTCCACTCGCAAGGTGGTGAAGTAATCGCAAACTCGTGTAAAACGAATATTAAAATCCTATGATAGCGAGGGGTGGTGTCACAGTTGTGGCACCACCCCTCAGCGTCATGTGTCTTCGGTCGATTGAGTCGTGCCTCGGGTCGCTCTTGCACCGTTGCGCAAAATTCATTATCTTTGCGTCGGATTTGGTGCCGCCCACAATTGGGGCGGTGAAAAGGGAACGGGGTGAAATCCCCCGACAGTGTCCGCTGCTGTGAATCCCGGCGGCGCATATTGCGGCCTCAACTGCCGCGCGCGTCAGCACTTCTTACACCATTAGCCACTGCCGTGAGGCCTCAGGAGAGTTGCCTCGGTTATCGGCGGGAAGGAGGTGAGGTGGGTGAGGGATGAGTCAGAAGACCTGCCAAGTCACGATGGTTTTAACCGCCTTCGGGAACAAGGGCGTTAAGGCAAGTTATTATGCGAGTCACAAGATTACTATTCCTCTTATTATCATCGGTCTTGACCGTCCTGTGCGCCGGCGCGCAAGACAGCGTTAGCCATGTCGCAAGCCGGCTCGACTCCATGCAGTATCTGAGCAACGTCACTGTGTATGCCACCCGGCCTTATGCCGAGGTGATACCGGCTCAGACGCTGAGCGGACGCCAACTCGAGCGACTCAACAGCCACTCCGTGGCCGATGCCGTGCGCTATTTCGCCGGAGTGCAACTCAAGGACTACGGTGGAGTGGGGGGCATCAAGACTGTGGATATGCGCTCTATGGGCAGTAATCACATGGGCGTGTTCTACGACGGCATTCAGCTGGGGAACGCGCAGAACGGCCAGATTGACCTGGGAAAGTTCTCGCTCGACAACATCGAGGAAATCGCTCTCTACAACGGACAGAAAAGCGAGATTTTCCAGCCCGCGCGCGACTTCGGCTCGGCCGGAAGCATCTATCTGCGCACGCGGCGACCCTCCTTTGCCGATGGCAAGCGGCACAACCTCAACGTCACTTTCCGCACCGGCTCATTCGGCCTGGCCAACCCATCGCTGCGCTGGGAGTGGAAAGCCGGTGAGCGTGTGAGCGTGGCCCTCAATGCCGAATACACCTATGCCACGGGTCGCTACCGATTCCGCTATCACAAGGTGTTCAGCGACGGCACACTGGCATGGGACACCACCGCCGTGCGCCAAAATGGCGACCTTAACTCGCTGCGGCTCGAGGCCACCGTCTTCGGTCACAACGACCGCGGTTTGTGGAACGCCAAGGCCTATTTCTACGATAGCGAGCGCGGCATTCCGGGCGCCATTATCAACAACGTGTGGAAGGCGTCGCAGCGCCAGTGGGACCG
Organism: uncultured Bacteroidales bacterium; assembly: GCA_902786725.1. Classification (GTDB taxonomy): domain Bacteria; phylum Bacteroidota; class Bacteroidia; order Bacteroidales; family Muribaculaceae; genus Sodaliphilus. Next base: position 25,859 of record CADADP010000020.1, read on the forward strand.
CAACTTCTTCGCGCAGGGACGCTATCAGACTCGCGTCACACGGCGCTACGAACTCATGGTCAACGCCAAGTACGCGCGCGACTATATGCGCTATCTCAACCCCGACACCACGCTGATGTATCTCGATAATAAGTTCTGGCAGGACGAGGCCTATCTCTCGGCGGCTAACAAGGTGAACCTGGCCGACAACTGGGACGTGAACCTGAGCGTGGACTACAAGTGGAACTACCTGAACTCCACGCTCAAAAATTTCTCCTATCCCACACGCCACACCCTGCTCACAGCGCTGGCTACGGCCTACACTATCGGCGGACTCAAGGCTCAGGCGAGCCTGCTCTATACCCTGGTGAACGACCGCTACAGCAGCCGTTACAACGGCGATGTGCTGGCACGTCACAGCAAGTCCCTGAACAAGTGGACTCCGGCTGTTTTCCTCAGTTATCGGCCCATGGCGGCGCACGACCTGAACATACGCGCGTTCTACAAAAAGATATTCCGGATGCCCACGTTCAACGACCTGTATTACACCGACATAGGCAATGCTTCGCTCAATCCGGAGTATGCCCACCAGTGGAACGTGGGACTGCAGTACCAGCGGATGAGCGACACCGACTTCGTGAGCGCGTTGCGACTCACTGCCGACGCGTACTACAACCGTGTGACCGACAAGATAATAGCCATACCCAAGGGCAACGGGCAGTACCGCTGGATGATGATGAACATAGGCACCGTGAAAATTCGCGGAATAGACCTTACGGCACGCATTGCTATGCGGCTAACACGCGAACTCAGCCTCAACGGGACGCTCAATTACACCTATCAGCGGGCGCAGGACTATACCGACCCTACCGACACCGGCGATGGCGGAACATATCGCGGCCAGATAGCGTACATCCCCTGGCGCAGCGGCAGCGCGGTGGCCCATCTGGGCTGGCGGGACCTGGATGTGAACTACAGCTTCATCTACGTGGGAGAGCGCTATCACGATAGTGCTAATACAAGAGAACAATACGAGCAACCGTGGTACACCCACGACCTCTCGGCAAGTTACCGTCTGCGTCTGGGCAAGACTTCGCTCAGGGTTACTTGCGAGGTGAACAATGTGTTCAATCAGCAGTACGACGTGATTCACAACTATCCCATGCCGGGACGGAACTACAAACTGATTCTGAAATACGATATCTGAAATGAGACTCAGACACAACATATTACTGCTTATGTGCGCTGTGGCCCTGCTGGCCGGATGCCGTCATGACGACGTAATTTTCATACCTGAAGAGGTGAGTGTTACTCAACCTCAATATGCGGAATTATATGGCTTTTACCTTTTAAATGAGGGAACAATGAATTACAATAATAGTTCTCTTGATTATTATGACTTTTCAACAGGTATTTATTCACGCAACATCTATGCCTCGGCCAATCCAGATGTGCCCATGGAACTGGGCGATGTGGGCAACGACATTGCCATCTATGGCAGTCGTCTCTATGCCGTGATTAACTGCTCTAACAAGGTGGAGGTTATGGACGCGCGCACCACGCGGCGCATCGGTCAGGTGGATATTCCTAACTGCCGCTACATTAAGTTCCACAAGGGTTTTGCCTATGTCACCAGTTATGCCGGCGAGGTAATTATCGACCCCAATTATGAGCAGACGGGCTATGTGGCAAAGGTGGATACCGCCACGTTGCAGGTGGTGGCGCGATGCGAGGTGGGCTTCCAGCCCGACGGGATAGAAATCAGCGAAGGAAAGATTTTCGTGGCCAATTCGGGCGGCTACATGGTGCCCAACTACGAGAACACGATATCGGTTATAGACCTGGAGACATTCCGCGAAGAGGAGCGCATTCCCATTGCCAAGAATCTGCATCGGCTCATTCAGGATAAGCGGGGCATACTGTGGATTTCGGCGCGCGGTGACTATTACACCGAGCAGAGTGACATATATGCCTACGACATCCGCAAGCACCGGCTGGTTAAGCGTATGGATTGCCGCGTGAGCAACTGGTGTGCATGCGATGATAAGTTATATGTTATTGGGACAGAGTTTGATATGATGACAATGAGAAATACAATCTCGTGGAATGTAATTGATATGAATAAAATGGAGATTTTAAGTGAAAAGATAATAAATGATGGGACTGAAGAAGAAATAATTATGCCATATGGCATAAAAGTTAATTCCTTAACGAAGGATATCTATGTTCTTGATGCGAGAGACTATAGAAATCCAGGCAGATTATATTGCTTTGATAGTTATGGGATGTTGAAATGGAAAATCAGGACCGGTATTATTCCTGCGCATATTGTTTTTTGGGGCAATAATTCAAATAACTTAACTAACTTAAATAATTAAACGAAATGAAGCAGTCTTTTTCTTTTTTAATTTATTTTATCGCATTATTTACTTATGCTAACAAGCCATATATTACTAATATATATGATTATGTTCCGGCTCCAGGCCAGTTCGTAAACATTGCCTCAGAATATGAAGAAGGAGACACAAGAGAGTCTGTCATGACAAAAGTCGCTTATGATATTTGTGGCTATGTAGATGAACGGGGAAAACTTAATATGGCGCGTAGTTATATAACTTTGGGAAGTTATGGAGGTTATGTGGTGTTCGGTTTTGACCACCCTGTGGTGAACCATCCGGGAGAATATGACTTTAAGGTATATGGAAATTCGTTTGGTAGTACCAACGTGTCAGGTGGCGGTAGCAGTGAACCCGGCATAGTGATGGTGAGCCGTGATGACAACGGAAACGGTTTGCCTGACGACGCGTGGTACGAGATTGCCGGCAAATTATATAACCATCCAAAAACTAAACATGGTTATGAAATAACCTATTATCGGCCTCAGATAGGAGATAATTGGGAACGCTCAGCAGAGAATGTCAGATGGACATCTAATGATCAAGATAGTTTGGCAAAAGGCCAAATTGATGCAAATGGGTTTCACTATCAGACCTACTGGCCCATGTGGCTACGCGACAAGGCCACGCTCACGTTCCGAGGTACCAAGTTGCCTAACAACGCCGTGAACAAGGGAACAGCCGCCGAACCTTACTACGTGCTCATGTACGTCGGGTGGGGATATGCCGACGACCTGCCCAACGACCAAGACACGGGTCTGGACCTCGACTGGGCTGTGGACGATGACGGCAACCGCGTCTGGCTCGACCACATCGACTTTGTTAAGGTCTATACCGCAGTGAACCAGAAGTGTGGCTGGCTGGGTGAAACCTCTACCGAAGTGGCCGGTGCCGAGGACCTGCACCCCGACGAGCCGCTACCCGTAATGGGCGACGTGAATGGAGTGGATGGCGTGGACGTGGGTGATGTGGTGGCTATCGCCAATCACGTGCTGGGCGAGTCTCCCACCGGTTTCAACCCGCGACTGGCCGACATCAACCTCTCGGCCTACGTGGATATCAGCGATGTGGTGCTGCTGGCTAACCGCATCTTGGGCAACTGACCCCACTCCGTAACCGACAATTATAATTCTAAACTCATTAATAATCAATAAATTAAAACACAAACTACAATGAAAAAACTTTATTTACTTCCACTGCTGGCTATAGCAGCTCTCACTTTCAACTCTTGCGGCAACAGCGATGAGCCACAAGGTCCCACCTACGAAGTGTTCCAACTCGGCCTCGACGACGAGAACATCGACTACGATGCCAATGGCGCTTGGAAAGATCTCTACACCCCCGACACGCGCATCGTGGCCGACGGTTATGTGTTCTCGCACTATGCCGGCAAAAGTTTTGGCTACGATGTCTGGTACGGATTCGCGCCCTCAAAGAGTGATGATGTCACCGACTATTCGTCAACCAGTTTCTACCCTGGCCATCAGCTGAACGCCATTACCGGCAAGGGCGCTAACGGTGCGGCTTACATGGTGGGCTACTGGAGCTCGTTCGATGAGGGCGACAAGCTGAGCCTGGCCACAGCTACACTTAGCATTAAGCACGACGACGGCGAGGTGTTCGCCCCCGAGTCGGTGAAAATCACTAACACCACTTTGGCCTATTACTCTAACCTCAATGGCACCAACGGCTGCAAGAAGTTCGACGAAGGCGACGAGTTCGTCCTCAATATCTACGGCGAGGACGCGCATGGCATTCAGCGCGGACCGGTCACCGTTAAGCTGGCTTCGGGCGTTAATTTCCTCAAAACTTGGCAGCTCGTTGACCTCACTCCGCTTGGCGAGGTGGTGGGCATCTACTTCACCATGAACTCTACCGACACAGGTCAATTTGGCATCAACACTCCCACCTACTTCGCACTCGACGACCTGCGTAGCGTGCGCGAGGTTATCGTGAAGTAATTAGTCGCATTAGGCAGCACTATTGCCCAAATGTTCCATTTTGGCGATAGGGAAATCTTTCTTTAGTCCGCACCGCCGCAGTCCATGGGGCAGTGCGGACTCTGTTTTCCGGTCAATGCCTTTAATCCCCGTTGAGCCCCCCAACTCGGTCTGCCCACTACGGCTCTGACCATCAGACAGCTGCGTGTTTCTCGAATTTCACGTGTGATTTTAACCCGTTTCATGTTGGACTTTTCAGCAGAATTTGTTAACTTTGTCACTATACAATTAACATCACAGCGATGCACATCGTAATAGCAGGAAATATAGGCAGCGGCAAATCCACTCTCACCGGTATGCTCGCTAAGCACTACGGCTGGAAGGCTCAGTATGAGTCGGTTACCAATAATCCTTACCTCGAGGATTACTACGCCGACTTGCACCGGTGGTCGTTCAACCTTGAGGTCTATTTCCTTAAGGAACGCTTCCGCGACTTGCTCGACATCTCGCGCTCCAACGAGACCATTATCCAAGACCGCTCCATCTTCGAGGGCGTGTATGTCTTCATGGAAAACAACAAGGCCATGGGGCACCTCTCCGACCGCGATTATGCCACATACATGGAACTTTTTAACCAGATGCTCAACGTCGTGCGTATGCCCGACCTGATGATTTATCTCCGCTCATCGGTGCCGCATCTGGTGCGCAACATACGTGCCCGCGGGCGCGACTACGAGCAGACAATGCAGCTGGTTTATCTCGAAAACCTCAACAACCGATACGAGGACTTTATCAACAACCGATACAAAGGTCGCGTTATGATTGTCGATAAAGACCACCTCGACTTCCAGCACAAGCCGGCCGACTTCGCCAAAATCACCCGACGTATCGACGACCTCTTCTTCGGACTATTCCCGGCTTGCGAAACCGACGAATTTTCATCACCATTAACCAAACCATAACTTTCTCATTATGCACATAGCAGTAGCAGGTAACATAGGCTGTGGAAAGACCACACTCACGCGAATGCTCGCGGCGCGGTACGGATGGTCGCCACGTTTTGAATCGGTCAGCGATAACCCCTATCTCGAAGACTTCTACGCCGATATGAACCGATGGTCGTTCAATCTGCAAATCTACTTCCTCAACCGCCGATTCAAGGAAGTGGTGGAAATCTCACGCGCCACCGATGTCATTATTCAAGACCGAACTATCTACGAGGACGCCTGTATCTTCGCCCCAAACCTTCACGGACAGGGATTTATGTCCGACCGCGATTTCGCCACTTACCAAGACTTGTTCCAGCTCATGATGTCGATGGTTCGCAAGCCCGACCTGATGATTTACATCCGCTCCAGCATTTCCACTCTCGTGTCGCAAATCCAAAAACGCGGCCGCGAGTATGAGCAAACCATGCGCATCGACTATCTTCAGGGACTCGAGGAACGCTACGAGAAATGGATTGCCGACTACGACGGGCCACTACTCATTATCGACGGCGACAACTGCAAGTTTGGCGACGAGCCAAAGCACTTCAAGCAGGTCACCGACCGCATCGACGCTATGCTCTTCGGCCTCTTCCCGGCCATCGAGCAGCAATAACGCTCTGTACCGCACTGCACACGTTATCGACGATTTGCGGCACATTCGCGCGCATTTGCGCGCAACCGAGCCGAAGGCGAGCTCGCGTGTGAGCTCAAAGCGTCTCGTCGGCTGAAAGCCGGGGCGCGGTCGCCATTCGGCGATTGAGACTAATCTCT
>CADADP010000021.1 GCA_902786725.1 uncultured Bacteroidales bacterium
CGACTTCCCGTTGGCAAGGACATCGGTAATCAAGTCGGTAGCTGGATAGAGCGGGCTTGCAGCCCCACACATCCGGTAGGCACGGAAAATGGCGGTTTGCGGCACGTAGCGCTCCACTTCCATTACGCGTTCGGAGGTCTGTGGAGGCTCGGGTGTAAGGTTACGCACGGGCTTGGGAGCCGATGGCATTGAGCCGAACCACTTCTGGGTGAGACTGAGCGCGCGGTCGAACGAGATGTTGCCCGCCACGCAAAGGATGGTGTTGGATGGGACGTAGTGAGAGGAGTAAAAGCGGCGAATGACATCAACGGGCATATGGCTGATGTGTTCAGGGGACTCACCTATAGTGGGCGTGCGATAGGGATGCACATGGTAAGCGAGGCCGAGCAAGAGATGCGACACATCGCCGTATGGCGCATTAAGATAGCGCTGCTTAAATTCCTCGATTACGACACTTTTCTGTGTGTCGATGCTACGCTGCGAGAGTGTGAGGTGAGCCATGCGGTCGGCCTCGAGCCAGAAGGCAGTTTCGGCATTATGGGCCGGTAGAGTCTCGTAGAAATGAGTGATGTCGGCAGTGGTGCCGGCATTGCTGGAACCGCCGGCCTGCTCGAGCGCGACATCAAATTCGGGCGCGTGCCGCGAGCCGGTGAACATTAGATGTTCGGTGAGATGAGCCAAACCGGTGTGATGCGGTTCCTCGTCTCGCGCTCCCACGTCGTAGAGCACGTTCAACGCCACCATTTGCGTGGTGGCGTTGTGATAATGCAACAGTCTGAGACCGTTAGGGAACACATGCCGGTTGATACGAATCATGCGCTAGGTGTTATTTCAGAATCTTAGCGGAAATAATCTTGATGTCCTGCAGAGGGCGGTCGTCGCCACCGCGGGTGGCCACGTTCTGTATTTTATCCACCACTTCCATTCCTGAGATTACTTCTCCGAAGACGGTGTATTGCCCATCGAGATGCGGAGTGCCGCCAACCGATGAATAAGCCTGTATTTGCTCTTGCGTGAAGCCGGGGGCGGGATTCTTGGCAGCTTCCTCGTTGACTTGGGCGATGAGTTGGCTCTGGAGACGCATCAGGCTGGTAGTGTCTTTCTCTGCTTGCCAGCGCATAATCTCATCGCGGTGTTGCATGGCCAGTTGTTGGAATCGCTGTCCTTTTTGCTGCTCGGCGAGTTGCTTGCCCATTTGCTCAAGCTGCCCCACCCCATAGACTTGTCCGGTGACGATATAGAACTGCGAGCCGCTGCTGCGACGCTCAGGATTGACCTGGTCGGCAGTGCGCGCGGCGGCAAGGGCACCTTTCTTGTGGAAATACTTGGGATAGACAAACTCGGCCTGTAGGGTGTAGCCCGGGTCGCCTGTGCCCAGATGGTCGTCTGGGCCGGCGGTTTTGCTATTGCCATCGCCGGTCTGTATCATAAAGTCCTTGATAACACGATGGAACAGCACTCCGTCGTAATAGTTTTCGTTAACGAGTTTGATGAAGTTGTCGCGGTGGATGGGCGTTTCGTTGTAGAGAGCCACAACGATGTCGCCGAGAGATGTTTTAATCTCAACTTTAGTGCAATCGTCCAATTTATTAGAGTTGTTAGAGTTATTATTCACTTCAGCGGCCGGCTGAGCCTCGGCCTTTGCCGCCTTTTTGTCGGCTGCAGTGTTCATAGAGCACGAGAGGGCGGTTATGACCAGCGCCGCAAGGATGGTGATGTGCTTAGATTTCATAATGGTGTGATATAAGAATTATTGATTAGAGTCCTACGGGATAGAGTCGCTTATAGATGCGGCGGAAATTGTCGTCGGCGGCGCTGAGTTCGGCCGCGCGTTCCTTGTAATCGGGGCCCCAGATAGACACAGCGAGGTCGCCGAGGTAAGCTCTGTCGCGGTCGCGCATGATGGCGGCCTTGATAAGTCGGTCGATGCTGTCGGCATACTTCTGAGAGTCGATAGCGTTGAGGTATCGGGCTGTACTGACCACAAACTGCCCTGTGAAGTCCACATTGATTATGTTATCGACCAGTTCGGGCATAATCTCATCCACATCGTCGATATTATTGGCGATGTACTCGTAGGTGAGTAGCCCGTTAGGGTCTTTGGCGAGTTTCTTTTTTAATGCTTCTTCCATTTATCTCGTTTTAATTCTGTTACAATGCTTAATCGGGTGCAAAGATAAGGATTTTTTCTCATTTGATAAAACAAACTTCGGATAAGCTAAATAAGCTAAATTCGCCGAAACATTCACTTAGGGCCGGAAAGGGGTGAAATTGAGGTAGGGATGGTTGGAGAAACGTAGCAGTGGCTCATCGGAAGCAGAGTCGCCGTAGGCAGTGATGAGGAAGCGGTCGCGGTTATCACGGGAGATGCCATAGTGAGCCTTGACACGCCGCACCTTTTCCTTGCCCACACAGTTAGGAGTGGCAAAGCGACCTGAGAAACGGCCACCGGCGAAAAGGAGCTCGGTGGCGATGACCGTGTTGATGCCCAACCGAGCAGCTACAGGGGCAACCCATATTGATGGTGAAGCCGTGACCAACGCCACTTCATCGCCTCTGGCGGTGGCTTGCTCAATAACTTGACGCGCTCGAGGCGACACATCGGCCATGAGCCGCGGCACCACCCTGTGGGCACACTGCGTTATTCGCTCGACAGACTCACCACGGATGAAAAACGAGAGTAGCCATCGCTTTGCGTCGGAGCGCGAGCGTAAGCAGGCAAGAAAAGCGATTACCGGCGCGGCCACAATCATACGACAATAAAACCACGGTCCGGCATAAGCACGCAAGAAAATCCAGAGAGAATCGGAATTGATGAGTGTGCCATCGAAATCAAGAAGCACTAATCGTCTCATGGAGTATAAAAATAGATGACAAATACGAAGAAGATGGAGAACGCCGCTATGCAACAGATTAGGAAATGGTCGGTTAGCACAAGATGAGTGGGTGACTCGGCCTTGTTGCCATCGATTGTGAGTTGCAGAAAGCGCATGATGCCCATGATGACGAAAATCCCGGAGATATAAACATAGGGAAAATTGAGCCGGGAGACCACGGCCACGTCAATGGAATAGAGCATATAGAAGACGATGGCCGCTCCGGCAAGCATAGCCAGGGACACATCGATAAACTGGAGCGAATACCGAGCGGCGTTCTTGCGGCGCAAGATGCCGGTGTCGTTGTAATAAACCACATCGCCGCGACGCTTGGCCAGCGCAATAAACGATGTGAGCACAAATGTCATGAGAATAATCCAGTGCGACAATTCCACCGCCGATGCCACACTGCCAGCCACAAGGCGCAGCACAAAGCCGACTGCGATACAGGCGATGTCGAGCACGGGGATGCGCTTAAGCCAGAGCGAGTAGAGCATATTGAGCAGGAGATAGGCGGCGATAACAAGGCAAAGTGTTCCAGAACTGCTCACCACAAACGTGAGAGCAAGCGATAGCACGCAGAGCGCCAACCCTATCCGAGCCACCGCCCTGGCCGAAATTTCACCGGCAGCCAAGGGGCGCTTCTTCTTGAGCGAATGCAACCGGTCGTAGGCAAGGTCCATAATGTCGTTGTAGCAATACACCGCCGATGCGGCCAGTGAGAAGCAGAGCATGGCCACAATGGCAGGCCACAGATGCTGCAACGAGAAGAGCCGACCGCCAAAGAGAACCGGGCAAAGGACGAAAACATTCTTAACCCACTGCTCAATTCTGATTACCCTGAAGAAGACCTTGAGATTCATTTAAATGACGAATTTATTGGATTTCACTAACCTGAGGCATATCCACAGTGATGCCCAAAACACAAATTGACTGTGAGATGGCCGGCCGGCTCGGAGACGCTATCTTGACCGGAGGCCCCACGGCAATTTCGTAGTTGCATTGCTGCTCGGGCACAATGCGATAGGGCTTGCCGGCATCGTTAAGACGAGCCACCATGCCCACGTTGTAACCATCGACACACACCGGTTCGGGCAGACTCATGAATTGAGAGACGAACGCACCATACTGCACATACTTCACCACCATCTGCGGAACAAAGAACAAGGCGTTGACCAGCAGAACTAGAGTGAGCAGTTTGGGCAGGAGGCGAATTTTCCAGTTGAAAAAGCCGTAGATTATGGCAACCACGCATATCAAATAGACATATGGAACGTAGCGCGCCCACCATCCGGCCGGCAGAATCAGAGTGCCGGCGACGAGAGTAGCGGCAAAGATGAGACAGCCACGCTGCAGCGAGCGCAGAATACGGTTGCCGCCAACGCACATTATAGCCACGGCGAACAAGAGCGCGATAGCGAAAAGCGGCCCAAAGCCACCCAAACGAGCGTCGAGCTTAGAGGCCAAGAAATACTGGTGGAAATCACATCCCGACGTAAGCGGATAGACAATGGAATAGAACGGGGCCAACCAGGGCGACATATCGAGCACTTCGGGCGGAGTGTTGCCGGTGATTATATCCACGCTCCCCTCGCCTATCAGCGGGAAGAACGGATTTCCCTTATTGATGAAATTTGTGACATACGGGAAATAGCCAAGCATAAAGAATCCGGCCAAAGCCGCCCCAACAAACACGGCCACCACCAGGCCACCACTTACGCGCCGACGCTGGAACAGCAGGTAATAGAGCAGCGTGTAGAAAAACACCCAGAAAGCCACATTAATCTTCACCGCAAACGAAAAGGCTAAGATACCGGCCAGATAAGCGAGCCAGATGCGCCGACTCGAGGCAGCCCACACGTGGAAGCAGCAGATGGCCAGCGCCAGAAGGACGTACTGCACAAAATCGACGTAGAAACTGAACATCTGCGTGACTACGACCGGATTAAACAGCAATGCCAGAGCCACATACCAGCGCCATCGCGAGATGGGCGAAAAACTGATAGCCTCGGCCGTCATGAACACCATGGCAAGCACAAGCCACAGGTTGGCAGCTTTGCCCGTCTGAATAAGTCCTGTGAGGGAATACACCGAAGCCGAGACAGCCTCCATTCCCAATGTGTAATACTGGCTCCAGTATGAGCCAAGCATAGCATCTGCGCCTGTGCCCCACACCGGGTTCCAACCGTGAGCAAGGGCATAAATCGTGTTTTGGTGATATGTGTTGCCATCGAATGAGAAATCCTGAATAAGTCCGCTCAAGACCACTGTGGCCACGACAACAAGCAGGAACCAAAGCAATCGGGATACAGCCTGGAGGCTGAAGCCACTCTCGGCTATGAGCCACGCTTGTGAGGCCACAAGAGCCAGCGGGAACGCGAAGCCAAGAGGTAGCGTCACCCACCACGTGAGCGACGCGGCAAGAAATGTGCACAACGACAGCAACAAGAAACTTACCCCGAAATATCCTATGATAGAGACCTTGGGATTAAGTGATGCGTCTATGTGAACGTGGCCCTGCATAATCACTTAGCGAGTGAGAGATTAACCGAAATGCCGTAGTTGCTGTTAGTAGTGGGGTAAGCGGTGGAAGACACTAACGGAGTGTTGACCTGGTGGTCGAAATAAGCCCCGATGGTGATTTTGCTGCTCACAACATAGTTGGCGGTAAAGTTGATACCGAGTGAGCGGGCGCCACTTGTGGGTTGCGCCGAGTTACCTTCGATTTTGCGGATAAGCGCGGTGTTGTTGGCCAGCTTAAAGTTGAAATTAAGCGTAAGGTCGTTGCTAACACCGGTCTGCGTCTTCTTAATCTTGAGAATGGTGTTGAAGTTGGCGATTTTGTAACCGGCGCCAATCACAAGAGAGCGCTGCATCGCCTCCACCACCTGCCCCGCTGTAGCGTTGAGAGTAACGGTGCGTTCGTCACGATACTCAGCGTTGAACGTGAGGTCGTTGTTCATCGTGGCCGAGATGCCGATGAGCGGAGCGAACTTCTCGGTGAGCGTGACCGATGAGATATTGTAGGGCGACGAAGGTATGGGCGAATTAGTGAGAGCGTCTTGCGTGAAGCCCAGTCCGTTGCCGATGGTCACCCAGTCGGAGAAAGAATTGAACGAGCCTACTTGATAAGTACATTGGTAAGCATGTGTGAGGGTGATGCTCTTGAATCGCTTTTTAAGTCCAGGTATTCGTCCCAGTCCGTCGTAGGTGACGCGCCAGTTGGGCAATATTTGACGAATCGACGGGAATGGATTCAGCGTATAAGACTTGGCGCTACGCCCCGAGTAGGCAGCCATGAAGGCCGGTATGAGCACGTCGCTGCTGGCAGTGTTAACTCCGCCGTTGTCGGGGTTGAAGAGTTGGTTGGCATAGACCGTACCGGAGAGGAATCCTGTAGAAGGATAGTTCTTACCTGAGTACTGGTTCTGCAGACGCTGCGCCACCACGGGTATGTTTTCGAGGAATCGGTCGAATACAGCGCTCTGGTATTCCTTAGAGGCGTTCATTCCCCTCATGGCAGTGGCGATGGCCACGTGTGTCTTAGTGTAACTACCGGAATAGATGGCGTTCATGTCGTCGTACATGAAGTGAATCTGATTGGTCCTGTTATCGGTCCTATTGCCGGTGAGCGTGATTTTAAGTCCCTTGATAGGTTCAAGTTGCACCTCGGCGTTGAATTCCTTGGCACGCGAATAGAGAGCCGGCGAAATCATGCTTTGGTCGGCCAGCAACCAGCCACGCTCCTTGATTCGCTGCAGATAGGATTCATCCACAAAACCGAAGGCGAAGCCCAGTCCAGGGGCCATAACATCGTAGTGCGAGTTCTGACCGAAAATATCGCCCACTTCGGGCACGAATTGCGGGATTGAGAACGAACGGGTGTCCTTGTACCTGACGCTGATGCTACGCACGCTCATGAGGAATCGGCACGTGTACTGCGCCAGTTCGGTGAAGAAATTCTTACGTGGTAGTGCCTCCGACACGGTGAGTTTGATTGTCTGGTTCACAGTGTCGAGCACTTCGATTGTGTTATCGTCGATAGTGCGGTAGTGAAGGTCGAACGGCTTGTTAGAGCCGGTGGTGGCACTGACGTGGATTTTCTTGGAATTAATGTTATGCTTAACAGTGAGCGTTGTGTCGGACTTGAGCTTGAAGGTGCGCGTAAACTTCTTCGCCTTCTTGGTGGTGGTCTTCTTCTTGAACCCACTGGAGAAACGGTTATCCACCTCCTTGAGGTAAGGAATCTTGCTGTAGAACTGGTCGAGCGCGAGACGTCCGTCGATGCTGAGCGCAGCCTGATTAGCGATGTTGTTACCGGAGAAGACACCATCCACAGTTGTGCCTCGCTCCCAAGTGTATGTGGCGTTGTACGACGCGTTGGCCGTGATGAAGCTCAGGATAGGAATCTGGCTGAACGGAGCCTTATATGAGGCGGTGAACGTCTGGTTGTAATGCCACGGGGTGCCCAGGCCCTTGATACTTTGCCACACAGCCTCTTTCCAGTCGCGGTACTCATCGGGGAAGAGTTTCTTGTTGACCTGGCCGATAGGTTCCATAATATGCGCCGTAGTGTTGCTGTTGAACGACATATTGAGCGACTTGGTGAAGTTCCACGAGAGCGCGAACTGGCGGTCCCAGAGGAAGTTCTTGCTGACGTTGGCCGGCAGATAGACGTCGAGGCCGGTTTCGTTACGCGTCTGCTGCTCATAGTAGTAGCGGGAGATATTGGTATTGAACGAAATGGAAGCCGGCAAATAATGGAATTCCCACTCGCGCAGGAACTTGAGGCTCTTGCGCTTAACGTTTATAGCCTTCTCGAGCGGCTTAAACGGCTTGGAGTAAGGAGTCCAGCTATACTGGAAACTGCCGCGGTAATCGTTAGTATTCTCGTACATATTATCGGGGTCCACATTCTGCTGCTTGTTGAACGAGTAGCTGAAAGTGAAGTTGGCCGGATCCCACGGCATAGGGTTCTTGCTCTTCACATCGAACTTAAGGCCGGAGACGCTGAAACTCTTCACAGTCTTAGTAGTTACGGCATAGGACGAGATGGAGTCGCGTTGCTCGTTTGTGCTGCAGGCTTCAAGTGCGTCCTTGAGCAGGATGTCCTGGTCGAGCGGGTTATACTTGGGTGTGGATTTCTGCTTGCTGTAGGAGTAATAAACCGGTGCATGAAGTTTCACCTTCTCTGGCAGGAAACGCCCCATATCCACCTGCACCGCCACGTTATACTGGTCGTAATCGTCGAGACGGCGATTTCTAAGGCTCTGGTCCACCGAGCCGAATCCCACTGTTTCGCGGTGCCACCCGAAGTTAACGGTGGCGATATCGCTCATGTTGAGGTTCATAGTGGCCTTAGCCGCCCATCCGCCATCTTGGTCGAAGTCGGTGACACGCAATTCATCAACCCAGACTACGCAGTCCTTAGTGGAATTGGAGTTGTTACGCACGCCAACGAGCATAACCCTGACGTCGCTCAGCGACGGATTTCCAAGCACAGTGACACGGTTGTTGGGGTGGTCGGGGTCTTGCTCGGTGAATCTGGTATAGTACGACACATCGTTCACTCCGGCCATCTTCTGCTGGTTACGATTTTTCTTGACCGAAGTGAATACATCGAGATTGCAATCGAGCATATTCTCGGAGGGCCACACCACAAGTCGGTCGGCACTGCTATTGGTGCTGTAATGTCCGGGAGGAGTTACACTTAGCGGGATCTCGTACTCATAGTAGTTGTTTTTCACGTCGGAGCCCAAGCGGACAAACACTGTGACATCGCCGTTCTGCAGATTGGTCGCGTTATTGATAAAGGCCTCGTTGTGGACAAACATCTGCAGACGCTTGTAGATGCGCAGGTCGAGGCTGGTATTGCGATACACACCACGTGCATCGCCGGCTTTGAGGCCCTCAATCTTCATCTGCATCGATTGCTCGTTGAGCTGCGTAATCTGCGATTGTCCCGAATCCACGATACGCGTCACACCCGGAGGCAACACATAGTTGACCGGCTCGCGGCTGGCATTTTCCTCGATGTTAACGGTGTTCACATTAATCATTCCGTCGGCCGGTTGGTCGCCGCGAAGATTCAGGTTATAGTCATAGTTACGCCACTCACCTCTGACGAGTTCAAGTGTGGCAAAACGCAGGTGAGTGGTCTTCTTGAAGCCTGTCATGAACATGCGCATGAAGCGGATGGTGGAGAAATCGTTGATAGACCCCACCCGTTTCTCATATTCCTTAAGTGGGATGCTGAACTGATACCAAGTGGCCTCCTGTTGCTGTCCGTTACGCGTGGTGACCATAGTGCTCTGCTTGTCCACGATGTAGTTGCGTCCCACTTCCAGGTCTTCGGGGCGAAGCGAGATTTTATATTGGAAATATCGCTCATACTCATTGAGCGTGTTGTCTTGGTTGATATCCTCCACATCGGGCACACTACGCGAACTCTGGTATAGCCCATCAGACTGGTCCTCACGCGACAGCGAGTTGCCCTCGGTGCCGTTGTAGCGCTTGTAACGCTCTAATATTGACAGGCGTTGCTCGTCGTAGTCATAACCGCGGTAGAAGTGATAGTTGTCGCCGGCCGGGTCGTTGAGTGGCGAAAACGGGTCGGCTTCCATAGTTGCGATGGCCGACGGTGATAGTTTGGTCCTCAATTGGTCGGTAAAGTTCTTGTAGGTGGGGAACTGCATCTCATCGGATGTGACAAGGCCGTTAAGACCCACGTCCTGAAGGACGCGTGAGCCGGCGGCATTGTCGAATGCATAGGTCATTGACGTCTGCGTGGAAACTTTGCCCCATGTGGTTTCGCGAATATATCCGTTGTCGGTTCCGTTGGCCGGCAGACCATTCTCATATGACTTGAGGCCATCCTTAAGAATATCCTCGCTCATCTCGCCCAAATTGAAATAGAGGTCGCCACCCTCACGGTTATCAAGATTCTCATCGAGGAATGGGTCGAGCATCCAGAACTTGATGTACTCAATGTTGGACTGCTCAAAGTTGGTGTTATCCAGCTTGCGCATAATACCGCCCCATCGCTTCTCGGGGTTGAGCAGATTGCCTTCGGAGTCGATATTTGCGGCATCGAGGTTGTATGGACCTCGCTCAGTGGGATAGAACGAGAGGTTGAGCGTCTGAATGGTGGAAAGCTCGCCATAGTTGAGTTCACGTCCCGGGAAGACCTCGGTGTAGGGCACCTCGCGCACGTATGGATTGGAGAGCTGGTCGAGGTCGTTCTTGATGTATCCGGGCACGAATGTGGAGTTGCGCTGAGTGAAGAGCCTGTCGATGTAGTACCATGCCAGCAAAGAGCGGTTCTTGCCGTAGTCGATGTTATTAGACAGAGACGCCTCGGGGAAGAGCGCGCCGGCCGAGTTGTCGTAGGGCGTGGAAGCCAGGAACCAGGAATATGGAGAGCGCAAGTCGATGCCCGACTGCGTAGATTCAAAGTCGTCGATATAAGAGCTTCCGGCATTGGAACCTGTGCGTGCCTTATGCGGGATGAGTTGCGCGAACTCGCCCTTTAAACTGAATGTTGATGGCACCGTGGCATTGACAGTGGGAATCTTATTGAGCAGATTAGTGAGCCACATAAACTTGGTGTTATATGACACATTAGCTCCCCAAATAGTGTTTTTCACCAGCTCATCGCCTATCGACACCTTTTCGGTTAGCGCTTTCTCACCATAGTGCATTATGGTGGCACCTATGTTGAAGTCCTTGTTAAAGGCATAGTTCAAGTCGAGGCCGAGTAGAGTCTTGCGCTGGGTGCTATAGGTGGATTGGTTTTCGAGCGAGACACTGATATTGGTTCCGGCATCGATAATGCTCTGATTGGTGATGGTTACGGTACCCATGTTATAATCCACGGTGTAGTCGCTATTTTCGGTTAGCGGCACGCCACCGGCTGTCACCACCACCGACCCACGCGGCACGTTCATGGCGTTGAGCTTAATCTGGTTGCCCGACGAAGATTGGTATTCACCCACAAGCACAAATTTGTTCTTGTCCTGATACTGGCGGGCAACAGTGAGCGTGGAGTCGTAGAGTTCCTGATAGATATATTTCTCGGCAAGAGCCTCGTTGCCGATTTTTTCCTTGAGCCACGAGCCGAAAGGTTCCACAACTGGGAACATCACACGGCCTGTAGAAGAACTCACTGTGTAGCCCTCAATGTAGTCGAAGCGTCCATCTATATTATTTTCGCCATTAGCGTCGAGGCGGTCGAGATTCATGACACGAATCAGCGGCTCACCACTAATTTTGCCTGCAGGAATGAAATTAAGTTCGGTACCGGTGGTGTCGCTCAGATACTTGACGTTGAGTTTGAAATTAGTCTTCTGCATCTGGTAAGCGCCGAGCGAATACACGTTTTTCATCATCAGGTGCCACATGGGAGTCTTGGGCGATGTGGTGGTGGCCTTGAGCATCTTCACATATAGCGACTGGTCAGTGGATGCGATGTCGCCCGAAAATTCGCCCACCTGATAGGTTCTGCCACGATAAGTGTACTGATAGGCCACGGCCAGCACTTCGTCGGCGTTAAGCGCGGTCTTAAGCGAGATATATCCCAGTGAGGCGTTTAGCGTATATTCGCTTGAAGAGAGCAATCGCGCGCTCTCGATTTTTTCATAGTCCTTACCACCGATAAAGTCATAAGCCTGAAGCGGCTCGAGCGCTGTAGCCATCTGCGC
The DNA here is from genome assembly GCA_902786725.1 of uncultured Bacteroidales bacterium. Taxonomy (GTDB): domain Bacteria; phylum Bacteroidota; class Bacteroidia; order Bacteroidales; family Muribaculaceae; genus Sodaliphilus. The sequence continues at coordinate 11,576 of CADADP010000021.1, forward strand.
TATGTAGCGTGCGTCGGGATAACTATCCTTGAGTTCGCTCAGCATGTTATTCGAAGAGTTGCTGGGGTTGCTCTCGGTCAAGTTAGGCGTCCAGTGCGAGTTGCCCAGATGCTCGTTCTCACCCAGGTCCATAAGTCCCACTATATTGCGCGCCTGCTCAAACTTGCCACGCTTGTTGGTGATCCACACCTCCACCCGTGTGATGTTGATACCGCTGGAGACGAGTGGGAGCTTAGAGCACCAGGAGTCGTAGTTGTCGCGGAAGAAGTGTCCCAGAAAGAAGTTGCGGTTCTGGTCGTACTTGTCGGCGGTGATGTAGAACGAAGTTGTCTGCGCTCCCCCCTTCGTGTTCACTGTCTGCGTCTGTGAGTTCTGTTGAGACACAAGCGCAGTGGCGGTGAGCTTGCCGAACTGCAGTTTGGTCTTGATACCGAACAGTGCCGCGCTACCGCGAATCAGCGACGAGCCGGTGGTCATGCTCACGTTACCGGCCTCGATATTCTTGATGATTTCGTCTTCTTTGCCATCGTAGGCCAGTTTGAGGTTCTTGTTATCGAAATCGAATGTGGCGCCGGTGTTGTAGCTCATGTTGAACTTCATCTTGTCGCCCACCGATGCGGCGATATTGGCCTGAATTTTCTGCTCAAAGTCGAAATATGTTTTTCGCCGTGCCGATACGGATAGAGCAGGGTTATCGGTTTTATTGCTCTTGATACCCATATTAACGGTAACCGAACCGGTGGTCTTGAGTTGCACACCGCCGGGGCCAAATACCGACTCGAGCGGTCCCAGCCCGAAGTGCATATCCAGGAAGTTGAACGGGTCTTTCTTCTTGTCGTCTTGCGCGGCTTCGGCATTCTTTTGGCGATAATATTCCTGCATCGACTGGCGCAAGACCATATTGTTGTACTCGTCGGCCGAGAGGATAAATGGCGTGATAATGTCGTTATCGCCCACCTTGGTGTGAATCACGTAGCAACCGGTAATGGGGTCGAACTCGGCTTGGGTGGTAATATTCTCAGGAGTCTTGAGGTCCACGGCATACTCACCCCCATTGAGGGCGTCGTATCCGCTGGGTACGGTGCTACGCACACGGAATTGCGTCTGAAGTGAATCGGCGCTTTTTTGCGCGGCTTCCTGCCACTTTTTCTCGGGCACTTGAGGCGGAGGAGCAATTGTGGGAGACACATACTGCGCAAACGCAGAATAAGCCGAGGCACAAATCAATGCGCCCCCAACGACAGCCGCCAGCAATATTTTCACAAATCTTCCTCTACGAGCCATTTGTTGCCACAATATTTCGAGCAAGGCCCATTTGACCACAAAACGCGAAGATAACTACATCATTTTCAGCGCTTTCTTGATCGCGTCCTCCACGTCGATGTCGGGCTCTTGCATAAACAATTTCTTCAATGCCTTTTGCGACATTTGCTGGGTGAAGCCGAGCATAACCAAGGCAGCCAGTGCCTCGTCATATACACCACTTTGCGCGCCACCCATATCAATTAACGCATCACCCACCACATTTATTTTATCTTTGAGGTCAACAATTATTCTTTGGGCCGTTTTTGCGCCAACACCCTTAACCGATTTCAATGCTCCCACATTCGCCTGAGCGATGGCTTGCTCCAGGTCGGCCGGAGTGAGCGAAGAAAGAATCATCCGGGCCGTGTTGGGCCCTACCCCACTGACTGTAATGAGTAATAAGAAGAGTTCTCGCTCACGCTTTTCCACAAAACCGAAGAGAACGTGAGCGTCGTCGCGAATAGCCTCGTAGATATACAGACGGGCCTCGGCGGCGTTTTGCAAACGTGTGTAGGCATTAAGCGATATGTTAATCATGTAGCCTATTCCGTGGTTGTCGATAACCACAAAAGCGGGGTTCACCTCGGCTACGTTTCCGCTAATGTATTCGTACATAATCAGATGTATGTTAACAAGTTAGTTTATAATCATCTTTGTCACAAATTCATTGTTGTTGCCACCCTTGATTCTAACGATATACAATCCCGGGCTTAGCAGGTGGGCAAGATTGAGCGAGATTCGGGAACTGCCGAAGCCGTTAGAATAAACGCAGGCACCATCGAGCGAATAAATGGAGACCGAGATGGGTTGCGAGTTAGCGGTCTCGATTACAAATTCGCCTCTGTTGGGATTAGGGAAAAGAGCCGGCGGCGACTGGCGCAAGTCGTCGATGACAGTAGGTCCGTCGCTCTGCGAGATCAGATAGCGCAAGCCCTCGGCAACATCCAGCTTGCCATAGCCCCACATCTGAGGGTTTCCGGCCGTGACGTATTCATCGCTGAGCGAAGAATTGGCCAGGATATCCTTAATCTGGGCGGCAGTGAGGTCGGGCTTGACTTGAAGCCACACAGCCACCGCTCCTGCCACAACCGGAGTTGACATAGATGTACCGTAGATAGTGCCGTATGGATATTCCACGCCGTCCACGTTCTCAAAGAAACTGTAGCCCTTGCCATACTGACGCGACTTGGTGTCGTAGCGGCTGTAGGAGGACTCGATTACATAGCCCGGCGCGCACACGTCGGGAAGTCGGTTACCGCGAGCATCGGGACCGTAGGACGAAAAAGCGGCGATGTCGTCCATGGGACTCAGATTATAATTCATTGTACCACGCTCGGCCTCAACCACGGTTTTTGTGACGTATGCTCCAACAGAGACCACACTCGGTCCTGTTGCCAGGTCGCTAATCGACATTTCGCTATTGCCTCGCACATAACCCTTGAAGCCGCCATCTAAGAGATAAGTGCTGCTATTGGACCACGCATCGATGGTGGTACCCACCGGTGCGCCATAGTGAAGAGCGATATAGCAGTTGCGGTCAACGGCAGTGACTATGGGCATAAACAGCGAGTGAAACTGTCCGTTAGGCTCCACAGCGGCACCAATGTAGATTGTGCCGGTGAAATATTGCGCCAGCTCGGCATCGGAATCGCTGCTGATTTCCACCACTTGTTCGGGGTCGAGATTGCGGAACATCTGCGAGCGATATAGAGTCTGCTTGGTGCTGTAGTTCACCACAGTGAAATAGAAGTCATGGGGAGTGTCGGTGTGCGACCACACGCTCACGTAGCCATTGTAGAGATATCCGTTGGGGTTAACGAGAAGCGTGCGCAGAGTGTCGGTCTCATTTTCAAACGCTTTACGGTGATGAACCGGCTTGTTGCCGTCGTTTCCGGCGCTGAGAATGCAAATGCGGCCTTTGCCGGAAACCTCCTCAAAAACCTGGCTTAAGAACGAGGTTCCGTCGTGGGCCCAGTCGTTGGAGCCGATACTAAGGTTGATAACGGCCGGTTTGCCCACAGATTGCGCATAGTTGAAGATATAATTCACGGCATCGGCAATATTGGCATCGGTGAATTTTTCCTCCGGCATTCCACAGAGCACAAGGTCGGCCTGAGGAGCCACGCCCTGAAATCCGTTCCGGTAACTGCCGGCGGCTGTTCCCGCGGTGTGGGTGCCGTGAGATGTATCGTTATTGTCGGCTGTTAAAGACGCTATCTCGTCGGGGGTGACATATTCGCTACCCGGCAGAGAGTTACCATCGATAACAGGGTGGTTACCGGTTTCATCGGCAGGGAGATAAACTGCCTTGACGCGGAGGATACCATCGTCGTCGCGGAAATTGACGTGATTGAAGTCGATGCCTGTGTCGATAACTCCCACAATCACACCACGGCCGGTGTATTCAGTGCCTTCGAGTCCTGTGGCGCTACCAAAATGCAGCCCGTTGACACCCGACTTCACCATGGCCACATCGTTGGTGAGTGTAACGTTCTGAGCCAGCGCGGTAGCCTTTATGGAGCGGAGTGCGGCCATTCCTCGCACTTGAGAGATGGGCACGGTTACGGTGGCAATGGTCTTGAAACGCGAGTTCACCGCCGCGCCGATGCGTTGCAGCTGCTCAAGCGCTTGTTCATCATCAATCTTGACAAAGGCCTGCACAGTGGGCTCTGCACCTCGGGGTGCCACGATTTGAGCCGCGCGGTGACGCGTCTTGCGCAAGCTGATACGTGACCCAACTGTCATTGAGGCAGAAATGGCAAGAACTGTACTCGCAATTATAATGAAAAGAGCGAAATAACGTTTCATAAGACTTTATAATTAATTATCAACACGACGGGTGGCGCACATTAACCCGAATAAGGGTATAAAGATAGTTGAAAAATCGCAAATATCAAAATTCCCGGCTTTCTGGGCGCTGTGGCACAGAAGCCGGGAACTTTATATCGCGGTTAACCGAGCGTTACTTCATTTGGTCCACGAAGTTGCGCAGAGCCTCGTTTTCGGGGTCATATTCCAGCCACTTTTTGTAGTAGCCCTTAGCAGCATCTTTGTCGCCCTTATTGAAGTAATAAGTTGCGAGATAGTTGTATGCGCTAATGAACATGCTGGCGTAGTCGCTCTTATCGTCCTTATCATTGAGCAGCTTGAGCAACTCGTTATATGCCGGAATGGCCTTGCCCGTGTTCTCACCTTCAGCGAGTTTCTCCACGCGTGCCATCTGGTTCACGATACGTACATTACCCGGCACCTGCTCGTTAACATCGGCAAGATACTTGCGAGCGTTGCCGATGGCATTTGCCTTAACGGTTTCGTCGCCGGTGGTTACAGCCACGTTGTAGTAGCAAACGGCGAGTTCGTAGAGGTCGTTGGCCTTGTATGCGTTGCTGTCGATAACTTTCTGATAGTAGTAAGCCGACTTCTCATAATCCTTGGCTGCAGCATAGGTGTCGCTGAGGTTGCGGAGCAATTCCACGTTTTTGGGGTTGAGCTCGATAGCCTTCTCATAGGCCTGCACTGCCTCTTCGGGCGAGCCCGACTTCTGCAGAGCCTCGGCATAGTCGGTGTAGTCGCGCACTTCATAGACCGAACCTTGCGGCTTAGCCATGGCAAAGAACGATTTTCCGGCATCGGCGGCGCTTACCCAGTCTTCGAGAGCAACCAGGTTATAGAGTTGCATACGACGCATATAGAACACGTTCTCGGCAGTGGCGCTTGGGTCATTAACGATGCTGGTAGCCAGGTCGTAGGATTCCTTGTACTTGTTTCCGAAGAACAGAAGTTGCACATAGCGCACTTCGTCCTGAATAAAGTGGTTGGGGTTCTTGATGTACTGTCCGTATTGCTCTGCTGCTTTCACGCCCTGATTGTCCTTGTAGAACATCTCGGCGAGTTGGCGCTGCACAAGAGCGGAGTTGGGCTGCTTGGCAAGCAGTTCCTCAAGACGCCCGATGGCCATGTCGGGGTTCACGTTGAAGTAAGTGTTGGCATACTTCACATAAGCCTCCACGTTGTCGGGCTCATAGGTCATAGCCAGCTCATACTGTCCGGCAGCATCGCCCCAGGCCTCTTTGTCGGCATAAGTGTCGCCTTCGAAAATATAAGAATCAGGGTCTTTAGCTTTCCACTTGCGCGCATTATTAATAGACTTGGTGATATCCTTGGCGAAATCGGTGGGGTTCACATTGTAGTAAGCCCTTGCGATCGCAGTCTCCAGCTTTGCGTCCTTCTTGGTAAGCTTGCGTGCGGCCTTGAAGTTCTCCTCAGCAGCCTTTTCGTTGCCCGCTTTCAGGTCTATGGCACCGAGTCCCACCAGGTTGTAAGGGTTCTGTGCATTGGCGGCCAGACCCTTGTCGAAGAATGCCTTAGCCTCTGAAGCCTTGCCATTGTGGAGTGCTATTTGTCCCAGATAGTAGTAAGCCTCGCTCTTGTCGGTGGAAGCGTTGTTGAGGTTACGCTCAAGGAGTTCCTTGGCGTTGTCGAACTGCCCCACTTTGTAGTACTCAATACCATCCTTATAACCTTGAGCCATAGAGCTCAATGATGCTCCCAGAACTAAGAGGGAAGCTGCAATGATCTTGATTTTCATTTCCGTAAAAATTTTATTGTTTGTAATTTAATAATTTCGTTAATTCACCACCTCCACGGTGCGAACCGGAGCCGCCGCCGGCACGATACCGGTCTGGAGGATAATCTTTTGGCCGATTACTCCGGTTAAATAGGAGTAGAAGCCGTGGTCGAGAGTTCCGCTTGCCGAAGCGTCAATTGCGTAAATAACCCGCACGAGCGGATAGGTGCCGTCGAAGATATAGGCCTGATATGGCTTAACGCCCCGTGTCTGGTCGAGTCCGCGAATGTTCATCACCTTAATTCGGTTAGTGAAATCGATAGTTGCGGCCTTGTTTTCGGCATCGTTCAGAGCCGTTACTTTATCTTCGATAGTGCGCTCATTGGACTTCATATCGGCTGTTATCCAGCTGACCCCAACAAACCCGATTGCGTTTTTATGGGTCTCCACCGCGCGAAACACATCCTCGGTTGACTTCTGCGCGAATACGTTGGGCGCGAACTTGCGTCCGCCGAGCAAACTATCCTGAACATAGTGCATTATGCCCGAGCCCGAGCCGTCGAAGACGACTTGGATGCTGTCTTTCTTGAGTTTGGTGGGGAACACATCGCCCCAGCGCACTACCTTGCCGGCGAAAATATCCCTTAGGTCGGAGATACTCAACTCGTCGATGTCATTGTCCGTATTGACAATAATGGCCACTGCATCCACCGCTATTTTGCGCGAGCGGAATGCGCGACCTTGCTTTTTGAGAATTTCGCGTTGCTCGGCAGTGAGGTCACGCGAGGTGATGATAAGGTCGGCCTTGCGGTGCATGAGTGAGTCGAGCGCGGAGCTCTCGTCGGTGTATCGCGCCATAATGTGGGCCGATGGATAGGTGTACTCAAACACTTCGATTTCCTGGTCGAGAATGTTGCGGAACGACTCGTCGGAAAGAATCTTAGCCATCCCCGATGTGCTGCTATTGGTGCTCTTCTGCTGATTGCAGGAGACAACCGCAAGTGCCATTAGCGAAAGCAATAATATGTCAGCAATTCTTCTCATCTTTCTCAACGTTTTTAATCAGTTCATCGATCCTACTTGGCTCGTCGCCTTGTGATTGACGCTCGTTGAGCCGATAGTAATCTATTCCGGTGATTTGGCGATAGCATCGCCACAATCCATAGAGGCCAAAGATGGCGGCCATTGCCCAGCGGACTGTTCTCCACAAAGGAGTGTTGCTCCAATCGAAGAAGTTGACGGCAAGCAGATAGGCCATACCCAGATACACGATTACCATGAAAATGCCGAATGCCACTCGCACGGCTCCCATTGCACTTATGCCACTGTTTCTTGCCATAGTTTCTTTAAATTTTCCTTTTTGACTGCAAATAATTTGATTGGTTTACTCCGCCTGTGGCGGTCAGATAGCCTTTCAAGGTGTAAAATTAACTAATTTTCTTCAAAAAAGAGTATGAAAACGGCATTATTAAAACTTCTTAACTAACAAAAGCCATCAGCCGGTAGAGTAATCGTTATTATTGCGCAGCGAGAAACTTCTCTGCATCAAGCGCGGCGCGGCACCCGCTTCCGGCAGCTACTATCGCCTGGCGGTAGCGCGGGTCGGCCACATCGCCGGCCGCAAACACCCCATCCACGCTCGTGCGAGTGGAAACGGCATCGGTGATGATGTATCCATTATCATCTAGAGCCAGTTGGCCAGCTAAGAAGTCGGTATTGGGTTTGTGTCCGATGGCGAGGAAGAATCCGTCGATAGCGATGTCGAAAGGCTCTTCCTTGTCGGTTCCCTTGAACCTGACCAGATGCGCACCCTCTACCCCATCCTGTCCGTAAAGTCCCAAAGTGTTGGTGTTGAACAGGATTTCGATATTCTCTTTTTCCATAACACGCTTTTGCATCGCAGCCGAAGCGCGCAGATAGTCCTTGCGGACAATCATATAGACCTTGGAGGCGAGGTTGCTCAGGTAGTGAGCCTCTTCACAGGCGGTGTCGCCACCACCCACCACGGCCACCACACGGCGCCGGTAGAAGAAACCGTCGCATGTGGCACATGCGCTCACGCCCATACCGGCATACTTTTTCTCATCGTCGAGACCGAGGTACTTGGCCGACGCTCCGGTGGCCACGATAACCGTTTCGGCCTGAATTTGCTCTCCACTGTCGGTTGTGGCCACAAACGGACGATGACACAAGTCGATAGCGGTAATCAGACCGCTACGCACGTCGGCACCAACGTTAATAGCCTGCTGACGCATTTGCGCCATGAGTTGCTGGCCGTCGATGCCATCGGGGAAACCGGCGTAGTTCTCGATGGTCGTAGTCTGAGTGAGTTGTCCTCCGGGCTGAAGACCTTCGATTAGGAGATTTTTCACGTTGGCACGAGAGGTATAGATAGCAGCAGAGTAACCTGCAGGTCCCGAGCCTATAATCAAACACTGTACTTTTTCCATAATAGTCCTGATAGCTAAGATAAATGGTTGTTAAATGATAAAACCACGTCAGCGCAAATCCACTATAGGCGTACCCTTGGGGACAAGGGCTTTGTTGAACGCAAAAGGATTGGGCATCTTGACGTTAGTTTTGTAGTTGCTGATAGAAATGGTGGTTTCGGTGCCGTTGGCCATGGCGAACCGCGCCTTGTGTATGTTGTAGTTGGAGGTGCCCACGTAGAGCGTGAGCGACTTGAACTCGGCCTTTTTCTTGGGCGTGAGTTTTATCACGTAGTACGAGCCACTCTTTTCCACTGTTTTAGGCAGATTGAACGAGGACTTGTAGTTCTTTGCCGCGACGTAAGGGTTAGACATCTGCAGGTCGGCCGCGGCCGGAGTGGAGATGTTCACCTCGCCTGTGGCTTTAGCGTAGGTCCACTGAGTTTTCCCGTCGTACCAACTTTTCACGTCGGCCGAGAGAATGCGGAATTTATTGCCTTTCATGGCTATGGAGCCTGATGTAGCACCTTGAGCCGAAGCCACTTTATAATCGGCCGTTATCAGGCCGCTCTTGGAAAGATTGGCCAGTGCTTTGTCGAAAACCGTCTCGGGTTTCTGCGCCATTGCTGTCAATGCCAACAACGCTAATAATATACTTAATTTTCTCATATTCTTACGTTTTGTCTTATAGGTTTTAGAGCATGCTTTCGAGGGCCATAGGGTCGATGAGGACTTTGCGTGGCTTTCCTCCGAATGCCGGTCCCACGATGCCGGCAGCCTCCATCTGGTCCATAATGCGCCCGGCACGGTTGTAACCTATTTGCCAGCGGCGCTGGATAGATGATGTGGAAGCCATGTCGCTCTGCACGATGTAGCGCGCCACCTCGTCGAAGAGCGGGTCCCGGTCGCCGCCACTGGAGCCGGCTATGGCACCGCCGCCTTCGTCGCCTTCACCGGCCGGGCCAGTGTATTCGGGCAACATGAACGGCTTCTCGTGCTCGGTGAACTTGTCGTTATCTTCCTGCTCGCGGATGAATGCGCAGATTTTCTCCACATCCGGCGTGTCGATAAACGGGCACTGCAGACGCGTCATTTCGCCGTTGGCCGAGAAGAGCATATCGCCCTTACCTATGAGTCGCTGGGCACCGCTCTGGTCGATGATAGTGCGACTGTCAACCATCTGTGAAACGCGGAAGGCGATACGGCCTGGGAAGTTGGCCTTGATAAGTCCTGTGATGACCTTGACATCGGGGCGCTGCGTGGCGATAATCAGGTGGATACCCACTGCGCGCGCCTTCTGGGCGATGCGCACGATGGGGCTTTCCACTTCTTTGCCACTCTGCATGATAAGGTCGGCAAACTCATCGATAACCACCACGATGTAAGGGAGGAACTGATATTTCTTTTTTCCCTCCTCGTCTTCGATATTTCGGAGCGATGTTTTCCACTTGTCGTTGTAATCCACAATGTTACGCTCATGCACCTCCTCGAGAATTAGGTATCGGTTCTCCATCTCCTGCACCAGCGAGTTCATGGCAATAACCACATCGCGCGGGTCATTGATGATGGAGCGCTCCACTCCCGGCACATGGGCGAAGAAATACTTGTCGAGGTCGGCATAGAGGCTAAATTCCACCTTCTTGGGGTCAACGAGTAGCAGTTTCAGTTCAGAAGGTCCTTTTTTATAGAGCAGCGATGCGATTATAGCGTTGAGACCCACCGACTTACCCTGACCGGTGGCTCCGGCCACAAGCAGGTGTGGCATCTTGGTGAGGTCGGCCACAAACACTTCGTTAGAAACGGTGCTGCCAAGCACCATGGGCAATTTCGCCTTTGTCTGGACGAACTTGTCGCTGCCGAGCACTGTGCGCATGGGCACCACTTGCGGGTCACGATTTGGAATCTCGATGCCTATGGTGCCGCGTCCCGGCATGGGGGCAATTATGCGGATCCCGATTGCACTGAGGCTCAGCGCTATATCGTCTTCAAGGTTACGGATTCGAGAAACGCGCACGCCATCGTCGGGCACGATTTCAAAGAGCGTCACAGTGGGTCCCACATGCACATCAATGCTCTTGATGCCAATGCCGTAATTGCCCAAAGTCTCTTTAATTCGACGCTTATTCGACTCCTGCTCCTCAACATCGACGCTGTCGGAGCGCATCTCCATCTTCTGGAGCAAATCGAGTGTGGGAAACACGTAGTGAATATACTCGCCGGTGGGGTCGTTTGGATTGGTTATTTTAGTGCTTTGCTTGATAAGAGCCATCTCGGCCGGGGCAGAGTTTGGAGTTTGGTCGTCGGCCGGCTTAGGCGTTTTTTTAGGTCTCTTTGGGGCTGACTTGAAAAAGCCGCCCGGTTTTTTCTCTGCTTCAGCGTCATCAGCAGCATCCTCTTTCTTTTCGCGCATGCGGCCATGCGACTGCAGACCACCGAGGAAGGCGTCTTCTTCGGGAACTTCTTCCGGTTCATTGTCTTTCTTGGCACGCAACTCGTGCGCCTTGTTTGAAGCCGCAAAGTAAAGGTACTTGATAGTGTTGTAGCAAAGTAGCACCCATATCATTGCCAGAATCACGTTGACGATGATGAGGCCCACAACACCCACCAAGCCTTCGAGGAAAATATTGGTTTCCTTGCCGAACGAGCCACCAAGCGGATAGAACGGGCCGTCGATGCGATAGGTGAACGCACCGATAATTATCGACATCGCTATGATGCTGAATATAGATATAAACGTGTAGGAGAAGAAATTAGTGGGTTTCCGGCGTATCAGCCTAAGTCCAATAACTATGCACCAGATGACAATGATAAAGGCAGCCAGCCCCACTCCACCTGCGATAAGCGCGTCGGCCGAAAGGGCGCCCAGCGCGGCCCCCACGTTACTGATTTCGGCCGGCTGGTGAGCGTTGGTAATAACGCTGTAGTTCTGAACCCGGCTTTGGTCGGCCGCGCCTGAGAAAAAGAATGATATGAATGAAATGAGCAGGAAGATGCCCACCAGGATAAGTATTACCCCAATAGCCAGTTTGGTGCGTTCATTGGCAAAAAACGCCTTGATTTTCTGCCACTTGGTTAGTTTCTGCTTATTATTCTCTCCACGCGTTTTGGAATCCTTTTTCTGAAGTTCCTGAATGACGTCGCGGTTGATATCTTGATTAAAATTATCTCGGTTCATATTTGCGAATTTGTGTGTTACTGACTGATTAACCTACAAAATTACACAATTTCCGCAAGAATTGAAAACGGAGAGATAAAAAGAATAAAAAAAATGGTTTTTCGGCTGGGAGAAAGGGTTGCAAGGCTATAGGTCCTATAGGACTTATGAGAGTTTGCGGAGCAGCGGTTAGTCTTTGAGCCAGAAGCCACGAGTGAAAATGATGAGGACGGTGAAGAGCTCGAGACGTCCCACAAGCATTTCAAAAGCCAAGAACCACTTGGCGGCAGCTGGGAGTAGAGCGTAGGAGCCGGGAGCCGCAGTTACACCATAGCCGAAGCCGAAATTGCTCAGGGCTGAGAGCGACGTGAACAAGGAGTCGAACATAGGCAGCCCGAAGAATGTGAGAATGATAGCGCCAGCCCCCATCACCATCATGTAGATTGACAAGAAAGCGATAGCCTTACTCACCACCTGCTGCGGAATGGCACGGCCGTCGATTCTGACAGCGGTCACAGCGTTGGCGTGGAGCACACGGAAGAACTCATTTCGCGTGTTTTTCATCATCACCAAGAAACGGTCGATTTTCGCGCCGCCCGAAGTGGAGCCGGCCATACCGCCAAAGAACATGAGGACCATGAGAATAATGGCTATAAACTCGCCACTGGCCTCATAATTGACCGATGTGAAACCTGTGGATGTGGTGGCGGCGATGGTGTCGAAGAATGCGAATATTACACGGTCGGACCAAGAGTCAAAGAAGTTGTAGTGCCACATTCGCACGACTATGAGCGAAGCCACCACAAAGATAATCACGATGTAGAAACGGAACGTGTCGTTGTGCCTAAGTCTATAGAAACGCCCACGCAACATACTGAACAGCAGCGCGAAGTTCATTCCGCCCAAGAACATGAACACCATCACCACCACGTAGATATAAGATGAGTGCCAGTGGTGCAGTCCCAAATTTTTAGTGGAGAATCCGCCGGTGGACATGGTGGTCATTGTGTGACAGACTGAATCGAACCAGCCCATGGGCTTGAGCAGCAGGGCGAACAAGATGACCGACAGGCCTATATATACGAGCCAGAGGTCCTTGGCCGTTTGGCTCACACGCGGCCTCATGCGCTCGTGGGTGATGCCCGTGACCTCGGCATTGAACAACGCTATACCACCCTTATAATTCAGCATCGGCAACACAGCCAGCGTGAAGAGGATGATTCCCATGCCCCCCAGCCACTGGGTCGCTGCTCGCCAGAAGATGATGCCATGAGAAAGCGATTCCACATCGGTAATCAGAGACGAACCGGTGGTGGTGAATCCCGACATTGTTTCAAAGAAAGCGTCGGTAACCGACGTGAAGATACCCGAAATCAAGTATGGCAACATACCGAAAGCCGAGAAGAACACCCACACCACTGCCGTGAGCATAAGTCCCTCTCGCTTACGCATCGACTTATTGGTGGGCCGTATTCCGAATGTCATGGCGGCTCCGGCCACAAATGTGGCCGTCGCCGAGATGCCGAAGCTATACACATCGCTTAATTCTCCATAATATAGCGAGATGAGCAAGGGGAACAGCATATAGCCGCCCTCGATAAGCAGTAGCCAACCTATCACTCGCAAAACAATGGGGAAATTAATATGTTGCGTCAAAGAGCGAGCCATGTGTAATCAAGGAATGTTCAATAAGTTAATAAAACGGGGGAAATGGGGCGCGGCAGATTTTGTTTTCTTCCGGAATCCGCGGCGTTACAATCACACCAGGCAACTTGCTACGCTGCTCCACCATCGACTTCGCATCTATTTGATATAAATTCAAAATCATTTCAAGTTAATTTTCAGAAACCACCTCAACTGAAAGCTTTTTCAATCTTATGCAGCGATCCCGATAGGCAGAAAACCACAATGTGGTCGCCACCTCGCAGTCGCGTGGCACCGGTAACCAGTTCTCCTTTTCCGTCGCGAACAAGTCCGGCAATGGTCATACCCGATGGCAGTTTCAAGTCCCGGATTTCGGCCTTCGTGACTTTGGAGCCGTCCTTTACCACAAGTTCAGCCACTTCCGCATCGGCAAGAGCGAGGCATCGGGCAGTGGAAGCGTCGTTATCGAGCATAATCTGGAAGATGTGGCTGGAAGCTATAAGTTTCTTGTTGATAATGGTACCTATATTGAGCGTTTCGGCCTCGTTAATAAACTGCAGGTTCTCAACCTCGGCAATAGTTTTGGGGATACCATGCTCCTTGGCCACCATGCATCCCAGGATATTGGCCTCGGAACTGTCGGTAAGCGCCACAAAGACATCGTAGTCGGACACATCCTCCTCATCGAGCAGGTCGCTATCACGCGCGTCGCCACACACGATGCTGCAATTAGGCAACATTTCGGCAAGTCGCTCACACAAGTCACGGTCAGGCTCAATGATTTTAATTGAATAGTCGTCTTGCGCCATTAAGGCAAGTTGCACAGCGATGTGGCTTCCGCCCATAACCAAGACCTTATTCACATCGATATGCTCCTTGCCGCATATCTTCATGACTTGCTCCAGATGCTGGTGCGTGGTGGCGATGTAAGCGATATCGTTCTCGAGGATGCGGTCGTCGCCGTGTGGAATAATGGTTTCGCGGTTGCGTTTAATGGCCGACAGGTGCAGGTACTGCGAAATGGTCCTGACGTCCTTGAGTTGCTTATTAATCAGCGGCGAATTAGACCTGATTTTAACTCCCACCACAATGAGTTCACCATCGAAGAGTTCAAACCAGTTACGCACCCAGGTTCTGTTGAGCGCAGTTATGATTTCCTTGCCGGCAAGATATTCCGGATATATGAGCGAGTCCACGCCCATTGATACGAAGAATTCGGCGTTGACACGTCGCAGGAACTCGGCGTTGTCGATACGCGCCACTGTCTTTTTGACTCCCAGTTTCTTTGCGATGGAGCAAGCAACGATGTTACGCGTCTCATAGGGAGTGACGGCGATGAACAGCCCACAGTCTGACAACCCCACGCGCTTGAGCGTGTCGAAGGAGAGGGCACTACCATGCACAGTCATGAGGTTGTAGTTCTCGAGAGAGGCAAGCTTAGAGTCATCAGTGTCGATGACAATGATGTCTTGTTCCTCGCCCGAGAGCATCTTGGCCAAGTGCGTTCCCACCTCGCCGGCACCTGCAATTACGATTTTCATTTTTCCGTGGTTAAGAGTTGGTTAATCTTTTCTTGAATTGACACAGCGTCGATTCCGCACAGCTTTTTAAGTTGAGGCACGGTACCCTGATGCACAAACTCATCGGGGATGCCAAGCGTAGTCACGGTCACATGGCGGTTACGGGCGGCCACCCATTCCGAGACAGCACTGCCAAGCCCGCCACGAATGGTGCCGTCTTCCACAGTAACAATGCGGCTGCAACGCTCGCACACTTCGGCGAGAATCTGCTCGTCTAGGGGCTTAAGGAAGACCATGTCGTAGTGCGCCACATTAACACCACTCTGTTTAAGAGCCTCAACAGCCTTGGCGACTTCGTTCCCGATGGTGCCAATGCTAAGCACCGCCAGAGGCGCATCGCCATCGGAGAGTTTCTGCCCCCGGCCCACAACGAGCCGGCGCATAGGCGTCTTCCACTCAGTGAGTTCGCCACGTCCGCGTGGGTATCGAATCGCGAACGGGCCCATATCGGGCAGTTGCGAGGTGTACATAAGGTCGCGCAGCCACTGTTCGTTGATGGGTGCGGCGATGGTGATGCCCGGGATTGCCCTGAGATAAGCCAAGTCGAAGGCTCCGTGGTGAGTGACTCCGTCCTCACCTACCAGCCCACCGCGATCGATGCAGAATGTGACCGGAAGGCGCTGAATAGCAACGTCGTGTATGATTTCATCGTAGCCACGCTGCAGGAATGAACTGTAGATGCAACAGAACGGATGCAGACCATCCTTAGCCAGCCCTCCGGCAAAGGTGACGGCGTGCCCTTCTGAAATGCCCACATCGAAGGTCCTTTCAGGGAAAGCCTCTTGCATCATCGAGACCGACGTGCCACTGGGCATAGCCGCTGTGATGGCAACAATCGACTGGTTGTCGGCGGCAAGTTCCACGAGTGTGTGTCCGAACACGTCTTGGTATTTAAGCGGCTTGCCATCGCTGTTGCCGGTGATGCGTTCGCCAGTTTCCTCATCGAACTTACCGGGTGCGTGCCATGTTGACGGGTCTTTTTCGGCCGGCTCATAGCCTTTTCCCTTGCGGGTGTGAAGGTGTACCATCTTGGGGCCGGTCATATCCTTTACATCATTAAAGATTTTCACAAGTTTCACCACGTCGTGCCCGTCGAAAGGTCCGAAATAACGGATGTTAAGTCCCTCAAAGATGTTTTGCTGGCCGGTAAGCAGAGACTTCATGGCGTTGTTGAAACGCAGCACAAGGCCCTTGCCTTTGTCCCCTATCACATTGTGGCGGCGCAGGAAGCGATAGGCTTTATATCGGAGGTCGTTGTAGCTCTTGGAAGTGGTCATCTCGGTGAGGTACTCGCCCAACGCGCCCACATTGGCATCGATCGACATATCGTTGTCGTTGAGAATAATCATGAGGTTATTCTT
Organism: uncultured Bacteroidales bacterium; assembly: GCA_902786725.1. Taxonomy (GTDB): domain Bacteria; phylum Bacteroidota; class Bacteroidia; order Bacteroidales; family Muribaculaceae; genus Sodaliphilus. The sequence goes on from CADADP010000021.1 coordinate 27,616, forward strand.
GTGGATAGATGCGTTGTTCAGCCCCTCGAAAGCAAGCCCACCGCTAATCGAGGCATCGCCTATTACAGCCACCACTTTCCGGTTAGAGTTTCCGGTAAGCTCGGCGGCAATCGACATTCCCAAAGCAGCTGATATTGAGTTAGAGGCATGCCCGGCCATGAAAGTGTCGTATTCGCTTTCCGACGGATTGGGGAATCCGCTGAGCCCACCCATCATGCGATTGCGCTCAAATCGGTCGCGGCGCCCGGTGAGAATCTTATGAGCGTAGGCTTGATGTCCCACGTCCCAAACGATGCGGTCGTAGGGTGTGTCGAGCACATAATGCAGAGCCACCACTATTTCCACCGCTCCCATGCTGGAAGCGAAATGGCCCGGGTTGCTGGCCAGCGAGTGAATCATGAACTTGCGCAGCTCTTGACATAGCTGTGGCAATTGCTCCACGGGCAGCCTTTTCAGATCGGCCGGTGAATCCACAGTGGCCAGTAGTGGGCAGTTCTGCTGTATGAATGATTCGTTGTTCATCTAATGTTTTTTGTTCTTAACATATTTTTTGTAGAGTGGCACAAACACTATTATCCCCGAGGCCACGATTGTGAAGATGGTCATAAACGAGATTTGCGGAGTGCGAGAAATCAGCATATAGCACAATCCCACCCACAGGCACAACACGCACGTGAATCGTATGGCATCGGAAGTAGTCATAGTTAACGTATCTGTTTTGTAAACCACTGGCATTTATGCTAATAAGCCTCTAAATTTATCATCAGGCAGTCATAAGCGACAAATACCAAATCACAAAATTAGTAATTTTCTGTGAAGTTCACAACTTGCCGGCGGCAACTTTTTCAAATTGCCACCGGCATAGTGCTGAGTCTCAACTGATGTAACAAGGTCTAAAGGCTACCGCCCAACAACCTGACTTACAAGGGACACCACGCCGGGTTATATACTCCACATGGCCTTCGCCGTTTTCGTTGCACGGTGCATCTGCACCGGGGCCACCCCGCTATGCCGGCAATGGCTTACGAGCGAGTGAGAATGAGAACGTTCGCAAAGTGCCTCATTCTCAGCGCCAGTAACGGTTCTTTTAGAATTTCAATTCATTTTCTTTCCACCGAAATACACATCACGTGGCATGTTATGGCTAAATCCGGAGTGCTCAGCCGTGAGCAGGTCGTTGTCAAACACCAAGAAATCAGCGTCCTTGCCAGCCTCGATAGAGCCCTTAGAGGCCTCAATGCCGAGCTGCTTGGCACCGTTGATGGTGTAGCCCAGCATCATCTCCTCAATGCTCATTTTCTCGGCTGGTGACGGGAATTCCGCGACAACTCTGGAGAACTCAAAAGCTTTGGAGTTTTCGTTGATAAAGCGCGTCATACCAATCTCCATTCCAAGGTAAGGGCTCCAAGTAGTGAAATCGCCAAAGGTGATGTTATCGCTTGACCAAGTCACATTGGCACCGGTGTTCCACATAGATTTGCAGCGGTACATCTTGCGTGCACGCTCTTCGCCCAGCAAGCTGCGCCACAACTCATAAGGGTTACCGCCCGTACAACCGGAATGCCACCAAGGCGTGTAGTTTGCTGTAACTCCCAGTTTCGCGAAGCGGTCCATATCGGCGTCATCCTGGATTTCCAGATGCGCGCAGGTAACCTTCACACGGAAGTTGTCGCCAAGTTCCTTCTTTGCCAGCTCCACGCCGTCGAGAACGGTGCGTGACGCGCGCTCGCCCACGGTATGAGCGTGGAAATCCAGTCCTTCCTCATTAAGCACCTTTAGCACTTCGGCCACCTCCTCCTTGGTATAGGTGGTGCCACCTGTTTTGTGAGTGTCAACGTAGGGGGTAACCTGCGCCGCGGTCTCGATTCTCAGTGTGCCATCCATAAACACCTTGAATGTGTGGACTTTCAGGTGAGGCGTGTTGAACTCGCGGTTGAAGCGTTTCACGATTTGCACAACTTCTTGGGTCCTTGCAGGATTGGTAAGCGCAAAGCTTCCATCGATATAAACGGGTAGCTTCCCCTGCTTGTCCAGCTCGCGAAGGCGCTCATAAATGCGCTCGTGGAGCGCTTCTCCTTCCGGGAACCCCGCATCGAAGACTGCGCTCACACCTGCATTCACCGAATACTTAATCCAGCCAGCAAGCACCTCATCTATTTGCTCATCTGTCACCTCCAAATCATCGAAAAGCATGTTCCACCCCGAGGACTCGAATGCGTTTCCCGTCACGTGTCCGTCTTTGCGTACATAATAGCTGAGTTCGGGCACGCGGTCGGGCGTCTCGTCGGTGATGCCATGTCGGTCGAGTACCTTGGAGTTCACCCACACGCTGTGACCTTCACCTTCTAAGATTAGGAGCTCAGCTTTGGGGCAGATGGCATCGAGGTCTTCCTTTGTGATAACATCTCCCTTCAGGTATTTCCGTTCCAGAAGAAATCTATAACGCTTCTGTCCGGGATTGTTTTTGATAGTTTCGGCCATAAAGTCCAGAGCTTCCTTTTTGCTGGAGCACACGATGTATTCACCCGGATCCATATAGTGGAAACCTATGCCTGTAGTCACATGCACATGGGAGTCGATGATGCCCGGCATGATGAACTTGCCACCAAGGTCGGTCACCTCGCCCTCAAATGCCGAAAGGCCGGCCTCGTCGCCCACATACACAAATTTGCCATCCTTTACCGCAAGCGCTGTCGCCAGCGGGCAGTCTTTGTTAGCAGTGAAGATTTTCGCGTTTTTAAAGATTTGATCTACTTTCATGATGTTTTTATTAAGATGAGTTGAACATTTTAGGATTTCAAATGGAATTACGCTACGATCCCATGACTTGATTGGCAAGGTTCACCACATTCCACGTAACTGAAGTGATAGCGGCACAACCGATAAAAGTGGAGACTCCTATCCGTTTCACCCCTTTTCCCACTGTAATGCTACTGATAGAAGAACACCCATAGAAAGTATAATTACCTATTGCTTCTACCGATGCCGGAATTATGACGTCGGTCAACCCTGAGCAGCCATAAAAAGCGTAGTTGCCTATAGATTTCAAAGACGATGGAAGTTTGACATTGGTGAGCCCTGAGCAATTGTAAAAGGCGTAATCATCTATAGCGGTAACCGTGTAGGTCTTACCGCCTTCGGCAAGCGCTACCGGAATCTTAAGATTTCCGGTCAGCGACGACGGATAACCATACTGGCTGTTTCCGCTTCCAAGAGAAGTCACTGTGACCGACTGTCCGTCGGCATTGATTTTATAGGCGAGATTACCCGAGATAAAATCGTAGGCCGAGAGTGAAAAGGCCATTGCGAATGCCATAAAGGCGAGGCTGACTTTTCTGATATTCATAAGGAGCGCTTTATTTATAACTGAGTTTTTAAAGTACAAATTATAGTTTAATCTATTCAATTACAACTATAGCAAACGCTTTATTTGAGAAGCGACTGAATGAAGGCCCATTCGCTCTGACAAGACTTGACTTGGATGAGGCTATGGTGAGTCACAATGTACTCTGAGAGACCAACATGGGAGTCGCCCGGATGCCAGTCGTAGGTGTATCCGAGTTGAGTCCAGGGCAGAGGGCTGTCGTCCTCGTAGGCCTGAGAGAGGCTATAGCGGAACCACTCGCGGAAGTTGGTCTCACCCACACGATAGTTCTCATCGGCATAAGCGGGGAAGTCGAGAGCCGATTCAGTAGCTCGAATGTCGGGTGTGTATGCCGGACGGAACATCCAGTCGGGGTCGGCATAGAACTGGACCATTATGTTGTAGTCACAGTCGGGGCTGAGGCCGTAGAGTTGCAGCATACGCATGTGCGCCGCCACACTGTCGAGTCCGCGGAACGCATCGGCATGCAGTTTCCACTCTGCCGGGATAGTGGCCCAAGTGCCGGTTTCGCGGTCGATGCGATAGGCCCCTTGTTCACTGAAAAAGCGCTGTAGTCTGGACGAATCCACAAGCGTAACCAGAAGCACCATATTCTTGCCATCAACGGTTGACCACTCCTGTCCCGGGACATCAGTGCTTATGGGCATAAGGTTGTGGCACACCTTCGATGAGTCTGGTACCACTGGATATCGGCTTGGGCCTCGCAGCCAGAATCGGAACAACACTTGTCGCACGATAACCAGCATCCTATGCCGGCGACAATTATCAAAGACACAATGGTAATAATGATTTTCTTCATAACGCTTATTTTTAAAAGTTTGGAAAGCAAATTTAACAAAAAAAAGGAAATAAACAGAATTTAACCGTGGTTTTTTGCGGTAAATACGTAGATTTTCAGTAATTTTGCCTAAGAAAATGGCGAAATTAGGTTGCGGCTCGGAAAAACTCAAATAAGTTAGTTTTTCGCCCATCTCGCTCTATTGTTGTAAATAACAGGAATAATCCACTACTAAAAACGATTGGTTGTGAACAAGTTTAGAGAATTCAGGGATAATCACCCCATAATATTCAACGCGCTGCTGATAGCATTCGTGTTCTTCATACTATGCTACTCGGCACTATTGGCAATAGACATCTTCACCGCGCATGGGCACGAGAAACGGGTGCCCGACGTGAGACAGCTCAGTCTGGAGCAAGCCGCTGAGAAACTCAGCGCGGCCGGATTCAAGTGGACAGTGAGTGACTCGGTTCACTATGAGCAGTATAGCCCCGGGGCCGTGATAGACCAGGAGCCAAAGGGAAATTCGTCGGTGAAGGCACTGCGCACAGTATATCTGACAATTAACGGGTTGCAACCCGAGATGAAAGAATTCCCCGATGTTATGGAAGTGTCGGTGCGTCAAGCGATGTCGATGCTGCAGGCACGCGGCTTCAAGAACATCCGCGTGGACACCATAGCCCACGAGTATGAGGAACTGATAGTGAAAATCACAGTGAACAACCACGGTGTGCGACCCGGTGAGCTGATAGCGGTGAACGCACCCATAAAGCTCACAATGGGCGACGGCTCGATAGGCGACCTCAACCCGATGGATATGGAAATGCCCGGAACCGACTCGGTGCCCCAAGGCGTGGCTGCGCTACCCGAGAAGACTGAAACGAATTAACGCCCCACTGCCCCACTCTTATGGACTACTTCGAGATTCCTGAGCAAGAGGATGAGCTGACGCTGAACTGCCCGGAAGAGATACAGACCGAGTTCAGCGACCCCGATTTCACCGAAAACGGTCGCGACTACTGGGAGCATTACCGCTATGAGGTGGAAAAAGGTCAGGTGCTACTCAGAATTGACAAATACCTCACCGAGCGCATTAAGGGCACATCGCGCAACCGGATTCAGAATGCGGCCGAGGCCGAATGCATCCGTGTGAACGGCAAAGTGGTGAAATCGAACTATCGAGTTCACCCCGGCGACATAATCAGCGTGGTGATGGACCGCCCACGCTATGAGAATGAAATTGTGGCGCAGGACATTCCACTTAACATCGTGTATGAAGACGACGAATTGCTGGTGGTGAATAAGCCTGCCGGAATGTGTGTCCACCCCGGCCACGGCAATTACGACGGCACGCTGGTGAACGCGCTGGCATGGCACTTCAAGGACAGCCCAAACTACGACGTTACCGACCCGCGTATGGGCCTTGTGCACCGCATCGACAAGGACACGTCGGGATTGCTGGTGGTGGCCAAGACCCCACGAGCCAAGACCTCACTGGGCAAGCAATTCTTCGACAAGACCACCAAGCGCCAGTACATAGCCGTGGTGTGGGGAGAGATGAAGCAGGCCGACGGTACCATAACAGGTAACATAGGCCGTAGTCCCAAAGACCGCCTGCTGATGTGCGTGTTCCCCGACGGAGACAACGGCAAGCACGCCGTAACCCACTACCACACGGTGGAGAACCTGAGTCACGTGGCGGTGGTGAGGTGCATACTGGAGACCGGGCGGACCCACCAGATACGTGTGCACATGAAGCACATAGGCCACCCGCTGTTCAACGACGAGCGCTACGGCGGCGACAAGATACTGCGCGGCAACACCAGCACCAGTTACCAGCAGTTTGTGCAAAACTGCTTCAAGACGTGCCCGCGCCAAGCGCTTCACGCCAAGACTCTGGGATTTGTCCACCCCGTAACCCACAAGCAAATGGACTTCGACAGCGAATTGCCCGAAGACATTGCAGCTCTGATTGGTAAATGGGAAACTTATACCAGCGACATGAACAATAAGCGATAAGCAAGCGCAAGGCTATCAGTTGAAATGATTAATCCACAAAGATAACAGAGACGTAACAACACTATGGAGAAAACAAACATAGAGATACCCCAAGAGTTCTGCGACATCTGCCCCATTCAGGACAAGGACTTCCACAATGAGATGACACTGCTGGTGCAGGAGCCCGGATTCAGGCACATTGTGCAGATGGTGATGCCCGAGATGAAATTCTCGCAAGTGAAGGCAATGCTTCTTAGCCTCAACACCAAGAAAGAGTTCCAACTAATGGTGATGAAGCCATTTATGGAGGCTCTGATGAAGAAGACAGCAACCAAACTGACAGTGAGCGGCTTGGAAAACGTGAGCAAAGACAAAGCCTACACCTACATCACCAATCACCGCGACATCGTGATGGACTCGGCCCAGCTGGGCTATTGCCTGCTCAGTGAGGGATATGACGCATGCGAGATAGCCATAGGCAACAATCTGCTAATCTACGACTGGATTAAGAAACTGGTGAGACTCAACAAGTGCTTCATAGTGAAGCGTAATCTGGGGCGACTGGAAACGCTGGCGGCCGCGATACAGCTGTCGAGATACATCCACTTCACGCTCACGCAGAAGAACGCATCGATTTGGATAGCCCAGCGCGAGGGTCGGTGCAAGGACAGCAACGACCGCACACAGGAGAGCCTGGTGAAA
>CADADP010000022.1 GCA_902786725.1 uncultured Bacteroidales bacterium
ACAAAACAAAGAAAAAACAGCCGCCTGAAAAATATCCCATTCTCAGGCGGTTGATTTGCAAAGAGGGTGAGCCATAACTGAATTATGACACACCCTCTTCGTCGTTCGGTAGTATTTATTCCGGCCTGTGAGGCCTCTCGAGGCGCTCACAAGTCCAGAACTCATTCAAGTGTTATCAGTTCTCCCACTCCAGGTTCCAGATGGCCACACGGTCCTTGTTGGAGTTGCCGTTCTGCTGCGGGCACTGGTTGGTGATGCGGAGAATGAATTCGTTAGTCGCCAAGCCGGGGATTTCCTTCTCATAGGTGTAGGCCACCTTCTGAGCCAGCGGAGCACCGGCGGCATCGGCTGTGGGGTTAAGCACGTCGCGCCACAGCACGGTGGGTGCCTGCGTCACGGCATTGCCCGAGAGCACCTCGATGAGCAAGCTCACCTGGTCGTTGGCATAAGCCATACCATAATTGAATCTCAGCTTGGTGATGTTGCCGGTGATAATAGGCGACGTGAGCGCACCCACAGTAGTGGTCTTGCCGTTGAGGCAAGCGGCCTTGGCGAACGCGGTCTGCGAGCCGGTCATGTAGCCGATGAATTGGAACACGGGGTTAGAGTCGATTGTTCCGCCCTCGAGCACGTTACAGTTAGCGGCTATCCATCCTGCTGCGGAAGTGTAGGTGCCATAGACGCCGATTGATGTGCTGTTGTTCAGAGTCTCCAGGTCGGCGCGGTTTCCGGCGCCCGGTTGCGGGGTGACCTCGCCACCGCCGGCGTTGAATTTCACGTCGTCGAGACACCAAGTGGCGTAGTTAGCGTCCTCAGTTGCATAGAAGCGGAATCCGACGAAGTAGGTGCCGTTGTAGTTGCTCAGGTCCAGGTCGCCCGAACCCACAAATTCAGAATATCCACTTGCCGGAGCCACAGCAATCTTGGGATTGAGCTGTTCCTTGAGTGTAGCCGACTTGGGATCGTTGCTGTTGAGCACATACACCTCAAACTTGGAAGTGGTGCTTCCGTAACCGTTAACCTGCGTGCGGAAGTTCAGAATCTTGCTCTCGGCGGCCGCGATATCGAGTGCCGGAGTGATGAGCCACTGGTCGAACGGCGGCTTGGTGCCCTTGTAACCGGTCATAGCGGCATAGTGGTTGTTGTTGAACGCGGTCACATACCACGCCTTGTCACCGCTCACTTGTACCTGCGACCACGAGCTGGGGATTTCGCCGCCCTCGAAGCCTTCGTCCAGAGTGGTGACGCCACCTGTAATCACTGTCATCTTAAACTCATCCACCGAGCCGCTGTTGCCGGTGATTCCGTGAGTTCCCATGTAGCTGGCGAGCTCACCCTTGATATAGATTTGGGTCTGATATGCCTTCTCGTTTTCGCGCATGTTAGCTTGCTCTTGCAGCGGAGTGCCGAAGGGCAGAGGCACCACGATACACTTGCTGAAGTCGGTCTCGTCGGGGTTGTCGGCGATAACAATGGTGTTGTCGAGCGTTGTGGGGCTCTTGAACTCAATGTCATTGCTGCTGCTCACAGAGTTCACTTCGGGAGCCACGGCACCCACTATGTAGCCCAGCACCCAGCCGGTCTTGCCTTGGCCCTGGAGCTCAATAGCCTCGCCCACAGTGTAAGGCTCTGCCTTAGAGCCTTTTGACTCAAACTCAGAGCAGTCGGTGATGTCGCGCAGATAGAGCTGCCATGTTCCGTCTTGTCCGTTGCGGGTGTTGTAGTAGTCGAGCACGCCATACACGGTTCCGGTGCCCTGAGGCAGAGGCTCGCCGTGGAACGACGCGTATCCGCTGTTGCGCACCACCAGCGTGTTGCCGTTGGCGTCCTGAATGTTGCGGTTTTCTGTCTTTTGCGGAGTAGCGAACGTGGTGGTTCCGTCGGCATCGGGGAACTTAACGCCTTCGATTTTCACCAGGCGGCCCTGATACTTACGCAGCACCTCGGGCGAGTGTTTCAGTTCGTCGATTGTGATAGTGGTGGCCACCACCTTGCTCATGTCGGGCAGACCGTTGGTCTCCACACGGCTCTGGAAGGCCTCGTAGGGCATGAATGTAGCCTCCCACACCTTGCCGCTGGCATAATAGGCGGGGTGACCCAGCTGCTGCTGGCCATTGTACTTACCCACGAAGATGTTGTTGGCCGAGCCTTCCTCGTACTTGAGTCCCAGCACTATTTCCTGACCGATGCGGTAGGTAGTGTAGGTGTTCGACTGGTTAATAGAGAGCTTGAGTGAACCGGTCTCGTCCTGGATGTAGATGGACTTGTAGATGTTGCCACTCTCGTCGCTACTAACAATGTATCCGTGAATATACACGTCTTCCTTAACGGTGTCGATGTAATTCACCACGTCTTGCCAGTACTTCTCCTTGAACTCCTCGATTGTCATGTTGGCCTCGTGTTCTGCTACGGGGACCACCAGAGGCGGCATGTCGAACTCATCGTTACAGCTGATGGCGAATACCGACAGGAGCAGGATGCTAAGATAAAAATTAATACGTTTCATATTATTTGTTTTTTATATTTTGTTCTTGTGTGATATATTCCGTTATTAGTTGCTTAATTCTTAGAATTTTACACCCACGTTGAAGAACACCTTGGTACCCTGTGCGAAGTAGTACTTGTTGGGCAGCTTGGCGGTCAGCGTCTTGGTGTCGATACGTCCTTGCTGATATCCACCGGTCATGATGTTGGTGTTGTTGAGCAGGTTGCTGATGGTCAGGTTCAGGTTGAGCGACACTTTGCGGTTGATGTAGATGACGTGACCCACGCTGGCATCCACCACAAACGCGTCGTTAAGTTTCTCCTGGCTGTTGAGGTCGGCGTAGCGCGCGCGCAGGTCATCCATGTCGCTTGCCAGGGTCCACAGGTCGTCCATTGCCTCGTGGCGCATCGGGGTGAGGTCCACATAGGCGCGGTTGAGGTAGGTACCCTTGATGTCGAAGAACCAGCGCTTGGGGGCAGCCCAGCTGAACGTGATGTTGTAGGCCTCTTGCGGAGTTCCGCCCACGTAGTAGTTCTTCAGATACACCACCTTGGTTACGTCATCATACAAACCGTTCTCCACGCTGCGTGTTCCCAGCGGGCGGTTCTTGTACTGGTAACGGGCGATGTTGGCGGCGGCGCTGATGGTCACCGAGGGGGTAACTTTGACGCTGGCACCGATTTCGATTCCCTTGAACACCTTGTTCACGCCCGTGAGCGCGTAGTTAACGAATGTGTTCATCGCGTCGTCGTAGAACGCGGTGCGCTCCGTTCCGTCCTTCATGTCGGTGTAGAAGGCGGTGATAACACCCTTGAAGATGCGGTAGTTCCAATTGTAGCTCAGGTCCACGCTCCACACCTTCTCGCTCTTGAGGTTGGTAATCACGTTGTCCTTGATACGCGGCGACACGTAGGCGTTGTAGCTCAGCGGAGCGTGAGTGCCGTAGTAGCCGTGCAGGGCAAAGTTGTTGCGGCCGTCGAGTTTGTAGATAATACCGCCCTTGAAGGCGAAGTTCACGAAGTCGTACTTAACGCCCTTGCCGTAGGAGTTGTTCAGGTAGTTACCCTTCGTATCGGTCATGTAGTTTCCGTATTCATCCTTTAAGATGGAGCGGCCATTGAGCATAAAGCCTTCGCGCTGGAACGACGAGTAGCTCACGTTGGCGCTGTAGTCGATGTTCCACTTGGCCAGTGTCCACACGTTCTGGAGCCAGATGTTGCCCTTGAGCGCGTTGATGTTGTAGTCGTATCCGAAGCGGTCGCCCTTGTATATCTTGCGGTTGGGGTCCAGAATGTTGTTCTGTGTAACCACGTTGTCGCCCGAGAAATCGCGCTCGCTGAAGGGGTCGGTGTCCTGCCAGAAACGTCCGCCCAGCAGGTCCTTCATGGTCTTGTAATAGGACGAGATGGTGTAGTTCAGTCCCAGACCGCCCTGAATGGTTAGGGCCTTGTTCACGCGGGTGTTGAGCGTGCTGTTGAACAGCCATGCGGCCTGATTGCTGTGGCGGTTCTCCAGAATGTAGGTGGAGCCGTGCTCCACACCGGTCTGGTCGGCCACAACGTTGTTGCGGTAGTTGGCCTGATACATTCCCATCCAGTCCATCTGGCGGAAGTCCTCATCGTGGAGCCACAGGTCGGTATAGAGGCCCTTAGTGGTCTCGTCGGTGTAGTACGACGGCAAGTAGCGATAATAGTCGGGCTTGGGGTCGGCGGCCTTGTTCCAGTTAATCGACGACGAAGCGTAGAACGACTTCTGGAATGCGGCTCCGGTATTGAGCTTGGTGTTGTCGCTTATGTCCCAAACCCAGTTCAGTATCGCTGTTGGGCTGAACGATTCCACCACGCGGTGGTTACGTTTCTTGCCCTCTTGCCAACCCCAACTGGGATTGTACTTGTTGTCGCCGGCCAGCTGATAAGCCTCCAGATAAGTGGCCATGTTCGAGGCGCGCTTTGTGGGTGCGCCAAACGTGGTCAGCGACAGGCTGTGATGGCGGTTGAACACCTTCTGAACCGAGAGGAAGTAGCCCCAGCTGTTGTAGAACGAGCCGGGATAGATACCTTCGCCGGCATATCGGCCCACTGCCGACACGGTCAGTGCCCAGCCGCTGGCGCTAAGGCCCGTGGCATAGGTCACCATTCCGCGCCACTTGTAGCTGCCGTTGGTAAAGGCTGCGCTCGCGCGGAAACCGGGAGCATAGTCCCTGGCTTGGGTGTTCATGTTGGTGGCGCCGCCAAGGCCGCCAAAGCCGTAACTCACGGCCTCAACGCCCATGCCCACAGTGCGGTTGCGGAACGCCTGGTTCAGACCGCCGGTCATCGAGTAGTTGAACCGGCCGCGGGCGGCATCGTTAAAGTTCACTCCGTTAATGTAGGTTTGTGAATACTCGTTCTGATACCCCCTTATGCGGAAACGCATAATGCTGAAATCATAACTCGCCGAGCGGTAAAAAGGATTGTCACTGGCTCCGGTGAGCAGACCCACCGACTGCGTGTTGCCTTCCTCGTCTTCAAGGTCCGACTCCGAAACAGTCAGTTCGTTGTTGCTGTCCTTGAAACTCTCCACGGCGTTAAACGCTGTCGGCTTCACCTCAATCGAACCCAGACTCTGAATGTTGTTCTCAAAAATCTGGACTTCCATTGTCAGGTCATCGTAGCCGTAGCCGAAAATTAACAGGTTGTCCCTGCCCTCTTTGGCATCGGAGATAACGAAGTCTCCGTTAGGACCGGTGGTAGCAGAATTGCCCTGAGCATTAAGCAGGACTGTCGCTCCAGCCACAGGCTGCTTTGTCTGGGCATCAACAACCACGCCTCGCAGTCCGGTGTTTTGTGCAAACAACTGCACGGACGCAAGTAGCGCAATTAGCATAAACAGTTTAAGTCTCATAAAAATAATTTATATGTGTAAAAAATGTTAGTTTTTAAGTTAATTTAAGCTAATTCTCTAATCAGCTCGGTTTATCTCAGTGGTTAAGTAAACAAAGGTAGGCATTAAATTCCAATTACTGAAATTTTTTGTGAAGAAAATTTAATGGGGCTACTTTTTTCGCCGCTATTGCCCCGCACAAACCACAAAACACGCTTTTTCGCCTCATTCCGGCACTCGATTCACCACTTTTAAGTCGGCAAACGTTGGGGGTATGAAAGTTTATGCGTAACTTTGCTTGTGCGTTACCATGCCCGCAGCGGGCGGTAACACCCACCGAACATAAACCGTTTCACAAGAGACACAACACTATAATATTATGGTAAAAAAATACGACTACCTCATCATCGGCTCGGGTGTGGCCGGAATGAGCTTTGCGCTGAAGGTGGCTTCCACCGGTTCAGTGGCGCTGATTTGCAAAAGCACTCTCGACGAGGCTAACACCGACCTGGCTCAGGGCGGTGTGGCCAGTGTGACCAACCTGCTGGTGGATAACTTCGACAAGCACATCCACGACACCATGGTGGCCGGCGACTGGCTCAGCGACCCCGAGGCCGTGAAAAAGGTGGTGACCGAGGCTCCGGGGCAGATCCGACAACTCATTGAGTGGGGCGTGGACTTCGACAAGAACCCCGACGGCAACTTCGACCTGCATCGCGAGGGCGGACACAGCGAGTTCCGCATCCTGCACCACGCCGACAACACCGGACACGAAATTCAGCAGTCGCTCGTGCAGGCTGTTAAGAACAACCCCAACATCGACATCTTCGAGCACCACTTCGCCGTGGAAATCCTCACTCAGCACCACCTGGGCAAAATCGTCACACGACGCACGCCCGACATTGAGTGCTACGGCGCCTACATCCTGAATCAAGACACCGGCAGCGTCGATACCTTTCTGTCGCGCGTCACACTCATGGCCACCGGCGGCATCGGCTCGGTGTATCGCACCACCACCAACCCGCTCATCGCCACCGGCGACGGCATAGCCATGGTCTATCGTGCCAAGGGCACAGTGCAAGACATGGAATTCGTGCAGTTCCACCCCACCGCCCTCTACCACCCGGGCGACCGACCCGCCTTTCTCATCACCGAAGCCATGCGTGGCTACGGAGCTGTGCTACGCAATCTGGCCGGCGAGGAGTTTATGCAAAAATACGACCCGCGCCTGTCGCTGGCTCCGCGCGACGTGGTGGCACGCGCCATCGACAGCGAGATGAAGCAGCGGGGCGAGGACCACGTTTACCTCGATGTCACACATAAAGACGCCGAACAGACCAAGCATCACTTCCCCAACATCTACAAGCACTGCCTGGAAATAGGCATCGACATCACTCGCGACTACATCCCGGTGGTGCCCGCGGCGCACTACCTGTGTGGCGGCATCAAGGTCGATCTCAACGCTTGCTCTTCGATTCACCGTCTCTATGCCGTGGGCGAATGCTCATGCACCGGCCTGCACGGCGGCAACCGACTGGCCAGCAACTCACTCATCGAGGCCGTTGTCTATGCCGACGCAGCAGCAAAGCACGCCATCGAGCACCACGACCACTACGCCTTCCGTGAGGACATCCCCGCATGGGACGACAGCGGCACCACTCACCCCGAGGAAATGGTGCTTATCAGCCAAAGCGAGAAAGAGGTGGAAGACATTATGAGTTCCTACGTGGGCATCGTGCGCAGCAACCTGCGACTCGACCGCGCTTGGAACCGGCTCGACATCCTCTACGAAGAGACCGAGAAATTGTTCAAGACCAGCAAGGTGAGCCGACGCATCTGCGAACTGCGTAACATCATCAACGTGGGCTACCTCATCATGCGTCAGGCTAAGGAACGCAAGGAGTCGCGCGGACTGCACTACACCATCGACTATCCGCCGGCCCCCAAGAGCGAAGAAGACCTCAAGTTATAACGCTCTAACAAGGTTATCTAACCCATAACCTATAACCTTCAAGTTTCTGGTCCCCAGAAACTTGAATTATAATTCACAGGGAGGGAGCGACACCCGGTATGGCATCGCTCCCTCTGCGTTTCTCATGGTGAGTATTCCTTAATCGCTATCAGAATCCGCGACGGCCCTGGTTCATAAACTCCACCGGATAGCGATCTCCCTCGCCTATGCGGCGCTCTCCTCCAGGGCCGCGGCGCCGGCGATAGTCACCGCCACGATTGTGCTTACGCTTGTCCGACATTCCCTTGTAGTCGGTGGTGATGGGCGCGTTCTCGGCTTTCACGCCTTGCGACTTGAACGCCTCCGAGTCGGTGCTTAGATACATATCGCTCAGTGGCGCGTATCCCTTCTCGGCCATCAGCTCATCCCAGTTGTCGGGCAGTTCCACCTTCACAGTTCCCATTCCACCACCGGGCATGGTCTGGATCTTGTTGCGCGACGCGTCGCCGGTCACCAGAAAAGCGGTCTCGCCCTTGAGCATCGTGGGCACGGTCATTATTTTATCCTTATTGGTATCGTACCACTCGGGAGTGCGGGTCATCTGCGCCTGCTCCTCCTTCTCAAGCACACCGGTGTATTGCTCCAGCGACGAACGCATGCGGCTACCGGGGTTCGCGTAATAGTTGGCATAGGCTCGCTCCTTGAGCGGACGGCGCGAATAGGCCACCAAATGGTTCTCCAGATTGCCAGGCGTGCCGTAACTCTCGCTCAGCAACCGAGCCACTTCAGGGGTCATCAGAACTGTGCGGAAAGTGTATTGCATGCCGCTTCCCAGCGCCAACTGACTTCGCTGGGCTATATCCCACGCCAGCAGGTCGGCTATTCGCCGGCCGTCGGTGGTGGCGGGTGCCATATTGTTGCCCCACTGCAGCGCCGATGCCACAGTCACGGTGTTGTCGTTGAGCGCATAGCCCTGGCGCACGTGAAATGGTTGCCAACCCACGCTCCGGCACGCCGCCTCATCCTCGGCGAGGCACCACGGCATCAGATAGCCGAATGTGCCCATTCTGTCCTGTTTCACGTAATATCCAGCCAGGTTCAGCATGGCCAGGTTCAAGAATCGGCCCAGCGCGGCGTTCACCGGCTCGCTTATCTCGCCCTGACCGCAATCCACGCCCAGCTGGCGCGCCACGGGGCCATTCACCCAGCAATAGGGGCTCCAAGCGTGAGTGCTGGCAAGTGTGCGGCGGAACATGGGATTTTCCATCGCCTTGACCAGGGCCACCAGCAGCGGCATGTGCTCGGGCTTGCACCCGGCCATCACGCCGTTCACTGCCACGTGCCACGTGAGTGCTGTGCGCATCGACGGCGACAATGTGGCCACCTCGCGGTCCCACGCATAGGGCGTGAATCGCAAGAACTCTTTCACTCGCTCCACCGTGGGCGGCACTATGGGCAATCCGTCGCTCCACTTCATTTCGCCGAAATAGCTGTTCACCTCATCCACACTGCCCTCATACACCGCGGCGCGCGGGTCGTCAGCGATGGCGTCGCCACCGCCAAGTTCTTCGGCCGTAAATGCCTCGGTGAGGGCTTTTTTCACACTCGGCCACAACACCGCGCGGGTGTTTTCCTTGAGCACCGCCTCGCTGTGCGACGCGAACGCGCCTGGATACACAGCCACTCGCAGCGTGGGCAGGCCGGCGTGCCGGGCGGTAGCCACAGCCTGCGCGTCAAAGCCGGGCGCAGCTATCATCACTGCCGGTATTCCCATCGACTCGGCCGCTATACACGAACCTGTCTCGCGCGGTGTGCAGATGCCGCAACCGCCGTTGCCGCTCACCACAGCGTCCACACCATGCTGACGCAATCGCTGCTTAAACGTCTCCACCGACTCGCGACGCACTCCGGGTGCCGGATACAGCCCAGCCGAACCTATCTCGCTGAGCAGATACACCTTGCTCGTGGGGAACTCGGCCTGTATCAGTCGTTTGAGCTCGCGGTGGGTCACGCTGGCCATAAACGAGCCGCCCACCAGAGCTATGGTCTTGCCCTCAAGGGTGCTAAGCCGAGGCGCCGGCGACATCGGCTCCACCTGTTGCCGCCCCACGGGCGACACCACGCTATATTTTCCTGTCTCGTGCAAGCCCACCGAGCACATCGTGCCACAATCGTCCTGACCGGCTACACTCATCACCGCACTGGCCATCGCAATCGCTGCCACTAATCTGTTTAGCATCATTTTTCGTATTGTCATTTCTGATTCTTGTTTCATCAAATAGTTCTAATGTTTAGATTACACATCTTGCGAAAAGTTAAACTCAACCAACAATAATTCAACACAATTCGTTACAAATCACCCACATACGGCCATACAAAAAATTACAAGGTTGTAGAAATCGCCCCCACGTCACATCTCGGAGTAAATTTGCTTCCGAAAACAACCCAATTAATATTATATTTTTGCTGGTGTTATATTATTTCGTTTCCGATTTCGAGTGCAAAGTTACGAACGAAATGGCAAAAGTCAGTTGTTCAAATCTTTCAAAATGAGCAGGGATAATTGTTCAAATCTTCCAAAATGCGGTGAAATGGACGTTTTGCGCAAGTTTTCCTGTAAAGATGATGGCAAAAAAGGCGGCTACCCTTGTGTGGGCAGTCGCCTTTTTGATGAGAGAGGATGAGGCCTCCTTGCTATTCTATTTTTCCACGGATGATACGCCAGCGTGCCTTGCCATTGACCATTCCTTCGAAGAGTACTTTGGAGTTTGGCTTGATGGTAGCCGTCTTGCCCTCGGTACCCCAGCGGATGACTGCGAAGGAATACTCGTCGGTCACGATGCCGTCGCCGGCATAGATGGGACGGTTGACCATCGCCTTCTTGAATTTCTTCGTGGCCAGTTTGCTGCATCCGACGACCACATTGCCGTTGCCTCCTATCTTTTCGAAGGTAATGGCACCGGCAGGTTTCTTGCAGGTGGGACATACCCCGTCTTCAGCCACGTCGTTCCAGTTGAATTTCTTGGGTGGCTGAGTGGTCGAGGTACTGGTTGTTGTCTGGCTTTCTACCTCGTTCAATCCGTGTCATTCGTTGTCAAAAAACTACTCCGTCAGTTCCTTGAACATCTTTTTCGAGATCTTAATCCAGAAGCATCCGGCAGTGGCAGTCGAGAGTTGGCTCAGATCGCCGTGCAAGCCCACTTTCTTGTGGGCTAACTGAATCTCAGCCCTCGTAGGCAGCGAGAAGTACGGGCGGCCTGCTTCCTGATTCAGAGCTAGCACAAATGATTGCTGATCGGCTAGTGTCACTTTGGCTGCTTTCGAGACGCTGGTATGGGCGTCGTGCTTCTTCTTGCCCGTTACTACCCAGAATTCGTAGTACGAGATGGGCTCTGGCGTGATGAGCCAAGAACCATCCACAGGTTTCATGCGTCCGATAAGATTGGTGATAACGTTGTTACGCTCTTCTTCTGTGATTTTCTGTGCGCTTGCCGTCATGTTCATGGCGAAGACGGCTACCATTAATACTAAAATCTTCTTCATCATGCTTTTTGTTTTTAAAAGGTTAATAATAAAATCCGTTTAATCCGAGTCATCTGTGGTCGTTTACTTCTTCTTTCGGTCACGGTAGTGCGTGAGTCTCAGAATCACTCCGTGGTCGTTGATGTTTAGATGCTCGGCAGTCCGGTCCGGAGCCGCGAAGCACCAGCGCGAGTAGGTATTGACTGTATCTTTTCGTATAAACCCTTATTTCTGTCTGCTGGCCTTTATAAAATTCCACTCCATTTTTCTATCCGATTTGGCCTTCGTCAGCTCAAGAGGCACGTTGTCCCTGACCTTGCCGTTCTTCGGGCGGATGCAGAAGCTCTTGTCCTGCGCCACCATGATGAGGTAGGCGCCGTTGCTCTGCTTCTCAATCTTCCAGTTCTCGTTGGCATATCCCGTCCAGTTCCACGTGATGATTTCCGCACCGTTCTGCATCAGGGCCTCGCAGACGTTGATGCCGTAGGCGGGGTTGGCTAACGAGAGGATGGCGTACGTGCCGTCCGCGTTCTTCTTGATTTGCCACAGCTGGTTGTCTTTTCTCGCCCATTTCGTCAGAACGACGGCTTCACGGTTACCAGGCTTGGCGTTCTTCGTCGTCAGCACGTGGGCGGGGTAATCGGCATGACTTATCATGTAGGTCCCCTCTGCGATTTGTGCACTTGCCGTCATCGTCATGACGAAAACGGCTACCATTAATACTAAAATCTTCTTCATAGTCTTTTGATATTTGTTTGTTAGTAATAATTATTTTGTGACAAAGATAATGTGAAATGCCGTAAAAGGACTTGCAATATAAGAAAATCGACTTGCAATTTCCGTATTTGCAAGTCGATTTCTGTGTTTTCAGGTTGTCGATATGTTGTTGATCCATTCCTTGGGTGTGATGCCCGTTATGCTTTTGAAGGCACGGAAGAAGGTTGATTCGTTGGCAAAACCTGATGTCACCCAGACCTCTAATAGTTTTTTCTCGGGTGATTGCTGCATCAGGCGCTGGGCATATTCTACACGTAGTCTGTTCATGAATTGTGCGAACGAACAGTCACGTGAGGCATTGATGCTGTCCGATACGTAGCGGCTGTTCACACCCAGTATTGCTGCCACGTCACCCACTTTCAACTCCGGGTTTAGGAATAGTTGTTCACGCTCCATGAGTTCGTCAATACGTGCCATCAACTTGTCATCGACTCCTGTTACGGTGTTTTCAAGTTGAGCCTTGAAGTCTGAACCGTTGTGAGAAGAGTTGCTGCCGTGGTGGAAATGTTTCAAGCCCTTATAGCCGATAAACACGCCGAAGACGGCGAGAAGTGCATAGAGCCACCATCTCCATTTGCCGCCGATTCCGTGATTTCCTGCTGCATCGACCTTGTCACCTACCGGCAAAAGCACTACTGTGGCTTTCGGTTCAAAGTTGTTGACGGGCACCTGCACACCGCCAGCTATGACAAGGTTGCCTTCTGCGGTCAGCACCGGTGTTGTATAGCCCATATCGGGTATTGGTTCTGTATAGCCTAATGCCAAGGGCACGTTGGCATCTTGATACATAATATATAATATGTATAGGCGTTTCTCCTGCTTACCATATCCTAACAGGTAAGCGCGTCCAGCCTGCCGGTCAGCTATGACTTGCGAAAACCAGCAGATGGTATCTCCTTGGCTCACCCTCGGCACAGGAGTCTCAGTCTTGAGAAGTGAGAACTGCCCGTTGGCTAGTTTCATGATGGCTGCTTGATGTGTCAGCGTATCCTCGACAGCCATCAGGTATGTATAGATGCCCTTTGCCTCATCACCGATGAAGCTGTCCATGCTGCGGTGCTCGTGGCCCAGGCTCAGTGGTTGCCACTTCTCAAATAGCGGTTCTGTGGTCGGTGCTCCTTTCAGGTGGTCAATCCAGATGGTGTCGTACTGTTGCGCCCGTTCGCTAAAGGAGCTGAAAATGATGGCATCGTCCTTTGCAGTACGAAACAGGAAGGGCATGGAGCGTTGCTGACGCACATCCTTCAGTGGCATGGCGTTGATTTTTCTTTCGTACAGCTCTATGCCGTCCCCCTCATACCAGTTGCCGCTGATGACGACACGTCCGCTGTCCATCTCCAGCCCCTGTACCCAGCAGCGCTTACGGTCCATACAGCCGTAACTCTTGAATGTATGGTTTGAGGGATTGTATTCCTCGGTCACAAACTGGTTGCCGATGCCCAAGGGTTGTAGATGACCGCCACCTAACAGCACCAGACCAGACTCCATGGGCAGTGCGAATCCCTCATCGTGTGTATAGGTCATCGTCATTTCCTGCCATGCTCATTGCTCAGTCTTTCGGCAGTCTTTACAGGGATGAAGCCCGTGGTGTGACCACCGGCTACCGTTATCTCACCCCCTGCTACAAATGTCGAATGTCCGTGGCGGGGAGTAATCAGGTCGGGTAGCCGTTCTGCTGTGATTTTCTTTTCAGGACAGGTTTGTGCCGCTGCTGTTGCTATGCACAAACCTATCAGCAAATGAGCCATGATTCTCTTCATGCCGATAAAGATACGAATAAGTGAGTAAAAATCCAAGAGAATCTTGGGATATTTCGAACGAGAGTATTTTCGACCGGCAGGTCAAAGATATTTATTTTCCCACTAGTGTCTCTTAAAAAAACTCGCGACCTCACTCCGGCCGATTATATACCCTGCTGCACCACTCCGCTCTACGATGCCATTGGCGCCACCATCACCGCGCTTCACACTCAAATCACTGGCAATCCGGCCAAGAGCGCCAGCGTCACCATCATCACCGACGGCTACGAGAATGCCTCTCGGGAGTTCGACTTCAACACCATTTCGCGCCTTATAGCGCAGTATAAGCAAGAAGGTTGGCTCTTCGCCTACATCGGTGCTGACCACGACGTGGAAAAAGTGGCGATTAACCTCCACATCGACCACTCCATGCGGTTCAGCAAAACCGAAGATGGCACTCGCGACATGTTCAGGCGCGAACGCCAGGCGCGCAAAGAATGGTCCGATAAGATGGCACAACTGATGAAAGACCGCGACAACTTGTCGCATGAGGAACTTATGCAACTCAAGAGGCACATCAACACCGAATACTTCGACGAGTAACCCTCAACATAAGCCTTACAACACCTTTAAGTCCCATCAGACCTATCCGTTAACCCATTTGCAAGAGGGGCGCGCCTCGATTGGCACGCCCCTCTTGCCGTCATAGCGAGAACGCCTCTTTCAAAATGTCCACGTAGTCGAGTTTCTCCCACGTAAACAGTTCCACGCGCACATATTTCTCTTCGTCGTAGTGCGACTTGAAGTGCTTGGATATCACCTGGGGCTTGCGGCCCATGTGACCGTAGGCCGCCGTCTCCTCATAGATGGGCGCGCGCAATTTTAGCCGCTCCTCTATCGCGGCCGGACGCATATCGAAGAGTTGACCCAGTATCTCGGCTATCTCGGCGTCGGTCTGGCTAACGTGACTCGTGCCTCGCGTATCCACAAACAAACTCACGGGCTCGGCCTTGCCTATCGCATAGGCCACCTGCACCAGCATCTCGTCGGCCACTCCGGCAGCCACCGCATTCTTGGCTATGTGCCGCGCCGCGTAGGCCGCGCTACGGTCCACCTTGCTGGGGTCCTTGCCGCTGAACGCGCCTCCGCCATGGGCTCCGCGACCGCCGTATGTATCCACAATTATCTTGCGACCGGTCAGACCGGTGTCGCCGTGAGGGCCGCCTATCACAAATTTTCCTGTGGGATTCACCAGCAGATTCTTCTCCGGGTCAAAATCGGCAAACAACGCCTTCACCTGCTCGGGCTGACGCGCTATCACACGAGGCAACAACACGTTCTTCACGTCGGCCTTAATGCGCTCCAGCATCTGCGCGTCGGCTTCGGCCTGACCGATACCCTTCTCGCGGTCGGGACGCACAAACTCATCGTGCTGTGTGCTTATAACTATTGTATGCACACGCACGGGACGATGGGTCTCTCCGTCATACTCCACCGTCACTTGGCTCTTGGCGTCGGGGCGCAAATAGGGCAGCAGACAGCCCTTACGCAACTCGGCAAGCTCACGCATCAGCGTGTGGGCAAGGTCCAGTGTGAGCGGTATCAGCGACTCTGTCTCATTGCACGCGTAGCCGAACATCATGCCCTGGTCGCCGGCGCCCTGCTCCTCAGGCACGGCGCGCTCCACTCCGCGATTAATGTCTTCCGACTGCTCATGAAGCGCCGACAGCACTCCGCACGAGTCGGCGTCAAACTTCAGCTCGCTGCGGTTATAGCCTATCCGGCTTATCACTCCGCGCGTCACCTCCATCAAATCCACATACGTGTTCGATTTCACTTCGCCGGCTATCACCACCTGGCCGGTGGTTACCAGCGTTTCACATGCCACCTTAGATTGTGGGTCGTAGGCAAGAAAATGATCCAGCAACGCGTCGCTTATCTGGTCAGCAATTTTGTCGGGATGACCCTCCGACACCGATTCAGATGTAAACAAATAATTCATTTTTCCAACTCTTTTTTAATTAGTGGAAAAACGCTAAAAATGTCCGAATTTATCCGATGAAATCGCAATTTTAGCATTTTTTCAAGTGGTTGCAAGCAGCCAAATTTTTCCACCTTGGGTTAATACTTATCTTAGTTTTATCGCTTCACTCATTCGGGGCAACATACCCTTCACTCGTTTCGAGACCGCAAAGTTACAACTTTTTCTTAAAAATAGTTGATAGTTGGCGAAAATATATATAAAAATATCAACGCCTTGGGGTTCCACGTTTCCCGGTGAGAAGAACGGGCGTTCCATAAGTCGTCGGGGCCCGATGTGGCTTATAGGCTGTGTCTGGTGAGCAGAGTGGCCTGAACGATGATGGGGACTTCGGCCGGTGATGTGTGGGCGTCGGTTGCGAGGCAGCTGGTGCAGACGTAGCCTGCTGTGGGGTTTTCGTGTGTGATGAAGCGGTGGCCGGCTGCTGAGGAGGCGATGTCGCCGATACCGGTATCGACTTCACAGGTAGTGGAAGTGAAGAGAGCCGCGAGGTGGTCAGTGGTGGAGAGGCCGTCGCCTCGCATTTTCAGCAGACTTTCCTTCATGGTCCACCGGCGTGTGAATTCCAAAGCCGGCGAGGCGGCACACAAGATGCGCTCCTGCTCGGCGGGACTCATGACGGCCGCAATAAGAGCGGGGTCGAATGCACTTAACGATTCCACGTCAATTCCCACCGGTGCGCAAGCCAGTGCGCAAGCCACGGCCTCACGGCAGTGGCTGATGCTGAACAATATGTGCGGGTAAAGGGGCAAATAGGGCTTGCCATGTTCGGTGAAAGCAAATTCAGGAGGAGCGGTTATGCCAAACTCTTCCTTAAGCGCATGGCACAGAAGCAAATATGCCGCAACCGACAGACGGCGGTCCTCATCGCGCCTATAGCGCAACGCGTGCTGCCTACGCTGCTCACTCACCGCGGCCAATGCGCTATCCAAGTGAATATGCAACGGATTTTCCGCGATGTATATCATCGTTTAGGAAGTTCAAATTTAACGTGCAGAGCCTTGTGCAGAATGAAAATCATCACAGCCTCGGCTGCATATGCTATCAGGTAACTGTACCACAACCACTGCGGCACCCAGCGAGCCACAGCCCATAGCACCGGAATCACGGTAAGCGATAGCGCGATGGAGATGAATAGCGCCATGTGGTGCTGCCCGTAGAGTTTGTAGATAATCATCAGCACGTAGATGTAGCAGAACGGGATGAAACTGAGGGCGAACACACGAAGAGCGTGGTTGCATTCGGCTATCATATCGGCCTCTGTGGCCCCGAATAGACGCGCTATCATGTCAGGGTCGATCCATACGAAAACACACGTCATAAACATCGACACAGTGATAAATCGCAGAGCCTTGCGCAGCACAGTGCGGAAGCCGATGGAGTCGTTTTTGCCTATCTGGATTGCGCCAAGCGACTGCAGCGTTTGGCACGTGCCCGACACGAACAGGTTGTAGATCTGGAGCAGGTTCATGCACACTGAGAATACGAAGATACCGATGCGACCGGCGGTGGATAGAACGATGGTGTTGGCCGCAAGCATCAGCAGCGTGAGGCAAATCGACGCCAGCGCCAATGGCGCGCCTTGCCCCACAATGCGGCGGCACGACGCCCACAGACCGCCACCGGCCATGACCGGTGTAAGTCGCCTATGAGCGCGCCAGTGAGTCAACAGAATGGCGATGCCCACAATGTGGCCCACCACAGTAGCGGCCGATGAACCTGTGATGCCCCAGTCGAAATACTTGATGAATACGATGTCGAGACACAGATTCACAGCGTTATCCACAATCACCGCCACCGACACCAAGCGCGGACTTCCGTCCACGCCCACCATGGTGGAGAGCCCCCACATGAGCACGTAGAACGGCGCACCCAGCAAGAGCACTCGCATATAGTCGAGCGCGAGCGGACGCAGCATCTCGTTGGAACACAGCCATGTGGCCACTTTGCCGGGGAAAATGGCTCCTGCCACAACGGCCAAGAGCAAGCTCAGACCCACGCTCAGCCCCAGCGCTCGGGTGAATAGTGTGCGCGCCTCGGCCGTGTCTTTCCGCCCCAGAGCGTAGCCCACAAGCATACCGGCACCGGCGTTGATGAGCAGATGCATGGTGAAGATGAATTGCACTATGGGCTTCGACAGATTGATAGCGCTTACACCGTCTTCGCTGATAAGGTTGCCCACAATGATGCCATCCACCACGTTGCCCAGACAAGCCGAGAGCGCCACCAGAATATATGCCCAGAGGTAGCGCTGGAATTGTTTGCTGATATTATCGTTTTCGCTCATTCCATTTTGCCTGTTTAATCAAAGAATCCGAATCCGCCGATGGCCGTGAGCATCCGCTCCACGTAGTCCCACGATGTGGGCGACCATGCGAACCCCAGTCGGTAGAGCACCTGAGTGGTGTAGTCGTTGTCGCGCTTCACGTCGGTTGTCTTCTGTCCGTGAGCCATGTCTTGGTAGGCGAGCAGGCTGGCCATCTGGCGTGCCTTTTGCGGGTCGTCCTTGGCGGCCTCCATGGCTTGGTCAAACTCTTCCTGCTCCACAAATTTCACCCCACTGCTCACAGAGGTGAGTCCCATGAGCACGTCGCCCAGGAATTGCGTGTGGATGTTGTAGGGATGGAACACGGTGCAGTCGGCCGGAGTGCGCGATAGCAGCACTATGGCGTGTGCCACCTCGTTGATTGGCGAGAACTCCACTGCTTTGTTTCTCATGCCGTAGGGGCAGCAGCCCAGCATGTTATAGACCTTGATACGACCCATAAACGAGTTGGTGGAGAAGTTGGCCTGGAACTCACCGTCGGTGCTGCGTGCGGCAAGGTTGCCAACACGCATAATCTTGGCTTTGAGCCCGTGCAGTGCCACGGCGTTGAGAATCAGTTGCTCGGCCATGAACTTGGAGTAGATATACTTGTTACCGAGGAACTGGCCCATATAAAGGCGTCGCTCGGTGAACACGTCGGTGCGCACCTCGCCGGCCCATAGTCCGCGTGTGCTGGCCGTGGAGATGTGAATCAGTTTGGCTCCGTGCTCGATGCAGAATTCCACGCATCGCTTGGCCCCGCCAATGTTCACGTCCTCTATTTCGGTGCCTTCGGAGAAATGCTTCACCACAGCGGCGCAGTTAAACACCGTGTCGATTTCCAGCCCCTGTCCGAAGTCGCTCGTGACATCGCCCAGCACGATGTGCAGCCGTGTGCCGAATAGTTCCTTGAACGAGTCGGAGAAGTAGTAGTATAGCAGCGTTTTGAGACGTTTCTCGGCCGCTTCCACAGTCTTGCCACGCACCAGACAGTGAATGTTGCGAGCATCAGAATCGATGAGTTCGCGCAGGATGTGTATGCCTAAGTATCCGGTAGCGCCTGTGAGGAGCACGTTGCCCAGTTGCTGCATCTCGCCGCTGCGGAAGACTTGCAGCGTGTTCTTCTGCAGCAGGTTGTCGATGGCGGTGTAGTCGAAAGCCGTAACCTCGGGGTTGAGTTGCGACTTGTCGTCGTCCTTGCTGAACAGTCGTGCCAACTGACGTGGAGTGGGGTTGGCGAATACGTCGCCGTAGGCCACGTGCATTCCTGCCTTGTCGGCCTCGATGATAACGCGGGTTACGACGAGCGACGTTCCGCCCAATTCAAAGAAGTTGTCGGTGGCCCCCACCTTATCCATTTGCAGGATTGTGGCGAATATGTCGCAGAATGCTCGCTCGGTTTCGTTGGCCGGTGCCTCGAATGCCGAAGTCACGGCCAGCTGCGGTTCGGGCAGAGCCTTGACGTCGGTCTTGCCGTTGGGTGTCATAGGCATCTCGCTCAGTTGCAAGTAAGCCGTGGGCACCATGTAGGCGGTGAGGCTGCGAGAAATCTCGGCTTTGAGCGCATCGGGAGCTATTTCACGCGATGCGGTGTAGTAGGCGCAGAGGTGCTCTTTGTCGTTGATTTTGCGTATAAGAATCACCACCTTCTTCATGCCATCCACCCGCAGCATCACGTTCTCTATTTCGCCCAGTTCGATGCGCAGACCGCGCAACTTAATCTGATGGTCGGTGCGTCCCAGGATGGCCACATCGCCGTCGGGGAGCCAGCGAGCGTAGTCGCCAGAGCGATACACCCTCTCGCCGTGATAGGTGATGAAGCGTTCGCGCGTCATATCGTCCAAGTTGTTGTAGCCTCGGGCCACGCCTCGTCCGCCAATGTAGAGCTCGCCCACTACCCCCACAGGCAATTCGTTTCCGTCGGCATCCACCACAAACTCCACCACATTGAGCTGTGGCCGTCCCACGGTAACGGTCTGGGCATGAGTAAGTTCCTTGTTGTTAGATGCCACGGTGATTTCGGTGGGGCCGTAGCAGTTGAAAATCCTTGCTTTAGTCACCGAGCGCATTTGTGCCAGCAAGCGGTCGGAGAACTTCTCGCCACCGGCGCGGCAGATGTCCACATGGCTAATGGCGCGACAGAAGTCGTCGCTCGTGAGCCACGTCTGCCAGCGCGATGGCGTACCCGACACCATGTTCACCTTCTGTTCGGTGATGAGCCGTGCCAGTTCCAGCGGGTTGTTGGCCTGCTCTTCGGTGGCCACCACCAGCGTCTTGCCGTTATAGAACGCGGTGCCTATGTCTTGCAGTGCCGCGTCGAACGAAATGGTGGTGACGCTCAGAATGCGCTTGGCGTCGGTCATAACGCCGTTAGCGAACACGTTGGCCGGATGCCCGTAGAGGTAGTTGCAGATGCCTTCGTGGCGCAGCATCACGCCCTTGGGACGGCCTGTGGAACCACTGGTGTAGATGAGGTAGGCCAGGTCGTCGGGGGTGAGCGAACTCAACTGCGGCGCCTCGTCGCCGGCGTTCTCGTCGCCGACGAGCGTTTCCACGTCGATAGCCTTGCCGGTCGGTACAGAGCCCATGCGGTCGGCTGTGGTGATAATGTAGCTGGCTTCGCTGTCTTCAAGAATGAGTTTCACGCGGTCGGCCGGATAATCGGGGTCGCAAGGTATGTAGGCCGCACCGGCCTTGAGCACACCGAAGAGCGACAGCACGAGACGGCTTGTGCGCGGCAGGAGCAATGCCACTCGGTCGCGTTCGCGCACACCGCGCAGTTGCAGAGCTCGCGCAATGCGATTGGTGACGGCGTGCATCTGCTCGTATGTGAACGAGCCGTCGCATGCCACCAGCGCCTCGTGGGACGGAGTGAGCGCGGCAAAGTGGCCGATGCAGTCGTGGAAGAAGCGGAACGGCGCGTCGCCGGTAGCCACCTGACGCAGGCGGGAAAGTTCCTGTTCATGCTCAGGGCTGATAATCGACACGGCGCGTATGCGGCTCTCGGGTGAGGCCACCATGCGCCCGGCCACTGCCACTATGCTCTGAGCCAGAGAATTGGCCAACGATGCGGAATAGATGGCGTCGTCGTACTGAACCACCACTCCGCGCGACTCTATCTTGATGTTAATCTTAAATTTGGGAACGTTAAGTTCCAGCAGTTCCTGCGCTACAGGCTTGCCGTTTACGTTATACTGCGAAAGCACGCCCACCTGATAAGCATAGGCGATAGCCGGGCGGAAGTCGAAGTCGGCGGCGATGCGCGCGAATGGGTAGTCCTCGTGGCGAAGTGTATCTGAGAAGGAGTCTCCTGCCCGGTGCAGAAATTCGGCCACCGAGACATCGTCGATGCTAATGGCCAGAGCCAGCGTGTTGACAAACATACCCACGGTGTCGGCAATCTTGAGGTTGCTACGTCCGCCCGAGACGGTGCACAGATACACATCGCGGTTATTGGTGTAGCGCGACACCACGTAGGCCGTGGCGGCGTAGAACAGTTGAGCAGGTGTGATTTCAAGCCTGCGGCAGAAGTCGCCGATTGCTTGGAAGTCGGGCACGCTCACGGTCTCGCCGATGAGTCCCTGACGGTCGGTCTTGGGCAAGTCGCCGGGGATTTCGCTTGCGCCCTCGCAGGTGGCCAGTTTCTCTGCAAAGAACCGCTCTGCCTGCTTAAAGTCGTCGGTCTGGGCGGCCTTTTGCTGGTCGGAGACAAAGTTGAAGTAAGTGTAAGTCTCGGCTTCGGGCTTCACGCCCTCGAGCGCGGCGCAAATCTGGCGTATGAGCAAGTCGGCCGAGCCGCCGTCGAACACCAGATGGTGCACGTCGATAAGCAGATGTGTTCCGGCCGGAGTGCTCACCACCTCGGCACGGAAGAGCGGCGCTTTCTGCAGGTTGAACGGCTGCACAAAGTCGTTCTTGTACTGCGACAGTTGCTCATCGGTCATTTCAGTCACAGGCACCACTATTTCCAGGTCGGGGTTAAGAGACTGCACAATGGTTTCGGCCTGTGTAGTGAACGACACACTCAGCTCGGGATGGCAACGGATGGCGCATTTCACCACCTGAGCCAGGGTTTGCGCGTCGGTTTTGCCCGGGAAGGAGAGCAGATAGGGAATGTTGTAGATAGTGGATGTGGGATTCTTAAGACATTCGAAATACACGCCTGTCTGCGCGTAAGAAAGCGGCACGCACCGAGGCGCGTCTTGCGCAGAGGCTTGTGTCGCGGTGGGTTTGCCCTCGGCCGAGAGAAGTGATGTTATGATTTCGTTCTCCACCGATTGCAGAGTGGCCGTCTTCACCAAATCCTTAGAATCGAGAGCAACGCCAAATCGCTTGCTCACCTGCACCGCCAGTTTGATGGCCGAAATCGACGTGAGGCCGGCGAAGGCAAGCGGAGTGGTTATTCCAAAGTCGGCGTGTCCCACGATGCCCTCCACCATGGCGTGCAGTTCGGTTTCGAGCACATTCATGGGTGCGTTCACCTCTTCTTGCAGAGCAGGTTTTCGCTCGGGTTTGGGAAGGGCGCGTTTGTTCACCTTCTGGTTCTGGTTGAGAGGAATAGTGGGGATTTGCATTGTCACGGCCGGTACCATGTAGGGCGGTTTCTCGTTAAGGATAAATGCGTTAAGTGCCTCGATATCCACTTCGGCGTCGCTCACCACATAGGCGGCGATAAACTTGCCGCCACCTTCTTCGTCGAAGGCCTGTACGGTGGCATCGTTGATGCCCGGGAACTCGCGTATGATGCTTTCCACCTCCTTGAGCTCAATGCGGAAGCCGCGAATCTTCACCTGACCGTCGCGTCGGCCCACAAACTGAATGTCGCCGCCGGGCAGATATCGCACAATGTCGCCTGTACGATAGACTCGGGCATATTTCTCATCGGAGTCGAACGGGTTGGCGATGAATACCTCGGCCGTCTTTTCCGGACGGTTGAGATAGCCACGGCCCACTTGAGGCCCTGCTACCCACAATTCGCCTGCGGCACCTACGGGCAGTCGGTGTCCTGCGGCATCCACCACGTATAGCTTGATGTTCTCGAGAGGCTTGCCAATGGGGATTTCATTCATCTTCCGGGCCACCTTGTAGGTGGTGGTGAATATGGTGCACTCAGTGGGGCCATAGGCGTTGATGAACTCATATCCGTCGGGGGGCGTTAGCGAGGCCAGTTTCTCGCCGCCAACCGAGAGGTATTGAAGCGAATGGTTCTCTATTCCAGTGGCGAACTGGTAGCCCACCTGAGTGGTCATAAACGAGTGTGTAACGCCCAACGACTCAAAGTAGCGGTTCAGTTCCACCAAGTCGAGGCGCAATTCCTCGGGCACGATGCAAACCGTTGCTCCACAAGAGAGTGCGGGATACATGTCCATCATGCAGGCGTCGAAGCCGTAACTGGCATAGGCCGCCACCTTGTGTTGCGGCTGCAGGCCGTAGTATCGGCGGAACCAGTGTATGTAGGCCACAAGGTTGGAGTGAGTGAGCTGACACCCCTTAGGCACTCCGGTGGAACCACTGGTGTAGAGCAGAATAAAGAGGCTGCTCGGTTCGGGCTTGGCTAAAACGGCATCGGTAGCTTCGAGTTTGCTGATATCGCTTGTGAAGAGTACCTCGCCCTGATATTCGTTGACGATGGGACGCAGTGCCTCGTCGGCGATGAGCAGCCGGGCAGCGGCGTCCTTCATCATGAAGTTGAGGCGCTCGGGTGGGTAAGAGGGGTCGAGAGGCTGGTAGGCGCATCCGGCCTTGAGCACGCCCATTGAGGCGATAACCATCCACTCAGAGCGAGGAATCAGCACCGACACCACGTCTTCACGCCCCAGACCACGAGCTGCAATGAATGCAGCAATGCGGTCGCTTATCTCGTCCACTTGAGCGTAGGTAAACGTCTTGTCGCCGAAAATCACGGCGGTAGCCTGCGGTGTGGCTTGCGCCTGACGTTGGAAGAGCGACACCACGGTCTGCGTGTTATCGTAGTCCACGTCGGTGGCGTTAAAGCTATTGAGTACCGCTAACTGCGATTCGGAAGATGGTACTATCTCGCTAAGAAGCGGTTGTGTAAGCATTCCGGCTACCACGGCATCGTAGCTTTGTAGCACCTGCCCGATGAGTTCGGCAGAGTATTCGCTTGCGTTATACTCGGCCTTGACCAATACCGTGTCACCCCGAGTGAATGCCTTCAGGTAGAGCGACGCGTCGAGCGTGCTGTTGCCTATGCGCTCGGTGGTCATGGGTAGGCCGGCGAATTGCTCATCTGAGAATATGGTGCCGTGCCAAGCGAACATGGCGTTAGATTGCAATTTCAGGTCGGTCATCACATCGCTGAACGTATAAGCGATATGTTCGCGGCAACCGGTCATTTGCCGCTGTGCCTGCCGCAAGAAATCGAGAACAGAGGTCTGTGGTGTGAACTTGGCGTAAACCGGCAGAGTCTGGACCATCATACCCACCGTGTGTGCGCGCCGCTTGTCGGCGCGACCGTTATACACGGTGGTGAACAGCGACTCATTCTCGTTGCAGAACTTGGCCAGCAAGAAGGAGAAAGCCGAAGTGAACAGTGTGCTCTTGAACACGCCGCCGGCGTGGCAAAAGTCCTCCACTTGATGTAGCGGTGTGGAGAGCGTGTGCAGGAGGCTGGCCTCGGTGTGTCCGGTGTCTTCCTTGTCGGGCAGAATCTGCGTGAACGTGTCGTCGCAGGTGAATTGCTCGGCATACCATCGGCGTCCGTCGTTGAGAGCCTGAGTCTGTCGGAGCTTGGCCTCTTCCAGGGCAACGTCGATCATGCTCACCTGCTCCGGCTCGATGGCCTGGCCCAAATAGGCGCGCTCAATGTCGTGGAGAATCAGCGACATTGAAGTGCCATCCACTATGATGTGATGATAGTCGATGAAAAGGAGCAGTCGGTTGCTGTCTGAGAGGATGCGAATGCGGAACAGACGGCCACCCAGCAAGTCGAACGGCTCCACAAGTGAGCTTTTAGCCGCTTCTAAATCGGAGATTTTCTCCACTTGAATATCGAACGACTCGTTGTCGGTGTCGATGGTCTGTATGGGCTCACCGTCGGAATCTTGACTGATTCGCGTGAACAGCGACGGATGGGCCTTGACAGCGGTTATAACTGCCGCGCATAGCCGTTCCGGGCTGAGCGAGGGTGATAGAGAGTAGATATAAGGCAGATTGTAGAACGGCTCGCCCAGATGGCTCATGCACTCCACGTAGATGCCTAATTGTGACTTGGAAAGAGGACCTGAAAGTTTCATATAGGTTTAAGAATTAATTATTTACCATTTTTTGCTAAAAATTCGCGGAGTGACCGACAACATGAGCCATCCCCAGTGCAACTTGTTCTTTCCCTCGACACGTTGCAGGCGCTCGAGAGTACTGGAGCCGTGCATATAGGTGTATCCGGCGCTTACCTTGATGAATTTCAAGAATTTGTAGCTGGCCGATAGCTCTATTTCGTGTCCCAGCGTTCTGGAGGCTTCGTGAATTTTGCTGGCTACGGCCAGATAGTTGTATTGAGCCTTAAGTTCAAGGTTCTTAACCGGACATATCCGGCCATCAACATACAGACTCTGTAGTCCCGGAGTGTATCCGCCGTAGAAGGCGCTGAAATAGAAGAAATCCATAGCGCCGTAGAACTTGTGATGCGAACCATAGATGGTGCAGAAACCGCGCACCTTATCGTGACGAGCCATTCCCATAGTGCCTAGGTGCGGCACCACAGGGTTATCGTCGCCACTGAGGTAGTCGTATCCCAGACTAACCGAGCCACGAGCCGACGGAGTGAAAGTGACCTTGGCCGCGGCCATAAAGGCGCTGATGGGTGTATTGAACTCGTCTCTACCGGTCTGGTGGTAGTAGGCCGCTTCGGCTTTCCAGCGCGGTGGCGTAAAAGTGACGTATCCGCCAAAAAGCTGCTGGTATCTGATTTTAGGTTCCGGCTCATCCATAGGCTCCACACCCACGTTCATGGCCAAGACTGAAAAAGAGAGCGGAATGCGCTGCAGGTCGTAGTGGTACCAGAGTGTTTGCTGTGTCTTGTGCGGGTAGGCGCCTTCGTTGGAGCGGTAGGTAGTGCCACCGCCGGTGTTTTCGGCCTTTTGGTTATATGTGGCGATGGCATGAATTTTATGGCCGTGGCCCTCATATCCCAGCCTCACGGCATCGTGGGTGAATGGTGTCATAGCCCAGTCGTTGCTACCCAGGATGCGCTCGTCGTCGTAGCTGAGTGCCATGCGTCCAATTTGCGCGAAGAAGCCGCATGGAGCCGTCATCTTTGCCCATGTCTCGTACATGCTTAGCGCGCCCCCGCCTTTTTGGCCCCACACGCCCGAGTGCTGCACTGCGGCACGTGCCTGGAACCACTTGTAGCCGTAATCTACCGAGAGTCGCGTTCGCTCAAAAATGAAATTGGCCTTGTCGCGGCTTTCGCCATCCACCTGTGGCAATCCGCCACGGCGTATTTCGCCACGCGCCATCAGTTGCAGTCCCAGTTCCAGGTTCTGCGCCGGAGGGGCACTGTCGGGCTGGGCTATCTGCTCTTGCGCCGCGACAGGGCCGGCTACCATCAGTAGCGCAAGAGCCAAAAATGAAAGTCTCAACATATAGTTTCCTAAAATTGAGTTTGAAAAATGTGAGTTGTGCTTAAAAACGCACGGCTCGATTAGTCCTCGAATTTGAAGAGATTGATGAATCCGGTGAGGCGGAACACGTTCTTGATGTCGTCGTTGACGTGGCTCATCACCACCGAGTCGCCGTTGGCTATAGCGTTCTTGAGAATGCCCAGCAGTATGCGTAGGCCGCTCGAGGAAATATATTCCAGACCCTCACATTCTATGACTATGTTTTCACCTTTAGCCTCGAAGAGAGGTTGCAGTTCTTTTTCCACTTGGGATGCCGCTGCGGTGTCGAGTTCTCCTACAAGAGTGGCAATGATTTTGCCGTTGATTTTCTGAATGTCGGTTTTCATTACAGTTAAAAATTTTCAGTTGATTATTCTGATGTTGGTTTAGTGATTATCTTTTTCAGCGTGAGCACATTTTTACCTTGGATGCGTTCGTAGTTAACCGAGTCCATAAGTTGGCTAACCAGTAAGATTCCCAGTCCACCGATGGGTCGGTCGGTGGCCGAGAGCGAAGTGTCGGCCGGAGATTTTTCGGTTGGGTCAAAAGCCACGCCATTATCGGTGATGATGAAGAGCAGGTTCTTGGAGTAGAATCGGGCATTGATGCAGATAGTTCCGGTCTGTCCGGCAGGATAAGCGTAGTTCATGCAGTTTACCACTGCTTCTTCCACAGACAGTTTTACCTGCATCGAGGTAGCCTTGTCGCATCCGACTCGTTCGCTCACGCGCGCCACGAACTGTGAAAGTTGCGGCACTTGAGCCACATCGTTTGCCAGTGTGATTGAGTCGGTGAACAGTGCCGACTCGGACCCGTTGCCCCGGTAGCGTATGGCGAGCATAGTAAGGTCGTCGCTCTGCTCTGCCTCGCCCACAAAATTGTGGACCGCGTTGCTCATGCGCCCCGGCAGTTCTTGCACGGCCAGTGAGGCGGAGTCGGCGAGAATGCGTTCCACCCGGTGAAGCCCAAACTGGGCATGTTGTTCGTTCATGGCTTCGGTCAGGCCGTCGGTGTAGAGGAATATCAGTGTTCCCGGGTCCACCAGTTGCTTCTGCAGCGAGTATTCGGTGTTTTCAAACACGCCTATCGGCAGGTTGGCGTCGGCGTTGAGTGGAGTAACCGTTCCATCGGGTCGGCACAGCAGCGGCAGGTCGTGTCCGGCGTTGCAGTATCGCAGATGACCTGTGGGCAGGTCAAGTACGCCAATGAAGAGTGTGACAAACATGTTGGTGGCATTGTTGGAGCAAGCCATCTTGTTGAGGTCGGTCATGATGTGTGCCGCATTGTTCTCGCGCTCGGCTGCCAGCCTGAACAGCGACTTGGTTACGGCCATAATCAGCGCCGAAGGAATGCCTTTGCCGCTCACGTCACCGATGCAGAAGAAGAGTTTCTCGTTTCTCACAAAGAAGTCGTAGAGGTCGCCACCCACCTGCTTGGCCGGAGTGATGAGGCCGGCTACCTCGGCACTGTCCATGCTGGGAAGCGCCTGTGGTATCATGGCACTCTGAATATTGTGGGCCACACTGAGCTCGCTCCTAACGTGTTCTTGAGCCAACCGGGCTTCGCTCAGTCGGCGTGCGTTGCGCACAAACCTGAGAATCAGGAAAATCATCACGGCCAGTGCCAGCAAGTTCAGCACGGCGATGTTGAGTCCCATGTAGTAGAGCTTCCTATAGACCTCGTTGTCGTAGCACACAACGGCCATAATCCAGTGCGGGTCGCCCCGGACGTTGGCGAAAAAGATGTAGGCGTTGTCGCCATTTACAGCCGAGTTAAATTCTATGATTTCGCTTCGTCCGCTTCTGCTCAGAGTGCGAAGCTGAGTGGAGTCGTTGATAAGGTCGGCCACAATTTTCGTGTCTTTGTACTTGCGAATAGTGTCGGAAGGAGATGAAATCACCTCGCCGTCTTCGGTGAGCAGCATCATGAACGATGACGGATAGATGTGCCGGGAGTTGAGTGTGTCGCCGAGCCAACTGAGCGAGAAGTCAACGCCGGTGATGCCTTGCAGACTATCGCGTGAGTCGTAGAATGGCAGGTTGCACGTGGTGATCATGTTGCGGGTCCCGTCCTTGTCGAGATACGGCTTGGACCAGACAAACTTATGGGCGGCAGCCGTCTCGTGAAAAATGGGGTTAGTGGAGTAGTCGTGGTTATCGGATGCGATTTGCACCACCGTTATGTTGTCGCCTTTGCGCATGGCGTAGGGTTCGAAAAGTCGGCCCTTTTGTGGGTAGAAGTCAGGCGCGAATGCCACCCAACCGCCGTTGAGATTCCTGTTGGCCTCCACGATGGAGCGGACCACTCGGAACATTGAATCGGGCTCAGCGATGTTTCGCTTGATGTCGTTCAGGTGGTCGTTGAGAATGCCTTGAGCATTGCGTAACATACTGTTCACGACTATCGCTTTCATGGTAAGTTCGGTCTCTACACGCTTTTCCAGCTCGTCCTCGAGAAGAGAGCGCGTGTAGTAGAATTGTACCGCCGAAATCAGCTCCAGCAGTAGTACCGACACAATCACGACATATACGCCCGATGCCTTTCTGTTGAAATTATTTACACTCATAATAGCAGTAAGGCTAAATTTATAGAACCCACCTTAAATTAGTTGGCAACTTAAACCTAAATCGGTCGTAAGAGAGCAACAAATGGCCCGATTCGGGGTTAAAGCGTCTTTTTTGAATAGCCTCGAATGGCACGTAATCCGATTATATTCAACCCGAGAGCAAATTTAGTTTTTTTTTGCAATATGAGCAAAAAAACTTTACTTAAAGCGTACTGGGCTTAAAGCGTACTGGCTTGGTTCAATGGCCGAGAGTTAGCGAGTGCGTGAGTTGCGTGAATCGCTGTATTTGTTGCCGCTGTAGATGTTGTTGCCGAAGCCGCGAGAGTTGAATTCGTCTTCTTCATCTTCCTCGCCAGGTTTCTTTTTCTGCTCGGGTTCAAGGGCGTTTTTCTTCTTTTCTGGTCGGTTCTTCTTTATGTCATCGGGCTTCTGCAGGTTGAGCGGCACGGCATAGATGTCCCATGTCTCATCCACATCCCAGTTCTTGCGCAGGTTAAGTTTCTTGTTATAGTAGAACACGTATTCGGGTTGGCGGTGGAGCGAATAGTCGCCGGTGTCCCAGAGCCCGTTGCCGTTGGAGTCGATAAACAGGCGCGCATAGTAGGTGCCCGGCTCCACGTTGAGGAACTCGGCCTCGCTTCCGCGAATCGGAGCTTCGCGCACCACACGGTCGCTACCGTCGAGCAGCTGCACCACGGCGCTGTCGGCGAGTGCCGGCACGTTGAAGAACAGGTTGGCGTACTCCTCGGGACCACGAACCAAAAACTCGCGCGACTCGGTGGTATGGTTCATAGTGTTATAGACCGAGCGCAGGGCAAGAGAATCGATTGTGAAGCGATATTTCTGCCCCGGGGTGAGTGCGAGAGGCACGGTGTAGCGCAGCAGTCCGTACTCGTCGGCCGGCTGAGGCTGCGGCACGTTGTCAACAGGAATCCACAGCGTGTCGCGCGCTTGTTCAAGATGAATGCCTGTGGAGCTTATCGAGAGCAGTGGCACGTCGGTGGTGAACGATATGGAATCGGTGATGCCGAGTGATGCCGGCGCCAACTCAATTTTGATTTTGGGCAAGAGTTGGAAGCGGTGTTTCTCATCGGCGGCCACCATTATAGAGTCCTCTTGGCTCGGCTCTTTTCCGTCGGCAATGGCTTTGGCAATGCGGTCGCGTGCCCGCTGCAAGTCTTTCTGATAGTTTTCTTCGTCTTTCACCTTCTGCGCGGCCTCTTTAATTTGCGCGTTGGTTCGCCTCACGGCGAAAGTCAGTGTGTCGGTGGCCGGCGTGAGTTGCTTCAGCGAGTCGGTTTTGAGGTAGGTGAGAGTGGCTTTGATACTGTCGGTTTTAATCAGGGCCGAGTCGGTGAGCCAGTAGATAATGGAGTCGTTGTCCGGTCGTCGCTCAATGCGGCACCAGTCGGCGGCGTGTTCGCTCGGTTCCAGAATCTGCAGGTGTGGCAGGGAGTCGGCCCGGGTGGAAAGTTTCACCCAGAGGCGTTTCTCGTCGAGTCGCTGAGTCTTAGCTAAATACGATTGTTTCTTGTCCTCGTTGAAAAGGGATAGAAGCACATCGTTAGGCAGGAACTCGGTGTGAGTGGCCGTATAGACGCTATCGACCCGCTTATCGAAGGTGAAGATGGTGTCAACCGACTGGAACTGTCGCGTAGAAGGCACAAAAACGTGGTCGTTAAAGGCCATATCCTCGCTGTTGTTCATGCGGTAGTCGCCGTCCACGTCGTTAAGCGCGAAGACGTGGTAACTGCCTGGCTTGAGGTTGCGGATTGTGAACTCGCCGCGGTCGTTGGTGCGGCTGATTCGGTCGAGCGGCAGGTGGGTGAAAGCCGAGTCGCTAAGGTTGCTGTGCAGACCCACAAGCGTGTGCTGCATAGGTTCCAAGTCGTTGGCACGGAGCACGATGCCCGAGATTTGCAGGGTGTCGATTTCGTCGCCTGTTGAGAAGGCGTAGGAGAAACCTTCGAGCACGTTGCCCTCGTTGTTGTCCTCGATGGCGTTAGTGAAGTCAACCACATAGGTGGTGTTGGGCTTCATCGAGTCGCGGAACTCCACGGTGATTTTCTTGCCCACACTGCGAATAATCGGTGACTCTTTCTGCACGGGCGAAACCACCACTTTCTTCATCTGGTCTTTAAGTTGGATATACTCGTCGAAGCGGAGTGTAACCTTGTTTCCCTTAACGTTGAGGGCACCCGGTAGCGGATTGGCGCTCACAAGCGCCGGAGGGGTGTAGTCGCGCGGTCCGCCCTCGGGCGAGCCAATGTTGGCGCACGCCCCGAGCGTCACCAAACCGACGATGCACAGGAGCAACCTTATGATGACAGACTTCTTCACGATTAGTGCCTTGAAAATGCGGCTCAAAGGTACGAAAAAATAAGCGCAGAACAAAAGAACTTGTTCTTTTTTATGCCGAGATGAAAGTTCCAATAAGAAGTGCGAAAGGCTTCTGAAAGTTGTTTTCATATAATAATATTATGAAAAACACCGAGGGGAACGCCAAGCGGCAAGGGGGC
>CADADP010000023.1 GCA_902786725.1 uncultured Bacteroidales bacterium
CGACGAGGTGGAGTGCCTCAAGGGTCAAGGTCCCAAAGGTGCGGTGGTGGAAATAAGGGCCAAGCAGATAGTGCCGGTGATGCGCGTGTTTGACGGAGGCAAGTCGTACTACGTGAGCCGCACGGGCAAGCGCATGGTGGCGATAAACCGTTATCATGCCGACGTGCCGGTGGTTCAAGGTCACTTCTACAAGACATTCACGCCCCAGAAGATGCTACCGCTGATTGACTATGTGGAGCGCGACTCGCTGCTGCGTTCGCTTGTGAGCATGTACACATTCAAGGACTCGATGAATGTGATGATAGTGCCCACGGTGAGCGGTCATGTGGTGAATCTGGGCGATGTTAACAACATAGAGAACAAGTTCAAGAAGTTGCTGCTGTTCTACCGCAAAGTGATGCCCGAGAAAGGCTGGCAGACCTACGACACGATAAGCGTGAAGTGGAACTACCAGGTGGTGGCCACCAAGCGCACCAAGGCGGTGAAAGAAGTGATGGACTGGAGTGAAGAGTATGACGAGCCCGACCCCGATATGGAGATGCTGCGCAACGATGTGCCGGCCGACTCGGTGAAACACGAACCAAACGTAAATTAAGAACAAAAATACCTATAATGCGATGAGTAACAAACAATATGTAGTAGCGATAGAGATAGGCAGCTCCAAAATTCTGGGAGCGATAGCCGAGAAGACGACGAGCGGAGTGCTGAACGTTCGCAGTTTGGAGCGCGAGGACGCTAAGAACTGCGTGCGCTACGGCTGCGTGCAGAACATCACCACCACCCGGTCATGCGTGGACAGGATACTGACGCGCCTCTCGGCCGGTACAGAGGGCCAGATTAAGAGTGTATTTGTGGGAGTATCCGGCCGTTCGTTGCACTCAGTGATGAACGAGGTGAACCGCCCGCTGGATCCGTCGCGTCCGGTAAATGCCGAAGACGTGCGCCGCGCTGATGATGCTGCCAGCGAAGCGATAATCAGCGGATATGAGACAGTGGATGTGGAGCCCCGTTCTTATGCCATCGACAAGCAAGTGGTGACAGAGCCGCCGGTGGGCTACACAGGTTCGCAAATCAACGTGAAAGTGAATCTTATAGTGGCCAAGTCGTCGCTGAAACTGAATTTGGAGCGCGCCATCGATGAGAACAAAGTAAGGGTGCGCAAATATATAGCCACACCACTGGCTGTGGGGAAGCAGATACTGACCACAGCCGAGCGCACGCTTGGATGTATGCTTGTGGATATAGGAGCCGAGACCACCACTGTGGCCATTTTCAAGGCCGACTCGCTCTATTACTTAGTGACGTTGCCGATGGGAAGCCGCAACATTTCGCTCGATATAGCCAAGGGACTGAGCGTGCTGGAGGAAGACGCTGAGCGCGTGAAAAAGAACCTGAGCAATCCGCTTGACGTTAACGCCGAGCCGGTGGTGATAGACGGCATTAACAGCAACGAGGCCGTGCAGTATATTACGGCACGTGTGGGCGAGCTTGTGGCCAACATCGTGAAGCAGATAGGCGATTCAGGACTGACGGCAGCCGACGTGAAGAGCATAGTGCTTGTGGGCGGTGGCGCGCAGATGAATGGTCTGGCACACACGCTGGAGGAGGTGTCGAAAGTGAAAGTTCGCATGGGCGAACAGCCACAGAGCATTAATTTCCTGAATCACACCAACAATCGCCCGGAGTACATCGAGTTGTTCTCGATTATCGCCAGCGGAGCCGAATTGCTGAGGGATAACGAAAGTTGTATAGAACAATACAACTTCAGCGAAGCCGCCGATTTCCACGTCGCCGATGAGACCAAGAATGAGGAGGAAGTGGAGGAACAAGCAGGCAATGACAATGGCGACGATAAGAAGCCAAGTGGTGGCGAGAAGAAAGGTAGGTCGTGGTTTGACGGTTTTAAAAAGGTGATGAACGGCCTATTGTCGGAGAGCGATGGCGACTCGTGATAAAAAAGAATTGAAAATTAGTGAATTAATGATTAACTTTGCAGAATAATTGCGAAGCAGACCGCAAAAACAGAGAAAAATGATGGACGAAAAAATTCCCGAAATAAGCACGAATCCCG
Source organism: uncultured Bacteroidales bacterium (assembly GCA_902786725.1). Lineage (GTDB taxonomy): Bacteria > Bacteroidota > Bacteroidia > Bacteroidales > Muribaculaceae > Sodaliphilus. The sequence continues at coordinate 2,072 of CADADP010000023.1, forward strand.
GATTTCCCGAGGAGAATGAGTCCCCCAAGATAATAAAGGTTGTGGGCGTGGGCGGCGGAGGCAACAACGCTGTGGGTCACATGTATAAGCAGGATATTGAGGGTGTGTCGTTTGTGGTGATTAACACAGACAAGCAGGCGCTTAAGAACTCGCCAGTCCACACACGCTTGCTGATAGGCCCAGAGACCACCAAGGGGCTTGGTGCCGGCAATGACCCGGAGAAGGCAAGAGTGGCCGCCGAGGAAAGTTCCAATGAAATCAACGCACTGTTTGACGATGCCACGAAAATGGTGTTTATCACGGCAGGAATGGGCGGAGGCACCGGCACCGGCGCCGGTCCTGTGGTGTCGCGTATAGCGCGTGAGCGGGACTTGCTGACAGTGGGTATAGTGACGATACCGTTCCTGTTTGAGGGTCAAAAGAAGATAATCAAGGCACTGGAGGGAGCCAAGAAGATGCGCGAGTTTGTGGACGCGTTGCTAATCATCAACAACGAGCGCTTGACCGACATATACCCCGACCTGTCGATAGACGACGCGTTTGAGAAATCGGACGACACGCTGTCGGTGGCAGCCCGCAGCATCTCAGAGCTGATTACAAAGAACGGCAAGATAAACCTGGACTTCAACGACGTGAACACAACGCTAAAGAATGGAGGCGTGGCCATTATCAGTTCGGGTTACGGTGAGGGCGAGCGCCGCGTGACCAAGGCGATAGAGAACGCCTTGGAGTCGCCGCTGCTGAAGAATCGCGACATACGCACCTCGAAGCGCATCCTGTTCAACTTCTACTATAACCCCAACGCCAAGAATCCATTCAAGATGAAGGAGATAGACGAGGTGAAGGAGTTTATGGCCCGTTTCGGCAGCGATGTGGACACCATTTGGGGCACGACCAAAGACGAGACTCTGGACGACAGGATAAAGATAACGGTGCTGGCCGCCGGATTTGAGATGTCGCTTGAGAACGACGAGCCTACCAAATCGGCTGCCGAATCGTCCACGAAGCGCCGCGAGCCCGAAGCCGCGCCCAATAAGGACACCGAGGCCGCAAAGAAAGAGATGGAAAGCATCTATGGCGACAACCTGCGCGAGTTTGAGAACACTCAGGCCGCGGCGCAGTACGTGCTGCTGCGCCCTGAGGATCTGGACAACGACGATATAATAGAGAAACTTGAGAGCACTCCCACTTATGGCCGTCCACCGCAGTTCAAGAGCGAGATAGAGGCGTTGCAGGCAGCGCCCAAAGAAGAGCCCGAGAAGGTGGTTCTCACTCCTGAGGTGACGAAGAAGAATGGAGAAAACGGCGGTATTGTGCTCAATTTTGGAGAAGATTCATAAAGCCTACGAGGCAATAACAACACAAATAAGAGGAAAAATAAAGGAAACTAAGAAATGCTTACATTACAAGTAATTAACGAGAATCCCGAGAAAGTGATAGAGCGCTTGGCCGTGAAGCACTTCGACGGGCGCGAACCCATAATGCGCATAGTGGACCTGGACAAGCAACGCAAGGCTGCACAGAAGCAACGCGACGACAACGCGGCCGAGCTGAATAAGATGGCGGCTCAAATAGGCGCACTGATGAAGGAAGGAAAACGCGACGAGGCAAATGCCGCCAAGGAAGCTGTGGCTCGGCTGAAAACGGCCAATAAGGACATTGACGACAATCTCAAGAGTATTGAGAACGAGATAACGGAGATACTGCTCACAGTTCCCAATCTGCCCTACTCCGGAGTGCCGGAGGGCCGCACCGCCGAGGACAATGTGGTGGAAAAAGAGGGAGGCCCGATGCCAAACTTGGGAGAAGATGCCCTGCCTCACTGGGAACTGGCCAAGAAATATAACATCATCGACTTTGACCTGGGTGTGAAGATTACCGGCGCCGGGTTCCCTGTGTATATCGGCAAGGGAGCACGCTTGCAGCGCGCTCTGATACAGTTCTTCCTGGACGAGGCTTGGAAGGCCGGATACGTGGAGGTGGAGCCCCCCTATGTGGTGAACGAGGACTCGGGAATAGGCACCGGACAGTTGCCCGACAAGGAAGGCCAGATGTATCACTGCCAGGTGGATAACTTCTACTTGATACCGACCGCCGAAGTTCCTGTGACCAACATATATCGCGACGTGATACTGCGGCAGGACGAGTTGCCCAAGAAGAACTGCGCCTATAGCGCTTGTTTCCGCCGCGAGGCCGGCTCTTACGGCAAGGACGTGCGAGGCTTGAACCGCCTTCACCAGTTCGACAAAGTGGAGATAGTTCGCATAGAGCGTCCGGAGGACTCGTATGCCGCTTTGGAGGAGATGAAAGACCACGTTCAGGGATTGCTGGAGAAGTTGGGTTTGCCGTGGCACATACTGCGCCTGTGTGGTGGAGATATGAGTTTCACGAGTGCGATAACGTTCGACTTTGAGGTGTGGAGTGGCGCACAGAAGCGTTGGCTGGAGGTGAGTTCGGTGAGCAATTTCGAGACATATCAGGCCAATCGCCTTAAATGCCGTTACCGCGGCGATGACAAGAAGACCCACCTGTGCCACACCCTTAACGGTTCGGCACTGGCCTTGCCACGCATAGTGGCTGCGCTGCTGGAGAATAACCAGACCCCTGAAGGCATAGTGGTGCCCGAGGTGCTGCGGAAATACACTGGTTTCGATATTATCGACTGATATTCAAGACTATAGCCGAAAACGGGCGGAGACATTCACCGATGAGAAAATGTCTCTGCCCGTGTTATTTTCCGCGCCGCTTCAATAGCGTGCGAGAGGTTAACGAATCGGCAAGTGTGACGAGGATAAACCCAAATCGATCAATAGACCGAAACGAGTGTAGTACTAATTCTATTTATGCCATAACCCGCTAAGGCAAAGCCATGAAAGAGCTCTGCGGTAATGTGTTAAAAAAAATTGGAAAAATGTAGAAAATAACCTTGACAAAGCTGAAAATATTTTTTAAATTTGCGATACGAAGAAAAACTGTGTTTATGATTAGAGTTTCATAAACCCTGATTAAATCATATTAACTAACTAAAACATAAAGAATTATGAAACGATTAGCTACTTATGTGATGGCATTAATGCTGACCGGCATGGTTGCATTTGCCGAGGACGTAAGCAATAGTATTACGTTCTCAGAACAACTCAACGGAGGCGCAATGAGTCCAACTCTTACGTTGGGTGACGGGGCGATTACCCTTGAGTTCTCGCAAGGGGAGGGCACGACTGAGCCACAATACTACGCCAACGGGAATGCTCTGCGCGTTTACAAGTACAACACGATTAGAGTGAGTACGCTGAATGAGGCTGTGATTAAGAGCGTTAAGTTCATTCATCCCACTCATGGTTACTCCTTTAAGCCCTACGGTGGTTCGTTGGGGAATACTGAGTACGACTTGTTTGCCAACGGATTGGTTACGCCAAATGCGGGAGGTACGTGTATCCACGATGGTGATAAGACCAGCACTTGGACCTCGTCGGCCGATAACCCGGTGACACAGGTGACATTTACTCTGGGCAACATAGCCGTGACTCGCATAGCCTCGATGGAGATTGTGACCGATGGAGGCGAGATGTATAGTCTGCCGGCTCCCACGATTGAGCCCAATGGCGGTGACATAACGAGTGCCGACTACATTACGATTTCGAGTGGCACTCCCATGCAAGTGGGTATTCGCTACACAATCGACGGCACGGACCCGAAGAACGGCGGAGAGGAGTATATGGGAGCGTTCACGCTGAGCGAGAGTGCCACAGTGAGGGCTCGCGCTTATAGCGTGAATGAATTTAATGAATACACCTGGGGGTACATGTCACAGGCCACGTTCAATGTGTATCAGTTGGTTACGAGCGTGGCGCAGTACAACTCGTTGCCCAACGGCACGAATGTGCAGTTTGACTGCGACTTGTATGCCGTGTATCAGAACGACCGCTACCTGTATGTCCGTGACGACAACTACGATATACTGCTGGTCTATGGCAACGTGGGCAACAGTTATGAGAATGGCTTGCGCATAGCTGCCGGTGCCCGAGGCACGAAGACCGACTATTCTGGGCTGACCGAGCTGACAGGCCCGAGCAACTTTGCGAGCGGTGTGGGCGGCGGTAACCCGTACTGGCCCGACGTCACGACGTCGGTGAGCAGTCTGACCGCGAGCAGCCAGAGCCAGCTATACAGGTTGCAGGGCACGGTGAAAGACATTACCACGGTGAGCAACAGAGCGGCATTCACTCTTGTGGACGAATCCGACGGAGCGGAGATACTGGTGTATAACCGCTTTGGTCTGGACTTCAGTACGCTCAGGGAAGGCGAGTTGCTGGCAGTGGATGGCTTCGTGGCATTGTATAACGGAGCGTTGCAGTTCTATCCTTACAGTTTGATACGCGACGAGAACCAGATAACCTTCAGTCCACAGGGCGGCACATATTACGGCACACAGACTGTTTATGCCAATTATGAGTTGGTGGCCGGAGAGCCCTTCGGAATCACCCTGTGGGGAAAATACGATGACGGCACCACAATCTCCGCTAACGCTGATGACGGAAGCGTGTCGATGGCCAAGAGTGGCTGGGCCATTGCGAAGATGCACTATTACAGTTCCAACTTTGCGCGCGAGATGGACTACACCGACAGTGTACGCTTCGAGATTATTCAGCCGATAAACTTCTCGTTTGACCCGAGCTTTGAGAATCAGGAGTACTATAACCGCCCGATTACGGTTCATATCACGGCCACGCAGGGCGATGAGCCATTTACGGGAGTGATTTACTACTCGCTTACGGGCGACACCACAACTGCCAATGCCAGCGTGTATAATCCCGAGGTGGGGATTTACCTGAGCGAGAGCAGTAATATCACAGTGTGGGCGAGCGATGAAAACGGGAATAAATTCTTTGCCTACGCATACTACAATGTGGAGGACATGGGTCCGGCCTACTTTGACATGATGATAGATCCACAGGAAGGTACGTACTACGGTCGCAAGACGCTCAACATATCGGTGAGTGTGGATAACGCATCGCTGACTCGCGGAACGTGGAAACTGGAGTATGCCGACGGCAGTTCGACATCCGGTGAGTTCGTGAACGAAAGCGTGAGCAACGTGATACTGGACAAGTCGTGCAAGTTGATACTGGACTATGAGTACTGGGACGGCAACTACGAGGTGACACACAACGTGAAGGATACGCTGGAATACACCATTCTGAGTCCGCTGAAGATTACATTTGAGCCGGCAGCCGGCAAGTACAGCGGCACCCAGAACGTGTATGTGGGCTTTGAGGTTATGGATCCAAATAGCTACTTCGGTTTCAACAGCCGCTCTTGGACCATGTACTACGACGACGGCACTATCTACACAGGAAACTTCGACGACAATGAGACTGTGGAGGTTCACGGAAGCGGCTCGCTGCAAGTGGAGGCTAACTGCTACGATGAGGTGGGCAACATCACATACGCCGACAGTGCTCGCTACGAGATATTACAACCCACTCTGACGGTGATTCCTGAGCCGGGCACCTACTACGGCGAACTGGCACCGAAGGTGGTGGTGGAGAACATCGACTATGAGTATGAGGTGCGCTACAGCATCCGCTACGACGACGGAGACATCGAGGCGCCGAACTATAATCCGTGGAATGATGGCGTCACGGCAGTGAAGAAGAGCGGAATGCTGTACATCTTGGTCGTGTGGTACGATGAGACCGGCATGCAGCACTACCTGAGCAAAGACCGCTTGCACTACACTATCATGCCAGAGGTGCAGAACGACATTAACCAGGACGGCCAGATGGACGTTTCTGACGTAGTGGTGTTGTCGTCGCTGGTGATGGGCGAGAGTGTGAGCTACTACAACAAGAACATGGCCGACGTGAACGGAGACGGCGAGGTGAATGTGACCGATGTGGTGGCACTCGCCAACAAGGCTATGGGTGAATAATCACGAGGCACATCACTCCGAGTAATAAAGGGGCTCGCCAATGAGGCGGGTCCCTTTTGCCAGACAAGAGTGGGGTTGCGGGGGTGAGTTTTTTGTATTAAATTTGCAAGAATTAGCAGGAGGACGAAAAAATGGGCAAGGATATAGTGGAAACGCCGATGATGAAGCAGTTTGTGGAGATGAAGCAGAAGCACCCCGACGCGGTGCTACTGTTTCGCGTGGGCGATTTCTATGAGACCTATATGCAGGATGCGATAACGGCCTCGGAGATACTGGGCATTACGCTCACACGGCGTGCCAACGGCGCGGCGAAGAGCATAGAGATGGCCGGCTTTCCGCACCACGCGCTTGACACGTATCTGCCCAAGCTGGTGCGCGCCGGTAAGCGTGTGGCCATCTGCGACCAGCTGGAGGACCCCAAGCTCACCAAGAAGCTGGTGAAGCGTGGCATCACCGAGCTGGTTACACCCGGAGTGGTGGTGGGCGGCACGATGCTGGACAAGAAAGAGAATAATTTTCTGGCATCAGTGTATTTCGGCAAAAAGAGTTGCGGAGTGTCGTTTCTGGACATATCCACGGGAGAATTCCTGACCGCGGAAGGCGGCAGTGACTATGTGGATAAGCTGCTGAGTAATTTCAACCCCAAAGAAGTGCTGATAGAGCGCAAGAACCGGAAGCGCTTCGGCGACACGTTCACACAGAAATATCTAACCTTTGAGCTTGACGACTGGGCATATAACGAGGACACCGCCCGGGAGCGACTGCTGCAGCACTTCGGCACCAAGTCGCTGAAAGGATTCGGAGTGGAGGCGATGAGTGCCGGTGTGGTTGCCAGCGGCGCCGTGCTCCAGTATCTGGACCTGACCCAACACACCCAGTTGCGACACATCACCACTCTGGCCCGCATCGAGGCCGAGCGCTACGTGCGTCTGGACAAGTTCACGGTTCGCAACCTGGAACTGGTGGAAGCCATGAGCGAGGACGGCATGTCGCTTCTGCAAGTGATAGACAAGACACTGTCGCCAATGGGGGCTCGCATGCTTCACCGGTGGCTACTGTTTCCGCTCAAGGAGGTGGCGGCCGTGAAGCAACGCCAAGACGTGGTGGAGTACTTTTTCCGCGACCCGTCGGGACGCGAGACCCTGAAGGAGCAACTGTCGGTTCTGGGCGATGTGGAACGACTAACGTCGAAGGTGTCGGTGGGCCGAGTCACACCGCGAGAATTGGTGCAGTTGCGCCAGTCGCTGCTGAGCGTGGAGGCGATAAAGACCTACTGCTCACGGTCGCAGAACGAGGTTCTGCGCGGCATAGGCGAGCGACTGAACCCCTGCGCACTGATGCGCGAGCGCATAGGCCGGGAGATTAACCCCGACGCGCCCAATATGGTGAACCGCGGCAACGTGATAAACAGCGGTGTCGATGAGCAACTGGACGAATTGCGCGAGATTTCGCACTCGAGCAAGGACTACCTGTTGCGCCTGCAGCAGAGCGAGAGCGAGCGCACTGGCATTCCGAGCCTGAAGATAGGCTACAACAATGTGTTCGGCTACTACATAGAGGTGCGTAACACCCACAAAGACAAGGTGCCCGAGGGGTGGGTGCGCAAGCAGACACTCGTCAACGCCGAGCGCTATATCACACAAGAGCTAAAGGAACTGGAAGAGAAAATACTGGGAGCCGAGGAGAAGATACTGCTGATAGAGACAAGACTCTTCGGCGAACTGGTGCAATATGTAACGGAATATATCCCCGCCATTCTCACCGATTGCAATCTGGTGGCGCAGGTGGATAGCCTGCTGTCGCTTGCCAACGTCGCGATAGAGAACCAATATAACCGCCCTGTGGTGGACGATGGGCTGGAGATAGAGATAAGAGAAGGTCGGCACCCGGTGATAGAGCAGAATATGCCGTCGGGCGAGACCTACGTGCCCAACAGCATCAGTCTTAGCAACGACGAGCAACAGATAATGGTGATAACCGGTCCCAATATGGCCGGTAAATCGGCGCTGCTGCGCCAGACGGCGCTGATAGTGTTACTGGCCCAGATGGGCAGTTTCGTGCCCGCTGAGAGCGCGAGAATAGGCATTGTGGATAAGATTTTCACCCGAGTGGGCGCGAGCGACAACATTTCGCTTGGCGAATCCACGTTTATGGTGGAGATGACCGAGGCCGCGTCGATACTGAACAACGTGAGCGAACGAAGCCTGATACTGTTCGATGAGTTGGGACGCGGCACGAGCACCTACGACGGCATATCCATAGCATGGGCCATAGTGGAGTATCTGCACGAGAGCAAGTCGAGGGCCAAGACCCTGTTTGCCACCCACTATCATGAGCTAAACGAGATGGCCAAGAGCTACAAGCGAATAGTGAACTATAACGTGACGGTGAAGGAGATAGACGGCAAGGTGGTGTTTCTGCGCAAACTGATGAAAGGCGGGAGTGAGCACAGTTTCGGTATCCACGTGGCCAAACTGGCCGGTATGCCGGCCAGGATAGTGAAGCGCGCCGAGGAGGTGCTGAGCGAGCTGGAACGCGCCAATCGCAGCAAGGGGAGCGTGACTAAAGACTTAAGCGACGTGGCTCAGAATCGTAGCGGCGTGCAGTTGTCGATATTCCAACTCGACGACCCGGTGCTGAGCCAGATACGCGATGAGATACTGAACACCGACATCAATAACCTCACGCCGATGGAGGCCCTGAACAAGCTCAACGAGATAAAAGGCGTGATAACCGGCAAGATGCCGTGAGCCGGCGATGGCGAAGAAACAGCAAAAGAATGGAAACATGGACAGAGCAAAACTGACGAGAAAAGACTTTGAGATAATGGCTCCGGTGGGGTCGTGGGAGTCGCTCACGGCGGCATGGCAAGGCGGTGCCGACGCCATCTACTTTGGGATTGAGGGTCTGAATATGCGCTCCAAATCGAGCGTAAACTTTAACCTCGACGACTTGCGCACCATAGCCACTACGTGTGCCGAGCGCGGCATTAAGACCTACCTGACAGTGAATACCATAGTGTATGACGAGGACGTGGAGTATATGCACAAGATAGTGGATGCCGCGTCCTCGGCCGGCGTAAGCGCGATAATAGCGAGCGACATGGCCACCATCCTGTATGCCCGCAGTTGCGGGGTGGAGGTGCACATATCCACGCAAGTGAACGTGAGCAACACCGAGGCTGTGAAGTTCTACTCACAGTGGGCCGACGTGATGGTGCTGGCGCGGGAGCTGAATATGGAACAGGTGAGGCATATTCATGAGCAGATCGAGACTCAAGACATACGCGGGCCGCACGGCGAGCGCGTGAGAATAGAGATGTTCTGCCACGGTGCTCTGTGCATGGCGGTAAGCGGCAAGTGCTATCTGAGTCTGCACGAGACCGGCGCGAGCGCCAATCGCGGCGCGTGCCGCCAGATATGCCGTCGCGGCTACGAGGTGACCGACCTGGACACAGGCGACCGGCTGGCCATCCGGAACAAGTATATAATGTCGCCCAAAGACCTGAAGACCATACACTTCGTGAACAAGTTGGCCGATGCCGGCGTTCGAGTTCTGAAGATAGAGGGCCGCGCCCGAGGTCCGGAGTACGTTCGCACGGTGGTGAGTTGCTACGACGAGGCACTACGCTCGCTTATCGACGGCACCTACAGCGAAGAGAAAATTCACGACTGGGATGAGCGTCTGGCCACGGTGTTCAACCGCGGATTCTGGGACGGCTACTATCTGGGGCAGCGGCTCGGAGAATGGACTATGAAGTATGGCTCGAGCGCCACGCGCGTGAAATCGTACCTCGCGAAGGGGATACGTTACTTCGGCAACATCGGTGTGGCCGAGTTCCAGATGGAGGCCGGCGAGTTGCGTGTGGGCGACACGATAGTGATAAACGGCCCCACCACAGGTTCGGTGGAGATGAAGGTGGAAGAGATACGTGTGGACCTAAAGCCGGTGGAACGCGCTGTGAAAGGCGACCGGTTCTCGATTAAGACAGATGTGAAGATACGCCCCAGCGACAAGATGTATCTGTGGCGCGAAGTGCCGCCACGGCAATCCACGGCAGAACAATAACTCACACGCTTACATGGGAAAACCGAGGCGCGCCCAAATCGGATGTTTTGGGCGCGCCTCGGCGCATGTGTGTGTGGGTGCTACCTGATTCGAACAGGTGACCTCCTCCCTGTCAAGGAGGCGCTCTAAACCAGCTGAGCTAAGTACCCGAAAATTTTTGTGATGCAAAGTAACAACAAAAATCCCGAAATAGCAATATTTCGACACAAATTCCACACCCAAAAGAATGTAAAAAAACCGTTCCCTACGTGCTCACGCATTGGGGAACGGAAAAACAAACCTAAATTATAGATATGAATAGATGTTGAAAATGAAAAGTTTTATATCTGTTGTTGCTCTGTGATTGAGTTAACTTTTTGTGTATTTCTTAAAAGTTTACCATCGTCCACCACCACCTTGCTGCGAGCCAACAGATGTGTATGGGCTCGAGAGGCCGGATATGTTACCCGCAGATGTGCCGTTGCTTGTTACAGAAGCCCCGAGAATCAGGCCGTTGAAGTCATCTCCTGTGGCCGTGCCGCCGGTGTATAGGCTATAGGAACTGCCGCGCGTCAGAGCCGGTGTGGAAATCAGCATTGTCACCGAGCCACTCTGGTTGCCACCCTGTCCGGGAGGGGCGAACCATCCGCCCCCCGGGCCACCACCTTGTCCGCCGCTGATGGAGCGCGTCATGGTGAATGCGAGCACGTTGTTGCCCGAGGCATCGTTGAGAATGAGCGTGGTGCCGTTAGAGAGCGCGCCCTTATAGATTATGGCCGGCTGGATGGTGAGCGAGGTGTTGGAATATGGGTTAGACGTGCCGCCACCCAGACCGATAACAGTTCCGCCGGTGATGTAGAGATGCTTCTGGTCCTCCTCGTTGGCATCGATGCCGCACTCGGGCCCACCAGCGCCATAGACTACACTTGTGCCCCCGTTGATGTAGAGGTTACCGTTGGCGTCGAGTCCATCGTTGTTAGTGGCCACGATGAAGATTTTACCACCGTTGATGTTCATGTCGCCCTTGCTGTTGATGCCGTCGTCGTAGGTGTTGCATGTGATGTCGCCGTTGTTGATAGTGAGCAGTGCCTTGCTTTCGATACCTTCGCCGCCGGTGCCGGTGGTGGTTACGCTGATGGTGCCGCCGTTGACGGTGAGGTTGCCGTCGGCCTTGATACCCTTAGGCGAAGACTTGTAGTCGCTATCGATGCGGTCGGTATCGCCGGTGTAGTTACCATCGTAGAGCGTTCCTCCCGAATAAACAATCATGTTTCCGCTGGTGCTGATGGTGAGCGAGCCATCGTTCATAATAAACTCGTTGTCGCAACTGATTCCCTTGCCGGCGTTTCCGGTGCTGGTAAGCGAGAGCGTGCCGCCGTCGATTTGCACGTTATTGTCGGCGCTGATGCAAGTGGCGCCTTTGGTCTTGAGGTCGGTCTCGTCCCACTCGCCGGTTCCGGCGGTGCTTGCGGTGATGGTTCCACCCTGGATTAGCACGTCCCAGTCGGCCTTGATAGCCTTAGCCGCGGTGGCTGTGGCGGTGACGTTGATGGTGCCGTCAACGATTGTGATGGTGCCGGTGTCCTCGGCCTCGCGGTCGGTATCGTCCTTGAACGAGACTTGTATGCCGTCGTCGCCCACTCCGCTAACGTTGAGCGTGCCGCTTTCCATGAGCAGATATTGGTTGCAGTTAACACCATCCTTAACGGCACTGAGCACGTTGATGGTGCAGTTCTTCATTTCGATATATTCCTTGCTCCAGATGCCGTGTGCGGTGTTGGCATAGACATTGAGTTCGCCTTTGCCCTTGAACTCGGTGTGTCCCTTATTGACGAAACAGCCCTTCTGTTCGCCCCCGGCGCAGTCGGTGAGAGTGTTGACTGTACCCTTCTTCACGCTGACGTCGATGCGCTTGCCGTTCTGTATGTTGATGGGCGCTCCGGCAGGGTTGGTAAGTGTGAGCCCATTGAGTTCCACGGTGGCCTTGTAGCTGCCTTCCATGTAGAATTCGCCGTCGGTCGATGAGCCGGAAAGCGTGTAGGTCACCTCGCCCGTTTCGTCCGACACATCGCCCTGGATGATGCTTACGTGAGCTCCGGCGACTGTGGCGGTGATATACCGGGCGATGTTGCCGGCGATTTGCACTTCGGCCTCATTGCCATTGTAGGTGACAAGCACAGTGTTGTCGGCCAGCGAGTTGTCGTTCACGACAATGCTGTCGATTTCGGTTATAGAGTAGTCATTGCCCAGCACGGAGAGCGTGGATGCGTCGGTCAGGGGCATCTCGCTGAGTTGGGCTGTGGTGAAAGCGGCTTTCACATTACCCACGCACACCCACATGGCCTGGTCGGCAACGGCCAGAACTGCCACGAGCGCGAGAGTTGAGAAAAGAATTATATTGCGTCTCATCTGACAAGGACTTTAATTGATATCGTATTGATTCGGACCACATAGACGCCCTGTGGCAGCGTCACGTCGAGCACCTGCTCGCCATCGCCGCCCTTAACAGCCTCATAGACCTTGCTACCCAGCAGATTATAGACCGAGACACTGGCGCCGGCCGGGGCAGTGACGCTGATGGCGCCGGAGAGGCCTCGGGCTGAGACTGGCGCGGAATTGATGTCGGCTATGCCATCGGAAGCGTTGTCGGAGAAGCTGAACGCCTTGATGCCGGCAAGAGGCACCGTCTGTGTGGCGGCACCATTGCGCGCGGTGAGATTACCGTCGGCAAAGGTTATTTTCAGCCCGTCGGCAGTCAGTGACCGAGTGGAATTGTCGGTCATAGTCAGGTTAAGGTAAGTGAACGGTTGCGCACCGGCACTTGCCCATCCAGCCACTAAAAGCACAAGAAATATCAGTTTCTTCATAACCAACATTTTTAATTTCATTTTCACTCAACAAAATTAAATGTTTTAGATATCACCTACAAACAAAATCTATGAAATGGCCTATTTCTTCAGCAAATAGGGGTGATGTTTTGAATTGTCTTTAGGAAATAGTAATTTTGCAGCGAATAAGGCCAAAGTTCGTAATTAAAACCGCACATAAAAATAAATATAACATAATCAATGAAACGCATTTCACACGTATTGCTCATGCTGTTGCTTCCACTACTGGTGGTGGCACAGACCGGGGTTCTGCCGCGCTCATCGGCACAGGAGCAGAATGTGGAGCCAGAGGCTCTGCTCAAATTCCTCACCGCAGTGCGAAACACGCAGGACACCGAGTTGCATCACCTGATGGTGGTGCGCAACGGACACGTAATAGCCGAGGTGAACCCGGCTCCGTGGCGAGCCGAGGACCTACACACTCTGTACTCGGCCAGCAAGACATTTACGGCCTTAGCGGCCGGCCTGGCCTACGACGACAACCTGCTACGGCTAACCGACCGCGTGGGCTCGTTCTTTCCCGACCAGCTACCCGACTCGGTTAGCGACATGCTGGCCGATATGACTGTGCGCGACCTGCTGATAATGAGCAGCGGCATAGTGCCCGACTGGGAGATGCGCAACAAGACCGACAACTGGCGGCGTACATGGCTGGCCAAGAAGGTGATAAATCCCGGTAAACAACTCCGCTACGACTCCATGACCACCTACATGCTAAGCGCCGTGGTGCAAGACGTGACCGGCAAGAAAATCATTGACCTGCTTCGCGAGCGCATTTTCACTCCCATGGGCATCACCGAGGCCTACTGGGAAGAAAGTCCCGAAGGCATCAATACAGGCGGCTGGGGACTACACATGCAAGCCGAGTCGCAGGCCAAAGTGGGAATGCTGATTTGCAACAAGGGCATGTGGGAAGGCAAGCAACTAATCTCGGCCAAATGGATAGAGATGATGACCAGCAAGCAAATCCAGACCGGCAACCCTAAAGATCCACCGGCCGACAACAACCAGGGCTACGGGTTCCAGACGTGGATGAGCATGTACAAGGGGGCCTTCTGCGCCAACGGCGCCTATGGGCAGTACATAGCCATGATTCCACACAAGAACATGGTGGTGGTGATTAACGAACGAAGCGGCAGAGGGGGAGAGATTTTGAAGCAAATATGGAATGTGCTTATGCCCGGGGTTAAAGACGAGCCTGTGGAGGCTAATCAGGAGGCCGACAAGAGACTGAGCAAGTTGGTAAGCAGCTGGGTGATGCCCATCCCTAAGGGAAGAAAGAGCGTGGTGCTGTCGAAGCCTGTGGAAAGGAGCAACGGTTCGTTCAAAATCCGCCTGAAAGGAGCTCCGGCCATTACCATAGAGCCACGCGGCGGCACTTATCAGCTGAGCTGGGCACTAAAAGAAGGCCCCATGACGTCGGTTCCGCTGGGTTTTGACACATGGACCTACCGCACCAACAACGACCGTCCACCCTACTCCATTACGCCGCGCAACCGTTTTCATGGTTTAGGCACACAATGGACCACAGCGGGCAACTACTCGTGGACCTCGGCCAACACGCTGGCGATACAGGTTCAATGGGTGAACTGGATAAGCGCGCGCTATATCACTATCAATTTCAAGGATATGAAGGTGACACTGCGCGACAATTTCACCGGCAAGAACGTGACATACGACATTCTGAGTTTCTAACGGCAAGCGATGCGATACCTGACAATTATACTACTCGTTATCTGCGCATTAGCAAACGCGGGTGCACAAGACCTTCCACGAGCCACAGCAGCCTCACAGGGCATTGACGAGCGCGGACTGATGAACTTTATAGACACGCTGGCCTCGCTGCCCAACACGTCGGTTCACCACCTGATGGTGGTGCGCCACGGAAAGGTGGTGGCAGAGGCGCATCCGTCGCCTTACACACAGGCCGACGTGCATGCTATGTACTCTGTGAGCAAGACCGTAACAGCGCTGGCCGTGGGCATAGCGGCCGACCGCGGGTTGCTCAATGTGGACGACAAGGTGGTGAGTTTTTTCCCCGATAAAGTGCCGGCCAACGCCGACCCGCGCCTGCGAGAAGTGACAGTGTGGAACCTGCTGACCATGACCAGCGGCATACGTAACAACCCTCTCACCCGCGAGAAGTACAACGACTGGGTCCTCGGGTGGCTGGAGCGCGGCATGGTGGCCTCGCCGGGCAGCAAATGGGAATACGACACGATGAGCACACTCATGCTCAGTGCCATAGTGCAGAAAGTGACCGGCAAGAAGATGCTGGACTACCTCAACGAGAACCTGCTGACCCCGATGGGCATCACCGAGGCCGACTGGGAAGAGAGTCCCACAGGTATCAACGCCGGCGGCTGGGGATTGCGGCTGAACACCGAGTCGCAGGCCAAGTTGGGTGTGCTAATGCTCAACTACGGCAAGTGGGATGGGCGGCAATTAGTTAGTCGCCGCTGGATAGAGCAGATGACAAGCGAGCAATATCGCATCTACGTTCCCAAGCCCGACATACCCAAAACGATGGTGGGGAAAATAAAATACTACCTGAAACTTGCGTGGGCCCACGTGAAGAGCTGGTTCACCGGCCGGCCGGCCGAGATAGTGAAGTTTTGGGAGTCGTATGGCTACCAGACCAAGATACTGCATCACCCCACGTTTGAGGCATTTTTTGCTGTTGGGCTTTACGGGCAGACCATCTATATGAACCGCGAGCGCGACCTGGTGGTGGTGATTAACAGTTCGGCACCCGGCTATGGCACGGCATTCAAGGCCATCTGGAGCGTGTTGTTTCCCGCATGCCTGAGCGAGCCCCGAGGCGACAGTGGCCTTGACTCAGATATTCAAGCCAAACTTGCCTCACTCGACCACAAGCCGGTGAGCGGCGAGGTGTTTAACACCAATGAGGCCAAATATACCCGTCCTAAGAAGCATCTGCTGGCCGGCAACCACATGAACGTGCGCTCATTCACCGTGGGCATAGCCGACAGCGTGTGCACTATGGGCATAGCCGACGAGCAGGGTAACCTGTCGATAATACGCTGCGGCTACGGCAAGTGGCTCACCAACGCACTCACCACACCGCCGCCCAATGACTTCCACGCTCTGGGAGCACTGAGCGGACTGCACGGGGAATGGCGCGTGGCCGGCAGTTACGCGTGGACCGGTCCGCACCGCCTGCGCATCGACCTGTACTACACTAACTGGGTGACATATCGCCAAATTATAATCGACTTTTGGAACGACGAAATCAGCATTAACGACAATTTCAATCCCGAAACGTCGCAAACCGTGATGTTCAACAACTAAACCGCACATTGACGATGAAAAAGACACTAATTCTTATGGTTGCAATGGCGTTCACGCAACTTGCAGTATCGGCACAGACCGGAGTGTTGCCACGCACCACAGCCTCGGCACAGAACGTGGACCCGGTGGCCGTGAAGCAATGGGTGGAAGAAATCACCCGCCTGCCCGACACAGAAATACACCACCTGATGGTGGTGCGCCACGGCAATGTTATCGCCGAGGCGCATCCCGCCCCGTTTGCCGCACAGGATTTGCACACGCTCTACTCGTGCAGCAAGTCGGTGGTAAGCCTGGCGGTGGGCATAGCGATAGATGAGGGATTGCTGACGATAAACGACCGAGTGGCTCGTTTTTTCCCCGACAAGCTGCCGGCCGTGGTGTGCCCCGAGCTGGATAGCCTCACGGTGCGCCACTTGCTCACCATGAGCAGTGGCATAGTACCCGACTGGGAAATTACCGAGCGCCCCGACTGGCTACGTGTGTGGCTGGCCAAGCCATTCGATGAGCAGGGCCGCTTCCGCTACGACAACATGTGCACCTTTACCTTGAGCGCGATACTGCAACGCGTCACCGGGCGCAAGCTAGTGGATTACGTGCGCGAGAAACTATTCACGCCGCTTGGCATTAAAGTATTCGACTGGGAGGAGAGTCCCGACGGCATCAACACCGGAGCCTGGGGGCTGAGACTACAGGCCGAGTCGCTGGCCAAACTGGGGATACTGATGGTGAACGGCGGCAATTGGTTCGGTCGCCGGATAGTGAGCGAGCAGTGGATACGCGAGGCATCTACAAAGCAAATCAACTTCAAGTTTCCCGGCGACAAGGTGAGTGAGGTGAACCGCGGCTACGGCTATCAGTTGTGGCGCTGCATCTGCCCCATCGCTTTCAGAGCCGACGGAGCCTACGGGCAATACATAGTGATGGTGCCAGAGAAAGACCTGGTGGTGGTGGTGAACGGCATTGCCGCGAACCAGTACCCGGAGTTGGCCACTATCTGGAACACCCTGTTGCCCGGCGTGAAAGACCATGACTTCGCCGAGAACACTAACGATGAGAACGAGATGCGCCAGACGTGTATGAGCACTCGCCTTGCCACAGCGGGTGCGGCATCGGGCGCGAAGTTGAACAAGAAGCTCCTCAACAAGACGCTGAAAGTGGAGCGCAATCCACTCGGTTACAAGACCGCGAGGCTGATAACCGACCCGGCCGATGAGCGGAGACTCACACTGCGCATCACCAAGGCTAACGGCACGGTGGAAGAGATAGTTCACCTGCGCGACGAGTGGGAAATAGGCACCAGCGCGGTGGCTCCACCATATATCTACGACCGCAAGCAGGACGGGCGCGACCTGATAGCCGGCATCAGCGGCCCGTTCACCGTGGCCGGCACATTCACACCCGTAGGCGGCGGAATAGTGCTGAGCACGTATTACACGTCGTGGATAGTGCGCCGTACGATACGCATCAGCAAGAAAGGGAAAGTGACCGTAAGCACCAATTACTAGCCCAAGTTCCTGCTATTCAGAAACTTGGGCTATAGAATACGCTTTGCTTTTCTAACAACTGATTTCTATCAACTATTATGCCTTGAAAACTTCTTCGCCGTCGATAATGGTGGCCACAAGGCCGGCCTGAGCCACTTTCTCGATGTCGTCGTGCAGAAAGTCGCAGTCGAACACCGTCATATTAGCAATCTTGCCGAACTCGATGGAGCCCAAGCTATGCTCCTGGTGGAACTGACGGGCCACGTTGATGGTCATGGCACGCAGCGACTGTTCGCGCGTGATGGCCTCCTTGGTGTTGCGAGGTCTTCCGCCAAATAATCCACCCGGGTAGGTGCGTTTTTCGGCCGCGTAGATGCTGAGCGAGATGTCGATTAAAGGAGATACTGGATAGTCGGAGTGGAACACCGCGTTGGCTCCGGCGTCAAAGAACGACTTGATTGGATAGGCATTATCGGCGAGTTCCTGACCGACGTATGCCACTTCCTGCTCGTAGATGACCGGTGCCGCAGGTGTCCACAACGGCGGGACGGCAGGCACTGAAGCTGTCGCTCCCATGCGGCGGACATCCTCATCGGTGACGAAGTGCAGATGCGCCAGCACATTGCGCTGGTCGAGGTTGCCGGTAATCTTCTCAGCGTCCTCTATGCAACCAAGCATGAAGTGGGTGGCACCTCCGCCCTCAGAGTGAACGTGAACCGACATACCCTCCTTGTTGGCCTCGACGATGAGTTGCACCATCTTGTCGTGGTCGTTGAAACGCTCCGCGCCGTGATAGCCAGGCTGGTCCAGATAGTCCTGATTCTGCCATCCTGTGTGAGCCTCGGTGACACCATCGAGAAACGCTTTGACACCGATAATTCTGAAATAGTCACCGCCCAATTCGGCCCGCTGGGCCGCTACGCGCGCAATCTCGGCCTTGGGGTCATCGATATTATCGGTCACGTACATATAAGCGTAGGTGCGCAGCTTCAGTTTGCCTTCCTTATCCAGCTCATGGTAGGCTTGCGGGGCGCTGCGGTGCACAATCTCAACCCCGGCATCTCCCACAGCGGTAAAGCCCTTCTTGATAGCGAAGTCCTGCCATGCAAGCAGATATTCCTTAATCTCATCAACAGAAGCAGGCAGCTTGGGTACGATTTCAAACACGGGACCTTCGCAAATATAACCGTTGGGCTCTCCATTCTCATCCACGTGTACCAGGTCGTAGCCCATTCTCTTGGCGTAAGCCGCATCGAAGCCGGCCCACTGCAGCGCCTTGGTATTAAGTAGCATAGAATGCCCGCCGCCGGTCTGCATGATGAGCGGTTTGTCGGGGGATATCTCGTCGAGATAAGCCTTGGTGACAGGCTGCTCATCTTCAACCCATCCGGCAGCGAGATAAAATTCGCGCTGAGGGTTCTGAGCAATGAAATCCTTCATTATCTCGCGGTACTTGGGGTAATCGGGTTTTAGTCCTATTTGCGCGAGGTTGGCCTGCCCTATGGCGCGGTAACCGGCCAAGTGGCCGTGGCAGTGCGACTCCATGAAACCGGGATAGATGAAGTTATCGCCATAGTCGAGCACATGAGCGTCGTCTCCGGCAAGTCTCTTCGCCTCAGCGGCATCGCCAATATAAGAAAACACACCGTTCTTAACCACCGCGGCCTTGGCAAATGGCCTTTTTTCATCCATCGTGATGATGTTGCCGAGAATAAGTGTCTGTTTCATCGTGATAAAAAATTATTTGGTTGCAGAGTTGTTCCTGAATTTATCTGGAAGCCATATAAGTGGCGATTCGCTTTGCCACGTTGTCCTTAATGTTGTTATAAAAGAAGGTGTAGTCGTTGTCGTGACGAGCGTCCGACCCGAAGAATTGTGCGGCAACCTTTGCTACATCCTCGGGCATGGGGGGCACTTTAGCGTTAGTTACGATAACGCCTCGGGCAAGATTCAGCCGCGCGTCGGCCCCGGCATCTCCGATTATTGGCAGGCCGGTCACTTCGTCCTCGATGAGCGAGCCCAGGTTCTGACTGGCCGGCGCGTAGGTCTCATCGAGTTTCCAGTTCAGAGGGTTGATGCAGATGCCGTGTGGCAGCATAGCCACGTTAGGCGCGTTCTGCTCCACGTTTTTATGGCCTTCGGTGTTCCAACTGACGATAACACCCGCGTCGGATTCACCGGTGGCGAACTTCATGTGAGGGAAGTCCTCAAGGTCCTCTTTAGTGATGGAGTAGCCAATGACGTAAGCGGCTACCATGAGTCGGTAGCGCTCGGGGTGCTCCTTGAAGTATTTCTTCAGCACAAGCCTTACTATAGCCGAGCCCTGGCTGTGGCCCGCGATGATGAAGGGCCGCCCCTGATTGTAGTTCTCGAAATAGAAGTCGAGCGCGGCGGTGATGTCGTCGTAGCATTGGCCTGAAATGGCCCCGTCGATGTTTCCGGCCTTCTTGTAGATGTCGCCGGCATAGCGTAGTCCCGACTGGCGGTAGTAGGGAACGAACACGTTGGTGGAGTCTTCAAAAACGGTGGCATGCGCATTATATTCTATCACCACGCCTTGCCGCATCTCGGCGTTATCGAGCGTGGCGAAATCGGGCGCATCCTCAGAGAGGCTACTCAAAATGTACTCTGTGGCATAGACGTAGAATGTGTCAACGTCTTTAGTGATTTCCGGAATCTTGTACCAGCTGGATTTCTTGGAGTAATCGGTAATTTCTTTCATAATTTTGTCAATTTATAATATCGGTCAGGAGAAATAGTCAGTAAGCGAGTGTTATTTGCAAAAATAAGAAAATTTTCACAAAAAACCTTACACACTACGCATAAATAATCAGGGGAAACGCGGACATGAGATGAGATGGCGGTAATGAGCGAGAGTGATATACGCCTAATTATAGGCAAAGAGCGTGGCATGCCTGAGAGGCCTGCCACGCTCTTGCTTATGACTTAGTTATCTGTATTCTTACGGACAGATTATTTGATAACCTTCTTAGCGCTGCGAGTTCCGTCGGTGTAAGTGGTAACCACCACGTTCACGCCCTGGAACGGCTCGTTGCTCTCAACGCCCAGCAGGTTGTAGTAGCGCACGCCCTTAACGTCCTTGTCGGCATTGAGGTCGGCCACGCTGGTGTCGTCGTCGAAGTAAACGGGATATAGCTGAATTTCGCCCTTATAGACGCTTACAAAGGCATAGATGGTGTGGGTGCCCTCGGTGGGAACTTCCACATCGGGATCATAGTAATCGCCGTTGAACTGGTTGTGCATAGTCATTTCCAGAGTGCCATCGTTAACGGTGTAGTTGCGGTTGGCCTCGTCGGCGACTGTGATAGCGCAGTTCGGAACCATAACATACTGGTTCACCATATCCTGAGAAATCTCCTCAAGAGCGAATTCGTTAGCCTCAACCTTTGCGCCGGCAATGCCGTCGGGCAGCTGAGAAGCGTCAACGGGAACGAGCTCATTATAAGATGCGTTCCAAGTGTATTCCGCACCACCGGCAATCTTGTCGCCGCGACGATAGGTCTTGCCCAGGTCGCCGTAGATAAGAGTGTAAGCGGTAGCATCCTTCACATAGAGGTAACGGTTGTTTTGATATACCACTGTGAGGTCGCCGGTGAGTTTCACCTTAGTGGTTGCGCCGATAGCCTCGGCAAGTGTAGCGACCTCGGGAACTTCTACCTCAACACCGGGGAAGTCCATAGGAAGAAGCTGATACACTGTCTGCTTGCCGTAAGAAGCCACGATACCGAGCACATCGCAAGTGGTTCCGTCGGCTGGGAATGTTACGCTGAAGCGGTCGAAGTAACCGATAGAGCCGGAGGCGTCGGTTATAGTCTTCTCGGCGAGGTTGAGCTTAACGCCCTTAACGAGCACATACTTGCCCCAGTTGTCGTGGTTGATACCGCTAACGGTGATTGTCTCGGGACTAACAGTCTCAGAGCTTACCGAAGACTGGAAGCCTGTGGGGCTTGCCAACTCAGGCTCGCCGTTGTAGGTGGTCTTCTTGCCGCCAAATCCGCTGGGGATGATGTCGCCCATCTTGTAGGTCTGGCCGGTGCTTCCGTAAACCAGCATGAAGCCTGTAGCGTCCTTAACATAGAGGTAATTGCCCTGCTGAGCCAGAACGGTAACCGTACCGTCGAATGTAACCTCAGTGTTGTCGGGCAGTTCGTTGAACTTAGCGATAGTCATGTCGCCGGTTTCACCGCCGCCGCCACCGCCATTCACGTCTTCGATCTTGACGGGAAGCACTTGATAAGTGGTCTCGGTAGCGTCCTTAGAGCGGTAAGCGCCCACGATACCGGTGATGTTGTAGGTAGTTGCAGCAGCCTCAGCCTCGGTGGGCAGTTTAGCGCCCATTGAGTTGTAGCCGGGGATAGAGCCTGCGCCGTCGGCGATGTTGAAGCTGCTCTTGTTGATGCCGCTGATGGTCACGTTGGGCATGTAGATGAGCTTACCGAAGTAGCTGGGTTTGATATCTACAGTCTGCGCCAATTCGGGCTCGATAGCCGCGCCGCCTTCACGCTTCTGGAAGTTGTCGGTTTCATAAACCGAGAGTTCGGGCTCGCCGTTGTAGGTAGTCTTCTCGCCGGTGAAGCCTGCGGGAATCACGTCGCCGTTCTTGTAGGTCTGGCCTGTGTTGCCGAATACCAGCATGTAGTCCTTACCGTCGGTAACATACATACTCTTGTTGTACTGAGCCAGCACGGTAACACCAGTGGTGAAGCGCACCTTAGTTCCATCGTCCACAACCTTGTAGGCAGCGATGCTGGCCACGTCGGTAGCTGTTGCGAACTCATAAGTAGCGGTTGTGGTTGTGCTCTTCTTGCCATCTTTCTCGGCATAAGCTGAGAGAGTGGTGTTGGAGCTGATAGCGATAGGAGCGCTATAGGTCTGCTCTGCGCCGCCGTTGAGCGAATACTTGATATTAGCGCCGGTGGTGCTGCAGGTGATTTCCACATTGATAGGAGCATAATAAGTGCCTTGCTTAACGCTGAACACGGGAGCGCTTACGCCCACTTCACCACCCACAGTGACGGTGATTTTGGTGGCACGCACCTGGTGGCCGCTGGCAGTGAGTTGCACTTCAGTAGCCGAGCCAACCCATGTAGCAGTCTTGTTGTCGGCACTGAGAGTGAGGCCGTCGGCAGCGGCAAATCCGTCGCAACCGTAGCTACTGCTACCCACCTTGTCGATGCAGTCGAACACAATCTTGGTGATTGTCTGAGCCGACTTGATTGTAGTGGTAGAGTTCTTTGCCAGGCGATAAGCCCAGTTGCCCTCGGCAGAACCTGTGCAACCGAACGCGCCCTGAGACACGGAGATTGTGACGCCATCTTTCGACATTTCATCTGGGCCACTAGCCTGAGTGTTTTTTCCTTTAATTCCACCTTCGGGATTGGAATCAAACACGATGTCGGCGGCTCCTGCAGCGAATGCAAGCACGCACGCCATCAAAAGAGTAAAAATTTTTCTCATAATAGTAGTTTTTAAAATATAAAATTAGGATATTTGGTGCAAATATAATAATAAGTTTCGGGATATACCAAACTTAGAGCGGTTAATTTTCAGAAACTTTTAATTTCTATCTATCAGCCTTTTAAGAGAGCGATTAACGAGTTAGCGCGTTTTGCTTTCGATTTGTAAGCAAGCGGGGCGCAAAACAGTGTTTTAACACCATTTCGCACCCCGAAATATTACGTTTTCGCATCGCTCGCGAGCCGAATCGTTTTTCAGGCTAAGCCCAACTTAAAGTCGCTGATTAGCTGCTGCAGGTTCTGGTTACGCGCGGCAAAGTTCTTTACCAGTTCGTGCTGAGTCATCACCGAGGCTCGAGGCGCGGTCTCCACCTTGACCACGTTGAGCGCAAGGAAATCGTTTTTCACGGCGTTGCGCAGGAACGACACGATTTTGCTTTTTTGCGACTCCATGAAATTAACCTGCACATCGCTCTCGACGCGCACCTGATATGTGGTGTCGTCCATTTTCACGGGTTGCGATGTGCGCATGGTGTTGATGATGATTTTCTCTTGAGGATTTTTAGCGATAAAATCGGCCCACGCCGCCACCAGTTGCTCCTCGGTGAAGGGTTCTCGGCGCACCTGCCCGGCCGATGAGGGCTGAGTAGGGGCGGCGCCGTCGGGTCGCGCGGTTGCGGCCACAGTGCTAATCATCACTCGCTTGGGCGGCTGTGGTGCCGACGAGGCGTGGCGCGGCGCTTGTGGAGCTACCGATATTGATGGGGGCGGCGGCACTGGGATTGCCGACGCCTGCGGTGCCGGTGGAGCAGGTGCGGTGGGTGCCGGTGGAGCAGGAGTCGCCTGAACGGGAGTGCCGGTCTGTGCCGGTGCCGTGGAGGGAGCGGCAGTAGCCGATGCGGCCGTCGGTGCGGCCTGCGACTTTATGGGCTTCACGGGAGCGGCGGCGGTTGTGGACGCGGCCGGCTCGGCGTTAAGTATCTGACAAATCTTAATCAATGTGAGTTCCACGAGGAACTGCTTGTTGGTGGTCTGGCGATAATTAATGTCGCACTCGTTGCACAGGTCCATGGCCTTGTAGAAGAATCGGGGGCCGAATTTTGCCGCCTGCTCCACGTATCGGCGTCCCACCTCCTCGTTCATTTCGAGCAGGCTCACGGTCTGCGGTGTGCTTGCCACCATCAGGTCGCGCAGGTGCTGCGCCAGTCCGTTAACGAAAAAGAGTGAGTCGAAGCCACGGTCGCGGATTTCCTTGTAGATGAGCAGGGCGTCGGTAACGGCACCCGTCACAAACGCCTCGTCGAGACGGAAATAGAAGTCATAGTCGAGCACGTTAAGATTGTCGATAGCGGCCTGATAGGTGATGTGGCCCTGCGTGGATGCGGCCACCTGGTCGTAGATCGACAGCGCGTCGCGCATGGCGCCATCGGCTTTCTGCGCTATAACGTTGAGCGCGGCCGGCTCGGCTGTGATGCCCTCTTGGGCACCGATATACTGCAACTGCGTCACGATGTCGGGCACGGTGATGCGCGCGAAGTCGTAGATTTGACAGCGCGAGAGGATGGTGGGAATCACCTTCTGCTTCTCGGTGGTGGCCAGGATAAAGACGGCATACTCGGGCGGCTCTTCGAGCGTCTTGAGGAAGGCGTTGAAGGCGGCCGTGGAGAGCATGTGCACCTCATCGATAATAAACACCTTGTAGCGTCCTATCTGCGGCGGTATGCGCACCTGGTCGGTGAGATTGCGGATATCGTCAACCGAGTTGTTGCTGGCGGCATCCAGCTCCACGATGTTGTAGGAGCGCTGCTCGTTGAACGCGCGGCACGACTCGCACTCGTTGCAGGCCTCGCCTTGAGGCGTGCGGTGCTCGCAGTTGATGGTCTTGGCGAATATTCGGGCGCAAGAGGTTTTGCCCACTCCACGCGGACCGCAGAAGAGATAGGCGTGGGCCAGCCGGTCGCTGGCAATGGCTGTCTGCAACGTGTGCGTCAGGGCTCGCTGCCCCACCACTGTGGCAAACGATGACGGGCGGTATTTCCGTGCCGATACTATGTAACTTTCACTCATTTTCAGCAGTTTAATAAATCAGATTAATCGCTTTCACGGATTAAACACAAAGGTAATGTTTTTCTTTCTCATCTGCAAATAAAACTTTCCACACACTCTATTCGAAGCCTCACTAAAACCCTCACCGCCACAGGGCACGAACGACGACTACAAGCCTGAAGAGCCGACTGATGCCCAAGGTGGACGTGCAGCGCAAATCGCCGTAGGCGATGAGTGAGTGTCGGTCGCTCAAGAGTACTTTCGTTACGCCACATAAAACGAGAAGCCCGCAGACATCACGCCTACGGGACTTCCAGCGCTTCAAGATGGACTTGAACCAACGACCCCATGATTAACAGTCATGTGCTCTAACCAACTGAGCTATTGAAGCTATTAACAACTTTAATGTGATAGCGCTTCAAGATGGACTTGAACCAACGACCCCATGATTAACAGTCATGTGCTCTAACCAACTGAGCTATTGAAGCGTTTTTTGCATCCTGATGAACCGCGCTCGGTCCTAATGCGTTGCAAAAGTAGCCCCAAATTTTGAATTATGCAACATTTCCACGATTTTTTTTGATTTTTCCGCCTTTTTTCATTGTTTTTCCGGCCGACACGCGCCACCTCCGGCCACACTTGCCCCCTCACTGAAGAAAGTGGTGGCGCGCAGCCCCCTCAGCCTGCACGCCACCACCACTAAATCGGTCTTTAGGATTTGCTCTTATCTTATCACTTTGCGGCTCTGGCGGGAGCCGTCGGTGTAGGTGGTGACCACCACGTTCACGCCCTGGAACGGCTCGGCGCTCTCCACACCCAGCAGGTTGAAGTAGCGCACGCCGGCCACTGTCTTGGCTGTGTCGCCGGTCACCGTCTCTATGCCGGCCCACTTGCCGAAGGCTGTGCCCTTGTAGATTATCTCGCCATCGGCTTTCTCCACGTGGTGAAGTTCGATGGTCGTGTGGTCGAAGCCGGTGGCGGGCGCGTAGTCCGGGGTGATGAGGTCGCCGAAGCGGTCGTCCACGCCGATGCCCTCAATCCACGTGCGGATGTATTTGTCGTCGCCTTTGCGCCTGAACATCCACTTGACGCAGTCCATGCCATCGACTGTTGTTTGCGATTCCTCCCACTCGCCGTCCTCGGTCACGGGGGTGAGGCGTGGCCCCCTGAAGTCGTAGAGCACGGCATCCTCATCGGTCAGGCCTCCGCAGTCCTGCGGGGCTATGTTGCGGTCGAAGCCGGACGCGTCGGGCTTGTAGGCGGCGTTGCGGCGGCCGTAAACCACCATGTCCATTTCGAGGACGTACGCGCACGGCACGGCATCGGAGGCCAGCGCGTCGCGGTAACGGTAAACGTTGGTGTAGTTGACTCCGTTAATCTTGGTCTGGCCTTTCAGCTCAATGTTATAGACGTACTTCTCCTGCTGGAGTGTTCCGCCAGCGGTGGGGCGTGTGCCCTCGGCATAGTAAACGAACTTCAGTCCCTCGTCCTGCGCCCGACGGACAAGGGGAGTGTAGGGCTTCTTGCCGTAGTTGATTCCCCTGAAGATTATGTTGCCATAAAGGTCGGAAACGTAGGCCAGAGCCGTGCTAATCGCCGAGCCGCCCGTGGGCAACGGATAGATGGGTGCGAGCAATTCTGAGTAATAATTGTTAAGTCCGATGCCCTCAATCAGTTCAAGGCCTGTGTTGGTTCTCCACACACGACGGCTAACGGCATCTTCCGTTACGAACCGGTCCTCAGTCACTCCTACCGTCTCCTCCTCTGACCACACCCATTGAGGATTAAGCGGCGCCTCAAAGTCATAGAGCACGATCTCACTATCGTCGTAGTCCCCAAGCATGAATTCAGGGTCGGATTCGGTATTCATTATCGCATACACTTTTTTCCCGTCCTCGCGCAGATATGCCGCGGGCTGAGTTGCGTTCTTGTCGAGCTTGTCACCCTTATAGCGGTATGCGTTATGGTAGGTGACTCCGCCAATCTCAGTTGTGCCGTCAATGGTTATGTTATACAGGAACTCCGGACCGGTTTCACCCAGCTCTCCGTCATAGTGACTGGCGAAATAAGTCCAAGTTCGGCCCTCAACCACCATAGGCTTGTAATCACTTTGTGCTTTTACAGCACTGCCGCAAAGAATTATCGCGGCCAAAATTAGTAGAATTCGTTTCATAAGCCATTTGTTTTTAGTTGTTAATAAATGTTCTGTGAATCAAAATTACATCTTTTTTTCATAATTGTACTATCTTAATGGTTAATAAATTTCGATTTTAACACGAAATGCGGACGTTGCTACCGTGGTCGCCTTCACCGAAGATACGCACCATAGTGGTGGTGTCGCGATAGTTATGGGTCTGTTCCCACTCTGTGGTAGGATTGGTTCCAATCATCATCTTACCACGCTCATTGAAAGTGATTTGCGCATTAGCGCTGATTGCCACGATTAACGCGGCTGAAAAAATGAATAATTTCTTCATCGCTTTAGTTGTTTTTAATTAGTTAATTATTGGTTAATCGGCTTATTACAAGCCGATTTATTAGTTTTCTGTGGTGCCGGCGTAGGTGTCGCCGTGAGGTGTGGTAATGGTGATATATAGCGTGCCTTGCAGGGGGCAGATGAATGTGAACTCGTGGCAGGCCGGTGTCACGAGGAAGTTCTTAACCTGGTAGCCGCCACTGTCGTCATGGATTACGACTCGCCCGCTGCTAATCTCGTCCACTATCCAATGCAGGCGTTTCATCAAAAGTGTTACTACTTGTATGCGTAATAATAACTTCCTCTGATTTGAGTTGCCCCATAAATGAAATCAAAAGCATTATGCCCAATAGATTAATTCTCATACGCTATTTCAACTTTTTTCGTGTGCTAAATTACGCAGTATTGGGCATAACATCAAATTTTCGCACGAGACAATACCCGTGTAAA
This sequence comes from uncultured Bacteroidales bacterium, assembly GCA_902786725.1. Taxonomy (GTDB): domain Bacteria; phylum Bacteroidota; class Bacteroidia; order Bacteroidales; family Muribaculaceae; genus Sodaliphilus. The sequence continues at coordinate 30,184 of CADADP010000023.1, forward strand.
CATCTGATATTCAATGGAAATATGCACTACAACCGAAACAATAGCGGTTGAGGCCGAGACGGAATCATAATTTAGTTCTATTTATTGAACCCAGAGATATATTGTTCAAGAGGTAAAGGAGTATTTAATTTCTTTTTAATTCTAGATTTAAGTGAACGAACACTATCACTATCATGGTATCCGAGGCATACGGCAATTTCTTGAGAATTAAACCCGCAGCACGTCAGTTCCACTATGGCAATCTCTTTTTCGTTTAACCCGACACTTCGTTCTTTAATGTGATCTATTATATGAGAATACTTAACATTCACATACTTTCGCAGATTTTGCCAAAAATATTCATTCGATTTTGATGAGAACTTAACGATTTCATTAAAGTGAGCCATGAATTCTCGAGTTGGCAGATTGTAAGATGATTCAACTAAATGACGAATCATTAAGATATGATTATCAACAATTAGTTTTAATGCTTCATTCTCACCGGTTAAACTGCTTAATTTTGTGAAAGAATGTTCTGCAATACGAGCAAGTTCAATTTCATATTGATCAACCATATTTTTGTAACTGGTGAGTTTTTTCCTCTTCGCAGATATAGTAATAAAAACGATTATTGATATTACCAGAAGAATGACAAGGGCAATTATGAAATAAATCAAATCATATCGCACAAATTTCTCAACAAGATTTAAGTAACCTCTTCTCGTCATGTCTGAATGCGATAAAACCTGTTGGTAGATAGCCTTGTTTTGCTTGTTGCTGATAATTGATTCGGAAATTGACTTTACTGAGCACATGTGATTATATGCCTCTTTATAGATTCCTTTCGCCTCATCAATCTTTGCCAATGTATAGTGCCTCATTACGACCTCTACTGCATCAGCCGGTTTATCTGAAACTTTACCATAATAATACTCTGCCGAATCCACATTTTTCAGAACTGCATAAGAATAGGCTAAATCCAGACATTCATCATCTAACCGATATTTATCAGGTAATTGCATAACTTGAAGTATAGTATCAATGCAACCCTTGAAACATGAATCCGCCAAAAGTTGTCGTGCGATATACTCATTACACCTCACAAAGCTTGCTGTATCACATAATTGGCGTGAAACAGATTTAGCTTGTTCAAGGTATATGAATGCGCTGTCCTCCATAAATTCTCTATATAGACCACCGACTTGAATCAGACAGAACAACTGCAATGGTTTGTTTCCTAATTCAGAATAATAATGGAGTGATTTCTGAAAACTTCTTAAATCTTCTTTATATATAGAGAAATAATCTCGATATATGATTGCTTTACGAAGATAGACACTTGCAAGATTTAGATAGTCATTAGTAGAAGCGTTTTGTTCAGCAAGAAGATATAACTTCATTGCGTCAACTGGTTTTTGGGATATTTCGTAAATGGCACCTTTATAAATCAGGCTTCGTGTGAGTCGTTCACGATTATGGTTGTCGGCGTAGAAGTCGAGAGCGCGGTTGATGATTGTGTCGGTGTCGGGATATATATTGTTGCGGAACTGGGCCTGGGTGAGCAGCAGCGCGTGGTAGGCGCGGTTCTCGTCGTCGAGG
>CADADP010000024.1 GCA_902786725.1 uncultured Bacteroidales bacterium
AGCATAACGCTTTCGTTTTTTGTCGCAATGTCGTGCGGGATGTTGCCACACCGCATGGCAAAGATAATAATTGTTTTGTAAAAGTCAAAATAGAGATATAAATTTGTCCCCCAAAGCGACTTGGCGAGAATAACAACACACTATCCCCCATCCCGGCCCATTAAACCCTATCCCACCCTATTATCTCCCATCCCGGCCCATTGGCCCGATTGGCCCGATTAGCCCAATAAGCTCTATAAGCCCAATTGGCCCCATAGGACCTATAAGCCCTATTCGACCTGTTATTTCACACTCATTATCCTCCAATTTGTGTGAAATTCATGGCAATTTATGTTCAAAATCCTCCACCCACTATCAATAATTTGCGTTCATTCGCGGTTAAAATCCCACCAACTATTCCGCCAAAATATTGAAAAAACTTCGTTCCGCATTTTTTTATGCGCACTCTTTCCACTAATTTTGCACTACACAACACCCCAAAAAGAAGTTCAAGTATTATGATGCTACGCCCACTCACCTCCATCCTGTTCACAACCATGCTCTGCGGCAACATAATAGCCGCTACGATATCACCGACCCGTCTCACATGCGAATACCAAACCGACCCCACCCAACTCGATGTGCCCCAACCGCGATTTTCGTGGGTCAACGACCCAAAACCGGGCAAGCACGGCCTCAGCCAAAAAGCCTACGAGATTCGAGTCATCAGACTTGCCGACAAGCACACCATGTGGAACAGCGGAAAAGTGATTTCAGACAACTCTCTCCTTGTCCGATATGCCGGCACACCACTCTCAAGCGCCACCCAATACGGCTGGCAGGTGCGCGTGTGGGACCGCAACAACGACGCATCGCCTTGGAGCCGCATGGCGCTATTCACCACCGGCATCATGAACCATTCGCTATGGAAATGCCAGTGGATAGGCGCGCCCTGGCACACCGACCAAGCATCGTTCTACAGCGGCATCACATCACCCGCGCCACTTCTGCGACGCGAGTTCAGCATCGAGCGAAATGTCAAGTCTGCACTGTTTTTCGGCACCGGACTGGGATACTTTGAACTCTACGTCAACGGTTCCCGAGTGGGCGACCAAGTTCTCTCGCCTAACCAGACCAACTACGACCACCGACCCGCCCTCGACCACGGCTTTATCCCCATTGGCGACAACTTCACAGATTTCCGTGTCCCATACGTGGGATACGACATCACACAATATCTTCACCGCGGCTCTAACGCCGTGGGCGCCATTCTGGGCAATGGTTTCTACAACTCCTTGCACCCCGCCGGACAGCGACGCATGACCGAGCCATACGGCTCACCACGCCTCTTTGGACAAATCATCATCACCTACGACGACGGCACCACCACGGTCGTCCCCACCGACACCCTCTGGAAAGCCTGCCACAGCGCAATCATCGAAGACGGCCCGTATCTGGGCGAGACCTACGACGCCACCCGCGAGCACCCGGGATGGTCCAAGCCGGGATTCGACGACACCTCGTGGCAAAACGCCACCGTCCGCAAGGCTCCATGCGGCGACCTCTTCGCGCAGAATGGCCCGCCCGACAAAGTGTGCCGCCGATACGCCCCCACCTCAATCACCGCCACGGCCAACGGCACGTATGTGGTCACATTCCCCGAAGAAATCTCCGGCTGGGTCAGGCTTAGCGGAATCAACGGCAACCGGGGCGACACCATCGCCATCGACTACGGCAGCGAATGGAAACAAGGCACTAACCGATACATACTCAGCGGCAAAGGCAACGAGTGCTACAACGCTCGATTCACATGGTTCGCATTCCACACCGTTACCATTAGCGGATGGAACGGACCCCTCACCACCCATAACATCGTGGCAGAAGCCGTCAACAGCGACGTGCGACAAACGGCTCACTTCTCCTGCTCCAACGACCTGTTCAACAAAATCAATGACTGCTACGTCCGTAGCCAACTCGACAACATGCACGGCAGCATAGCCAGCGACTGCCCACACCGCGAACGAACAGCCTACACCGGCGACGGACAAGTCGCCTGTGCAGCCGCGATGGAAAACCTCGACGCAGCGGCGTTCTACAACAAATGGATAGCCGACATCCGCGGCGCACAAATCGACTCCACAGGATACGTGCCTAACGCCGCGCCCTGGCAACCTACCGCCGGCGGCGGAGTTCCCTGGGGAGCAGCAATCAACATAATACCCTGGGAATTCTACCTCCATTACGCCGACAAGCAAATCCTGGCCGACAACTACAACGCCATGAAACGACACGTGGAATTTATGCGCCGTTTCGTCACCGACGGCATTATGGAGCGAAAAGACTCGTGCCTCTGGGTCACTCTCGGCGACTGGTGCCCGCCCGGACCATTCGTCAGCAAAGCCCTCGTTCACACGTGGTACTTCTGGAAATGCGCCTCCATCACCGCCGATGTGGCACGCATTCTTGGCCTTTACCACGATGCCGACACATTCAGCCACATGGCGCAAACATCAAAAGACGCTTTCCACCGCACATTTTTCAACCCCGAAAAAGGCTCCTACGGACCTTACGGCGGCGACATCTTCGCCCTCGCTATGGGACTGCCCGAACAGCCAAATTTGAAAAAAAAGGTGCAGTATGCACTCAAAGCCAGTATTGACGCGGCCTCAGGCCATATTGACACCGGAATATACGCCGCATCCCTCTTTTTCAACACTTTAACTCAAAACGGCCTCACCGAACTCGCCTACGAAGCAATGGCCCAAACCACCTACCCAAGCTTCGGCCACTGGATTGCGCAAGGCGCCACCACCACGTGGGAACAGTGGGACGGCAAAAACTCCCGCAACCACCCCATGTTCGGCGGCGGCCTCACATGGTTTTATCGCTGTCTGTCAGGACTTAAGCTCGACCCTGCACAACCCGGATACCGCCATATCATCATCGAGCCCGTCTTCCCCAAAAAACTCCACTGGGCCAAATACAGCATCATGACGCCGCTCGGACTCGCTACCTCGGAATGGGCTCGTTCTCAAGAACTTAGCAGCATTACACTCACCATCACTGTGCCCGTGGGCAGCACAGCCACCGTGAGACTACCATTCAGTCACTTCACCGTGACAGAAGGTAGCAAGCACGCTTCACCCGTCTCACTCACAGGCAACACATCAACCCTCACCCTACCCCAAGGCCACTACAAAATTCACGCCACTACCCCCTAAAATTGGCCCGTCCCACCTTTAGTACAATGCAAACGTTTGCATAGCACATACTTAACATTTTACGCCAAAAATATGTTTTATAACATAAAATTGAACTAAATTTGCACCGTGTTTGAGAATGTTTTAATTCATAACACACTAAAACACAAACATATTTATTAACTTAATTTATTACAATTATGAACGTTGAAACTATTGGACTTTGGGCAGGAGCCGTTTGGAACGCTCTTAACGACGCTGAAGGCGCACTGGAACTGAAGGGCCTCAAGAAAGCAACGAAGTTGAAAGAGAAGGAAATCTTCGCAGCTCTTGGATGGCTTGCCCGTGAGGGAAAAGTTGCCGTTGAAAGCGACGAAGCTGAGAAAGTTGTTGATGTGAAGCTGCTTTAATGCACACCTCTTTAGGCCGTTTTCATTAAGAAACAGGAGCCGAGAGAGCAAGAACGTCCACGTGGAATAGCACATAGGACGTGTATGAAAAAGAGCATAAGGAATCTAATCCCTATGCCCTTCTTTTTTATGCTCGTATGTGCCTGCTGATTACTCTAATTGTGGGTCCAAGCCTGTTATCAGAATAAACCCGATTCGGTTAATGTGAAACCACAAACCGAATCGGGCTACCAATCACTTATGAGATTATTGCTAATCTTAAAATATCTTGTGCGTTTTTCGTATTCTTGTTATAATTCTCCGCCAAGGAGCAGATATAGTTTAAGAGTGTTATAGAACGCCTTGAGCTGGGCATCCGAGAGCATACGCACGTGGTTCACTCCACGGTCGCCCACTATTGTGGCACGGGCCCACTTGCAGTGGCTCAGAGCATACACAAGGTCTTTGTCGCTACTCTTCAGAGGCTCGTCGCTATTCTCCCAGTACATACGCTTACCTTCGCGTCCACGATGGGTCTTGTCGGGTTCATACTCATACTCGAAACCATCGATAAGGAACTTAATACTACTATACTCCAGAGGGTCGTCGGCATAATACTGAATTCTGAAGCGAAGCGGTTCTGGCTTGTCGATGCCCTGAGTGAAATAAAAGAACATATCGTTGTCGGTCTGCGACATCGACGCACTTCGTGGCATCACACGGCTACCATTCTGATTCATTTCCTTGAGTAGGTCCTCTTTAGCCTCGGTTACAGGCTCATCAATCCACACCATAGCCTTGGGTACATCGGGGGTGAAGTCATACTCCACTATACTGTAATCCTTATTGAGCAAGGTGCGCATCAGGTCCTTACCATCACCACTGGCACCGGCCGGAATTGCAAGCGATGTTCCACGACACAACGCCTTATCGCAACAGTTGCACACCTCTCCACAGCAAGCGCACGAACCGCCACCGCCCGAAACTCGTTTCGCCGTTAAAGTACCACCCTGCACATGCTCGGTCTGCGTGGCCGGCTGACGATAGTCCACTAACTGCGGCTGTTGGGGACGCAACCTGTGAATAGGCTGATCCACGCCTTCACCATATTCATTTCTGTTCACCGTGTTTGTATTACTGGTGGTATTCAAACCAGTATTACAGCTCATCGTCATCACTGCGATGGAAATGTAAATAAAAATTCGTTTCATTTATCTTTGTTATTTTATTTTGAGTACAAAAATAGCACATTTTGTTTACAAAACAAAATTTTATTAACAAAAACAAATAAATTTGGACAAATTAATTTTCATTTACACCTTCATAATCGATGAAGCACAGTGGACATGACCTCAGAACGGGTAACCGATAGCGAGATGGAACGCCAAGCCGTCCTTAAACCTGCGGATATTGTAGTATCCACTCTTACCGGTATCGTATGGCGCGTGAATGGCGAAAGCCAAATCAGCACGCACCACCAGCATCTGCATATCGAAGCGCAGGCCAATGCCGGTTCCTACAGCCAAATCCTTGAAGAAACTCTTAGCATTGAGCTTCCCGCCCGGGCGATATGGGTCTTCTTTCAGTAGCCAAACGTTGCCGGCATCCACAAATACCGCCCCTTTGAAATAGCTGAACAATGGAAAACGATACTCCCAGTTAGTCTCAAACTTAAAGGTACCCGTCTGGTCATAGAACGAATAAACTGTGCGTGCCTCGGGGGCATATCTACCAGGGCCTATCGAGCGCACGGCAAAGGCTCGCACCGAATTGGCACCACCCACATAGAACTGCTCACTGAACGGCACCTCCGACGAGTTACCGTAGGCATAAGCGGCACCTACAAACACACGCCCGGCAATGCAACTTTCCTCACCGAAGTAGCGTTTCCACACCACTTGCGCCTGAGCCTTAACAAATTGCGAGAACGGTGTGCCAAGCATCTTCTTAGTGCCTTTCACTCCACACACGCGCCAAATTCCGGAAAACAGGTTGCCGGCCTCAGACACACTGGTGTTAAGAGTTATCTCGTTAGGCCCAAATGTGTTATCGTAGGTGTAACTATACTGCATCATAGGGATAAACACATTCTGAAAACTTAGTGCCAGGGCAGGGTTACCGGCAATAGCGGACTCAAATTTTTCGGTTCGGCTAAGCAACTTTGTGTAGGTGAGTTTAAACGGGATAAATTCGTTGAGCGAATGCCGATTGGCATGCCATTCCCAAGCGATTTTTCCACCCAGTTGCATCATCTTGAAGTAACTGGGACGATTAAGAATGCTGCCACTTAGCGAGAAACTGGTCCAGTTCACATAGCGTCGCGAACGGTCAACAAACGCCGGCGCGAGAAGCCGTTGCAAAGCGAGTGACACCTCGCCGCCAAACTCATAAGAATTAGTGTTACCTCCGGCACCGCCACCCGACGTTAGCCACTCATATCCGGCGCGAAATTTAGCCGAAAGTTGCTCGCCGGCACCCCACACGTTTTTGTGAGAGATACTCAGGTTCAGTCCGGGGCCGATGTAACTATTCGACTTGGATGTACCTTGCACTTCAAATTTAACCTCATACGGGGCATCGAGCTTACAAGCGATTTTCACGTTCATCAGTCTCTTTCCGTCGGCATTAACGCTGTCGAGCGGTTCTACTTGCATATCTATATCGCTGAAAACTCCCGTGCGAGAAAGCCGCATCTGCATGCGGTCCATGCTGCTGACTCTGAACGGCCGCCCCTTGCGCCAAGTTATATTGCTCGTAATCAGGTTGTTTTTCACTCTCACCGGCTCCATACGCACTATAGTGCAGTTCCGAGTAATTACAGTGTCGGGCGTGACGTTCTCTGCTGTACCGCGAACCGATACCCAAACCTCATTTGCCACAAACTGCTCATGTGCCTCCGGTGGCAGATTCGGCGCCTCCACCATCTGCAACGCAATTCGTCGCTTTTGCTCCACGCTGTCGGCTCGATACTCGATGTATTCCGGTCGGTAATAGTAGTAGCCGTTGTTGCGCAACACATTTGCGATATTGATTCGCACCATGTTAAGCGAATCCAAGCAGTAACGGCTTCCGGCGCGGAAATACGTGTTGGCCATAGCCACAGAATCGATTAGATGCCCCACGTGAGTGCTATCGTTCAGATACATCACTCGGCTGATGCGGTAAGGTTCCTTCACATGCACATCGTAGCTTATCTTGGCTTTCTTCTGCGTTGAATCCTTGTAATGCAGTTCATAACTGGCCTCGGAGTCGAAATATCCGTTGTCCTGCAGCAGGGTGTTAATCATCTGCACACGCGTGTCGGGGCGCACTCGGCTAATCAGCACCGGGTACGACACCAGTTTCTTATACAGCCAGCCCTTAAAACCTGTGGATTTGCTGTCCCAGTGGTTATACACCCACAACCCTATCGGGAACGGCGTGCGATAGTAGGGTGAATAGAGTGGATTATTTGGCTTCACGTTAATCGCGGAGAATATCTGGCTTTTAACCGAGCTTTCGATTTTAGTGGAATCGGAAGTGTAGCTCAGTTTTTTCACGCCGGTATAGAGCGTTTCGCCGGGACGCAACTTGCTGGTTGTGGAGCACGACGACACAAGTAGCGCCAGAACGGCGGCTATGGCTGTAAACCTCAATATGTTAATCTCGGTTCTCATTGTTCGGATGCTGATTTCTCTTTTAACGAATCGCTTGCATGCTCCGGCTTCACCGCAGTGGGTTTCACCGCCTCGCCCGCCTCAGGCTGTGGCAGCGGCGCTTGCTTATTCCGCCGGAAGAGGTGACGCAGGTCGTAAAGTTTTCTCTTAATCACATATCCCACGCCAGTGGTGGTTATCCGCCCTTCGAGCACACTTTCGTATCCAGTGTGGCGGAACAGGTGCACATACTGGTTACCCGACTCAGAAAGGTGGTACTCAAACGATATGTCGCTTATCAAGTTTTTAGAGAAGTTTTCTTCACTCGATGCATCAGTGCTGTATTCACCTCCAATTACAATCTTGAATCGGTCGTTGAACAGCGACTTCGACAAACGATAAGAATAGCTGGTCTCTGTTTTGGAACGGCCGTTGGTTCCGGCATCATACTGATTGATGCCGAAATTCAAATCCACCCCTTTGAGCGACTTGGCCGCCCAGCTGTTGAGTTGCGAGGCCAGGAACGAATTAAGCGCGCCCGATGTGCTGAATCCGCCTGAGCTACTCTGGTTCACGCCCTGATAAGAGCCATAGAGCAACATATTCATGGCGGCCGTGGAGCGTTGTTGCTCGGTCATAGTCTGCAGGTCGTTGGCTACAGCGGCATCATTGCCGGCTTCAAGGTCGAATTTAAGATCCATGTTGCTAAGCGTGTTACCCACATTCAGTTTTATCAAGAAATCCACAAGTCGCGAGCCGCCGTCGGTATTCGTGACGCTGGTACGTTTCTTTTCCGAGCCGCTTATGTGAAGTTTAGGATTCATCAGCTGGCCTGTCCACTCGATATAGCTGCCCGGGTCAAACTCAAAGTTTACTGTGGAAATCACCGGTGGAGAATATCTCACCCGGCCACTTTCCACTATCAGTCGGCCCACCAGATTATCCTTTCCCGCAAAATCCAATGAATACTTGAGATTACCGTTACCCACAATATTCAGCAGGTCGTTGCCGTCCTCGGATATATAGGCATTGAGTTTGGCACCCTCTTCAATCCTCACATTGGCTTGCACATCGATAGCCGTGCTCGACGGCAACGGTTGCTCGGCGGAGGTAGCGGTGGTGGTGTCGTTCATATTGATAAACGTCACCATTTCCCGGTTTCCGGTCTTGGTTATGGTGGAGACATCTTCCTTGAGCACATAAGTGATATTGGAGGCCGGGAGCAATGCCATGTCGGCTCTGACTTTAATTGATTTTCCGTCGCCTTTTACGGTAGCAGAGAGGTCGGCAAACCCTTTGCCGAACACCTCGCTGAACCGCCGCTGCTCGCTTCCGACGAACTGCACGTTGCGGCCGTTAAGGCGCAAGTCAATCAGCATATTACTCAAGTCGCTTATATCCACGGCACCATTCATAGTCACCTGATTATCGTTGATGCCTATCACGCCCAGGTTGTTGAACTTGATTACGCTGTTCTCCATCGGCACACGAGTTTGGCTAAAGCGCAGTTGGCTACCATATCGTGGCAGGTAAACGCGAGCCGAGTCGGGCTCGATGAAGCCGTTGAGAATGGGCTTATCCATAGTCCCCTTTACAGAAAGGTCGCCATTTACATACCCGCGAAGCCTTATCAATCGGCCCGGGATGAACGGGCTCACCTTGTCCAGCGGGAAGCGGTCCATCTTCAGCGACACGTTAAGCGGACTCGACGCAGTGGTATCGTTGAGTGTTCCATAGGCGAACGCCACCTTGGAGCCGTTTAGTTCCATGTCGGCATTCAAATTCACGTTGCCGGTAGCCGGATCAAAAGTCAGTTTCGACACAAGTGCCATATCGCCAATCTTTCGGCGCTCATACACCAGGTCGCTCAGTTTCACTGAGCCGTCGCCCCATATCTGCTTGCCATCGTAGGTGAGCATTATGTCGGCATCGGCGCGACCTTTCACTTCGGGGACAAACGGGAGCAACTGCATCCATTCTTCGAGTATTATGTTCTCGAGCTGCACGCGTATGTCGTCGCGCCCACGCGCTTCATTAGGGACAGTAGTTACGGCCACGGCGCTCGAGTCGCTTTGCAGGCGCAGATTGGCGTTCATATCCAGGTTCACGTAGTTCACGTTCACGTAGTTGCCGTCGTTCACGCTCCATTTTCTGTAGCCTATCACCGGCTCCTTGGGGAAGAGGCGCACATCAATCATATCTTTGTCCAACTTGGCATTGAGGCCCACACGATAGCCCTGTTGCCCCTTGATGTTGCGCTGCTCCACCAAGAAATCCACAGTGGAGCCAAGCACACCACCATGAACATCCACTGTGGCGAACTCATCCCACGTGCCGGGCTTGTTTCCCATGTGTACGGCGAAAGCCAGATATTTATTCTTGTATTCAGTGGCATGGATAGTGAGTGTGTCGATTTGAGTGGTGCCATAGAGCAAGGAACTGACGGCACCGTGGATGTTGATAGTGGTGTCGTTTCTCACACGCATCGTGGCATCCTTGAAATTGACGTTGTACTTGCGCGCATATCGCTGAACCAAGCCATTATAGCCCATATCGAGCGACAAATTGAACGGCGGCAGAGCCCGCTGCAGCGTGTCGATGTTGATCCACTTCTTATCCACCTGCATCATGGCTATATCGGCACTGCGTTTGAATCGCGAAAGTAGCGTATCCACGCCGCAGTCGGCAGCGAAGCGCAGTTGCGTATCCTCGTTGTCGAGTGTGGCTCGCACCACGCTGTCGGCCGAGAAGAAAGTAGCGCGAGCCGAGTTGGTAAAGAACTCATCGCCATCGAAATGCCAGTTCATATTAGTCACATCCAGCGTAACATCGTTATTCATAGTTTTGAGATTCACCACGCCCTGCGCCGCCAGGTTCATGCGCCCGTAGCACTCGCCTTTGTATAGGCCAAGTGCGTTGAGGTTCAAATCCTTGATGGCACCTTCAGCCATAAACCGGTATTCATTGCCGCTGATGGAGCCGGAGAAATCCATGTCGAGGTCGCAATTCTTGTTATAGGATCGCAATGTACCCGACGCGGCCCCATTGCTGAGCCGTACGTCGGCATAAAGGTCGCGGTACACAGTGCCGTTGTAGCCCGCACTGGCCATATCCACACGTGCGTTGACCGAGGTAGTAGGCCGTGAGATGTCCAGCCCATTGCCCTCGAGCATTATGTGGCCGGTGAGTTCACCCACGCCCATCTTGGGCAGGAATCGGTTAACGGGGAACGAGTTCATGGTGGCATCGAGCCTGTATCGCTCAGCCGACCCACTGAAGCGGCCATCGGCCAGCAGTTCGCCGGTAGCCAACTTCACTCGGCCGGCACCGCTATATTCGCCACCGCCAAAGCTCGCGTTCCCGGTGAGGCTCATTGGCGGGATGTCCACCTGCTTGCGCATGGCCATGTCCATGAGAGTGGGCTTAACAAAGTCCACGTTAGCTATGTCCACATCGAAGTCGATATCACCGGCCAAGCGATTCATATCCATCACGTTATACACATTGCCGCCAACTTGCGCCCGAGCATATCCAGGCAGATTGGCCACAAGGTTGTCGATCATCATCATCTGCGGTGAACCGCTCATGCTACCGGTTACGGTGAGGGGCTTATACTGCGGGATGTTGCCAAGCACGGGACGCATGGCCGGTATAGCCTGTGCCACTTCTTGCAGAGCGATGCTCATGTCGGTATTGACATTGGCTCGCCCGGTGGGATTTCGGGAATCGAGGAAACTATTATCCAAGTAAGCATCGACTCTTAGTTCACTCATCATGGTTTTCAGTTCCACGCCACGGGCTGTGATGCTATTCTCGTCGAGCGCCACAAAACCCTTGCCGCTACGCAGGTCCAGTCCACAGCGCTCGCGCGCCGTCAGTTGCCTGATGCAGAGACTTGTCTTAATGCCCTCGTTAATGAGGCTATCGAGCTCAATGTTCACCCCTGTGAGCGCCAAGTGGTTCATATCCAGTCCGTCGGCAGGCGATTTACCAGCAACGGCATACACGGCACTACCATTGGTAAGGTTAAGATGGTGGCCGGTTACTCGCCACGGCAAACTGTCGGCCTTCTCGTAATGGACATCGCTCACCGGCGGATGCGACGCATCATAAGCGCGAGCATCGGCCTCGGAGAGGTAATAGTAGCGACAATCCACCGAGTCGATTTCCAGCGACTTCACATCCACGATTTTGTCGCCGGTATCCACCACACCGTTGTTGAGTTCAGCCCTTGCCACATAAGTGGTGAGGCGGTCGATTGCGGGCAGCATCCGCATGGAGTAGTTGACCTGCTCCAGCGCAATCTTGCCCATTTCCACGTGCCACGGCGCAGTGGCGGCCGTATCGGGCTTTTCCACCGCCATATAAGGCAGGTAATCGAGCGACACATCACCGCCACGCAGCAGAGCGTCGCTAACCGACACCGCATTTTTGTTCAAATCAACTTCGATACCCTTCACCAATGCGTGATTAACGCGCGCCTTGAGGTGCATCGACGAGTCCTCGGCGTGCATCTTGTAGTAGCCATCGGTCAGCTGAGCCTCATCAACCTCGACCTGTAATTTAAGCAATGGCATAAAGGCGACGCCGGCGGTGAGATTTGCGGCCTGCACCATTGTGTCGCACTGCTGGTCCAAAATCAGCACCCCATCCACGCTCACATCGAGCGGGAACTCAATGAGGATACGGTCGATGCTGATCTCCATGCCTGTGGCCTCACTTGCCCACCGGCATGCATAGTTTTTCGCCACATTCTGCACCCAGGGGATATAGAGCGTAAACGGCAGTAGCACAAGCAACAGCACTAGCGCTCCAAGCGAGATTCCCACCCACTTGAGCACCTTATTGCCGTTCTTTTTCACAGTCTGTGCCATCCCACCGTTTCGCGCCTCTCGGCATAAGCTGACGACGCGCTAAATTACGCATTTTCTTGAATAATCTACAAATTTAATACTTTATTTTAAAAATCACGCTTCCGATGCGCCATTTTTATTGCGCCGACGCCGCGTGAGGCACAATCATGGCACTGAGTTCCCACAGGGCATAGATAGGCAGGAACACAATCATCAGGGTGAAAGGATCGCCTGTGGGAGTGATGAACGCGGCCAGCAGAAGCAGGCCCACAATGGCATGGCGGCGATAGGTTCCGAAAAATTCGCGCTTTAGCACGCCCAAATTGCCCAGTAGCCACGCCACAAGTGGCAATTCAAACACGAGACCCATGACAAACAGCAGCATCAAGAAAGTGTCGATGTAACTGTCGAGCGAAATCTGATTTGGGACCATGGCGCTGACATGATAATCGGCCAAAAAACGCAGTGTCACCGGGAACACCACATAGTAGCCCACAGCCACGCCTATAAAGAACATTACATTTCCCAGCAGGAACGCCACCCGCACACCGCGTTTCTCATGTTCGTAAAGAGCCGGGGCCACAAAAGTCCACAGCAGATACAGAGCCACCGGAAACGATATGACCAGAGCCAACCAAAACGATGTGGAAATGTGGATAAAGAATTGCGAGGCGAGCTGGATGTTGATTAGCTCCACGTGGAAGCCATCGGTGGTGAATTGCGGTAAAAACGGCATCCATTCCGTGACACGGGCGAATGCACGATAGAGCACAAAGTCGCCTCGGCATGGAGCAAGAATCACGGCATCGAACAGTCGCGGCATGACGGCAAACAGCACAACCGCCACGGAGACAACGACCGCAAGGGTGCGCAGAAGCACACCTCGCAAGACATCGAGGTGGTCCCAGAACGACATTTCCTGCCCGTTGCCGTCGTTATTGTGCCGGTCAATCAGCGCCACGGCGTGTGTTATTCGTTTTTGCCGCGCTCGCGCTCAGCGTTAGCTTCATCGGCCTCGGAAAGCGGTTTCTTGATTTCGTCTTCCACTTCGGCCATGCCCTGTCTGAAGCTTCGCACGCCCTTGCCCATGCCGCGCATAAGCTCGGGAATCTTCTTGCCGCCAAAGAGCAGCAGCACCACCACTACCAGCAGAATTATCTCGCCGGTTCCCAGGTTACCTAAAAACAATGTTAATTTCATCATATAGTTCGTTACGAATTAATCTTAAAAATAACAGTCGCAGACTGCCCGACTACAAAATTAATACTTTTTTTCGCAATCGCAATAAAAAACACCTTGCAGCCCGACAGATAATGCGATGAATGAAGTGCTGAAGCGGGATTGGGCTGAATGCAGAAAATGACATTGACAGGGCTGCTATGAGATGATAACTTTGCAGAGTCAAAGGCAAACCACCGATGTGGGATTTGCCGGAAAGAGTTCCTTGACATGTTAGAGAATAAGCCACCGAAGGCGACAATAGGCCTTATAAGGCATATAGGTACCGCTTTGTGAGAGACGATGTCCGTTCTCGGGCCGACGCAACGAGGGGCGCGAACCAAAATCCGCACCCCTCGCAAGTATCGGTAGGCGATGGCCCGCCGGTCACGGCGAAGCCATCAGCCAAGTTATCGGTTTAACGCAGTTCCTTGGTAGTCTGCACCGAGCCGTCGGCGTAACGAGTCACCACGATGTTGACACCCTCGAACGGACGAGAGCTCTGACGTCCCATCACGTCAACGTAGGTCACGCTTTCCACATCGGCCGGAGCCACCTCCACAGCCTCCACCGAGGTGATGATGCTGTTGCCCTGCGGGTTGAGGTCGATAGGCGAAATGGTGTAAGACGAGGTGTTGACGTTAGTCTTGTAGGTATAGGGCGGAGTTCCCGACACTTCGCCATACTTGCGACGCACACCGCTGCCGCCACCGGTCGAAGCCTCGTTATAGTGAACAATACCCTTGAACGAGAAGAGCTGTCCCTTGTAGTTCTCCATATCGGCCGGCATGCTCTGCGCATCCCACTCCACGGGGAAGTAACCGTTGAGGTCATATCCGTTGATGTTGTAACGCTGTCCGCCGTCGAAGTCGTACCAGCCACTTGTGGGCGCGTAGAACTTGCCGTTACCGCCATAGACGGCCCAAGTGATAGTAGCGAACTCGTTGGGCTTGGGAGTAACGAAGAAGAAGTCGTAGGTGCGACCATACTTATCGGTACCCGTCTGGCTTCCGCCAAGGCTACTGATAACATAGACGTTAGGATTCTCGTAGTAAGTGTTCTCTTGGAGCGTACTCGGATCGGGCAGAGCATCCAAAGCCAGGTGCATAGTGGGGTTGACCAAATCGGCCAGCTGAGCCTTGACGCTACCCGCCGGTATAACGCGACCCACATAGCCGCGCAACAGACGCAACTGCTCATCTTTGTTGCCTTCGACGTATCCGGGATAGTTCATAGAGAGAGTGAGCTTCACCCAGTTGCTCTGGTCGTAGCGGTCGGGCAGAGAGCCCACGTAGTTAGTCTTCATATAGTTGATTTGCCCCTCTTTCTGCACCGAGCGCTCCACATAACTTGTGGTGACAAAGTTGTTCTTATCCTTGCAGTAGAGAGCGCCATAGACAGTGTGGTTAGAGCCGTCGGCCACCACTACGGTCTCGGCACGCTCGTCGAAATACACTCCTATAAGTTCGTCCTCAATGGTGTAAACCGGTCCGTTGACAACGCCTCCGCTGATGATGCCACCAAGTGAGCTACCCAGCACCACCACACCGCAGTAGTCGTAGCAAGTACCGTTCTTATACTCGTTGTCGCTACTTTGTTCTGACGGTTTAGAGGTTGTCTCGCCCGTTGCATAGTCCATGTGGTTGCTAACACCATTATTAAAGAGGATTCCGGTAGGCATTTGAGTCACACCAGCCTTTGTAAGGTCCATACGCCAGACGCTATAACCGTCGTTGTCATAACCCACAAATTCGCACTGCGCACCCGGGAAAGTGGGGCTTCCGGTGTAAGGAGCCGGAGGAGTGAGCAAGTCGTGGTTGATGTCGTGATCGTCGGTGTACCAAGCATGGCAGAATACATTCTCCCAACCGGGAGTGTTGGTGAAATAGACGTAGAGGTGTCCCTCGATCATCACGGCCACCACAGCGGCCTCCTTAGCGGCAGCGGCATAGTAGTCGCGAGTGTAGTCCTCAAGTTCGGTTCCGGTTTGCGGCCATGTGAGATATATTTCACCCGACTTACGCCAGTTGATGTCGGTCATGTCGGCGTTGGAGTCGTCGCTCTTGTTATAATTGTAAGAACCACGCGTGAACCAGAAGTCCGACATCGGTTTACTCAGTTCCCAAGTCCACCACTCGCGCCCGTCGGCTGTTTTAACATCGGCAGCGTTAGGCTCACCCAGATACACTTGGAGACGCTCGTTGGCAATCACAGTGCGAGAGGGACGGTTAACGTGAATTTCTTGTTCAGACGGAGTGCGTTCCTTATCGTAGGCCCAAATCTTGGGGTCGGTCACGTTAGTGGTCTTCTCAAGGTGGACAATCACCTTTCCGTCGAGCACATCGGCCATCTTGAAGAGGGTGACAGTGTTTTGTGACGGGTTCACCACGATGCGGTAGGTAGCGGTGGTTCCGCTGCCCATCTTAAAGTCCTTGGGGTTTTCGGTCCGCAGAGCGTTGTTCATGGCAGAGCCTATCATGTCCTTCTGCACAGTCCATTCATTTCCATCGGCATTAGCGCCAAGACGCTTGTTTGCGATTGTGGTCCAGTCGCCGGCAGTTTGGCTCAGTTCGGTGGCAAACTGGAATGAGTCGCCATCGGAGAGGAGCACGTCGGAAAGGATGTAGTTGTATCCGTCGTGAGTAATCATCGACACGCCATTGCTGGGATCCCAGTGGTCGCCGTAGAACATGTAGAGAGTTCCGTAGCGGCGCTTAATGGTCACCTTCATTGTGTTCAGGTTCACGGTGATGTCATAATTGGCCGTCTCGCCCATCTTGAAAGGTTTGTCGTCGCCACGCCACTGGTCGAGCGAGAGCTGTTGCGGATTCTCGGTATCGGTCATCTCGGTGTTCACCAGCCAGAAGTCGCCAGTGGCAGTGGAAGTGAGACGATACTGCTGCAACGTGGTCCAGTCGGCCTCGGTAGTGGCCAGTCGGGTAGCGAATGAAAATGCTGCGCCGGCCACAATCTGCACGTTAGTGAGCTTGAAAATGGTGTTGTCGCTATTGGGCAACATCTTGAGGCCCACATTAGCCAGCCAGGGGTTACCCGACACCTCACCTATGATATACATCTCGCCGGTGGGGTTCACCGGGTGCATATCCACGAGCGAAGCGTCCACCACGTCGCCGGTGGTGTTGTAGGTCACCTTCAGCGCGTAGCCCTTAGGCACTGTGATAGTGTAGTTGCCGGTAGTGGGATAGGCCGAGTTGGTAAGGTCGCAGTTCTTGACCACCTTCAGTTCCACGTTATAGTTGCCTGTCGCCTCTACCGAAGTCCAAGTGTAGAGCCCGTCGCTGAGGGTCATCTCGGTGGCATCGTTTATCTCCAGCCACTCACCGCCGAAGAGCTCGGTGTTATTGCCGGCCACAGTGTAGAGATCAGGACCGGACGTGGTGGCGCTCACCACATTGCCTGTGGGGTTATAGGTCACGGTGAGCGAGTGCCCCTTGGGCACGGTTATAGCATAGTTACTGGAAGGATAAGCTTCCACATTGAAGTCGTGATTTTTCACAACCTTAAATGTCACTGCCTCCGATGCCGTAGCCGGGCCAAAAGTCTTGGTATAGACACCACCCGAAAGAGTCATGTCGTTGGCGGTGTTGGTAGCGTCCCATGCCGGCGAACCGAAGAGAACTGTGCTGCTACCGGCCACGGTGTAGGTAGCGGGTGTGTGGTCGGTGAGAGTGTAATTCACCGAGTTGTCGCTCGGATTGTAGGTAATGGTTATTGAGTTATTCGCAGGGATATTCACCGAGATATTGGTTGACGGATAAGATGTGGCCCACGTACCATTTTTGACAACCTTGAACTGTACGCCGTTGGTGGCGGTTGCCACAGGGCCATAGGTCCAAGTGTAAACCGAGCCGTCCTGAGTCATTGCACCGGCCGACTGGAACGCTTTCCATTCAGCGCCAAACATGGTGGCGTCGCTACCAACCACGTGATAAACCGGAGTTCCGGTGGTGTAAGCGTTTACGGTATTGTTATTACTCGGGTCGAACGTAACGGTGAGGGTGTGCCCGGCGGGAACACCAATTTCGTAGTTATTATCATTGTCACCATCTCTCGGAGGATAAGCAGCATTCCAATTATTATCAACAACGACCTTGAAAGTCACAGTCTCGCTTGAGTTGTCGGCCGCAGATGTCCAAGTGTAGGTGCCATCACCATTGTCGGTCATGTCGTTGGCAGAGTTGGAGGCGTCCCAGGTAGTTCCGAACAAGTCGGTGCTGGAGCCGGCCACGGTATAGGTGTGAACCTCTTGAACCTTTTGAAGGTCACTTGAAACAGTGTTAGTGGAAGGATTAAAGGTAACATTAAGTTTGTAAGGTGTATTGGCAGTGGCCCTGTGAGTGATATTGCTGCCTGGATACCAAGTATTCAAAGACACCACCTTAAAAGCCACATCATTATCGGTGGAGAGTGTAAACTCTTCCGACACCCACTCATAGAGCCAAGTTGAGGTATTAATCGTCATTAGCGCATCACTATTGGTCACATTCCAAGTGTCCGATGAGCCAAATACATCTGTTGGCGTGCCAGCAACTACACACGTACAATTGGTATAAACACCACCGGTAGTGGGGTTAAAGTATACAGCCAACTTTTTTCCTGCCAGTACTTTAACAGAATAGTTATTACTTGGGAAAGTAGACCCCCAGCTATGATTTTTAACCACTTTAAACTGGACATCTGTATCTGAGGATACCGCACTGGAGGATTCCCAAAAATAGTAGCCTGCTGAATTACGCGTCATTACGCCCGCACTGTTATTGTTATTCCAAGAAGCCCCAAACAGCATAGTGTTGTCACCGGCTACGTTGTAGGCGTCGTCAGCGCTTCCGTAGGTGGCGAACGCAATTAGCATTGTCAACAAAGTGAATAATTTTTTCATCTTAGTTTTAAAGTTTTATTGTTTTTATTTTGGATTATGCATAATATATTTTTAGCTCTGGATTGCAAATAAATAGCTTGTAAAGATACATTATAAAGTGAGATAGCTGTTACATAGTGGGTGTGTATTTAAGATTTTTTAATGTGCAATCGTTTGCCCGTGACGAGGATAGGTCCTATAGGTCCTATAGGGCTTATAGGGCTTATAGACAACAACAAGCCTTAATGGGTAGCGAAAGGCAGGGAGGGCAGCGTTTCAGCGCATAAAGAGATAGATGTTATAGGCAATGTAGGCCAGGAGGAAGATGATGCCTTCGGCACGGTCGAAGAAGTCTTTTTTAAGAGTCTTAACGATGGCGAAAGTGGCCAGCGAAGCGGCAATCATCACCATGAAGTCCACCACGTTCACCGCCTGGATGGTGATGGGGCTCACCAGTCCGGCGATGCCCAGAATCATCAGTATGTTGAACACGTTGGAGCCGATGACGTTGCCCAGCGCCAACTCGGGATTGCGCTTGCACGCGGCGATAACGGCCGTGATGAGTTCGGGTAGCGATGTGCCCAGCGCCACTATGGTGATAGAAATCACCGCCTCGCTCACGCCCCACTGCCGCGCTATGTTCTGTGTGGCATCAAGGAAGAGTTGGCCACCTCCCACGAGCGCCGCCAGCGACACCGCCGCGATGGCCCATAGCAGCACCGGATGACGTCCGGCAAGCGACGACTGAGTCTGCTCGTCGGCCTCGGCCAGAGCATGCTCGGGGTTGCGACCTTTGCCCACAATCACCCAGCACATATAGCCGATGAAAATGAGCAGCAACAACGCGGCATCGAGCCGCGAGAGAGTGTTCTCGCTAATGCCTGGGATAAACGAGTCGTTACAGAGGGCGAAAAGGAGCAGCGCCGCGAAAATGCCCAGCGGAATGTCGCGTCGGCTCACGTCGCGTCCTATCGTGAACGGGAAAATGGTGGCGGTGACTCCCAGTATGAGCAGAATGTTGCAGATGTTGGAGCCCACCACATTGCCTATGGCCACGTCGCCATGTCCTGTGATAGCCGACGACACCGAGATGAACAACTCCGGAGCCGACGTACCCATGCCCACCACTGTGAGCCCGATGATGAAATTGGATATACGCGCGCGCTGAGCGATGGCCACCGATGAGTCCACCAGATAGTTAGCCCCCACAAGAAGCAGGGCCAGCCCTATGACAAAAAACAAATAATCCATAATGATTATCCCTGTGCGAAGTTAGCGAATTATAGTATTTCTATAGGTCCTATAAGACTAATAGGGCTTATAGAGCTTATAGGACCTATAGGGATTATGTGGCAGTTTACTGGATGCCGGTGACTTGAAGGTCGCGATAGGTGCGGCCAAACAGACCCTGCAACACCTTGCCCGGACCCACCTCGACAACCTCGGTGAGACCGTCGGCCACCATAGCCGCCATAATCTGGCTCCAACGCACCGGCGCGGTGAGCTGTTTCACCAGATTTTGCTTAATCTCTTCGGGGTCGGTGTGCGGTTTGGCATCCACATCCTGATAGATGGGGCAGATGGGTGCGCTGAAACGAGCCTCATCGATAGCCTTGGCCAACTCGGCGCGGGCAGGCTCCATCAGTGGCGAGTGGAACGCTCCACCCACTTTAAGCGGCAAGGCGCGGCGCGCTCCGGCCTCTTTGAGTTTCTCGCAAGCGGCCTCGATGGCGGCAAATGTGCCCGAAATCACCACCTGACCGGGGCAGTTATAGTTGGCGGCAACGCAGACGTCGTCGATAGCGGCGCACACCTCTTCGATCTTGGCATCGTCGAGGCCGATGATAGCGGCCATTGTTGACGGGGTGGCCTCGCAAGCCTTCTGCATAGCCAGAGCACGGGCCTCAACCAGCTTCAGTCCCTCCTCAAAGGATAGGGCACCGGCAGCCACCAGCGCCGAGAACTCGCCCAGCGAGTGTCCGGCCACCGCGTCGGGACGAAATTCGTCGCCCATGGTCAGCGCCAGTATCACCGAGTGCAAGAACACAGCCGGTTGCGTCACCTTAGTTTGCTTCAAGTCGTCTTCTGTTCCGTTAAACATCAAGTCGGTAATGCGGAAGCCCAGCACTTCGTTTGCCTTCTCAAATAGTTCGTGAGCCTTGGGATTATTCTCGTAGAGTTCTTTGCCCATTCCCACAAATTGCGCTCCCTGTCCGGGAAAAACAAATGCTTTCATAATCAGTTGATTTCGTATGTTTTAAATATTTTAGCTCATTACCTCGTATCCCCCAGGCCTGCCCCAGAGAGATACAATTAAGGAAATTTTTCCTTAATGGCCGCAAAGGTAGTGATAATAGTTGCAAGTTGCAAGTTTAGCGCGTGAAATAGTGCTAAAAAGCCATTATAAGGAGGCCACGCGAGCGATGCCAAGCAATCACCGCCCCGAATACACCAGCCCGTAGCCCACCAGGTGGTCGTAGCGTTCGCCCATGGGCCGGTCGTAGATGCAAATGAGATATTCGTTGATGGTCTGATACTTGTTGCCCTCAATCATTCCGGCGTGACCCACGGTGGTGCCGTCGGGCACCCACAGATACTGATAGTTATAGGCCCCTTGCTTGAGTAGCAGGTCACACACATACACGCCCTGCGAAGCGTCCCACTTCATCAGCGCCCAGTCTTGCGGCATAGCCTCGGTGAATTCACCCTGCACAAAGAGCCGACCGCCCGAGAGCATTCGACCGTCGGTGTCGAGCGTGAAGTGAGCCACCACATAGTCGGCGCAGGTGTTGCTGTCGCCGAAGTCGCAATCGCGGTTGCGGATGGTGAACCGGCCGAACTGCGTCTGGTCGTAGAGATACTGCGTTGCGGCCCGCGGGCGATCCACAAACAGGGTGGCATGGTAGTATGGTTCAAAATATTGCATCCGCTCCACGCCCATGTTAATCGAGTGCTCACTCACTATCTCCATGCGGCGAAACTCGTTGCCGGCCTCGAAAATCAGCGCCGGGTTGTGGTCGTAGGTAATCACGTCGCCGGCTACCATCATGGGGCGAGTGACCACCACTTGGTTGTCGGTGCGCGAGTTTTGCGTCACCACGGCAGTGATTTCGCCATAGGGGTCGCGAATCTGTCCGCGGCTCTTAGCCGTCACCTCAAAGCTCACTTGCTGGTGCTCGCGGTTATAGTCCACATCGGTGCGCGACGTGACCATGGGGCGCACGTTCACCGAGTTCTCACACACCATAAACCGACACTGGAACAGCACCCGGTCGGGGTCGTCCTGCTCATAGACGCGCAGCAGGTAGTTGCCGCTCTTGGTGATGATGAAATTCTCGTTGGGCAAGGTAAAGTTATAATTATAATAATGTGTGAATGTGGTTTGGCTCTGCTCATAGTCGGTGATGTCGGCATAGTTAAAGCCGTCCACATACTCGCTCTCCATCAGCATCGACTCGGTCCAGTCGGCGTTGCAGTGGGTGACGCTGTAGCGCAGATAGTGCACGTCGTAGTCCAGATAGTCGAAGTTAACGTTCAGGCGTTCGTCGCCCCCCAGTATCAGTATGGGCGGCACATAAGCGTTGCTCGCGAGGCTCAGTTTCACGCTCTTGATGCTGCTGCTGAACACGTGAGTGCGCATATCGTTAGCGCCCGCCGCGGCGGTGAGGCATATCACGGCCGCCAAGCAGACAAGCATTTGCAATTTCTTCACCAAGTTGTTCATACCGGACTGTATGCTAAGATGTTATACGATTAAAA
This sequence comes from uncultured Bacteroidales bacterium, assembly GCA_902786725.1. Classification (GTDB taxonomy): domain Bacteria; phylum Bacteroidota; class Bacteroidia; order Bacteroidales; family Muribaculaceae; genus Sodaliphilus. The sequence continues at coordinate 21,913 of CADADP010000024.1, forward strand.
CGCTTTGCGGTACTTGCCGCTGTTTTCCTCGTCGAGGATGCTCAGATAACTGGCATAGCGCGACTCGCTGATTTCGTGACGGTTCACAGCCTCGAGCACGGCGCAACCCGGCTCGTGCGTGTGAGTGCAGTTGCCATAGCGGCAACCTTTTGAGGCACGGAATATCTCGGGGAAATAATGCGCCACCTCGGCCCGCTCCAGGTCGATGGTGCCAAAGCCCTTCACGCCCGGAGTGTCGATGAGACGGCCACCACCGGGTATGTCGAGCATCTCGCTGAAGGTGGTGGTGTGCATGCCGGTGTGGTGCGCGTCCGACACCTCTCCCACCCTGAGTCTCAGGCCCGGGATTAGGCTATTGATAATGGAGCTCTTGCCCACGCCCGAGTTGCCCGAGAGCAGCGACAGGCGGTCGCGGGTGACTTCGCGCAAGCGGTCGATGCCTTCGCCGGAGACGGTGGAGACTTGCACCACTCTGTAGCCCACGTATTCATACAAGTCGCTCACGGCACGGAGCAGGGCGCGGTCGTCATCGTCCACAAGCAGATCCACCTTGTTGATTACCACCACTGCGGGCACGTTGTAGGCCTCGGCTGTGGCCAGGAAGCGGTCGATAAACGTGGTGTTGGTCACCGGATTGGTCAGTGTCACCACCAGCAGAGCCTGGTCAAGGTTGGCGGCTATGATTTGAAATTCCTTCGACAGGTTGCTCGCGCGGCGAATTATGTAGTTTTTTCGCGGAGCGATAGCGGTTATGAAGGCAGAGCCGTCGGCACGGCGCTCCACCTCCACCTCGTCGCCCACAGCCACGGGATTGGTGCAGCGAAAGCCCTTGAGACGGAAATTGCCCTTTATCTTGCAATTCACGTCTTCTCCGGCCGCGCGCACCACATACCAGCTTCCCGTACTGCGAATTACAGTTCCTGTCATCGGCGTTAAGTCGTCTTGCGGAGGGCTAACGTCCACTGAAATGATATATATTACTTAAAATTAGCGGCATAACGGTCAACCAGCTCACCGAAGTACGGGTGACGGCGCACCAGCTTCAGGTTCACATAGGGGTTTTCGTTGACCTTCACCTCATAGATGCTGCCAAAGCCGTTGGCAAGGCAGTTTTCCATATACTGATAAGCCGCGTCGCTGTCACCTATGTCGCTCAGCAGAGCCGCCGCGTAGTAGTAGCTTTCGCCACCGGGCAGGATTCCGGCTTGGATAATGTCTTTAGCCCACTGGCGCGCCTCGTCGTCGCGTCCCATCTCATGCAGCGCAAATCCACGCAACTGGTGCATATCGCTTCCGTTAAGCAGCACTTTTTCAAAGTCTTTCTTGGCCAAGTCTTCCTTGCGCAGGCGGTACTTGTTGGTCCAACCGCGAAGCAACAACGCTTCCGACGACTCGGGATTGGTCATAATGGCGGTGCTGAGTATCTTCACCGCGTCCTCATCTTTGCGCTGAAGCAGAAGCAGGTGAGCCTTGGAAATCATCACCTGAATGCTCTCCGGATTGAGCATAGAAGCCTGGTTGAGCGCCGTCTGAGCATCAGCATAATTATCGGCGCTTTGAGCCATAAGTATCTGACCCTTCAGCAGGTGGCTTTCCCAGTTGTTCTCGTCGGCCATAATCGCCTTGTTCACGTTGGCCAGGGCCTCCGCATACTGTGTGAGCTCATACTGGCACTTGGCCGCGTTCTGATAGATGCCGGCAGTCTCGTAGAGTTTGTTGTCGATAATCGATTTGAAACTGCTAAGGGCCTGAGCGTAGTGGAAATGCCCCATGGCTATCGACGCCTTGATATAGTGGAACATACCCACGCGTGGGGCTTTGCCTATGGAGAAGTCCAGGGTCTTTATCACCTCATCGTAGTGCTTATCGCTCATCTCCACCAAGGCGCGCAACGCCTTGCCGTCGCTGTCGCCAACGCTGATTGCCGACAGCAGGTCTTGCGCGGCAGGCTCGGGCTGATTGAGCATATTCAGCACATCGGAGCGGTTGATATACACCTGCGACTCGGCGGGGAAGAGGTTCACGGCGCGATCCACATACTCGGCGGCCTTGTCGTTGTTGCCACGGCGGGCTTCCACCTTGCCCATCCAGTAGAGGGCGTCGTAGTTCATCTGGTTATCGCGCAGAATTGCCTGGAAATTCTTCTCGGCCGCATCCATATCGTTCATCTTATACGACACCTTTCCCAGCATATCCACACAGGCCAGCGACTGAGAATTCAGCGTCATTGCCTGTCGCAAATCGGCCACTTCGGCGTCGAGCGCGCCCTTTGCGTCGTTGATGCGCGCACGCAGCATATAGGCGTCGAACGTCATTTCCTTCTCTTTGCTCGGCACCAGTTCCAGCACACGATTCACGTCGGCCATGGCCTTGTCAAGGTCGCCATTGTAGTAGTGCTGATTGGAGCGCGCGAAAAGCAGGTTGTAGTCGCTGGGCGATTTCTCAAGCTCTTCGTCGTACACTTTCATTACCGCTTCCTTAATCTGCTTGCGCAGTTCTTCTTCACTTGCCGCCTTCTGAGCCACTGTGGCGAGGCTCAGCATCAACATTGCAGCCGCAAGTATTAAACTCTTGATTTTCATAACTTTTCTTATATAGTATGCGTATTAATATTATTCTTGATTAATTGCCGCTCTGAGGTGGGCGAGCCGCGTCAGCAACCCGTCCACGAGGTCCAGTCGCAGCATATTGGCCCCGTCGCTCTTGGCCACGCTCGGGTCGTGATGAGTCTCGAGGAATATTCCGTCGGCGCCCACAGCTATGGCAGCCTTAGCCATAGGTTCTATCAGATGCGGCAGACCTCCTGTTACTCCGGCGGTCTGGTTGGGTTGCTGCAGCGAGTGGGTCACGTCCATTATCACCGGGGCGTACTGCCTCATAGTGGGAATGCCACGGAAATCCACCACCAGGTCTTGGTAACCAAATGTGGTGCCGCGCTCGGTGATGGTCACCTCGTCGTTACCCGCGTCGCGCACTTTCTGCACGGCAAAGCGCATGGCCTCGGGCGAGAGAAACTGCCCCTTTTTTATATTCACCATCTTGCCGGTGCGCGCGGCGGCCACGAGCAGTTCGGTCTGGCGGCACAAAAACGCCGGTATCTGCAACACATCCACGTACTCGGCCGCCATCGCCGCCTCCTGCGCGGCATGGATGTCGGTAACCACCGGGATTCCAAAGGTTTCGCGCACCTTGCGCAGTATCTTCAGCGCACGCTCGTCGCCGATGCCGGTGTAGGAGTCGATGCGGCTTCGGTTAGCTTTTCGGTAGCTTCCTTTGAACACATAGGGGATGCCAAGCCGGGTAGTGCTCTTGAGCACCGTCTCGGCTATGTTAAGCGCCATTTCCTCGCCCTCTATCACACATGGGCCGGCAAGAAGGAAAAAATTCCCGTTACTCGCACTCGTCAGTTCTTTGAGCATATTGCTTCTCGCAGTTTATTAAGTTAAATCTTTTTTATGTCGCTAAGAGCTAATCGCTAACAGCTATTTTGACTTTCATAAACCCAAGTTGGTTTAATCGGGTCATATTTTTCGTCTATCACTCTTTTTCATCACTTTCTGCCCCACCCGACGCACGCTACCGGCGCGCATCGGCCACGTGGCACGCCGCCACGCTCATCACAGCGGCCGTTTCGGTGCGCAGGCGGCTCGCACCCAGCGTCACCGGCGCAAATCCGCTCGCCAGCGCCGCAGTCACCTCATCGGAGCTAAAGTCGCCCTCCGGACCTATCAGAATCATCACATCAGCGCCCGGGGTATATTCGCGAAACATATCTTTTCGCATATCTCGCGGCAACGACGGGTCGCAGTAGGCCACAAACTTTTGTCCGGTGAAGTGGGCGCTTTCGGCCAGCAAACGGCTCAGCGGAGTCAGTTCGCGCAGCTCGGGCAACGTACTCTTAAGCGACTGCTTCATGGCGCTCACCAATATTTTGCGCAGACGCTCGGTTTTGAGCACGCGTCGCTCACTGTTGTCGCACAGCAACGGCACTATTTCGTCAACCCCCATCTCGGTCACTTTCTCGGCCATCCATTCCAGCCGGTCCATGTTCTTGGTGGGCGCCACACAGAGCACTATGCGGTGGCCCCAGTGGGGTGTTTCGCGCGTCTGCCGCACCACATCCACCATGCAGCGCTTGGCATTGGCGTCGGCTATACGGCACTCGTACAGGCCACCTCGGCCATCCACAACCTCTATCTCGGAGCCCACGCCCAGACGCATCACCTTCACGCAGTGGTGCGACTCGTCCTCAGGCAAGGTAAAATCGGTGGCGATATGTGGCGCGTAAAACCTGTGCATTTGTTCCGGACGCGAGACATGTATAATATAATTGTGGGGACGCACACGCCCATGCGGTGCGCCCTCACACTCGTTTACTTTATTTCTATATAATTTTTAACCTGTCGCATTGAGCGGCCTTTTTACTTAGCAAGTTTGCCCACTTTCTCAGGGTTCTTGAATATAATCATAAACGACACCGCAACAACCAGGGCGTACGTTGCGAACACATACCACGAAGTGCTCCAACCGGCCATTTGAGCAGCCGGCTCACTCTGGCTGTAAACAAAGTGGTTCACTATCGCCTGCGCGCTCAGTGTTCCTATTGTGGCACCGATGCCGTTGGTCATTATCATGAATAAGCCTTGAGCACTGCTACGTATGCTTTCATCGGTCTGCTGGTCCACATACAGCGCACCTGATATGTTGAAGAAATCGAATGCCACACCATAAACTATGCACGAGAGTACAAACAGAATCACGCCCGGCATTCCCGGATTACCCAAGCCGAAGAACCCGAAACGGAACACCCACGCGAACATGGCTATAAGCATCACATTTTTGATTCCGAAACGCTTCATGCAGAATGGTATCAGAAGGATACAGCACGTTTCGCTTATCTGTGACAGGGATATAAGTGCATTTGCATGTTCTGCAGCAAATGTTCCCGCATATTTCTCAATTTCTCCGAACGCGCTCAAGAACGGATTGGCAAAGCCGTTAGTTATCTGAAGCGAAACGCCCAGCAGCATTGAGAAGATGAAGAATATGGCCATCTTCTTCTGCTTGAATAGCGCAAACGCGCGCAGACCCAAAGCATCCACAAGCGATGCACCTTCGGCAGTCTTGTTCACAGGGCAGTTAGGCATCGTTAACGCATATAGTGCCAGCACCAGACTCACTCCACCAGAGACGAAGAACTGGCCGAATGTGTGCTGCAAACCGGTGAAGTCCACAGTTAGCATGGCGCAGATGAAACCGATGGTTCCGAACACTCGAATCGGCGGAAAGTCCTTTACGGTATCCATACCCGCCTTAGTCAACGCATTGAACGCCACAGAGTTGGCAAGTCCTATCGTGGGCATAAAGAACGCCACACTAATTGTGTAGAGCGTGAATAACGGTGCGAACTGAACCGCATCACCTGCCGTCATAGCATAAAATCCGGCACTTAGCATGAATACACCGGCCAACAAATGAGCCAAACTCAGCACCTTCTGGGCCGGAATCCACCGGTCGGCGACTATTCCAAGCAAGGCCGGCATAAACAGCGAAACTATTCCTTGAACAGCATAGAACCAACCTATGTGGCTACCCATGCCCACCTCAGCAAGGTATCCGCCCATTGAGGTCAAATACGCTCCCCAAACGGCAAATTCGAGGAAGTTCATTACAATCAGTCTAAGTTTTAGATTCATAATCGTTTGATATATTAGAATGTTAATTAATTTGGTTTCTTTCTTACCGTATGCCGCTTCACGCGCTCGCTCACGCACGCACACACACGACACAATTAATTGCAAAGTTACAAAAAAACGAGCGCAGAACAAAAAGAACTTGTTCTTTTTTTATGCCGAGTGCCAAGTAACTTCGCCGCAGAGGCGGCAACGTTACAAAAAAAAACGAGCGCAGAACAAAAAAGAATTCACTCTTTTTTACTCCGCGCCACGTGATACGCTCAATGTGAGCGTTTGCTTTGCAATGCGCTTGTTGCAGCTACACGCTCACTTAGCACTCGGCAACTGACGGACGTAAACGTCTTGCTGCGGGAACGGTATCTCAATGCCGTTGGCCTGCAGTGTGTTATAGATAGTTTCCTTAACCTGGCACACAAAGGATATTTTCTCTTCAACCAGCACCCAGAAAGCGACTATCAAGTTTACGGAACTGTCGCCAAAATCGCCAAACAGCACCTTGAAGCCCTGCTTCTTTTGCAGCACCGGCCTACCGCTCGCGCCGGTCAGCTCTGTGAACTTATTGAGCTCTGTCACCAACAGGGTCCTCACCTCTTCTATCTTCACGCCATAAGCCACTCCCACGGTCAACTTCACGTACTCGTAACTATGATTTCTGGTCATGTTCTTGAAGTTCTTGTTAAACAACGAAGTGTTCAAGAAGGCAATGATACTGCCGTCGAGCGTAACAATCTGCGTGCTTTGGTAACCGATACTTTCCACCTTGCCCAATATGCCGTCGCACTCAATGTAGTCGCCTACTCGCACTCGACCCGACATCAACGACAAGCCGTAGATAAAATTCTCCAAAATGTCTTTCATGGCAAATCCCAAACCGGTAGCCAAACCGGCTGTAATCAGCGATATGCCACTCTTGGGCACCTTGAACAACACCAGCGCGAAGATGAAGAAACTGCCCCACACAATAATTGTGATAATGTTGTTGGCCAGCGTGATGTTGGGACGTTGACTTGCGTCGGTTTTGGCTAAATGCCTGAGTTTAAACTTGCGGTACAACGCGTGTATAACATAATTGATGTAATAGAACACGAAGAACAACGAGCTCACCAGCACTATCTTGTAGAGCGAAATCTGGATAAGACCATCCTGGTCCACAAAGTTCTTGTAGAATACCTTGAAGAGAACTTGCTTCATGTCGAACAGGTTGGCGGCAAACACGATACTGGTCAGGAACGACAGCACGCCCAGCACCGGAAGCACCACCTTCACAAACGCATCGTAGAACCATGTATAGGCGATGTGTTCGCCATGCTTGGATTGCTCAATAATCTTGTCTATCGAGACGTTAGCGTTCGCATGTTTCTTACTCTTTGACGCGGAGAACTCCTCCCGTTGGATGCGCTTGAACATCACCTTGTTGGCATACATCTGAGCCAAGTCATACAAGCATATAATGGTCTGAATATAAGCCAACTGAATCGTCCACCACATCAAAATCTGAACCGCCAGCAGCGTGTAACCCACCCACGAGAGCACTGTGGAGACAAGTAGCACAAACAGCGACAACAGCGACAGCACAATGTCGGTCAGTGGCAACACTTCACGGCGCTTGCGTATAACTATCAGCTGCCATATGGTGAACAGCAGCAGCAATGGCGGAAATATGATGTTTACAGTGCTGTTGGGGATGAATACGATTCGCATCAAAATCACCACAAATGCCATAAGCATGAATGGCGTATAGGCCATCACACCCGAATGTAACTGTTTTGTATCGAGTCTGATGAGCAGCGACAACAAGATTACAAGTAGTAACCAGGCGTAGTCAACTGTAGTGTTTATCGCCATCACAAAGAAGTTGTGTTCCGAGACCGAGGTAGCGATGGAAATAAAGAGCATAAACAAGAACACGCCACATGTCAGACCGATAATGTTACGCCGGTCGATATAACTTTTCTTCGCGCGAATTTTACGCGGTAAGCACCACCGCAATATCACCAGGCTCACCACCGAGGCGACAAATATGTAGAACAGTATGAACACCGATGTCATGTAGATAATGGGGCCTCGCCATTGGCTCTTCACCACGCCCAGCTCTCCATCCCTATACAGTTCTCCGTATTTATCCTTCATCTCGATTCCCAGCCTACGATATCCCTGACCCAGCGAACCCAACACCTTGAAGTAGTTGCTGCCTCCGTTGCGGAATATGCTGTTCTGCAGTTGCTCATACTGCTTTAGCGCATAATTGTTTATCGAAATCAGTTTGGCGGTAACCTCGTCGTAGAACTCCTTGTCAAGGCTCATCTTCTCCCTGATACTGATGGTGTTGTCGCGTAACGC
>CADADP010000025.1 GCA_902786725.1 uncultured Bacteroidales bacterium
AGTGGACGAGATTAGCAGCGGGCGAGTCGTAATCCATGACGACAGTGGCGGCTACCAGGTTAAGAACTTCCTCGTGACACCGGCCTGCCACGAGTTCACCTTCACCTGCCCCCTGCAAGGCACGCTATATATCACCATAACAACCCCTCACGGCGACACCTACGCCGGCACCACAGGCAACTAATAAATCAGCTTGCAATGAGCCTATTAACTATATTAATCACTTAAAACATTTTTTAATTATGCCACAAAACATATTTTACATCACAAGCCAAAGTGTGTTTGAGAATTATCGGGCTAATTTGGTCGCACCAGATGTCTGCAGCAGTGTGAAACTCATTTTTAGTGACGGCACATTTATTCTTAGGAGGGCAGAGATGATGAACTTCGAAGGGTATAGTCGGGTGGAAATATGTGGCTGCAATAACCGGGATGTCACCCCGAATGGCACTGACTCTTCTTTGATTACTGACTATAGCACCCACATTAAAATTACAGACAGGTTCAATCATGAGTACGACTCAAGCAGCCATTACACCGACGATTGCGCAATCAGGATAATAGGGAAAAAGGGTGACGGACTTGAGGTATTCATATCAGATGTGACCCTAAGGACAGAAATTTCCAGGGCTAATGCGGTAAACGGTGATAACCTAAATGAGGAGCTTAATCGCAGCGAATTTCAATTCACTAAGATTGTCAATGCCGAAAAAGTTATTATTCGGAACGTAGTTTCAAAGATAGAATACATCAAGATGAGTAATTTCTCACTGCGTTCGTGCAACAACGTGAGCATAACCAACTGCGTGATAAAGAACTTCACGTGTCGCAACAAGGGCTCAAACATTATGTTAAGCGACTATTGCAGCAACGTGGAGATTGACAACAACGATTTCTACAAATTCAGCAACGACGAGTGCATCTGGCTTGGGGCAGCGAGCACCAGAGGGCAGATATGGCACGGAGCCGGAGAAGAGCTCTACTATGATATCGACGAGGACTACATAGAGCAACGAGAGTTCCGCATGGAGAACATACGAGTGACCAACAATCGCTTCTACGTCACGAACAGGGATGGTGGTTCCGTTTATTCGAAAATCGACATAGAGCATGTGAACGGGGGCAACCACATTAAGGGTTACGACCCGAACGAGGGCGTGTGGAGCGGATTCAACGACGTGTTCATCACAGCCTGCACCACACAAGCCGGAAGCATTACGAGCACCGACGCCTCCACCGGAGTTACGACAAGGACGTACTGCCGCCCCGGATACTTCACGGTGAAGAACCTGCGAATATCCGACAACGAGTTCTATATAAACTCTCCCATGTCAAACCTTATTGCATTGGCTTTCAACCGTCAGACCGTGACCGACGGCATAGAGATATGTGACAACGTGATTAAGTGGGCCAGTTGGGAAGGCTACGACATCACGGCCTACGGCTTGAACTCCATCGACACCGTGGACTTCAACCTGTGGATGGATATGAACTATAACATCGACACAGATCCTCTGAATCCGTATCTCACCGACAAGACCAAGCTGAAAATGAACCCCATACTCATCAAGGGAAACCGCATTTCATTCGAGCGGAAGCGTCAGCAGCTTGTTAGCGAAAACCATACCGTGACCGCCATAAAAGGAGCGAAAGTGAAATTCATCGGCAATACAATGACTTACAAGGATAAAACCTACGGCACTTCTGACCTGGAGATGCAACGGCACTACGCAAGCCGCGGATTCATTCTGGCCGGATTCTGGGATAAGGATGGCGACGTGTTGATGTGCGACAACTACTGCGACTGGGTGAAAAATGTGGTGAAAATTATGGGAGATACGCAGACAGTGCCTCGTGTCTTTGTCAGGGCCTGCAACAACACATTCATAGGCGACACCCGCAGCAGCATCACCAACTGCGACTGGGCCTCATTCCTGTTCAGGAACAACAAGTTTTTCAGCTACTATTATCCCATGGTTCTGGAGATGTTTGCCAACAATGGCAACGTAACGTTTGAAGACAATCTGGTGAAGAAAATATCGGATGTGGACAAGGAGGTTCTGGATCATGGCGTAATCTACGCACACTGGGGCACAGAGCAAGAACAGGAGCAGATTAATATGCAGTTCTACTGTAGCGGCAACCGGTTCACAAATGGATTGACAAGCGACCTGTATGTCTTTATGAACAACCGCGACAACATAAAACTGCTCAGGATGGGCAACAGATACGGGGACTCATCAAGTGATTGATATAGCCAATAATAATTTAAATACATAACAAATAATGAAACCTTCGACAACAACAAACATACGACTGATTTTGGCAATATACGCGATAGCTCTATCGGCAATGGCGGCAAGGGCTCAATTCACTATTAACGGCCTAACTCCGGTGTACGACTCAAAAGGCAACACTTACTTGTGCGCGGTGGATAGTGCCACTCTTAAGAATGGCAAAGTGAACGTAACGTTACTTAACACCGGCACCGACTTCGCGGTTGTGAATGTGGACGGTGTGGGAGATGTAAAAAACAATCAGGCCACGTTTACCCTCAATGACATTCGTTACGACACACGCGTGCAGATATCAGTAAAACGCAAAAGTAGTTATCTTATCACAAAGTCATATCTGAGTTTCACCTTCCTGCCCATTGTGGAGCTCTCGGGAGAGTTTGGCTATGACTACACCGAAGGCAGCGTCAAGATGACCCTACCCGGTGACATCGCCACAGCCCAGAACATGGCGGCCAAGCTGAAGTGGCGAGGCGGCTCCACCAACGTGGATGGAAAGCACAAGCGCAACTATCACATCAAGTTTCTCAACGAGAAAGGGAAGAAGCAGGACCGCTCGTTCTTTGGGCTACGCAGCGACAATAACTGGCTTCTGGACGCTTGTCAGGTGGACCTGACACGTGTGCGCAACCGCGCCTCCACCGACCTGTGGCTGGATTTTGCCGCCAAGCCTTACTATGCCGAAACAGAGCCAAAGGCTCTCACCGGAGCGAGAGGACGATTTGTGGAGATGTTTCTCAATGGTGAGTACCGAGGCATCTACTGCATGACAGAGCAAATCGACCGCAAGCAGATGAAACTCAAGAAATATGACGAAAACGCAGCTGTGTTCCACGGGATGCTCTGGAAATCCAAGGAATACACCACAAGCACCGACATGTGGGAAGCTGCGCCTTACGACAACACACAAGAAATGTGGGCCGGATACGAGATAAAATATCCCGATTTCGATGACGTCTGCCCCACCGACCACAGCCTGATGCACGAAGTGGTGGACTTCGTGTCGCCAATAAAGTGGCTTCCCACTTTCGCTGCTCAATACAAAGATGTGCTCGACATTCCGGTACTGGTAGATTATTTCTTGTTTATCGACCTGCTGGCGGCAATCGACAACAAATACGGCAATATTTACTGGGCATGCTACGACCAGACGGAGCAAAGGAAACTCACGCCGGCCGTGTGGGACCTGGACGTGGCAATGGGAATAGGATGGGCAGGTTACACCATAAGCGCCGAAAAAGAAATACTCGAAGATGAGGCGGCCGGATATCCGGCACTGCTAATGAGCCTCAACGGCAACACCGACACAGAGTTCATAACCATGACAAGGAACCGCTATAAAGAACTGCGCAGCAAGGTGTTCACCGTAGAGAACATTTCACGATACTACCTCGACTATGCAAACGACCTGACGCGATGCGGAGCCGCACGGCGCGACAGCCTACGCTGGAGTGGCGACAGCGACCTGAGCGGAGCGCACATCAACGTGTGGTACGACTCTAAGCACCTGAAGGAATGGGTTGGCCAGCGGCTCAAATTTATGGACAAAAAGTACCTCTATAGTGGAGTCAACGATATAGTGGCAGATAACACCAACTTTCTGGCCGTGGAGGTCAGCAATGGACTGATACAAGTGGTGGACAGTGGAATAAGCGACAACGACCCCATTGAAATCTATGACGTTAATGGAAGGCTTCTGAGTCGTGGCATCGGCCGACACATCAAGGTGGATTCGCACGGATTGTTGATAGTGAAATGTGCTGACAAGGTCGCCAAAGTCCTTGCAAAATAGCGCCCTGCAAGGCACGCTATATATCACCATAACCACACCTCACGGCGACACCTACGCCGGCACCACAGGCAACTGACTCATAAACCACTATTAAACTATAGCATACCCCATCAATAACAATAAAGATACAACCGATTAAAGAAGTGATAAAGCGTAATTTTTAATGGCCGAAAAGTTGCGAATTTTAAGTATAAATAGATTTATTTCCTCAAAAAGTTGGAGTGCAACTATTTATTGCTTAAATTTGCGGCAAAACGACTAAGGTCCTGCCTGAGACGAACAATAAACTACACAAACAAAAACATTTAAAATAGGTGGCAATTATGAAAACGAGTGCTAACATTAGAATTCTGATTATTGCGTTACTCGCAATTTTCAATTTTGCCCTGCTGCGTGCGCAGGTTGTTACTATTGATGGGGTTAATTATCACAGCAACAGTTCTAAAACTTGCTATGTAACCTATAAAATCAACCCATTTGGCAAACAAGATTCTTATGACATTAAAGGTGAGGTTGTGATTCAGGAGAGCGTTGAATTTAATGGTGAGCCTTATAAGGTGACCGGTATTGGCCCGTCGGCATTCAGCAAATGTAAGGGCATTACCAAAGTGACGCTACCCAGCACCATCACAACGATTGGCGAAAGCGCGTTCAGCGGTTGCACCAGTTTGGCAGACATTAATTTGCCCGAAGGCATCACGGTGATAGGCAAAAGTGCGTTCAGCGGCTGCGAACTGCTGGGCGGTGCTTCGCTTCCTGCCGCATTGACCAAGATTGGGGCAAGTGCTTTCGAGAATTGCCGGGGAATAAAGGAACTGAGTATTCCCAAGTTGGTTGAATCCATAGGCTCAAAGGCCTTCAGTGGTTGTGCTATCGAAAAAGTTGAAGTTGACAAGGACAATGAACACTTTATGGTGCCCGAAGGAAGTAATGTCATCGTGTCGGCCGACGGGAAAAAACTTATTCGCGGCACAAGCGCCTCGAAGATTCCTGTGGGAGTAGAGAACATACAACCGGGTGCCTTTAGCCTGTGCTATGATTTGAGTTCGGTAGAGTTGCCCGAAGGAGTTAGGTTTATTGAGGCTTCCGCGTTTGAGGATTGCGGAAAATTAGAAACTATTACGTTCCCGGCAAGCCTGAGGATGATTTTCCAAGATGCATTCCTCAACTGCGCGAACCTGAAGAGTTTCACAATTAAAGAAGACCCCAATTATGACCCTGACAGTTATGACGCTATTGAATACCCTCTTAGATATCAGCTCGTCTTTGCACAGCACACTTTCGACGGATGTAAAAATCTCACCGACATATACGCATACGGAGGCGCCCTCAGTGTGATGGCATCAGGCGAGATGTTGGATCCCGATTTCCTGGCTGAGATTGTCCATTACGGCACTCGCCCGGAATTGACCGTTCATGTGCGCAAGGGATATAAGAGTGATTTTATAGATAGTTCAACTTTCTCGTATTATAGTAAGTTTGTGGCCGACCTGCCGGGAGGTTTTGACCTTATGGTGGTTGACGGGCGCAAATGGGTGTATTACGTAGCCGACTACTCTGCTGAAATGGAGAAGACTGGAGCACACATGTTCACTCTGGAGCTGAACGGCACCTCCGAAATCGGTGGCAAGACGTATGCCAATGTCTATTGCTACGGCGAGGATGAGGAGCTGAACACCGCCACAATGCAGCCGGTGGCTTACCTCAGAGAAGATGGCAATAAAGTGTATGGACTTAGGAGCGAACAGGCCAACGAAATCCATGATTTCCGTTGCCAGATTGAGTCATATCTTGATACCGAAGCGGAAAGGGTCCTGTATGACTTCGAGGAGCGTGTGAATCCGAACTTTAAGTTAGAAGTCACCAACGCCAGCTTCACTACGACCGGCGATGGCGTGTGCCGTGAGGTGGCTAAAGACAAAGCGGGATATGAACTCGTGGAGGGCCTGGGTCCCAACTGCAACGGGGCCAATCTTTTAGTGCTGTCTTATGCTGTTACCGCCGGCGATGGCTACTCAGTGCCGGGATTGGTTTCGGTGATAGATAAAGATGACAAGGAAATCTTTAAGGGCGTGAACTTCGGCTTGAAGCCCAATGCCATAGAGGATGTTACCGGCGACACGGCAAAGACCGTGGCCGGCGTGCGTTACTACAACCTGCTGGGCGTGGAGAGCGCCGAGCCGTTCCAGGGCGTGAACGTGGTGGTGACCACCTACACCGACGGCACTCGCCAGGCACACAAGGTGATACGTTAACAGGCCTTTCTCGGGCCCGATAATCGAGTGGTGGGACGCAAGCCGAGGGGGCTGCGCCCCACCACTTTTTTGGGGGATGAGATTGGCCACCGCAAGTGGGCGAGCCTTTTAGGCCAAGTAGGCTATTAGCCTATAGGGACTAAGCCGGTAAGAGCGATATCGGGCGCAATGTCAGTGGAGATTGCGCCCGATATCTGCTTGAATATTTTGATGGTAACGTAAATCCGTCAGAACTCGGTGAAGGTGAGCGGCAACAGAGCCGCTACGCTCTCGATGCGATAGACCTTGTCGCGCCCCACGAGGAACACCTCGATGGGATGCCCGGCGTTTTTCTCAAACTCCACCAGCGCCTGCCGACACACGCCGCAAGGAGCGGCAGGGTCCTCAACAAAGTCGCCGTCGGTAAAAGCGGCAATGCCAATTTTCTTAATTCCCACTCCGGGATAGTTGGCTCCGGCGTTGTAGCACGCGCTGCGCTCGGCACAAATTCCGGCAAACGCCGCGTTTTCCTGGTTAGCGCCCTTAATCCACACTCCATTGTCGAGCAAAAGCGATGAGCCCACACAGAAGTGACTATAAGGCGAATACGAACTTTTTGTGGCTTCGCGGGCAAGTTCCACAAGATTTTTATCCTCCGGTTTTAGCTCATTATAAGAGTAAACCGTTATCTTTGTAGTTAAATTCTTTTCTTTCATAATTCCGTGTTGATAACTGTGAAGATTAATTAGTCTTGCAAATATATGGATAAAATTTTAAATATCAATGCAAAATTCTGTTTTTGCGCAGCATTTTTGCTGTTTTTGAGTTTTTCGGCCACCTCTCAGAGGCTCTCGGCGAGCTATCTGGCCTACATCGACCGCTATAAGGAGCTCGCCATCAGGCACCAGCAGGAATTTGGCATTCCGGCCAGCATCACTCTGGCCCAGGGTCTGCTCGAGAGCCGCGCAGGTCGCAGCTACCTGGCTCAGCGTGGCAACAACCACTTCGGCATCAAGTGCCACAACTGGCAGGGTCAGAGGGTGGAGTTCGACGACACACTGCGCCACACGTGCTACCGCCAGTATGGCAGCGCCGAGGACTCATTCCTGGACCACGCGCGGTTTCTGAAGGGCAAGCGCTACAGCCGCCTCTATTCGCTAAAGGTTACCGACTATAAGGGTTGGGCGCAGGGGCTGAAGGACTGCGGCTATGCCGAGGACCCGGCCTATCCGCAGAAGCTCACGGCACTCATCGAGCAATACGAGCTCCACAAGTTCGACTCCAACCAACCCTCGGTGGCCAAGCACGAGACTCTGGAACCCGACGAGAACATAGGGCACAGCAACGCGGTGGCCGAGAGCCCCGAACGCACAATCCTGCGCTCGGCCGACAAGATACACAAGATTCACCGCAAGTGGCGTCTGCACTATGTAAAAGCGGCCGAGGGCGACACGTTCCAATCTATCGCCTCTGAATTCGACATCGCCGACGAAGAGCTGCTCGACTACAACGACGCCACGGCCGACATGGAGATTCCGGCCGGCACTTATATTTTCTTAGAGAAGAAACAGCTGCAGTGCCACAGCAAGAAATGGCACAAGGTGAAGCCTGGCGAGACCTTGTGGCAGATAGCGCAGCAGAACGGCATTCGACTGCGCTCGCTGCTGAGTCTTAATCACTTGAGGGTTGACGCTCACCTTGAGCCGGGCACCAAACTGGCACTGCATTAAATTCCACCAACCGCCGGGGTGAGAATTGCGTTTATACGCAAAAAAATTAGTAACTTCGCCGTCGCGAAACCAACTAAAAAACAATTATAAATCCAAACGCAATCATGAACAATTATTTCAATCTTAAAGGCCAAGTGGCTCTGGTAACGGGTTGCTCCACAGGCTTGGGCGTGCAGATGGCACGCGCGCTGGCCAGTGCCGGCTGTAACATCATCCCCATTGCGCGCCGACTCGAGAAGTTGCAGGAAGTGGCTAAAATGCTTCGCGAAGAATTTGGCGTGGACGCCTACCCCATCAAGTGTGACATCACGTCAACCGAAATGGTGGAAGCCATGGTGGACGAGGCCCTGGCCCACTTTGGGCGTATCGACATCGTGATCAACAACGCAGGCACAGGGGCTGTGGCTCCGGCCGAGGACATCACCGACGAGCAGTTTATGGGCGAGATGCAAATCGACCTCTTCGGGTCGTTCCGCGTGGCTCGGGCAGTGGCCAAGAAGGCCATGATTCCGGCAAAATACGGCAGGGTGATCAACATCGCATCCATGTATGGCCTTGTGGGCAACAAGATTGCTCCCGCATCGCCCTATCACGCAGCCAAGGGTGGCGTGGTGAACCTCACCCGCGCGCTGGCCGCCGAGTGGGGTAAGTACGGAATCACCGTGAACACAATCTGCCCCGGATACTTTGAGACTCCGCTCACAGTGGATACGCTCAACAGCGAATACTTCCAGAACTATGCCCACACCGTGATTCCGATGGAGCGCTACGGCAAAGAGGGCGAGCTGGACACAGCAGCGTTGTTCCTGGCCTCGCCGGCTTCGACCTACGTGACGGGAGTGGCACTGCCTGTGGATGGAGGATACACCGCGGTGTAACACACAATCACCGACATAAGACATTATTGCCATCGGCCCTTGCAAGCAGGCGGTCGATGGCTTTCTTTTTGTCCGTAGCTACACCTGGCTGATAAAGGCCTGGAACGATTGCTTGTAGGAGTCACCGATAGGGATATAGACATTGCCGAAGACTATGCGGTTGCGGTCTATTTCGCGCACTTTGTCCTTCGCAACGATAAACGAACGGTGCACGCGTATGAAGCGCGATGCCGGTAGCACCGTCTCCATTGTCTTCATACTCATCAGCGACAACACAGGCCGCTCGCCCTGAGTGGTGTGAATCTTCACATAGTCCTTCAGACCCTCCACATAGATGATGCTGTCGAAATCGATCTGCAGAATCTTATAATCGCTTTTGACGAATATTGAGCGAGCCGCGTCGGGTTCGGTGTCGGTATCAGAGCCCTTCTCACCGGAATCGACGAGTGTGAACCACTGCAGCGCCTTATTGGCGGCCTCAAGAAACTGTCCGAAAGAGACAGGCTTGAGCAGATAGTCGAGGGCATTGACCCGGAAGCCGTCGAGGGCATACTGGCTGAAGGCCGTGGTGAAGACTATGCGAGTGCGCGAAGGCAACATTCGCGCGAACTCCAGTCCGCTAAGTTGAGGCATCTGAATGTCGAGGAAAATCAAGTCAACAGGATTTTCGGCAATACCCTTCATCGCGTCCACGGCATTACTATACTGGCCTTGTAACCGCAAGAAGGGTATGCGGCTAACATAGCTTGCGAGTAGAGTGAGCGCCAGCGGTTCGTCGTCGATTATGGTACATTTCACTATCATGGTTGTGATTTATGATTAATGCGTTTCAAAAGAGGGGTTAAACATGAATTCGGATTGTTGAGCGATAGGTGGCTCCATCATACGACGGTCCGTGAGTCCACGAGAACTTGTTGGGGTAGCGAAGTGTCAGGAGGCGTTGCACCTGCTCCATGCCAATTCCCGAGCCGCTCTTGTCGTCTTCGGTCTTGGGGAAATTGGAGTTCACAATATCGCACACCACCACCCCATCGGTGTTCTTGATAGCGACTGTGATGAAACTGGGTTTTGTGGGCGAGATACCGTGCTTGAAGGCATTCTCCACCAGCGAAATGAACAGAAGCGGGGCAATGGGGGTGCTGTCGTCGTCGGCAACGTGTATGTTAATATCCACGCGCACATTGTCGGTGCAACGAATTTTCATAAGCTCGATGTAATCACGAATAAACTCCACCTCCTTGTGCAGAGGCACCAGCTCACTGTTATTGTTGTCGTAGAGCACATGCCGCAACAGGTGGCTCAGTTCCTCCACAGCTTTCTGCGCTCGTTCAGTGTCGAAAGCAATCAGCGAGTAGATGTTGTTAAGCGTGTTGAGCACGAAATGCGGATTGAGTTGAGTGCGCAAATTCTTGAGCTCAGTCTCCATATTGGCTTGCTCAGCCTCTTTCTTATGCTGCTCCACAAGCTGCCACCGCTGGCCCATGCGCAGCGCCACGCTCAGAGCCACAATCAGCAGCTGCATTAATCCGGCATGGAAAAACATAGGCACACGCGAGCGCTTGAACGGAGGCTGGTGAGTGGGCGGCAAAAACTGATTAATCGCATTCCACCACAGAGAATTCACCATCACAGCCACCACTATCAGCAGCAGATTGGCCACAAAGAAGTCGCGGAATTTCCGTTTGTCGCTGCTTAGCAGGTATTTAGGCACAAGCCACAAGTAGTTGGCATAGAACACTATCATGTAACTTAGCGGGCCGCCCACAGCGCGCACATAACGGGGCCACACCACCCCAAAGTTCTCGCCCTGTCCAAAGAAGAACATTGGGAAGCAGATAATTATGATCCAACACAGGGAGTGTATTAAAAATTCTTTTTGTTTCATGGGTGCGTTAAGGTTATTGCCGGGTTAGAGTAAGTTATAAATAAAGTTGGGTCGTGAACGATTCCGGCGCAGGTGACTCAAACTTCAGTTCATTTCCGGTCGCCGGGTGTGTGATGGTGAGCGAAGTGGCGTGCAGGGCCAAGCGGTGGATGCCGTTGGGTCGGGCGCCATATTTACGGTCACCGCTGATGGGGTGTCCCAGCGACTGCATCGCCACACGAATCTGATTCTTGCGTCCGGTTTTCATCACCAGTAGCACTCGCGAGAACCGTTGCCCACGCTCAAGCGTGGTGTATTCTGTGACGGCCAGTTTGCCTTGGCTTTTATCGTTAGTAACCTGCATCTCGTAGTTGTTCTCATCGTCCTTGAGATATTGCTTAACCACATCGTGGTCTTGTGGCAACACACCTTCGACAATGCCTTCGTAGAGGCGCTCGGTAACCAGCGAGCTCCACTCCTTGAGCAAGCGGTCGCGCGCACGTGTGGAACGCGCCAGCAGCATCAGTCCCGACGTGTCGCGATCCAGGCGATGAATCACATACACGTGAGCCCTCTCATTGCGTTGCTGCACATACTTGCGCATTATGCTGAACACCGTTTCCTCCTTCTCCTTGCCGGTTCCTGTAGATAGCAGCCCATAAGCCTTATCCACCACCAGCAGGTCGTTGTCCTCGTAAATAAGTTTCAGTTTGGGATGAGAAAACACCTGGAACGAGCGGTCGAAATTCACCTCAAGTGTGTCGCCGGCGCTCACCGGCCGATTGAATTGCGACGATGGTGTGCCGTTCACCGCAAACTGGTTGTGACGAAGCATCGACTTCAGTTTGGCCGGCTTGTGGTCCTTAAGTATCTGAGCGGCAGCGGCAAGCAAAGTGCCGTCGGCCTCAATCGTAAACCGTGCGATATTATCGCGGTGGCGAGCCACATGAACGTGATTTGATGGCTGTCTCATAAATTTCGTTTTGCTGTTCTGTTTATCGGTTCTCAACTTACAAATTTAGGCAAAAATCCCCATTTATCAGTCGGTCGGGATAAAGAAATTAATATTTCTTGCTTATTTTGCCGCACAAAGTGCCGAATTTATTACCTTTGTAGTCTTAAAGCCGTATCGGTGATAAGACCGCTACAGTTAAAAACTTAGGGTATTTATTCGTGTTTTAATACCACCCACATAAGGTCACGACTATGGACATAGCATTGGTTTGCGGCAAGAATATCGACATGGATGTGCAGTTACCGGGTTCTAAAAGTCTGAGTAACCGTGCCCTGCTCATCATGGCTCTAAGCGGCGGCACAGCGGTGAGCGGACTTGCGCGGTGCGACGACACGGAGGTGATGCTGAGGGCACTGGGAAGCGGCGGCGGCGAAATCAACGTTGGCGCGGCGGGCACCGCCATGCGATTTCTCACCGCCTATTTTGCGGTGGCCGACCCCGGGCGCAGCGTAATCATCGACGGTTCAGAACGAATGCGACAGCGACCTATAGGCGTGCTCGTTGACGCGCTTCGCTCTCTTGGGGCTCGCATCGCATACACAGGGCAAGAGGGTTTTCCGCCGCTGCGCATTACCGGCGCCCGTCTGCAACCGGGCCGTCTGAAGATGCGCGGCGACGTGAGTTCGCAGTATGTGTCGGCACTGATGATGATTGCCCCCATAATGGGAGGCATCGAGATAGAACTGACCGGAACTGTGGTGTCAAGACCATATATCGACATGACCGCCGCGCTGATGCGGGAAATGAGTGCCGACGTCACCATTGAAGGCAACACTATCCGGGTGGGCTCGGAGCAATACCACTGGCACCACTACACAGTGGAAGCCGACTGGAGCGCCTCGTCCTACTGGTGGGCGATACAGGCCCTGCGCCCCGAGTCCCGAATACGGCTACACGGGTTGCGCCCCGACAGTCGGCAAGGCGACAGCCGCCTGACGGCGATTATGCCAGGACTGGGTGTGAATGGCGTGTGGAAATCGGGGGTGCTTCACCTCGGGTCTTGCCCGCTGTGCTCGTGCTCAACGTTTATCGACGTTGCGGCCACGCCCGACTTGGCCCAGACTCTGGCCGTGACCATGTGTCTGACCGAAAGGCCGTTCCGCATGACAGGCCTAAGCACCCTGCGCATCAAGGAAACCGACCGCATCGAGGCTCTGCGCGCCGAGCTATTAAAACTCGGCTATGTGATTGACATTGAGGGTGATGAAGCCATCGGCTGGCACGGGAAGAAGGTTCCCGTCACAACCCGGCCCGCCATCAGCACCTACAACGACCACCGCATGGCCATGGCATTCGCCCCGGCCGCCATTAAGCATCCCGGGCTAATAATCCGCGAAGCAGAAGTGGTGACCAAGTCATACCCTCAGTTTTGGCAACAACTGGCTCAAGCGGGCTTTGAAATAAAGAACATCAAGTAGCATAAACCACTGAACGACAAAAATGAAACCGGCCCTCATCATACTGGCAATACTGGCTGTAGCAGGACTGATATTGTACCTGCTCGACCGCAGGCAAACCGCACGTGGCGCTACAGAAAACGCCCCTGAGGCAAGTCACGACGCGGCTTCACCGGCCACCGACGGATGCGCCGACGAGTGCTGTGCGGCGCATGAAGTGTGTCCCAGCGAGCAATTGCTCCGTAGCGAAATGCGCTGCGAAACAGTATATTACGACGATTATGAGCTCGACGAATTCGCCGGCCGGCGCGCCGACGAATACACCGAAGAGGAGGTGGAACAGTTCCGCGACATCCTCTACACGCTGCGTCACGAGGACATGCTGGGCTGGGAACGCTCGCTGAAACGGCGCGGAGTGATAATGCCCACCCCTATCCACGAAGAGTTTGTGGCACTTTACAATTCATAGGTGCCGGCACACTAAGCTTTCAGCAAGTGTTTATCCACCAACGACGCAATAAAACCACTCAAAAAACGTTTTTAAGAAAAGATTATCGGAAAAATCAGACATAAGATGATGCCAAGGCGTTTCAGACTCACTCCCATAGCCTTAGTGATGATCTTCGCGGTCACTGTCTCGTGCAGCACCAAGAAGAACACCGCCGCATCGCGCTTTTGGCAAGCATTCACCACCCGATACAACGTGTATTATCACGGCGCCACCAACTACGACGAGCAGATTAAGATACTGGAGAACGAGTATCAAGACGACTACTCACAGCGCCTGTTCATACACCCGGCCGAAGCATATTCTCACCCCAAGTCGCCACAGCCGTCGGGCTCTTTCGACCGCACTATAGAGAAAATGCAGAAGGCCATTTCGCTCCACTCCATCAAGAAGAAGCCCAAGCGCAAGGCCGGCAAGGGCAACGACCCCAAGTACAGGGAATGGCTCAAGCGCGACGAGTATAACCCATTTATACACAACGCATGGTATCTGATGGCGAAAGCCCAGTATATGAAAGGCGACTTCCTGAGCAGCGCAGCCACTTTCCACTACATCTACCGGCACTTCACGTGGAAGCCGAAACTGGTGCAGGAAGCCCAAATTTGGGAAGCGCTGAGCTACTGCGCTATGGGCTGGAGAACCGAGGCCGACAACGTGCTGGCCCACATCCACATCGACAAGATTGAGGATAATAAGTTGCGCGCGCTGGCCAACCTTGCTTTCGCCGACTACTACATCACCGACAAGCAGACCGACAAGGCCGTGCCGTACCTGGCCGAGGCCGTGAAAGGCGCAAAGGGGTCGCAAAAAGTGAGGCTCAACTTCCTGCTGGGTCAGCTCTACGAGGAACTGGGAAAGAAAGACTTGGCCTACGTGGCCTACAAACGCGCCGGAAGCAGCAACAGCAGCTCTTACCGCACCAACTTGAACGCGCGCATCAAGCAGAGCGCCGTGTTTAGCGGCACCAACATCGAGGGAGAGGTGCGCTCGCTCAAGCACATGACCCGCTACGACCGCAACAAGGAGTATCTGGACCAGATATATTACGCCATAGGCAACCTGTATCTGAGCCGTGGCGACACCGCTAAGGCGGTGGACAACTACGTGCTGGCAGCCGAGAAAAGCACCCGAAACGGAATCGACAAGGCTGTGAGTCAACTCACCTTAGGCGGCATCTATTTTGCCCAGCACAAGTACGACAAGGCACAACCCTGTTACTCCGAGGCTATTCCCCTTATCAGCGAGGACTATCCCAACTACAAGATGCTGAAGCAACGCAGCGACGTGCTCGACGAGCTTGCCGTGTATGCGCAGAACGTGACACTGCAAGACTCGTTGTTAAGGCTATCGCGCATGACACCTGAGGAGCAAAAAGCCGTAATCAAAAAGATTATCGATGAGCTGAAGAAGAAGGAGAAAGAAGAGGCCGAGAACGCTCAGCGCGAGGAATATCTGGCCCAGCAAGCCGCAAAGGGCAACAATATGACTAACAAAAACGCGCCACAGACATTCCAAATCAATAACGACGATTCGTGGTACTTCTACAACACCGCCACCAAGAACGCCGGAAAAACCGCATTCCAGCAGATGTGGGGAAACCGCAAACTTGAAGACGACTGGCGGCGCCGCAACAAGAACACATTCTCGTTTGACGACGAAGAGGAATCCGGCGACTCGATAAC
The DNA here is from genome assembly GCA_902786725.1 of uncultured Bacteroidales bacterium. Classification (GTDB taxonomy): domain Bacteria; phylum Bacteroidota; class Bacteroidia; order Bacteroidales; family Muribaculaceae; genus Sodaliphilus. Next base: position 15,395 of record CADADP010000025.1, read on the forward strand.
CACACAACCCGATAGCCTGGGCATGATGGCCAACGACTCCACCGCCGTGGACAAAGAGGCCCTGAAACGAAGCGAAGACCCTCACTACGAAGAATATTACCTGAAACAGATTCCTTCGACGCCCGAGGAAATTCAGACATCGCACGACGTGATACAGGAAGGCCTGTTCAATATGGGCGTTATTCTGAAAGACAAACTTGAGGACTATCTCTCGGCCGAAAACGAATTCAACCGCCTTCTCACCGACTACCCCGATAACATCTACCGCCTGGACATCTACTACAACATGTACCTGATGTATATGCGCAACAACGAGATAGGCAAGGCCGAGCAATGCCGGCAACTCATCCTCACCCATTTTGCAGACTCCAAGTATGGCATGGCTCTGCAAGACCCGCAATACCTTGAGAATCTGAAGCGCATGGATGCCGAGCAAGAGCGCATGTATAGCATCGCCTATAACGCCTATCTCGACAACGACAATGCCACTGTGCACGAGTCGTATGCCGAGATGATGAGAAAATATCCGCTGTCGAAAATAATGCCCAAGTTCATGTTTATCGACGCACTGAGCTATGTCACCGAAAAGAACCCCACCAAGTTCAAGGAAGTGCTCAAAGAGATGCTTGAGCGATACCCCGACACGGACATCACGCCCACGGCATCGGCCATGGTGAAGAGCATCACCTCCGGCCGGAAACTGGGCGGAAGCACGTCGAACGTGCGCGGTATGTTGTGGTCAACCCGTCTGGGCAATGATTCGCTGCCGCAAGACATAGAGCGCCAGTTCACGCCATTCACCGAGGAGCTGGACAAGCCACAACTGTTCGTTCTAGTATTCTCCACCGACTCAGTCAGTTCCAACAAGGTGCTCTACGAAGTGGCCAAGCACAACTTCAGCACCTTCGTTGTGAAGGACTTTGATATGGAGCAAATGACATTCGGCAGCATGGGGCTGCTCATCGTAAAGGGATTCGAGAACTACGACGAGCTGCTACACTATCGCAGCGTGTGGGAGCAAGACACCCAGATGGATTTGCCGATGCAAGTACACCCGGTGCTCATCAGCGAAAGCAATTTTAATCTGCTGCTGAACGAGGGCCGTAGCTTTGAGGAATATTTCCGCTACCTCGACGAGCTCAACTCCGACAAGGTGGAAGAACAGATTCCCGAAGAAGCAACCGACGAGGCCGATGAGGGCGACAGCAAAGAAGCAGAGAAGGCTCCGGCCAAGTCGGTTAAGGGCAAGAAAGGCGACAAAAAGACCGGCAAGAAAGAAGAAAAGGCTGAAGAGCCTAAGCCAGTTAAGGACAAGGACAAAGATAAAGGCACCGAGCCGGATGCGGCCGACTCCAAGCCGAGTGAGGCCGAAGCGACAGCTCCAATCGCCGCTCAATCCCCGGCCAGCGACAGTATAGTCGCCGCACCCGACACCCTGCGCGCCGAGCACAAGACCACAGCGGCACAAGACACATCGGCCGTTCGCGATATAAATCCGGCGATCCCCATCACCGAGCAACCCACTACTCCCGAACTCGACAAGCATAGCCAAGAGACCGACAAGGCTGAGCAGTCAACTACTACCAGCGAGGCCGAGAAGAAAGAAGCCGACAATGACATCAAGCGCCTGAAGAAGCAAAAGTCGGACGAGGACAAGCAGGCCGAGCGCGAACGCAAGGCCCAGCAACAAGCCGAGAAAGAACGCATTAAGGCCGAGAAGGAGCATGCCAAGGCCATGAAGGAGGAAGAGAAGGCCCTGAAGAAGCAACAGGAGAAACTGCGCAAACAGCAGGAAGACTCAATCAAGCGAGTGGAGAAAGAGCGCGAGAAAGCCCTTAAGCAAGCCGCCAAGGCTCATGAGGATTCGCTCAAGAACGTGGCCAAGATGAAAGAGCAAGAGCGCAAGCAAAAGATTAAGGACAAGGAGAACCAGCGCAAACTCAAGGAAGAGGAACGCAAGCAGCGGATTAAGGAGAAAGAGCAGCAGCGCAAGCTCAAGGAGGAAGAGCGCAAGCAACGCCAGAAAGAGCGTGAGGCCAAGAAGAAGGAAGAGCGCAAGCAGAAAGAGGCCGAGCTAAAGCAGAAGCAGAAAGAACGCGAGCAACGCAAGAAAGAACGCGAGGAAGAGCGCAAGCAACGCCAGAAAGAGCGCGAAGCCGAACGCAAAGCCGCCAAAAAATAGTCCGCGCCCACCCGACTCTGAGTAGAGAGAGCGTTTACTAAGTTGAATTTGCTAACATCAGCATCATTAATAACACATTATGGCACAAGAAACAATACTCTGGGCAGACGACGAGATAGACCTGCTTAAACCACACATACTGTTTCTGGAAAACAAGGGATTTCAGGTGGTGACAGTGACCAACGGGCGCGACGCGCTCGACGCCATCGCCACACAGAGCTTCAGCCTGATAATTCTGGACGAGAACATGCCCGGCATATCGGGCCTTGAGACTCTGGCCCAGATTAAGATAATGCAACCCAACGTTCCGGTGATAATGATTACCAAGAGCGAAGAGGAGAATATTATGAATCAGGCCATCGGCAGCGAGATAGCCGACTACCTAATAAAGCCTGTGAATCCCAACCAGATACTGCTGTCGATAAAGAAGAACCTGCACAGCGGCGTGCTGGTGAAGAAAAAGACCACAAGCGACTACCAGCAGGAGTTTATGAACATCTCTCAGATGATTAATTCCGCCCACAATATCGACGACTGGTATGAAGTGTATAACACACTGGTACGCTGGGAGCTGCTGCTCACGAACGCCGAGACCGAAATGGATGAGATGTTGCGTATGCAGAAGCAGGAAGCCAACAGCGCCTTCTGCAAATTCGTGAAGCGCAACTACGAAAAGTGGATAACCACGCCCAATCACCCTCTGCGCAGCGACGAGATATTCAAGACCAAGGTATTCCCCCTGCTCGACAAGGGCGAGAAGGTGTTCTTTGTGGTTATCGACAACTTCAGGCTCGATCAGTGGAAAACCGTGAGCCCACTGCTCAGCGACTATTTCAACATAGAGTCGGAAGAGCTATACACCGCCATTCTGCCCACAGCCACACAGTATGCGCGCAACGCCATCTTCTCCGGTCTGCGACCCATCGACATAGAGAGCATGTTCCCTGACCTGTGGGTTGACGAGGACGAGGAAGCCGGGAAGAACATCAACGAGGCCCCGCTTATCCGCACCATTCTGGACCGCTACCGCCGCAGGGAACGCTTCTCATACAACAAGATGAACGACACCAATGCCGGCGAGAGACTGATTCAACATTTCTCGGACCTCGACGATTACGACCTGAATGTGCTGGTGCTCAACTTTGTGGACATTCTGTCGCACGCCCGGACCGAGTCCAAGATGATTCGCGAGCTGGCCAACACCGACAACGCTTACCGCTCACTCACCGAGTCGTGGTTCAAGAACTCGTATGCTATAGAGATTTTCAAACTCATCGCCGCAAAGGGCTGGAAAGTGGTTCTCACCACCGACCACGGCACCACGCGCGTGGATAACCCCATAAAAGTAATCGGCGACAAGAACACTAACACCAACTTGCGCTACAAGGTGGGTAAAAACCTGAGTTACAATCCCAAGCAGGTGTTTGAGATAAAGAATCCGCAGCGCTACGGCCTACCGATGCCTAACGTGTCGTCGGCCTATATATTCGCCACCGGCCGCGACTTCTTCGCCTACCCCAACAACTACAACTACTACGTGCAGTACTATAGCGACACGTTCCAGCATGGCGGCATATCCATGGAGGAGATGCTGGTGCCGCTGGTGGTGCTCAGTAGCAAGCAATCGTAGCAATAAAATCCTCTAAATCACTTATCAACTTCATAATTAGTATTCAATACTTATGATACGTAAAAGCATCTTAACAATCATTCTCACAAGCATTAGTGCATTAATGTCGGTGGCAGTGTGTCCGGTTGCGCCTCCATTCCTCCGGCCGGGCGACAAGATAGCAGTCATCTCGCCCTCGAGCACACCGGGCAAGAACGTGCCCGGCAACGGAGCGGCCGTGCTGGAGCAGTGGGGATTCACCCCTGTAATGGGCGAGCACGTGCTCTCGGAGCATCGCTCATTTGCCGGAACGCACAATCAACGCCTTGACGACCTGCTACGCGCACTTCGCGACCCCGAAATCAAGGCTATTATGTGTACCCGCGGCGGCTACGGAGCGGCCAATGTGTTGGCTCTGATGCACCCCGACACGCTTAAGCGCTACCCCAAGTGGATAATAGGATACAGCGACATCACCGCCTATCTGAGCGCCGAGGTCAGCGCCGGCAATATGGGGATTCACGCCAATATGTGCGGGCGCCTGTCCAAAACCCAGGGAACGGATAAGGCCAGCCTGACGCTACGCGACATGCTCATGGGCATTATGCCTCATTACGACTTTCCCGGCCACGCCCTGAACCACGAAGGACAAGCGCGCGGCATACTGGTGGGCGGCAACTTATCGGTGTTTACCGACATTGCCGGCTCGCCCTACGATTTCCTCAACGATGACTTTCTCGCACAGAACGACGTGATTCTCTTCATTGAAGATGTGGGCGAGAACTTCGCCAAGTTGGACCGCATGTTCCATCAACTGGTCTTGAGAGGCGCTCTGAGCAAGATTAAGGCGCTGGTAGTGGGCCGATTCGACGACTGCCCGCCATCGCGTGGCTATAACGATGTGTTTGAGATGATTAACGAGTATGTTGCACCCTACGGAATCCCCATTTGCTACGATTTCCCCACAGGCCACGACGAGGACCACAACTATCCGCTGATTGAAGGTTGCATGGTGAGTCTGAACATTACCAAATCGGGCGTTACGATGGATTTCTTCCCCGTTCACTAACATTGTGTTAGGCAAGGCGTGTAACCACAGCATTATAAAGATGCCCGAATGAGCCACTCACCGGCCTGTTCGGGTTTCTTATTTCTTGCGGGAGCGAGTGGGATAGAACACGTCGTCGTTGTCGGCACTCTGCTGATTGCGCCGCGATGTGTTGGTGGTGTTCTGGAATGCCTTGCTCACGCGCGCGTCTTTTTCGCGCTTACGGGCCTGATCCAGACTGTCCTTACGAGCCTTCTCGGCTTTTTCGCGCGCTTCTTTCTCTTGCTGCTTGCGCAGTTTTTCCAGGCGCTTGGCTTCTTCTTTCTTTTGCTTCTCTAACTCAGCTTGGCGCTTTGCCTCTTCCTTAGCGCGCTTCTTTTCCTCTTCGCGGAGCCGCTTTTCCTCTTCCTCTTGGCGCTTTTTCTGCTCCTCGTAGGCCTTGCGTTCCTGTTTGGTCATTTTCTTGGGGTCGGGGACTGGGGCCGGCTCTGCCTGCTGCTTAGCAGGAGGCGGCGGCACTTCCACTTTCTCAGGCTCTTTCTTTTTGCGCTCGGGGATGCCACCGCTACCCGACACCCTGTTTTTCGACATTAGGATGTCGTCCATTCCGCATCCTTTATTGAATCGGCACAGGTCCACGTCGGCATCGATACCCTTGATTCGCCCGCAGTCGCTGAATTGCCACAGTATCCACTTCACACCGCCCGTGAGTCGCGGCTCACTCTTGGCATAGCGGGCAATAAACAGCGGATAGTCGGAGAAGCGCGATGCCAGATGCTTGTTGAAGAACGAGCTACTGGTGTAGATTAGCGGACGACAACCATAATATTGCTCTATCAGGTCGGCGAAGAGCTTTACGCTGTCGCACAGTTGCTCACTGGTCCAGCCGCGCATAGTCTCCACGTCGAGAAGCGGAATCAGGTCTTGCTCGCTCTTCTTCACCGAGCGTGTGAAATTAGCGAACTGGTCGCGAATGCGCGAGGAAGTGCGCAAGAAGTGATAACTACCCACCTTCACGCCGTGCCGGCGCGCGTTCTCGATGTTGACGCGGTAGTGACGCGATGTGTGAGTAGCGCCCTCGGTGGCCTTGACATAGACAAACTTAATGTTCTTGTCCTTAGCCGTAGTGCTCCAGTCGATGTCTTTCTGATAACTGGAGACGTCGATTCCGTCGTAGGTTATGCTCTGAGTGGCCGAGTCGGTATTCACCACCTGCCCACGGGCGGTGATGGCGAATGCCAGCATCAGGCCAAGATACGCTATTTGTCTCAGAACTTTCACTTTCGGTTCACGCTTTTCGCTTGTAATTGTGCAAAGGTAGTGAATTAAGTTGAATTTGAAGCCCGCTTATGCCTAAAGTTTGTGAAATAAGTGATGAATTAACTATTGATTCACGTCACTTAACACCCATCTTACGCAGCATTGAGCCCACAATGGGCAATCGGGCGAACATGGCCCCCATGCGCTCGCGGCGCACGATAACGCCGGCGAAGAGCAGCAGCAGGAACGTGCGGTAAGCGAGCGACAGCCACCGGTTCTCAACCATTATCAGCAGGCAGCCGGCGGTGAGCAGAGCGGCGAGCAGCACATACACCATCATGTCGCGCAGCGGGTAGCGGATGGGGTAATACTTCTGCCCCACAAAGTAGCTCAGCAGCATTGCCGTGCCATAGCCGGCACATCCGGCCCAAGCGCAGGCCATATAACCGTATTGCGGCACGAACAGAATGTTCACGGCAACCAGCACAACGCACCCTATGCCCGAGAACCACGCTCCCCAGATGGTCTTGTCGATAAGTTTATACCAGAACGAGAGGTTGAAATAGATGCCCATCATAATCTCGGCGGCCATCACTATGGGCACCACCTTGAGCCCGCTCCAGTAATCGGACGCGATGATGTATTTGAGCACGGGGAGCCAAGCCACCACCGCCACGTAGGCCAGCAGAGTGAATATCACAAAATATTTCATGGCTTGGGCATAGGTCTCGCGATTATCCTTGTCCTTGCTGCGCCCAAACACGAATGGCTCGTAGGCGTAACGGAAGGCCTGCGTAATCATGGCCATTATCATGGCTATCTTGCTCGCCGCGCCATAGATTCCAAGTTGCGACTTGGCCGTTTCGGGGTCGTAGAGGAACGGGAAGAGGATTTTATCGGCCGTCTGGTTGAGTATTCCGGCTATTCCCAGCACCAGTATGGGCCAACTGTAGCGAAGCATACGCATCAGCAGAGCGCGGTCGAACGAGTAACGGATCTTCAGCTCGGGAATGAAGAAAAATGTAATCAGCGATGTGCATACCAGATTCATAAAGAACGCGTATCCCACGCCTATCGTGGGGTCATAGACGCGGCCCACCACATCGGGATATTCCTTGTAGAGTGCGGGCAAGGCCACAAAATAAAGCAAATTCAGCGCTATATTGAGAAATATAAACAACAGTTTGAGCGAAGCGAACTTAATGGGCTTGTGCTTGTAGCGCAGGTATGCGAAGGGGATGGCTTGAAACGCGTCGAGAGCGACCACCACTGCCATCACGCCCACATACTCGGGGTGGTCTTCATATCCCATAGCCTGGGCCACCTGAGGCAGAAATCCCAGCACCAGCAGCACGAAGGCGAGTCCCACCAAGCCCACAGTCAGTAGTGTGGTGGAATACACCGTTCGGGGGTTCTCATCGTCCTTATTGGCAAAGCGGAAAAATGTGGTTTCCATGCCAAAAGTGAGAATCACCAGCATCAGCGCCGTGTAGGAATAGACGTTGGTTATCACACCGTAGCCGCCACTCTCGACCGAGAGTTTGGCTGTGTAGAGCGGCACAAGCAGATAGTTAAGGAATCGCCCTATTATGCTGCTTAGCCCATATATCGCCGTGTCTTTCGCAAGACCACCTAACTTACCCATAACCCACTTTCTTTCTGTTACTTTTACTGTTTTCTGTTAACTACACGAACTATAACCGGACCGCGTCAGTCAAAGAGCGACGACTGGGAGCCTGTGCGTTTGCGGCGCAGGTGCCGGTAGGCCAAGTCGGTCACCTCGCGGCCCCGCGGAGTGCGCATAATGAAGCCTTCTTGAATCAGGTAGGGCTCATACACTTCTTCCACTGTTCCCGGGTCTTCGCTCATGGCAGTGGCGATGGTGGTGATGCCCACCGGTCCGCCATGAAACTTATCGATGATTGTGAGCAGGATTTTGTTATCTATTTCGTCGAGCCCATACTGGTCGATGTTGAGAGCCTCGAGCGAGTAACGGGCGATTTCGGTGTTGATTTTGCCCGTGCCCTCCACCTGAGCGAAGTCGCGCACCCGCCGCAACAACGAATTGGCAATTCGCGGCGTGCCGCGGCTGCGTCGGGCTATTTCGGCCGCCGCATCGTCGGTTATGGGCACCGCCAGCAAACGCGCCGAGCGCTTCACGATGGTCTCCAACACGTCGTGTGTGTAGTATTCCAAATGACTGTTGATGCCGAAACGCGCTCGCAACGGCGATGTCAGCAAGCCGCTACGGGTGGTGGCGCCAATGAGAGTGAACGGTTCCAAATTCAGTTGCACCGAGCGCGCGCCGGGCCCTTTGTCAATCATTATGTCGATCCGGTAGTCCTCCATGGCCGAGTACAAATACTCCTCTACCACGGGGCTGAGGCGGTGAATCTCATCGATAAACAGCACATCGCGCGGCTCGAGCGACGTGAGCAGTCCGGCCAAGTCGCCCGGCTTATCGAGCACAGGTCCCGATGTCACTTTGAAACCCACGCCCAGTTCGTTGGCGATGATATTGCTCAGCGTGGTTTTTCCCAGACCCGGAGGGCCGTGAAAGAGGATGTGGTCGAGGGCCTCGCCGCGCATCTTGGCCGCGGCCACGAACACGCGCAGATTCTTGATGATTTTCTCCTGTCCGGCGAAGTCATCAAATGTAATGGGGCGCAACGCCTTCTCAAAGTCCTTATCGACTATGCCGCGCTCATTTCTTATGTTGAATTCATCCATAATGCAAATTTACATATTTTGCGCCAAAGTAGAGCAAAATTTCAAGAAAACTGCATCCCGAGCAACGCAATTTAGCGTTATTAGGTGAGTTGAGACTCGTGCACTCGGCATAAAAAAAGAACAAGTTCTTTTTGTTCTGCACTCGTTTTTGCGTAACGTTGCCGCTGGAGCGGCGAAGTTTACTTGGCACTCGGCATAAAAAAAGAACAAGTTCTTTTTGTTCTGCACTCGTTTTTGCGTAACTTTGCGGCCGAAAAAGAATTAGACCAAGAACTGAAACGACAAAAAGACCGAAACGATGAGCAATATCAATTTCGTAGAAGAACTGAAATGGCGCGGCATGATTAACAACATCATGCCCGGAACAGAAGAACAGCTGAAAAAGGAGATGACATCGGCCTACGTGGGCATTGACCCCACAGCCGACTCACTGCACATAGGCCACTTGGTGAGCATAATGATGCTAAAGCACTTCCAGCGTGCGGGGCATAGGCCCATAGCACTGGTGGGTGGCGCCACAGGCATGATAGGCGACCCATCGATGAAGTCGCAGGAGCGAAAACTCATCGATGAGGAGACACTGCGCCACAATCAGGAGTGCATACGCCGCCAGTTGGCCCATTTCCTGGACTTCGACAGCGACGCACCCAACCACGCCATCCTGGTGAACAACTACGACTGGATGAAAGACTTCTCGTTCTTGAACTTTATCCGCGACGTGGGCAAACACATCACCGTGAACTACATGATGGCCAAAGACTCGGTGAAAAAGCGCCTCGCGGCCAACGCCGATCACGGAATGTCATTCACCGAATTCTCTTACCAGTTGCTGCAGGGCTACGACTTCCTGCACCTCTATGAGACTGAGAATTGCCGCCTGCAGATGGGCGGAAGCGACCAGTGGGGCAACATCACCACCGGAACCGAACTGATTCGCCGCATGAATGGCGGTGAGGCATTCGCCATCACCTGTCCGCTTATCACCAAGGCCGACGGCGGCAAGTTCGGCAAGACCGAGAGTGGCAACGTGTGGCTCGATCCCAAGCGCACCTCGCCCTACAAGTTCTATCAGTTCTGGCTTAATGTGAGCGATGCCGATGCGGCCAAGTATATAAAAATTTTCACCGACCTCGACAAGGAAGAGATTGAGGCACTTGAGGCTGAGCAGACCGCTGACCCGGGTCTGCGTCCGCTGCAGAAACGCCTGGCGAAAGAAATCACCATCATGGTGCATAGTCAGAAGGACTATGGAATGGCCGTGGAAGCCTCGCAGATTCTATTCTCGAATAAGGCTAAAGACATCCTGCACAAGATCGACGAAGACACGCTACTGGCCGTGTTTGAAGGTGTGCCCACCTTTGAGGTGAGCCGCGAGAAGCTCGCCGCAGGCGTGCCGCTTATCAATCTGGTGGTGGAAGACGCGGCTGTGTTCCCGTCGAAGGGAGAGATGCGCAAGCTCACACAGGGCGGCGGCGTGAGCGTGAACAAGGAAAAGGTGACCGACCCCAACATGACAATCAGCACCGAGCACTTGCTCAACGACAAATATATTCTGGCCCAGCGCGGCAAGAAGAACTATTACCTGCTTATAGCAAAGTGACGTAAACCCGGGAGCCGGTGATTTTGGTAATTTATAGCCGGCTTCAGGAAAAGTTTAGGGCAAAACTTTTGCCTTTAAACTTTTTTTACTAACTTTGCACCGCATTTGAGGCCCAAACGGGCTTGAATGACAAGGATTGTCCTATAGTGTAATGGTAACACAACGGTTTTTGGTGCCGCATTTCCTGGTTCGAGTCCGGGTAGGACAACTCTAATCGAAAGCGCTAATCCATAATGGGTTAGCGCTTTTTCATTGCCGGTCAGCATCGCTCAAGTTATCTCCCGCAAAATGAACCTTACCCCCCCAAAAAAAATAAAAGTGAGAGCAGAAAACTAATAAAACTGCCCTCACCTAAAATGTTTTTCTGGATTAAATTTTACGATTAATGCATAAAAACAAGCCTAAAACAAATCATTTTATTATAAAAACCTAATCTTGGTTACAAAGTAAAACACTTCCGAGTTATTTTGCAACCAATATAGACTAAGAGAAAGATTTTATAGACAAATTAGCGGTTTCGGGATAATTTCGTGCCCCAACGCAAGAGATGGCGGAGCGTCCATCGTCCTGAATAAGACAATAATATGGCCAGTTTATTGATTTTTCTCACACGAGAATCACGCAAACAACCGGCACGCAGTCGGCGCACGTTATTCCAACTGCTATTGAGAGTGCACCTATACTCATCGGGGCCCGACGAGGGAATACAACTGATCATGTTGAAGCTGGCGCTTAGAAGCCGGCTTCGCACGGCCGGCAAGTACTGCGGAGCTTCACGGCTCACCCGCGCCTCCAGGTCACTGAGGATGCCGAGCACCACGGTCCGGCTGGGGCTGAAATCACCCATAGTGCTATCGTGCCGGCGAATGTAGTAGTAAAGCCTGGACGACGAGTAAGCCACGCCTCGTGACGCGCGTGACAGCAGAGGGTATTCCGACCACAAGTCCTCAAACACCTGCCCTTCCTTGAACTTGAAATCGCGGAAAATCTCGGCTCGGAACAATCGGCGGCACAGCGAGTTCTTGAGTGTTTCCTGATACAATGAGGAAAATATGGCGTCGGTCTGCGAGAAGCGTAATTCGGTGGTAAAACCATTTTCGGCGCCCAAAATCGGTTTTGACACATCGTAGAACTCAATCCATTCACACTCGGAGATATCGACATCGTATTTATCAATGAGCGCCGACAGTTGCTCGATAAAAAGCGGTGACACGGCATCATCACTATCCACAAACGTGATTCTCTCGCCGATGGCTACGGCAAGGCCGGCGTTGCGAGCGGCGGCCACACCCCTGTGGGCTATAGTAACCACCTTAACGCGAGAATCCATGGAGGCGAGGCTCCGGCAGAGAGCGTTACTACCGTCGGTGCTACCGTCGTCCACCAGTATTACTTCCAGTTTGGCATAAGTTTGCCGCAAGACGCTATCCACACAGCGCGAGAGATATTGCTCTGTGTTATAAACCGGTATGATTACTGAAACCAACATTTTGCGTGCGAGGGGGGGGTATGTGCTATGCTGAAAATAATTACTCAGTTAGTTATAGCAGAGTGCATAGAAGCGTTTTGAGTGAAAGGTTAACGCACCTTCCACTCAAAACCGTCTTTAGTATCTTTCACATCAAATCCGGCCTCGCTGAGGCGGTCGCGGATAAGGTCGCTTGTGGTCCAGTCCTTAGCGGCCTTGGCGTTGCGACGAAGTTCGAGCAGCAAGTCCACGGCCTTTCGGTAAGGAGTGAGATCCACGCCATCGCCTCCGGCTGAATCATCGCGCACACCCAGCACATCGAATAAGTAGGTCTGGAAGACGCTCCTCAGTTCTTCGATGTCGCTCGAGGTGAGCGCCGCGTTGCCGTCGTTCACTTGGTTAATCACCTTGCAAGCGTCGAACAATGTGGCGATAACGATAGGAGTGTTCAAGTCATCATCCATAGCTTCGGCACAACGCGTGCGATACTCGCCCACCGACACCGATGATGTTTCGGCAGGTTTAAGTTCTTGCAGCCGGTGCCACCCATCGAGCATACGCTCATAGGCTTTTTCGGCCGCCTTCAGGGCCTCGTTGGAGAAATCCACCGTGCCGCGGTAGTGAGCCTGCAGGATAAAGAACCGCACCGTCATGGGCGAATATGGCTGGTCGAGCAGAGGGTGCTCACCGGTGAAGAATTGCTCCAGCGTGATGAAGTTGCCCAGCGACTTGCCCATCTTTCGTCCGTTGATAGTGATCATGTTGTTATGCATCCAGTAGCGCACCATGGGCTCGCCCTGGCTTGCCACAGCCTGTGCAATCTCGCACTCATGGTGCGGGAACACGAGGTCCATACCTCCGCCGTGGATATCAAAGTGGTTGCCGAGGTATTTGCGTCCCATAGCCGTGCACTCGCAGTGCCATCCGGGGAAACCGTCGCTCCAGGGCGATGGCCAGCGCATAATGTGCTCTGGCTGGGCCTTTTTCCACAACGCGAAGTCGGCTTGCGCATGCTTCTCGCCCACGCCTTCGAGTTCGCGGCTGGCATCCTTCACCTCTTCGAGGTTTCGGCCCGAAAGCACGCCATACTTGTAGTCGCGGTCGTATTTCTCCACATCGAAGTAGATACTACCATTGCTTTCGTAGGCATATCCACGGTTGAGGATTTCCTTAACCAGTTGTTCCTGTTCGATAATGTGCCCTGTGGC
>CADADP010000026.1 GCA_902786725.1 uncultured Bacteroidales bacterium
GATGGTTATAATAGTGTTAATATCAGCTGTTTCAAAATATTTGTACTCAGAATCAATAATTGCATGAACTTCACACTTCTTCAACAAAAAATTCTGAAACAGTTTTCCGTAGTCTGTGGAAAGCCACGAATTTTCTGTGATAAAGACATTGTACCCATTTGCGTTCAATAATCTCAGTGATAATTCATAGAAGAAAATCAGCAAATCTGCACCACGGGGAAAAGCTCCGGCATCTGACAATCTTCTTTTTTGAATTTCACTTTGCAAACTCACCTTTAATGATTCTGAGAAATTGGAACTTCTCGATTCTAAATACGGCGGATTGCCAATGACAATATCAAAGCCCTCTTTTGAGGGTGGTGGAAAGGGGACAAACTTTCCAGACATTAAAGTTATGCTGACAACAGACAAAATGCGCATTATTCCTGTCATGATAGAAGTGAAGGGGAAAAGAGGTGATTTTGTCAAATGTGACGACAATGGATTAGTTGAAAACAGAAAAGCTAATGGCGATTTCAACTTTAAGAATATCTCAAAATATGCCGTCAATGGTGCTGTTCATTACGCAGAAGCCATTATAACCCATTCGGAAACATACGATGAAGTAATCGCCATTGGGATAAATGGATATAAAGAAGGAAAAGAAATAATAAAAGAATATGGTGTTTATTATCTTTCTAAGAAATCATTACTGATTCCTAAAATTATTGGGAAATATAATGATTTATCATTTTTGGCAAATAACAGACTAAATGAGTTGATAGATATCATTGATAATATTGAATTAACAGAAAGCGAAAGAGAAAGAAAGACGATAGAACTGGAAGATTGCATAGAGGCAAATCTAATATCCCTTAATCAGGAAATGCGTGATGTACATGAAATAAATGAAGTGTATCGTGTAAAACTCATCGCAGGTCTTATAATGGCAGGATTAGGAGTAAAAGGGAAAGTCAAGCCTTTGACTCTGGCAAACTTAATGGGTGACGCAGGTTCTGACAGCCATGACGGATGTATTGTCATGAATAAAATCATGTCCTTCCTAAAAGAAAAAAACATACCAGAAGAAAAACGCAATATGATATGTAATGAGCTATCTGGTATTTTTATTCATACGAAATCACTAAGCGACCCAGAAAACGGAGAATCTAAAATAAAAAAGATATATTCAAAGGTTAAAGAAGGTATCTTGCCTTACTATGACTCTCAATACCAAATTGATTTTACAGGCAGATTGTTCAACACTCTAAATGCATGGGTAAAGGTTCCTGATGGCAACCTAAATGACGTTGTACTTACACCACGGTATGTTTGTGAATTAATGGCAAAATTATGTAAGGTTAATATGAATTCGTATGTATGGGATTATGCGACTGGCAGCGCAGGTTTTCTCATATCTGCGATGAAGCTAATGATTGATGATACAAAGAAGCAATTAAAAGGCACACCGGAAAAACGTGACAAAAAGATACATGAAATCAAGGCTAACCAATTGTTAGGTATAGAGAAGCTTCCTGATATTTATATACTGGCGGTTCTTAATATGATATTAATGGAAGACGGATCTTCAAATATTCTTAATAAGAATTCATTAACCGAATATGATGGAAATTATGAACAAGGAGATAATAACGGACAGCCATTCCCTGCAGATGTTTTCCTGTTAAATCCCCCTTATTCAGAAAAGGGAAAAGGATTTGTATTCGTAGAAAAAGCCCTCAAGAGAATGAGCAAAGGGAGAGCCGCCATTCTAATTCAAGAGAATGCTGGCAGTGGCAAAGGATTACCTTATACGAAAAACATCCTTGAACACAACAAATTATTAGCCTCTATTCACATGCCTGATATATTCAAGTCGAAAAGCAACGTACAAACAGCGATCTATTTGTTTGAGATAGGAATAAGACATGAACCTAACGATCTTGTGACATTCATAGATTTTTCTAATGACGGCTATACCCGCACAAACAGAAGAAAAAGTAGCCAGCGGGTAAACCTCCGTGACACGAACCATGCAGCAGAACGTTATCAGGAAATTGTAGATATAGTTTTAGGCAAGGAACAAAGCACCCATTTTTTTGACGATTACACTATCAAAGCTACGATTGACAGTGAAGGCAAGGATTGGCTTTATGCACAACATGTGAACGTAGATACTACCGTAAATGACTATGATTTCTGCAATGTAGTAGATAATTATATTTCATGGGAGAGACGTAAATTTATATCTTATCAGGATATGGATTTTTCTGCAATCAATGCTCTCAACAAAAAGTTTAAGACAAAAGGAGGCATATTTAAATGGGTTCGTTTGGAAGAACTGTTTGATATTACAGCTAATCCGCAGTTGGACAAAAGGCATTTCCACTTTAGAGACGATGCCCAATACCCATATTTTACAAGAACCGAGAAGAACAACGGAATTCTAGGGTATGTTGATTATTTGGATGATGAGCATTTAATTAAAGGTAATAGTTTGGCTGTTGGAATGATTGCTATGCAATTCTTTTACATGCAACATGATTTTTATGCAGGTCAATTTACAAAAACCGCATCTCCTAAATTCGATAAGTTCAACAAAATCATAGCGTTATACTTCATTACAGCAATTAATAAGCATAAAGAAATATTTAAGCGAGTCCTCGTCGGAGACTTTGAAGCCACATTCAAAAATAAATATATTAAAGTCCCTTATAAAGACAATAGTATTGCCTATAATTATATTGAAGAGTATATTAAGGAAATTGAAATTATTAAGATAAAGAACTTATCAGATATATATAAACAAAATATTCAAAAGAGTCTAGATGCATGTGGTTTAACACGAGAAGATTGCAATCTTAGTTAACAATCTTAATAATATATTATAAAATTATGAAAGAAACCATATATCAAATAGCAGAGAATTGCAAATACATCTCTGATAATAAACTACGAATAGAGATGATTGTCGGTAATGGTACTGTCAATTATAAATGTATTGGAGAAGTAAGAGCGTTTGAAAGGGAATTACAGGAACTATGTAAGATAATATCTAATAAGTATCCTGCAATAAGTAATGATTTGCGGAGTCATATAGCTCAGTACGATAAAAACGTATTAGGTCATCAGGGGGCTATTGATGCAATTATAAACTGCATTCTTTCCCTTGAGAGCAAATCAAATGCAAATCAAAGGAAAATTTTCATCAGTCACGCATCTGCCGATGAAACCATTGTAAATGCATTTGTAAAAGAGATATTGCAGTTGGGATGTCACTTCTCTCCACAAGATATCTTTTGCACATTAGACCATACTGCCATTCGCACGGGGGAAGACTTTAGAAATGTTATTGTAGAAAATATGAAAGCCTGCGATTACGTTATATGCCTGATTTCAAACAATTACAGACAGAGTGAAATATGTCAGAATGAAATGGGCGCTGCCTGGGCATTAGAAGGTAAAAGAGTTCTTCCGTTTAAGTTCCCCAATGTGAATTTTTCCGAGATTGGCTTTCTAAATGTAGTTAAGCAAGCAGCAGATATTACTGATTCTTCCAAATTAGATGAATTATACGTAGAGTTTTGTGAACACTATGATGTACAACAAGATTTTATTCATTTCAACAAAAGGAAGGCAGATTTTATGAAAGTGGTCAATGAGAATATAAAATTTTTGGGGTTACAAGTTACTGGGTAACTCTCACGAGTTGGTGCTTTACTATAAAACATTTACTGAGTAACTCGAAAATGGGCTATTTCATAAAGAAGGTTGTAGATATATCAAAAAAAGTTATAAAACGTAAGTGGAAATTTTTAATAAATTCAAGTGAATGATCAATTTATAACGATATGACAAAAGAAGATGGAACATACCTTTTGATGGTCGATTACAGACATTCCGATGGAGTTTGTACGCATCATATTCCTATTCAATATGGTAATGGTGAAGCTCATCTTTTGATGTGTGACTATAACAATGATTGTTGGGCTCCTGATGGTAGTCCTATCATGAACTTTGGCGAGATGACAGAGAAACAATTATTTGATGTTATTAGGAAGGCACATATATATTATTCTTCTCTTAACGAAGGCGATAATTATCGTCTTAAGCATCTGGAACTGGATTGTGGCCAATATTATAATTCTATCTACAGACCAATATTCACATATAATCTTACGGAAGATTTTCAAGCCACATCACAATGCGAGACCTCTTTCATAGAGTGCTACAAAGACTTACCCATTAATAACTTCCAAGACTATTCAAATCAGCTGCGACAGTTAGAGATAATTCTTAGTGATTTGTCAGAGGTTTTCAAAATCATTGCCCCACATCATAATCAATTTAGCGTTTACGGACACGCCATCAGAAACATCATTATCTTAGCTTGTACAGAATTGGATGCAAGGATGCAGAGTATATTAGCCAATAATGGAGTCGAACCCAATGGGAACTACTTTGAAATGTTGGACTATTACAAACTTAATGATACTTTAAAGTTAAACGAATATGAATTGTCATTTTACAGATATGGTGACTTAGGAACCTTTTCACCTTTCTCTGCATGGAAGAATGACGGACAGTTATATTGGTATCAAGCATACAATCATATAAAGCACAATCGAGAAAAACATTTTGCAGAGGCAAAATTATTTTATGCGATAAATGCTATTATGGCATACGCCATTATTCTAATTGCCCAATATGGTTACAGGAATGATTTGTGGCGTGAGACAGTTGGGAAAATCATTCATATAGAAAAAGAGCCTAAGTGGGATTTGGAAAATTTATATATTAAGAGTCCTGAAGGTCAGAGAGCCGTTTCATATCCATTTCAACAAGAATATTGATGACTAACAACCATACTATATATGAAGGATAAAAGAATTTACGGCATGTTTGGCCCGAAGATAAAGGCTATGAGACTGGAGCAAGGGTTGAAGCAACGGCAGTTGGCTGAATTGCTGGGGACGGACATGCCCATGTACAGTAAGATGGAGCTGGGAGCACGGCGTGTAAGGCGTGACCAGGTTCCCAAGTTGGCAGAATTATATAAAATTGACGAGAAGGAGCTGATGACACTCTGGCTGGCTGATGGAGTGTATGCCGCTTTGAAGGAGGAAGATGAAAACCTCCGTTTAGATGCCATTGACTTGGCAAAGGAGTACTTTTCCGGAGAATGATGGATTGTTGTCAGAACCCTATCGGTTTCAAACGACTTGTTTTCGCAGTCGCACAAGATTGCAAAAAGTGGCAGAAAATGGGGTCGAACTCAAACCGATTGTTTTCGCATTGTTTAAGCAGACATGAAAAAAACACTTACGAAAAACTAGTAAGTGCTTGATTTTCAATGTGGACAAGCCAGGGCCTGATATCGAAAGCGACACCTTCTCCATCGCTGGTGTAGTTTTTCCAGTTCTCGGCGAAATCGGTTTCAAAGCTTTGATTAGGGTAGCATTTCACTTCATAGAGCCGATTGCCCTTCTTGGTTACCGACTCAATGTTAGTGGAATAGGTCTCGCCGTTCCATGTGAAACTGCCGCCACTGAATGCCAACTGAGGATACATGTCGGAGTCGATATCAAGTTCAAACCCCTCGGGCAGCTGTACGTAGGCCACAAAATAATCCCAATATCCGGGCCAAATGTTATATTTCTGATACACAGGGTAGTTACTTGGCAATGTAAGGTTAACAGGGATAGTGAAAACCGCATCGCCACCGAGTGTATAGTCGTCGATGCTGAGAACCGGAACCTTTACAAACGGGTCGTTGTTAGGCCCTATATTCTGAGCTACAGCCACGCAACAAAGCAGTGCGAGTGCAAGTGATAAAACAATTTTTTCATAAAGCATCTATTAATAATTTGTGGTTAAAATTCGGTATAATTTGTAAATATAAGCAAACAATGAGGAAATACAAGCCCACTGGCCGTGGATTGTGAAAATTGCGAAAAATGTGCCCACAGATAAGAGAAAATTCGGCGAAAGTTATTGATTATTCGGAAAAAAGCAGTAATTTTGCACCGCTTTTTGCAACCTCTGGTGAGAAGAACGAGTGGCTCGCGAATGTTGCAAGGAGAGAATTATAACGTTATAACAAACAGATTTACAATGGATTTAATTAAGATTGCGGAGCAAGCGTTTGCAACAGGCAAGCAACTCCCCGAATTCTTCCCCGGTGACACTATCACAGTGGCTTACCGCATTAAGGAGGGTAACAAGGAGCGTATTCAGCAGTATCGTGGTGTGGTCATAAAGATCGTGGGCGATGGCGAGAAGAAGCGCTTCACAGTGCGCAAGGTTAGCGATGGAATAGGTGTGGAGCGTATATTCCCCATCGAGTCGCCGTTTATCGACAACATCGTTATCAACAAGCACGGTAAAGTGCGTCGCGCGAAACTGTACTACTTGCGTAACCTCACCGGTAAGAAGGCTCGCATCAAGGAGCGCCGCGTGGTGAAGAAGGAGGCTTAAGACTCTGCTAATCCACTAACGACAAGAAAACCGATGACTCTTTGCTGAGCCGTCGGTTTTTTGTTGTCGAAATAAGGCGAATTTTGCTTATTGTCCCCCGCCCCGGATTAGTCTTGCTCCAAGGTCTGGACCACTTTCCGCAAATTGTCGATGATAGGTATGTGCTGTGGGCAGTGTTCTTCGCATTGACCACACTGCAGGCACTCGCTTGCCGGAGCGAATTGGCCAGTGAGTTGCCGATAATGCTGCGGCGCGTCGAGCCACTTATGAGTGAATCTCTGCTGGTACCATGCGTTATAGAGCGCGAAATACTCAGGGATGGCGATGCCTGCCGGGCATCCGTCGGTGCAGTAGTGGCAGGAGGTGCACGGGATGGCCACAGACTGCTTGATAATCGCCGCCGCTGAGCCAACCGCAGCCATCTCAGCATCGTTAAGAGGCTCAAACTCTTGCATATAGCTCGTATTATCCAGCACCTGCTCCTCAGTACTCATGCCACTGAGCACCATTATTACGCCAGGCAATGATGCCGCGTAGCGAATGGCCCACGAGGCGGGGCTGGCTTTAGGGCGAATGTTACCGAAGAGCGCCCTCACTGCAGCGGGTACCGAGGCGAGCGTGCTGCCCTTAACCGGTTCCATGACAATGATTTCCTTGCCGTGACGGCGGCAGATTTCGTAACACTTGCCGGCCTGCACTGTGTCGTCGTCCCAGTCGAGGTAATTAATTTGCAACTGCACGAACTCGGCTTCGGGGTGCTCGCAGAGAATCTGCTCGAGCAGTGCCGGCTCGTCATGGAACGAGAAACCGATGTGGCGAATCTTGCCCTCGGCCTTCATGCGCGAGATAAACTCAAAGCCCCCATAGCGCTGCATAGTGGCATAATAACTCTTGTTCAGGGCGTGAAGCCAGTAGTAGTCGAAGTAGCTGACCCCGCACCGCTGCAGTTGCTCGTCGAAAATGCGCTGAAGGTCGGCTTCGGAATGGATTAGCCAGCATGGCATCTTGTCGGTGAGCGTGAATTGGCTCCGCCGGTATCGCTCAGTTACGATTTGGCGGAATGCCACCTCGCTGCGGCCGTTGTGATATGGGTACGCGGTGTCGAAATAGGTGAAACCACGTTGCATAAACGTGTCGAGCATGGCGCGCGAGCGCTCCATGTCAATGCTACTCGAGTCGCCGCTATCGGTGAGCGGCAACCGCATTAGTCCGAATCCAAGTTTTTTCATAAGTGTGGGAGGATGAGTTTCCGGCAAGATTATTTGTTCAGCACGTACTTAAGCAGAGCGTAGCCTCCTAACACTTGCAGTAGCATACCCGGATATCCCAAGCGGAAGTCTTGCACACCGGCCAGCATATCACCACAGATAAGGCCCTCAGCAATGCCGCCAAGCACCTGATAGGCCAGCACCACAGTCACAAGCGACAGGATAGTCACCGCTTGCCGATGGCGAGCCACCAGCGATGCTATAATGGCCAGCAGCGACGATTTGGTGATGATGATGGGCAACATCGCAGCGGCAGGCATCCCGAACAGGGCCGAATTGATTATCGGTGAGAGCACCGCCGTGAGAAGCCCCACGCGCCATCCGTACTTATATGCGCCAATGAGGGTGAAAAAGTAGATGGGCAGGAATATAAAGCCGCCTTGCGGGATAAGGTGACACAACTGCGGCAACATGATATTGCCGGCAACAAACAGTGATGCGAACAAATAGGTGCGGATATCAGATATCGGCAGAGAATAAAGTCGAACTGTAGTATTATTCATTTGATTTAGAGTTAATAATTTCACAGTGCAAATATAGTGAATATTTAACTAACTTGCGAATATATGGCAGCAGGTTTTTTGCCGTTTGGCACGAAATGAGTAACTTTGCAGGACTAAAAAGCGAAACGAAGAACAACAAAAACATACTAATAAGAGAAATGGGAAAAAAAGCATTACTTATGATTCTGGACGGCTGGGGCATAGGCAACCACAGCAAGAGTGACGTGATTTTCAGCACACCCACTCCCTACTGGGACAATCTGCTGGCAACTTATCCGCACAGTCGGTTACAGGCCAGTGGCGAAAATGTGGGGCTGCCCGACGGACAGATGGGTAACAGCGAGGTGGGTCACCTGAACATAGGCGGCGGCCGCGTGGTGTATCAAGACTTGGTGAAGATTAACCGCGCCATTGCCGACGGATCGATAAAGAAAAATCCTGAGATAGTGAGCGCGTTCACTTACGCGAAACAGACCGGCAAGGGCATTCATTTTATGGGCCTCACGTCGAATGGCGGCGTGCACAGTTCGCTTGAGCACCTTTTCGCTCTGTGCGACATAGCAAAGGAATACGGGCTGACCGACGTGTTTATCCACTGCTTCATGGACGGTCGCGACACCGACCCCGAGAGCGGCAAGGGCTTTGTGGCCGATGTGGAACGCCATTGCGCTCAGAGTGCCGGAGTGGTGGCCACCGTTACCGGACGCTACTACGCCATGGACCGCGACAAGCGCTGGGAGCGCATAAAACTCGCCTATGACCAACTGGTGGACGGCGTGGGCAAGCAGAGCACCAGCATGACGCAAGCCATCCAGGAATCATACGACGAGGGTGTAACCGACGAGTTTATCAAGCCCATCGTGAACAGCACCGTTGACGGCCGCATCAAGGAAGGCGACGTGGTGATTTTCTTCAACTATCGCAACGACCGCGCTAAGGAACTCACAGTGGTTCTGACACAAGAAGACAAACCGGCCGAAGGAATGCACACCATTCCCGGCCTGCAATACTACTGCATGACCCCCTATGACGCTTCGTTCACCGGCGTTCACGTGATTTTCAAGAAAGAGAACGTCCATAACACTCTGGCCGAATACCTGTCGAGCCTCGGGCTGAAGCAACTGCACATAGCCGAGACCGAGAAATACGCTCACGTAACATTTTTCTTCAACGGCGGTCGCGAAGAGCCGTTCGACGGTGAGGACCGCATACTGGTGCCGTCGCCCAAAGTCGCGACCTACGACCTCAAGCCAGAGATGAGTGCCTATGAGGTGAAAGACAAACTGGTGGACGCCATACGGCAGAATAAGTACGACTTCATCGTGGTGAACTACGCCAATGGCGACATGGTGGGCCACACGGGAGTGTATGAGGCAATAGAGAAAGCTGTGGTGGCAATCGATAACTGCGTGCGCGACACAGTGGAGGCAGCTAAGGCAGCCGACTACGAGGTGATTATTATAGCCGACCACGGCAACGCCGACTATGCGGTGAACGAGGATGGCTCGCCCAACACCGCTCACTCGCTCAACCCTGTGCCGTTTGTGTACGTCACCGGCAACACCGCCGCTAAGGTAAAAGACGGCCGACTCGCCGATGTGGCACCATCAATTCTGACGATAATGGGCCTTGAGCAGCCTCAAGCCATGACCGGCGAAAGCCTGATA
Source organism: uncultured Bacteroidales bacterium (assembly GCA_902786725.1). GTDB lineage: Bacteria > Bacteroidota > Bacteroidia > Bacteroidales > Muribaculaceae > Sodaliphilus. Next base: position 9,895 of record CADADP010000026.1, read on the forward strand.
CAGAAATAAGCGACTCAAAATAATAGTAACGCGGCGCACATCATTTGAGGGCGGGCACCTGCAAGGTTGCCTGCCCTCAGACGATTTGTGCACAGTTTCACGAAACTGCGATATAATCCCAAATTGTATCATTAAGTTACATAATGATTTGGAAAATTAAAATTTTTCATTAAATTTGCACTGATAATCCAGATTTATTTGAGAATCAAAATTTATAACAATAAAATATTAATAGAATTATGACAGCATTAATTTTAGGAATTGTAGTCGTACTGATAGTCTTCTATTTTATCAGCACGCAACGTGAGTTGGTGAAGCTTGATGAGAATTGTAACAACGCGCTGAGCCAAATCGAGGTCCAACTGCAGAGTCGCTGGGAAGAACTGACTAATGTGGCCGAGTCGGTGGCTCAGTACGATGAGCACGAGAGCCGGACTATGATTGAGACTATCCGCGCGCGTCAGGGCGCCACCAAGACCGCCGGTGATGTGAATGCGCAAGAGGACTTCATGGGTCAGATTATGAGCCGCATTATGGCGGTTGCCGAGGCTTATCCACAGCTGCAGTCGGCTGTCAACTATCAGCAATTGATCGCGCATGTTAAGGAGTATAACGAGAACGTGAGAATAAGCCGCATGGTGTATAACGACACCGCCACCAAAATCAACCGCTATGTGCGTCAGTTCCCGTCGAGCATAGTGGCAAGCATGTTGCACTTCGACCTGCGCGAATACCTTAAGGTGGATAAGGAAGAGATGCGCTCGGCACCAGTGTTGTTCCCCAAGAAGCAAGCACAACAGTAACCCGAAACACATACTACGGATGAAGAGATTTTTTTCATTAATAATGCTTATGAGCATGGCATTTACCATGCTTGTAAGTGCTAAAGGCCAAATCCATATTTCGGCTTCGGTGGAGCAGGACGGTAGCATGAAGGTTACCCGCGTGCACCAGCAACATATCGACGGGACATATTCGCAGATGCGCATTTATGTGCCCCAGTTCACCGGCTCAGAGCTGAGGAATGTCACTGTGGGCGACGAGAAAGTGCCTAAATATCGGATGGAAAACTACGGGTGGCGCGAGGACTTCACTCCCGAGCAGTCGAAGAACCGCTATGGTGTGGTGACTGCCGACAATAGTTACCTTATCTACTGGGGCCTGGGCGACACCGGCGACAGAACCTATAAGGCGTATTATGAGGTGACCAACGTTGTGGGTAATTTCACCGACTGCGATGGCCTGGACTTCATATTCTTCGGAGGTAGCATGCTCGATGAAAACAATGTTACATTAGAGATTAGCTCGCCCGTGATTCAATTTAGCGAAGAAACCACCCCCGTGTCGCTGGTGGGCTTCACCGGCAATGTAACCTACGACTTCGGTAAGGTCGTAATAGAACCGCAAATTAAGACTTCCGGCTTGACCTACGTCAAGGTGCAGTTCCCCAAGGGAACATTCACCAGCGAGTATAAGGTTGACCAGGATTTTGCCTTCGCTCGAAGCCGTGTGGCGCAACTGATTAAGGCCGACAGAAAAAGCTTAATCTTTAGCGTTTCCATCGACGTGAACCTGCTCAAGAACGGTGACGCACGCATCACCGAAATCCGTCAGATGGTGTCCGGCACCGAAGGCACCGAGGGATACATCACCTTTAACAACATGGGCTCTCGCAAGCTGAAAGACTTTTCGGTGACCGACGACGTAACCGGCGAGTTTGTAACCGAGAGTGAGTGGAATGTGGAACGGAGCCGAAGCGAGAAGCAAGGCAAGTGTGGCATCAACGAGACCGGCACAGGCTATGAACTGTGCTGGGGACTTGGCTCCCCAGGTCTGCACACCTATGTGCTGAGCTATACTATCACCGACCTGGTGCGCGCTTATAAGGACTTCGACGGTTTCAACCATAGCTTCTACGAGGCAGCCGACCCTGCCGCCCATGAGGTCGTGGTGCGCATCCACTGCGAGATGGACTCGCTTCGCGCTAAAGAGAATGCACGCGTTTGGGCGTTCGGCTACGAAGGCACTGTCAAGTTTGAGGGCGATGGTGTGATGGCACGCTCGGAACGCGCTTTCGAAGCCGGTGAGAGCATCATCGTGATGATGCAATTCAGCAAAGGCTTGTTCGTGCCCCAAACGTCCAGTAGCGATTCCTTTGTGGAAACGGTGAAGAAACAGGCGTTCGAAGGTAGCGACTACGACATGGTGGACGAAGGCGACGGAAGCGCCTCATCGTTTGCCGGCGGTAACTACAGCGAACCTTTGTCGGCATCGGATATGGCTTTGGGCGGAACGTGCATCTTGCTGTGCATCTTGCCATTCATCTTGCCCGCACTGATAAAGCGCAACAAAAAGAACAAGCAACTCACCCGCCTGCTTGGCACCAAGAAACTGAAAGAAGTCCAGTACTACCAGCAAGTGCCCCTTGGCGGCAATCTGCTGCGCTCACGCATCATCAAGACCACTATGGTGGGTAAAAATAATGCCTTTTTCAAGGGGCTGATAGAAGCATTCATCCTGCGCCTTATTTATCGCAATGAAATCGCCATTGTACAGGAACGCAACTCCAACGGCGACTGGGTGAAACTGCTTCGCATCAACCCGCCTCGCCAAGGCGTGCAACCCGATGAGAGCTTGAACCAACTCACCCATAGCAATCTGAATTTCAAGTTTATGGGGCAGAGTATGAATATGAGCGACGAATCTGTTATGTACTGCCTGCAACAGATACTCTACGATGCGGCGGGCCCCGACCACCTGTTGCAACCAAATGAGCTTAAGGACTATGTGAGTGAAGAGAACAAAGCCCTGGCGGTGCGCCCCTTTGCGCGCGCGCTGCAACATGTGGTTTCGTCAGGCATTAAAATGCAGTATATTAATGGCGACGAGGCCAAGCAGGTGGTGGGCTTCTGGAACTACCTGAACGACTTCACACTGGCCAACGAGCGCACTATGCAAGAAGTGACCCTGTGGAAGGAATATCTGGTGTTTGCCTCGGTGTTCGATATCGCCGAGCAGGTGCGTCGCGACATGAAACAAATATGCCCCGACTACACATCGCTGGATGAGCTCACTCGCTCGCTCATCAACGACGACGCCACGGCGGCAATATGTCACTCGCTCACATCGGCAATGACCACTCAGATGTTCTATGCCAACAACTACGAGACAGCTGAAGAGCGCCTTGCGCGAATTGAGCGTGAGCGGCGGTACGAGCGCAGTAGCGGTGGCGGCGGCCGATCGTCCTACGGTGGTGGCGGCGGCCACAGCGGTGGTGGCGGTAGCGGAGTCCGTTAACGCCAAGCATGCGCTCAAATCACACAAGACAAAAGGGAGCTACTTCCATAGCGGAGGTGGCTCCCTTGCCATTAGTCATAAGACCTATAGGCCCCACAAGCCTTATCCACATCCACATCCACCTTGCCGTTTGTCTGATTTCGCCATTATCCATGATTTGCGTGTAATTTGCGTGCATTTGTGCTTATGCGGAACTTAAGGTGGTTTCTATAAATTGCTCGAGTCGGGTTCGTGGCAATAATTTTCGAGCAGATTTTGATTCAACGCCGCAACATAGTAGCGGGCTACAGGTCAAGATGTTGAAGCGGAAAGTGCCGAAAAGTGACCTAACCCGACCGAAACCACATAACCCATTTTCGGAATTTATAGAACCCACCTTAAGAGAGTGTGCCAATTTAGGCACATATCCATGAAAACCACGAAAATGGCCGCGCGAAATTGTACAATATTAAAAAAATGACTAACTTTGTGGCGATTTAGCCGCAATGACTATTGCAATGTGGCCACGAAATCACGGTTCAGTAGCTCAGCTGGATAGAGCAACAGCCTTCTAAGCTGTGGGTCTTGGGTTCGAATCCCAACTGAATCACCGATGATGTTAAATAGTTAATTATTAAGGTGCTCAGCCGTTGCCGATAACGCCAAGAGCACCTTCTTTTTCTCATCACCAAACCACCGACAATTTGGTTAAACCCTATCATTACTAATGTACGCCATGTTATTTCTATTCTTCTCGCCCACATCAACCACAGACTTTCTTCTGTGTACCCACTGTGGCGACCACTTTACAAGTGCCAATAAATCGAGCACGCGACCTGGGGCTATCGCCCATCACTCATAGTTGCCCTTCTAACATCCGCTCCCTCGTTCTCGTGACGATTCTGCTATTTTTTGTTGGCTGATTTCGCTATTATCGATAATTTGCGTGTAATTTGCGCGCATTTGTGGCACAGCCACCCCACTCCACCTATATTACTGAATATCCTTGTCCACCAGCTAAATTTTCGACGGTGCCATCACTGCTTTTCCTCCTCTCGAGCCATCGCCTCTATTCGTGCCTTCAGCTCTTCCTGACGTTCAGCCACCTTAGCTTTTAGCCTCTTCTCATTCACATATTTCTTACTGTGCTCAGGAGTGGACCTGCGTTTTCGTAAAGAGTAATAGAACGTCTTGCGGAACTTGTGCATATACCAGTATTTAATAAACACAAATGCCCCTATCGCCCCCAAAGCGTCGGCCAGCATGTCCCACAACTCAAACGAACGTCCCAAACGCATCACCAGTTGTCCCGTCTCCATCACGGCACCCAGCACTATCGTAAACGCGGTGAACGCCAGCAATTTCTCCAGCTTCACATGATGTGGCAACCGCCACTTGGCATAGTCAAGTATAAACACACATGCCGCCCAAAAATACAGCAACACATGCGCCAACTTGTCAGCGCCCGGAAACAACTCAAAGTCATCCACCGGCACCGGATCCGGTGCAAGAGACAAATAGGCGACCACCGCCAGCATAATCAGCGACGGAATCCCAAAGGGTATTGCTAAAATGAACTTTTTCATATTATTAGTCTTGTTCTCACCAACTTATAATTCCTCACAATGCGAAACATCGGCACTGCTAATGGTTTTTGAAGTTTTTTACATCTGCAAAGTTACAAAAAAGTTACAACTTTTCACACCCTTCTGCCCAATTTTTCTCGCCACATTCGCGCGCGAGAGTGTCTCCGAGTCGTATTACCGAGTCTGCACATCCAAAATGTAGTCGGTGGCCGTTGCCGGATACTTTAATTTCACGCTCACCTGACGTCCTTTCTGCTTGTATTCAATTTTCATATCACTCTTGAACTGGGTTATGCTCACCACCTTGCCATCTGTCTCAAAGTTCAGTTCACTCAGTCCCCCTTTAATCAGATGTATGTAGGTGTGCTGGCCTTTGGTGGTCGACACATAATGTTCTCCGTCGGTTATCGTGCCTCCGCGTGTGCCATATATAGTCTCGCCATTCGCTGCCAGCCACATGCCTATGTCATAGAGGCGGTCCTTCGCTTCCTCGGGCAACTTGCCATCGGGTCTCGGTCCCACGTTCAGCAGCAGATTGGCATCCTTCGCTGCGGTGCGAACCAGCAACTGTATCAGTTCCTTACTGCTACGGAATTTCCCATACTCTCTCAGGTCGTAACCCCACGTTTCGTCACACATTGTGGTGGCCGTCTCCAGTGGCAGATGGCCCACATCCATTCCGGCGTGGCCGTTCTTGTTCTCACCGGGCAGGTCACGTTCCCATGTCTGCACATCCTCGCCTGCTATAACAGCACCGTGATGGTTATTGATTACCAGGCAGGCAGGTTGCAATCTGTGAATCAGTTTGTATTGCTCATCCAGTTGCCAGTCGAACGGTTCCGGCTCGCCTCCGTGTTCCCACATACCGTCGAACCAGATGCAGTTCACTCGCCCGTAGCGCGTGAGCAATTCCGTTAGCTGGTCGTTCATAAACTTATAGTAACGCGCCCAGTTAGGCTTTTTCTCGCGGCCCAGTTGCTTGCCGTGCTTCCCAACCGGATAGTCGGGAGTGTGCCAGTCAATATGAGAGTAATAGAGTCCCAGTTTCATCCCGTAGCGCTCGCACGCGTCGGCCAGTTCCTTGAGCACGTCGCGGCCAAAGGGAGTATTCGTAATCTTAAAGTCGCTCTCCTTCGTGTCCCACATCGAGAAACCCTCATGATGGCGAGTCGTGAAAGTGATATAACGCACACCGCAACTCTTCAAGAACTTCACCCAACTCTCCGCATCGAATTCGCCCGGATAGAATGCGCCCATTCCCTTCTGATACTCGCGATAGTCAATGTCTTCCTTATACTGGTACCACTCGCCGTGACCATACATGCTGTAGAGCCCCCAGTGGATAAAAACCCCGAAGCGGTCGTTCACAAACGCCTCGCGCGCGGCAAGGTTTTCGGCCGTTGGCTCATATTCACCACCGGTCTGAGCATTAGCCTCATACGCCATCGTTAGCGTCACAATCACCATCACAAGTCTCAGTATTTTTCCCTTTGTTTTCATAAGTAGTTTGGTTTAGTTTAGTCTGCTATTACCCTTTCCCGTCCGTTGCGGTTTAAAGAGCCTTTGCGTTGAACCCCAATCGGTCTTTGGCAAAATTACACTTTTCCATCCAATTTATCAAATTTACTTTCTCATATTTCTTTCAGCACACGCAGCATTCTAACGATTATCGCACCGTGCACTAAAAAGAAGACTGCGAACGCTCGCTACGTAGCCTCTCTGGCCCCGTTTGCGTCGTTCGCAGTCTTGTAGTTATCAGCGTGCCTCAGCAGACTTCGCTATTGGCTTTATGCCTTGCCGTCGCTTCCCAGCACCTCTATTATCTTGTGCTTGTACAGGCGCTCCATCTCATCGCGAGCAGGACCGCAGTACTTGCGCGGGTCAAACTCGGCCGGCTTCTCGGCAAACACCTTGCGCACAGCCGCAGTAAAGGCCAAACGCGAGTCGCTGTCGATGTTAATCTTGCACACAGCGCTCTTGGCCGCTTTGCGAAGCTGCTCCTCAGGGATACCCACAGCATCGGGCAACTTGCCGCCATATTTGTTAATCATATCCACATACTCTTGCGGAACCGACGACGAGCCGTGAAGCACAATGGGGAAGCCCGGGAGTTTCTCCATAATGGCGTCGAGCACATCAAATGCCAGTGGCGGCGGTACCAAGCGACCGGTCTTCGGATCACGCGTGCACTGCTCGGGCCTGAATTTGTAAGCTCCGTGACTCGTGCCTATCGATATTGCCAGCGAATCACATCCTGTGCGAGTAGAAAACTCTATCACTTCCTCAGGCTTAGTATAGTGCGACACTTCACTCTGAACCTCATCCTCTACTCCGGCCAGAACGCCAAGTTCTGCCTCTACTGTTACATCAAACTGGTGCGCATACTCCACAACCTTCTTAGTCAAGGCTATATTTTCCTCAAACGGAAGCGAAGATGCGTCGATCATCACCGACGAGAATCCGAAATCCACACAGCTCTTGCACAGCTCAAAGCTATCACCGTGGTCCAAGTGAAGAACTATCTGGGGATTCTCCCAACCCAGTTCCTTAGCATATTCCACAGCGCCCTCGGCCATGTAGCGCAGAAGAGTCTGATTAGCATAGTTGCGAGCGCCCTTCGACACCTGCAGTATCACCGGTGACTTCGTCTCTGCCGATGCCTTGATAATTGCCTGCAACTGCTCCATGTTATTGAAGTTAAATGCCGGAATTGCATATCCGCCATCAATCGCCTTTGCGAACATCTCTCGCGTGTTCACAAGTCCTAAATCCTTAAAACTTACCATTTTAATTCGATTTTTATTTTTTAGTTGTTATAAGTGTTCTTTCCAACCGCAAATTTACGAATTTTTCCGCTATTTCACAACCCTATTCACACCTTTATCTTTATCTTGCCTTTACCCTCAAAATTCATGTTGCAAAATAAGTGTTACCCACGAGTAATATTTGCGATTCCTTTTTCCACGCCACAGTGGCTCGCCCCCAGGCCATAGCCTTACCGCCACACCGCGCGCCCGTTTTTTTTAGCAGTTTTCTTCCCGCAAGGCCACACTCTACGGCAAAATTTTATTAAATTTGCATTATCATAACTGTATATAACACTAAGCATGAAATTCAGCGATATTATAGGCAACGAAAAAGCCATCAACCAAATCAGGCACATCGTTGACTCCGACCACATTCCACACGCGCTGCTGCTACACGGAGACCCTGGCATTCCCAAACTCGCCCTCGCCCGCGCCACAGCTCAGTACATCCATTGCACCAATCGCACTGATGGCGACAGTTGTGGCCACTGCCCATCGTGCCTCCAGCACCAGTCGCTTAACCACGGCGACACATTCTTCTCTTTCCCCGTCACCGGCAAGGGAGAGAACACCACCAGCGATATGTTCATCGCAGAGTGGCGCAAGTTTATCACCGACAGCCCCATCGAAAACTACGAGTACTGGCTCACACTGCTCAAGAACGAAAACGCGCAGCCTCTAATCTACGCCGCCGAGAGCAACGCTATTCTGCGCAAAATGAGCCTATCTTCTTTCACCGCAAAATACAAAATCCTCATCATGTGGCTACCCGAGAAGATGAATGAGCCGTGCGCCAACAAACTGCTGAAACTCATCGAGGAGCCCGACCCCGACAGCATTTTCATCCTGGTCAGCAACAGCGCCAAAGACATTCTGCCCACCATCTTCTCGCGCACACAGAGAATTGAACTCATGCGCCCATCGGTGGAGCAAATCGCTCAATACTTCTCCTCCACGCTTGCCACCGACTACGACCAAGCACTCGTCGCTGCCGCAGCTGCCGACGCAAACGTAACGCAAGCTCTACAGAACCTGGAAGCCTCGAGCGAGACTAAAGCATTCCACGAGCAGTTCGTCAGGCTCATGCGACTCGCCTACATGCGCGACCTTAAATCGCTTAAAGCATGGAGTGAACTCATCGCCGACTACAAGCGAGAGAAATCTCGCCGCTTCCTCGCCTACTGCGCTCGCATGGTTCGCGAGAACTTCATCTACAACCTGCATGTGCCGCAACTCAACTACCTCACAGCCGAAGAGCAACAGTTCAGTAGCCGATTCGCTCCGTTTATCAACGAGACCAACGTTCAGCAGATGGTCGCCGAATTCTCAAGCGCCGCAAACGACATTCAGCGAAACGCCAACGCCAAAATCGTACTCTTCGACCTCGCGGTTAAAATCACCATTCTCATCAAGAAATAACATCTCCATACATGCCACATAACTCCTCCACCAGCCTAAATGCCAACACGCCTTTCCTCCGGCAAGTCGCACAATACTACATCACAAAGGACGACCCTCAGTTCCACCGTTACTGCTTCGTCTTCCCAAACCGCCGAGGAGGAACATTCTTCATCAAGGAAATCACCGAGTGCGCGCAACCGGGAAAGCCCATCATCACACCGCACGTAACCAATATCACCGACTTCGTTAGCGACATCACCGGACAAATCCAGGCTTCACAAGTCGAGGCTCTTTTCATTCTCTACCGGGCTTACCTGCAACTTTCCGAACGCAACGACGACGAATACCCATTCGAGAATTTCATCTTCTGGGGCAATACAGTACTTAACGACTTCAACGAAACCGACAAATACCTCATCGACCCCAACCAACTGTTCTCTAACGTGGCTAATCTGCGCGAAATAGGAACCAACTATATCCCCGACGACGTCAAGGAGATTCTCGAGCGATACCTCAACATTAACATCAATGCCGCTTACGACGAGGACAGCTTCTGGAAACACATCCGCGGCAGCGGCGACAACGACCGCCTCGCCGAAAAATACAACGCCTTGTGGAATAGCATGCTTGCCCTCTACAACGCCTTCCGCCAAAGCCTCAGCCAATACAACCTATCCTACGAAGGCAAGGCCTATCGTGATGCCGTGGACATCATTAAGAACCTAAGCCCGGACCAGCTGCCATTCAAGCGCTACGTATTCGTGGGATTCAACATCATTTCCAAGTGCGAGCAACAGTTCTTTAAACTCCTCGCACAAATGAACGTGGCCGACTTCTTCTGGGACGACGCGGCACCGGCCTTTGCCGACGAGAACAACTGCGGCTCACACCACATCCGTGCCAACAGGGCTCTGTTCCCCATGCCTCAAGACTTCGTTCTGAAACAAATCACATCAGTCCCCGGCATTCATTCGGTTGCCGTGCCATCAAAGATTGGACAGGCGCAGTTCGTCGCCAGCATCCTCAGTGGTCCAAATAGTGAAATACCCTATTGCGACGATAATCCCGACACTGCCGTGGTTCTTCCTGAAGAGAACCTACTCCTGCCGGTCATTAACGCCCTCCCACCCGACATCAAGAAAATCAATGTCACCATGGGATACCCCTTGCGCAATAGCGACATCATGTCGCTGCTCCGCTCTGTCACAAGAATGCACATCGCGGCCCGACGCCGAGGCGCCACTTGGGCTTTCTACCGCGACTTCGTCAAGGACGTCCTCTCTCATCCGCTCATCAAGGCGCACTACAACGATGTGGCTACAAGCATCAACGAACGCATTGATGCCGAATTCATATTCGATGTGCCCACACAAATGTTTGTAGGCACACCACTGCAGTGTCTCTTTACTGTAATCGACTCACAGGAGCCTCTTCACCACACTCTGCAATTCATCTCCGACATCTCCGACTTCGCAGCCGACATTAAGCAACTCATCACCGCTGACACTAACAACGATGATGACGACTTAAACCCAACCGACGCCAACCACACCTCGTCGCTTCAAGGTGCTTTCATCGACCAGTTTATCGCTATCATGGCACAACTGCACAGTGTGGTGCAGAGATTCCAAGTAAGGCTCACCGAACTCACTGTCCTCAACATCGCCGACCGCCTTTCCTCAATCTTGAGCATCCCGTTCGAAGGCGAACCGCTACAGGGACTCCAAATCATGGGAACACTCGAGACACGTGCTCTCGATTTCAGCAACATCATTATTCTTTCGGTCAACGAACGCGTATTCCCGCAGAAAAGCTCATTCAAGCCGTCATTCATTCCTCATTTGCTCCGACGAGCCTATGGGCTGCCCACTGTCGAGGCACAAGAAGAAGCCTCCACCTACTACTTCTATCGTATGATAAGCCGCGCCAGCAACGTCTGGCTTATACACAACAGCGCCATACAAGATTTCGGCTCCAGCGAACCGTCACGTTTCATCAAGCAGTTGCAAAAAATCTACGGCACCGACGTCGTATATCACGAGGTTACGCTCGAGCAAGCCCCTACTGAGGCCTACGAGGTCACTGTGCATGAGCCTCTCAAAGCCGAACCTTATTTCAACACCGACAACCAAATCAGCCAAGCCACTCACAGTCACGACCCTCGTCTCAAGGGGGTCAGTATGCTCTCGGCCAGTTCCATTAATCATTTCATCAGCTGCCCATTGCAGTTCTACCTGCAACACATCTGCGGATTCAACAACGACTCTCCGGAATCCGACTTCATGGATGCGGCCACCTTTGGCACCATAGTTCACGATTCGCTCCAAAGCCTCTACCTCCCCGATGGTTGCGACACTCCACATAACGTCAGTTTGGACCAAATCAAGCACTTCGCCTCATCGAGCGACCTCCACTCAGCCATCAAGCGCAATATCAACAGGACCTTCCTCCATCGCCCCGACAATCGACTCGACGAAGACCTTACAGGACAGGCCATTATCATATTCAATGCGCTTAAGACTTATGCTCTCAAGGCTCTCGACCACGACATCGCTCTGCTTAAAAGTAGTGGAGCGGAACACCCGTTCTTGCAAGTTCTCGAATGTGAGACTCCACACTTCCTAAACCTAGCCATCGGCTCCTCTTGCTTCAACTTCCAGTTCCGAGCCGACCGAATCGACCGCGTCAACGGCACAGGACCGGTCCGAATCATCGACTACAAGACCGGCTCCGACGATGTCGCGTTCTCCGACATTAGCGAGCTCTTCAACTCAAAAAACAAAAAAAAGCATAAGAAAGCCATACTCCAACTCTTTCTTTACTGCAACGCTTATATGCAGATTCACCCTGACGTGGACGAAGTGCAACCGCTAATCTACTCGCTTCGAAACAGCAAGTTCGAAGTCTCTTTTGGGCATGATAAGAAAAAGGAGCAAATCACCATCACGCGCGATTGCGATCTTAACGCCCAATTCATCAGCCAGTTCACCACAGTCATAACGCGACTGCGAGCAGGCGACTTCCCACAAACCGACAACCCGCTTAATTCTCCATGCTCCTACTGTAACTTTGCCGACATCTGCCACAAATAGGCACAAGCCACACCATCCCACACATCATATTGGCCCTATAGGCCCCATAGGACCTATAAGACCTATTTGTTGACATTTGTTGTCAGATATCGCTATTATCAATAATTTGCGTGTAATTTGCGGCAATTTGTGTTCAATGCCTTCCTCCGCCCATTATCAATAATTTGTGTGTAATTTGCGCGCATTGGCGTTTACCACATCTCTCCAGTCGGCTCCTACTCAGAACGTCCACTTCACCGCAAGCGTCGGAACCGCGTAGAACTTATTGTTATTCCCATGCACATTATACACGAAGTTGTAGCTCAACTCCAATTCCGACCCAACGCTCAGTTTCACCTTGTCCCAGCCCTTTATCACATTCAGGTTGAACCAGAACTGAGGCTCACTCAGAAAGATAAACCGCCCATTGGCATCCTTATCGTACCACACGTCCAGAAAACCGCTGAACGTGCACAGCCCGCCGGCAAACGTATCACCCCACACGGCTGTCACTTGATAGCCGGCAAAACCCTTGCGACCCTGACCGCTAAAGTACTGCTTGTACATCGCCTGCAAAGAGAACGTCTTGCTAAAGTCAGCACTCGCCCAGTTCCATGCCGGACCCACCAGTAGCGCATGCTGAAAGCGAGACACCACAGTGGTGTTCTTCAGCGACGTTAGACCTCCGTTATACTCGACATGTGCCGCCCATCGGCTCTTTTTCCCCAGCCTGAACTCTCGCGCTATCTCCCAGTAAGCGCCTGCAGCACCATCCTTAAAATAGTCAATATCAGTGAAGAAGAACGTGCTTCCCCACTTGTCGGCCTTAAACATCTCCACTGTGGTCGTAACCTGTGGCCGCCCCGAGAGGTCGTTATAGAATGCGTTACCAAAGTCGTAATGCAACTGAATGTTCTGCGCACCCACCGCCACAAAAGCAATCGCGGCAAGCAACAATAAGATTTTCCGTTTCATATTTACAGGTTTTTACAGGTTTATGTCATTTATGTAATATCAATCCCAAGACTCACCGAATCAGTCTCCACCGGCGAGTCTTCATTTTTTTTCTTCATCGATCAGCCCGCTTTCGCGCTGCTTAAACGTCACCGTGCGGTTAAAAATATAGTTCGCTATCGTGTAGAACACCATCGCTATCACCATCACTATGTTCTGACCCGCATGCTTCATTGGCAGGAATGGCAACACGTCATCGTCAAGATTCTTCCATCCAAAGCCCTCAAGCAATATCCAGCTCACCAGCAACTGTAGCGAAAGACACAGCAAGAACCCCACCACAAACAACGTCAGGTCGTGCCGCAACGTGCTGTGTGTCTTAAACACCCACGCACGATTCCAAATGAAACTGTTTATCACACCCAGTACATATCCGGCCACATTCGAGATTCCGTAGGCCAGACCCAGACCGGTATTCATCAGGTAGAACGTCACCAGTGTAATAATTGTGTTGCTCACTCCTATCACACCATACTTGAGCAGTTCCACGCCCGTCTTCAATATCTCACTCTTATTAAGTCTCATCGTACTCGTCCTTTTCAGGCTTTTGTATCTTTATACCCGGCATCGACCAGTTATGTTTAACAGCGAAAAATCGCACCGCTATCACCAGCACTGCGCACGCCATTTGCTGTACCACACTCGAGCCGCCCAGCAATCCACACAACCAGTACAGCACGCCTCCGGCTATACACACAGTGGCATATATCTCCTTGCGGAACACCAGCGGTACCTCATTAATGAATATGTCGCGAAGCACTCCGCCCATAGCGCCTGTTATCGTGCCCATTATTATCGCCACCCACATCGGATAGCCCATCATCAGCGTCTTATAGATGCCCACATCCACAAACAGTGCCAATCCGAACGCGTCGAATATGTAGAACGTACCTTCTATCTTCACAAGATACTTCTTGAACACTATCACCACAAGCAGACCGCCTACTGTGGCCACTCCATACCATGGATTCAGCATCCAGAACGGATTCACACCCAGAAACACGTCACGCATCGTTCCGCCGCCTATAGCCGTTATAAAGCCTATGGCATACGCTCCGAACCAGTCAAATTTCTTCACTGCCGCCAGACGCACACCACTTATGGCATAGAACACCGTCGCCACTATTTCCAATATGAATTCAAACGTTTCCACTTCAGTTCATTCGCTTATCGTTATCTGTCACTGCAGTCTCTGTTATCTTCACGCCCACTTCGGTCAAGCCCTTGAGCCGGCCGGAACCGGGCATCACTTGCCACAAGACCACTTTGCTCACGGCACTCGCTTCCACTCCGCGCATCACCACGGCGTCGCATTGGAACAGAGAGCCGAACCCCGACCCAGCCCAGTTGCCATACTCATCTGTAACGGGAATGCTCACTCGCCTTCGCACCACGGACCCGCTCTCGCCTATCAGGTCGGCCACCAGCTCCAGCGTGCGGTATGCGTAGCTCACATCATGGCGTACACTCACAGTCACATCCTCAAGCCCTGCAGAATCGGTTCGTTCACAGTCATAATGAAGTGCCAACTTTGCCCACCAGCCTTCTTCCGGCAACGTCTTGAAGTTGCTATATAGCACCTTCTCGTCAGAGCAGCCGCACAAACTCAGCACAAGCAGGAGCACCGCCACCGGCATCACCGTCACACTATGCCTGCGCCGAGCCTCCTTCACTGCGTCAGCCCTCCGGCTGCTTTGGCGCTTCCATATTTTTCCCGTTGCGGTTGTCATTGTTGCGCTCTCTGTTTTCTCTTCGGCCTCGATTTCGCTTGGCGTTATTGCGGGGCCTACGCTCTGAGCCGTCCTGAGGCCTATCCTCCGCCTTCTCAACCGACTTCTCTTCTTTCACCTGAGCTTGCTGCTTCTTAGGTTGCGACTTCTTATTCTTTTTCTTCTTCTTTTTGTCGAATCTGTTTATAGCGTCCTGTCCCAGTATGTCGCCAAAGGCCATATGCTCCTTCTTCCTGTCATCGGCGTTCGGCAACAACTTCTCCGGCTTCTCGCCTGCCGCATTCAGCTCTATCACCTCAAGCACTCGCTCGGCACTCAGCACCACCAGATTCGCCGGTATCCGCTTATCGGTCGAGTAAGTCATCTCTTTCTTGAAAATGTCGGTCTTAAAATGATAGTACGTGCCATCCACAGTTTCCAGTGGAATATCGCGCGGTGGCAGCTGTTTTGTAGCCTCCACATATGAGTCCACCTCAAAGTTCATGCAGCATTTCAGCTTCGCGCACTGACCCGCAAGTTTCTGCGGATTGAGTGAAATGTCTTGATAGCGAGCCGCGCTCGTTGCAACCGACACAAAATTGGTCATCCAACTCGCGCAACACAGCGGTCGGCCACATGGGCCTATTCCACCTATTCGCCCTGCCTCCTGACGCGCTCCTATTTGCTTCATTTCCACCCTAATCTTGAACACCTCTGCCAGCACCTTTATCAGCTGGCGAAAGTCAACGCGCTCATCTGCAATGTAGTAGAATATGGCCTTGTTGCCATCACCTTGATATTCCACATCGCCAATCTTCATCTTCAACCCCAAATCCACCGCTATCTTGCGCGACCGTATCATCGTATCCACTTCCTTGGCTTTCGCCTCGGCAAAGCGCTGCAAATCCTGCTCCTTCGCCTTACGGAACACTCGCAGTAGCTCAAAGTCCTGACGCAGATTGGCTCGTTTCATCTGCAATTTCACCAGCCTCCCCAGCATTGCCACTGTTCCTATATCGTGGCCTGGATTTGCCTCCACGGCCACCACATCGCCTATCTTCAGCGGCAAGTGTGCCGAGTTGCGATAGAAGCTCTTGCGCGTGTTCTTAAAATGAACCTCCACAAGCTCATTCTCATTGAATCCTCCGGGGATGTCGGCCAGCCAGTTGTAGCTGTGCAGATTGCAACGGCTACCGCACGCATTGCCACCGCCACAGTTATCACCACCGCAATTCACGCAGTAGTCTGTCACGGCCGGCATTTGCTCTGGGCCACTATCTATCTGTTTACTTAATTCACTGTTCATCACACAGCACTCCTTTATTTAGCGTAACTCACAGCGCGGGTCTCACGTATCACTGTTATACGCACCTGTCCGGGATACGTAAGCTCGTCCTGTATCTTCTGTGCTATCTCGTTGCTCAGCTTTTCAGTCTCCTCGTCACTAATCTTGTCGGCTCCCACTATCACACGCAACTCGCGGCCGGCCTGAATAGCGTATGTCTTCACCACACCGGGATACGACAGCGCCAGGTGCTCCAGGTCATTCAAGCGCTTGATGTAGGCCTCCACTATCTCGCGGCGTGCACCGGGCCGAGCGCCCGAAATCGCGTCACACACTTGCACTATCGGCGCATACATGCTCGTCGCCTCCAATTCGTCGTGATGGGCTCCTATGGCATTGCAGATGTCGGGCTTCTCCTTATACTGCTCAGCCAACTTCATTCCCAGTAATGCGTGCGGCAACTCCGGCTCGTCATCAGGCACCTTGCCTATGTCATGAAGCAATCCGGCACGCCGTGCCTTCTTCGGATTTAGGCCAAGTTCACTTGCCATCGTGGCACACAGGTTGGCCGTCTCACGCGAGTGCTGAAGCAAATTCTGCCCATAACTCGAGCGATATTTCATCTTGCCTATCAACCTTATCAGCTCAGGATGCAACCCGTGAATACCCAGGTCTATCGCTGTGCGCTTTCCTGTCTCTATTATCTCTTCTTCCACCTGCTTGCGCACCTTGGCCACTACCTCTTCTATACGGGCGGGGTGGATTCGGCCGTCACTCACCAGCTGGTGCAGTGCCAAGCGCGCTATCTCCCGCCGCACCGGGTCAAATCCGCTCAGCACTATCGCCTCTGGCGTGTCGTCCACTATGATTTCTATGCCGGTCGCCGCCTCCAAGGCTCGTATGTTACGACCCTCGCGACCTATGATGCGACCCTTAATCTCATCATTCTCAATGTGAAACACCGTCACAGCGTTCTCTATCGCCGTTTCGGTGGCCACTCGCTGTATCGTCTCCACTATTATTCGCTTCGCCTCTTTTGTCGCAGTCATCTTGGCATCATCCATAATGTCGTTGATATATGATGCCGCGGCAGTCTTTGCCTCGTCCTTGAGCGACTCCACGAGCTTTTCCTTTGCCTCCTCAGCCGACAGACCGCTCACATGCTCCAGAGTGTCGCGCACGCTCCGCTCCATCTTATCCACTTCTTTCTTGCGATCCTCCAGCAGATTCAGCTGGTTATCAAGCGTAATCTTCAGGCTGTCTGTCTCATTCTTCTTCCGTGCAAGTTCGCCCTGCATCTGGTTGAGTTGCATCTCGCGTTGCTTCAGTTTCGCCTCGCTCGACTGCACTTTCGACAACCGGGCGTTGGCCTGCTTCTCCGCCTCGCTCTTTATCGCCAAGCCCTCTTCCTTACCCTTAATCACCTCATTATTCTTCAGCACCTCAGCTTCGAGCTGAGCCTTCTCGATAATAGTGTTCGCACGCGATTTCGCGTTCTTGCGAGTTACCACCAGCGTTGCCACCACACCCACTACGAGCGCGGCCACCGCCGCCAAAATAATTTCTATATATTCCATTTGTCTTATTAAAAAATTAAATTTATATAAATTAATTGCACCGCCACACACAAGTCGCATCTCTGTATCCGGCTTTCACCCTTTATCGGGAGAAATGCCTTAACATCTTTTGCGACACATGTCCGGTAGTGCAGGAACCTATTTCTATTTTTGTTTCTCTCTGTCAAAAGACTGCTACCCTCACACGCTAAGCTCCACTTTCGTTTCCTCTGTCTCATTAGCATGCGACACAGCCTCTCTCACGCGAATCAAACCTTTATCACTATATCGTCGAGCCGCTGCTCAAACGCCGTCAGCAATTTGTTCACCGACGCATTATCGTCATAACTCTGCAAATAAAGACGTGCAAACTGGAACGCCACCATCGCCAGCACCGGTATCGGTCACGAGATAGAAATGTTCATGCGCCGCAGAACCTTCGCCAGACTTCTCAGTTTCAATATAGACTACGTCGCCAAGGCTCAAATCTGGATCATGTTGATTAATCATTAACTGACGTGATTGAGCAGTGTTTTAAAGTTCCGTCATATTGTATAGGCGGAACTTTTTTTGTATGTTTTTAGAACAGAAACAGAAAGCCTGACTTATTTTCTCGTGTATTTTGCCGGTATGCGTGAATATTTTCGGCGTTTAGTGTTAATATAAAGAAAGAATGTTAGAGATGACTAACATAATTTAAAAACTGTATATCTTTATATATCTCAT
>CADADP010000027.1 GCA_902786725.1 uncultured Bacteroidales bacterium
GGCCAAAAACGTGGCCACCCAAAAAGCGGCGATAAGTGCCGAGCACAACTTGCAGAAGGCTCAGATGGGCGCTCAGAAGGCTCAGAGCGACCTGAAAACAGCTACAGCGCAGCGCGACCAGGCCATGCGCGAGGTTGCCGAGCAGCAGGCGCAAGTTGACAAGTTCAACGACCCGGAGCTGGCCCATGTGAGCGGCGAAGACATTGTTGGCGGCATCCGTGCCGTAGAGGAATACAAAGAGAACTTGGGTAAAATCGGTAAGAACAACAAATAATTAGTCGAAATATGAATACTAACCAACAGAATCCATCGCAGTCATTAAAAGACTTCAGAACCCGTATAGGGCATTACAACACGTTTGCCGATGCGCTGGCGGCGGCTATGCTCAAGGGCAATCTCGTGTGGCGAATCTATGACGAGACACAAGAGCCCTACGACCTGGAAGAACTTTCCCGCTTCGCGAGGAAGTATGACCAGGAGCACCCCATTACCGGCACCCAATTCTACTGGGTGTCGCGCGAGGGCGCCATCGGCATCAGCATGGGGCTGGAATACCGCGTGAACTGGATGTTCATCCCCATGGAACCGGGCGTTGAATGCGATGAACTTGTGGAAAAAATGGGTGAGAGATTGGCAAATGTTGACGGAATTAAAGATACTATTGCGTCTGAAAACACAGCTGCAATCCCTTCAATATCACCCGTCGCGCCGTTGCAGCCCGAGCCCGAGCCGTTGCCGCAAATAGCGCCACTGCCTGAGCCGCTGCCACAAATAACACCTGTGCTTGAGCCGGCACCTCAACCTGCACCCCAGCCGGCGCCCCAACCGGCACCGCAACCGGCACCGCAACCGGCACCGCAACCTGCACCCCAACCGGCGCCCCAACCGGCGCCCCAACCTGCACCCCAACCGGCGCCCCAACCGGCGCCCCAACCTGCACCACAGCCGGCACCGCAACCTGCACCCCAACCGGCGCCCCAACCTGCACCGCAACCGGCACCGCAGCCTGCGCCCCAACCTGCACCGCAACCGGCACCCCAGCCGGCGCCCCAACCTGCACCGCAACCTGCACCGCAACCTGCACCCCAACCCGGCAACAAAAGCAAGTTGCCGATGATGATTGGAGCTGCTGCCGTAGCCTTGTTCATTATCGGCGGTGGATACTTTGCCTACAGCCACTTCATGGGCATCAAGGATGAACCAGCACAGCAGGAAGAAGTGTCCACATCCTCCGCAACTCAAGCAAGCAATAACCCCGCTCAGGCCGAGGCCGGCGACGCCAAGTCGCTTACCACAGCCGCCATAAGCGACCTCAAGAGTGCCGGCACAGCCGGTCAAGGCATCGACAAGCTGAACCAAGCCATCGACAAAGGAGGTAAAGAGTCGGTCGAGGCGCTATATACGCTCGCTCAACTCTATGGCCGCGTTTATAAGGACAAAGATGTGCTCGCCAATGTAGAAAATCTGCTTCCTAAGGACACCAAGAAGGCCCATGAACTCAACGAGAAAGCAGTGGCCCTCGATGCCACCTATTATCCCTCGCTCTACGAGTTGGGCTGCGATTACATGGCCGGTGACGCCCGCGGAGCCGTTGACCGTGACATCGACAAGGCCAAGCAGTATTTTACAAGTGGTGTTGAGTATGCGCGGCAGGCCGGCGACGTAGGGTTCACAGAGCGTTTTGAAATTCGTATCACATCACTTGAGTAACATTTGGCTTTCACTGTCCTTGTCAAACACGACAAAAAGCATCAAAATGAAAAAAATACGCACGTTTATCATTATGGCTTGTCTGCTACTGCCGGCCATATTCTCCCGAGCCGAGGTGGCGCGGTGGGCGATACGCCCCGTGAACCAGGCCATATCGCGAATGAGCGCTAACTACTTCAAGGCGTGGAACGCTGAGCACTGTGGTGTGTTCAATAGCGAAGGCAAGCAGGTGGTGCCCTTTATGGCCGATTCCATTACCGACTTTGTGGATAACCATGCGGTGGCGCTTCGCTTGGAAGACGACCGCTGGCGCTTGCTCTCGGTGCTGCATCTCGACGGGGCCATCTTTCCCGTGCGGGAGCAGGTGTATGTGGATGAGAACCCCTTTGTGGCCGCCGACCGCCTGCTGGTGACCGACAAGAAGCGGAAGTATGTGTTCATCGACATGGAGGGCAAAAAGCTCAAGGAGAAAGTGGTGCCCGATGCGTTGCCTCCGGCGCGACCCGAACCTGAATTGGTGTTCTACACCAATGGCCCCATACCCTTCGAAGGCAAAAACGGCCTCTACGGCTACCGAGTGGGCAAAGACGTGCTCATGCCTGCCCAGTTCCAAGAGGCGTATCCGTTTATCGACGGTTATGCCGTGGCCACCGACAGTACGGGCCGATACGGGCTGCTTCGGCTCATCGACGGCGATGTTACATGCGACCAGAGCGAGGGGACAGGCCCTATCCTGGATTATAACCTGGCACTGGTGAATCTTAACGTGGGCCTTCCACCGGAGTTCGGTAACGACATCGTCACGGTGGATTGTACCGATAGCCGGGGCAATGTGACTGAGGAAAAAAGTTACACAGGCGGACCCGAGCGGGTGGTCCCGTTAAAGTTGCCAGCCGGGAAATATTCCGTCAAGATTAAGTCGGGAGAACTATGGCTCTATTCCACCACAATCACGGCTAAGCCCAAGCCTAAGCCAAAACCCAAACCCGAGCCGAAGAAGCCGAAACCCACGCAAGGCGGAAATGTCACCAAGGTGAATACTCCCATTCGCACTCAGCGCACTCAAGTGTCGTCAACAGAGATTAGCGGAGGCGATTTGCAGTTGCTCATCGGAGCAAACACGCTCAAGGCCAACGCCAAGGACTGTGCCTCGTTCACAATCACAATCACCAACAATGGCGACAACACGGTGAACACTCCGCTCACGGTGAGTGGAAAAGGCGTGGTGTGCGCCACGCGCAACATCTCCATTGCGGCACATTCGTCGCGCTCTGTCACGGCCACGCTCACCGGCATCAAGTCGCGTGAGACGCGCGCGGTGACAGTGAGTACGTCGCAGAAATCCACATCGAAGAATATCTCGGTGACACCATTCTTCACCGAGTTCTAACAATAAAAAACGGTGTCCACTTCCTGTAACCGGACCCCGTAAACATTAACGATTTTTGCCTGCGATAGGCCCCGTGGAACACTGCGGTGTCCACACAGGGCCTATCGGTCGTTATTAGCGCTCTGCTGTAGTATGCCGGTCACTGCGTCTTGGCTTGGAGAATCCTTCCGCCCTGCGGCACATCGTGCGTAAGCCACACGTTACCGCCAATCACGGCGTTGTCGCCTATGCTGATGCGTCCCAGAATGGTGGCGTTGCTATAGATAACCACGTTGTTGCCTATGATGGGGTGGCGCGCGATTCCCTTGATGGGATTGCCGTTATCGTCGGTCGGGAAACTGCGTGCGCCCAGCGTTACGCCCTGATAGAGCTTCACATCGTGGCCTATGACGGTGGTCTCGCCTATCACCACACCGGTGCCGTGGTCAATGGCGAAGTGGTGGCCTATCTTCGCTCCGGGATGAATGTCGATTCCGGTCTCGGAGTGAGCCATTTCGCTAATCATGCGAGGAATCACCGGCACACCGGCCGAGTGCAGGAAGTGGGCTATGCGGTGGGCCGAGATGGCTTTCACTGCGGGGTAGCAGTAAATCACCTCTTGCATGTGGGCCGCGGCCGGGTCACCGTTGAAGATAGCCTCCACATCGGTGTGCAAGATTTGCTTTAGTTGCGGCAACTCGGCGATAAACCGCAGCGCTATTTGCCGGGCCTTGTCGCGGATTCCTGACAAAGCGGTGCATGAGCATGGCGCGGTGAAAGTGAGTCCTGCCGTAATCTGGTTCTCCAGTAGCGTAAGCAGTCGGTTGCAATTACGGTTCAGAACCGAGGCGATGTTGCCGCTGTTAATGTCGTCGGTACCGAAAAAACCCGGGAAAATGAGCGCGCGGCTCAGGCCGACGATTTCGGTGACAATGGCCTGCTGCGGAAGCGGCTCGTCGCTGAAGCGCATGTGGCACATGCTGCTGAGGCTGTCGTGGTTGATGGCGAGTGCCGCGCACGCGCTGTCCAGTATGTTTTGTTCCTGTTGATTCATGCGTTTGGTGAGAATTTGATTTTTTTGTAAGTGAGTGCAAAGTTACGCAAAATTTTTCTATGGCCGTGAAATTGAGTGTTCTGAAGCGCACATGAAATGTATTTGGGATAATTGAGCTCCTATTTTGTTCACTGCTATGGAGGAAAATGACACTGAGTTTGGAAAATAGGCGGAATTGAAGTAATTTTGCCGGGAAAAGTTTTGAATTAAAACCAAATGGATATTAATAAGATAGAGATACTCAACGTGATACCCGCGGTGTTTGCCGGGGCCGACCTCAGCGCAAGCGAGATTTGGGCGAGCAACGTGGAGTTTGAGGCAGGGAAGCGATATCTGATTTCGGCCGAGAGTGGAACCGGCAAGTCGTCGCTGTGCAGCTACATCTATGGCTATCGTCGCGACTACAGCGGTGAAATTCGCATTGGCGGGCGCAACGTGCGCAGCCTCAGCGTGGCCGAGTGGTGCGATATCCGCAGACGCGGAATAGCCTATTTGCCGCAGGATATGCGCCTATTCGGCGAGTTGACGTCGCTCGAGAATGTGCAGTTGAAAAACGGACTTACCGGCCACAAAACGCGTGCTCAAATCGAGGATATGCTGGCCCAAGTTGGATTGGCCGACAAGGTACACAGCCTTGTGAGCCGGATGTCGATAGGCCAGCAGCAGCGTGTGGCCATAGTGAGAGCGCTGTGCCAGCCGTTCAAGTTCCTGATACTGGACGAGCCTGTGAGCCACCTCGACGAGACCAACAACGCGGTGATAGCAACACTTGTGGAGCAGGAGGCGCGCAGTCAAGGGGCTGCCGTGATAGCCACATCGGTGGGTAACAATGTTAAACTGGAAGCGGATAAGGAGTTTAAACTATGAAAAATCTGATGTGGAAATTACTTCGCAAGCACATAAGCGTGGGCCAGTTTGTGGGCTTCTCGCTGGCTAATCTCATAGGCTTGGGCATTGTGATAGTGGCCCTGCAGTTCTATAGCGATGTCCGCCCGGTGTTCGACGATGAGGATGGATTTCTCAAGAAAGACTACCTGGTGATAACCCGCAAGGTGAGCGGTGCCGGAGCGTTGCTTGGCGGAACGGCCGCTTTCGACGCCGAGGCCATAGCCGACCTCAAGAGTCAGCCATGGGTGCGCTCGGTGGGAGAGTTCTCTACCAGTTCCTATGCCATCTACGCGTCGGTCAACGTGGGCGGCGGACGCGCCATGCGCACGCAGTTCTTCTTTGAGTCGCTGCCGAGCGAATACATCGATGTCTCGCAAGACCGCTGGAACTATACGCCCGGCGGTGAGATTCCGGTGATAATGTCTAAGGACTACCTGTCGCTCTATAACTTCGGTTACGCCACATCGGTGGGAATGCCGCAGATAAGCGAGGGTATGGCCGAGATGATACCGCTCATGTTCACGCTCACGGGGAATGGACGCTCCGAGTCGTTCAGTGGCCGCATTGTGGGCTTCTCTAACCGACTGAACACCGTGATAGTGCCGGAGGAGTTTATGCGCTGGAGTAATGCCGAGTATGGCGACGGCACATCGCCGGCACCCGCACGCCTCATTGTGGAGGTTAACAGCCCGGGCGACGTGCGCATAGGTGAATATATGGACGGGCACCGCTACGAAGTGAGTGGCGACAAGGCCAATAGCAGCAAGGCCAATTACTTCCTCACGATTGTCGTGGGCATTGTGGTGGCCGTGGGTGTGCTCATCAGCGCCCTGTCGTTCTTTGTGCTGATGCTCAGCATCTACCTGCTTCTGCAGAAAAACGTGAAGAAACTCAAGGATCTGCTTCTGCTGGGCTACTCACCGAGCGAGGTGGCCGCTCCCTATGTGCGACTGGTGGTAGCGGTGAACGCCGCTGTGCTGGTGCTCAGTGTGGCCCTGATGCTGTTGGCGCGGCTCTATTACCTGCCCATGCTCCGCGCTATGGGCGTGGAGGGCGCGTCGCTGTGGCTGTCAATTGGCGTGGGCGTGCTGCTGCTGTCGCTAATCACCGTGGGCAACGTGTTGGCAATCAGGCGCAAAGTCCGCAGCCTGTGGTAACCCGGTTTGGCTGTTAAAATAGTGTTAAAGCGAACAGGTTTTGCAACTTTTCCCCGACCTTTATCCATCTAACGAGGGAAAAGTGATACAAAAAAACAGAAGAAATTAGGATTATGCTGAAAAGATGTTTTATGCTGCTTGGAGCGGCATTACTGGTGATGACCGCTGCGGCGCAGGAAATGAAGGTGGTGCTTGTGGCAACCGATGCCAATGGTGAAGGCGAGCCGTATGCCACAGTTAGAATAAGTGCGATGAGCAACCCGATGCAGGTGCTTTACACCGGAGTGACCGATGAGGATGGCCACTTCGAGCAGGTGCTGCGCTCTCCCGGCCAGTATGGACTGCTAGTTAGTGCGGTGGCTAAGGAGCCGGCGATGGCGCAGTTCAGCGTGAGTGCGAAAGAACCTGTGGTCGACCTGGGTAGGCTCACGCTACGCGATAAGGAAAACGTGCTCAGCGGAGTGCTGGTCACCGCCATGCGACCGCTAATCAAGAACGAAATCGACCGCCTGAGCTACGATGTGCAGGGTGATTCCGACTCCAAGACCAACACCATCATGGATATGCTGCGCAAGGTGCCTCTGGTCACCGTTGACGGTCAGGAAAACGTGCTGGTGAAAGGCAGTTCCAACTACAAAATCTATAAGAACGGACACCCCGACCTGGCCATGAGCAACAATCCCAAGGAGGTGCTCAAGGCCATTCCGGCCGCTATGGTAAAGCGCATCGAGGTGATAACCGAGCCGGGCGCTAAATACGATGCCGAGGGGGTGAGCGCCATCCTCAACATTGTCATGGTGGACAATAGCAGTGTGAGCGGTGTTACAGGCACCGTGCGGGCCGGCGTGAGCACACACGGATGGAATCCCAACGCGAGCGGTTATCTCACCACACAGCTGGGCAAGTTCATAGCGTCGATTAACTATGGCTATCATCACCAGAGCCGCGAAGCCTCTAAATCGCGCCTTATGTCTGAGACTTATTACAAGGCCAACGGTAACACGCTGCGCTCCGAGTCGGCCAACGACGCGCTGGCCAACGTCCACTACGGCAACATCGAGGCCAGTTACGAACCCGACACGCTGAATCTGCTCACGCTCTCGTTCGGCGGGTATTTCTATAACTACAAGACCGACCAGGATATGCTCACTGCCATGAGTGGACCCGATGAGACCCCCATCTATAGCTATCGCAACAGGTCCAAGGGTGGAACAGGCAGTTACTACAGCTTTGACGGCCGCTTCGACTACCAGCACCGCACGAGCCGAAAGGACGAATTGCTCACGCTCAGTTACATGCTCAGCACATCGCGGCAGAAGTCGGCCTACGCACAGCGTTACGAAGACATGGTCAGCGTGCCCGTGCCCTACAACGGAGTTGATTATGACGGACGCGAAAACTTCTGGGAACACACCTTCCAGTTCGACTGGACCCGCCCCTTCGCCAAGTATCACAAGGTTGAGACAGGCGTGAAGTATATCTCTCGCCTCAACAAGAGCGAGACCATGATGGACTATATCGATTCTCACGATGTGTACTCCAAGTTCGACCACCTTACCCAAGTGGCCGCAGCCTACGCCAGTTACACGTTCACTAAAGACAAATGGGCCGCGCGGGCCGGTTTGCGCTACGAGTACAGTTACCTCAACGCCCGTTACCCCGACGGTAGTCAGAAGAACTATCATCGTCACCTCAGCGACTGGGTGCCCAGCGCCAGCGTAAACTTCCAGATTGACCCTGCCAATTCGCTCAAGTGGGCATTCTCCACACGCATCCAGCGACCGGGTATCAGTTACCTCAACCCCGTGCGCGACGAGAGCGTGACATCGGTGCACTTCGGTAACTCGCACCTGAGCAGCGCGCGCGTCTATAGCACTTCGTTCACCTTTATGCACATCGGGCGCAAGTTCACGTTCAATGTGGTGCCGGGCTTCAACTTCTCGAGCAATGGTATAGGTGCCATTCAGTACTATGAGGACGGCAAGCAAGTGAGCACCTACGCCAACGAGATGACCACGCGATGGGTGGGCGTGAGCGGATATTTCCAGTGGCAAATACACGCCAAGACCAGCCTTATGTTCAACGGAAACATCGGACGTGACTATATTAAGGCTCCCACGCTGGGCTTGAAGAACGCTCGGTGGACCAGTTATATGTTCACCCAACTCACCCAAATGCTGCCCTGGAAACTGCGACTTACGGCCTATGGCGGCAAGTGGGGTGGCGGCATCAGCGGGCTCTATGGACGCACCTCGTCGCAGTGGTTCTATGGTTTCGGGCTCCAGCGCTCATTCCTCAAGGAGGACCGTCTCACAGTCAGTATCAACGCTCAGCGTCCATTCTCGGGCAAGTACGTTTCCTATCGCAACTACACCACACAGGGCGACTACACCGGATTATCCGAAACAAGTTGGCCCAACAGGTCGCTGAGCCTTAACATCTCTTACCGTTTCGGCTCGCTCAACGCCAGCGTGAAAAAGACGGCCACCACCATCGACAATAACGACCTCGTGGGCGGTTCGTCGAAGGGCGGCGGACAGTCGGGCGGCGGCCAAGGCGGCAATTGAAAATAGCAATAAAAACCAACTTAAAACTCAGCCAAAACGAAGATTTTTTCTTGAATTTGGCTGAGTTTTAACCTGAATACCGGTAATTCTACACTTCCTCGCGGGCTAACGACCGATTCGGGGTGCTTATTCCTCGCTGAGGATGCGCACAGGGCCTTTTAGGCCCGAGGGTTGTAGCGCGTCGGTGGCCTTGTGCAGTATGCGCGTGATGTTTAGTTTCTTGTTGTCGGGATACACCAAGTCGCCAATCTCGCGATTCATAAAGTTGTTGGCCACGTCAATCTCAATGCTGTTATTTCCCTTGCGCACGGCGTCGGTGATGTCGATAACGTAAGGTGTGGTCCATGCGCCGCCCACTGATGTGCCGTTGATGCTCACGGTGCAGATGTTATCCACCTGGCCCAGGTCGAGCACGATTCGCTTGCCCTTGGGCAACTTCTTTACCTTGAACGACGATGTGTAGATGCCGTGACCGCTAAAGTATTTCAGGTCGGGGTCGGTGAGCTCGGTCCAGTCGGTGAGCCGGTCCATAGTGATGTCCTTGTTGTCGCCGTAATTGCTCCGGAAAGCCACATTCCACGACTCACTCACGGCGCCGATTTCCTTATACTGCGGGTAGTTCGAGGCCTTCTTCACGGTTGCCGCCGCGGCGTCATGACCCAGAACTATGAATGTACTGCCGTGTGGCGCAAGCCGCAGCGGTATGCGGCAGTCGTTGCCGCTGGCGCTGAAGTCGGGCAGCAGGCGGATGTCGCCCGTTACGGGGTCCCACAACTGGGGCTGGCGGCCGGCCATCTCGCGCAGCGAAGCGGTGAACGTTTGCTCGGCATCGCTCTGGTTAGATATGAAATATATGTCCTGTGCCTCGCTTGTGTAGTGGCAGTAGAGGATGTCGTCGCTTTCGATGGGTGCGCCGTCCTTGAGTGCCGTGAAGTCGGCTCCGTTGTCGGTCTGGCCCAGCAGTAGGCGTGTGCCGATGGCTTCATTTATGCTCATACCCTTGAGGAAATAACCGTTACCCACACGGCGAGTGAATGTGCCGTCGGTGGAGTAGCCCCACAGTTCGTCGGCCATAGCGGCCACTTGGGCATCGCATTGCGGATAGTTTTGCAGACTGGGCGATTTCGCCGGTTTCTCACCGGCCGTGAGCACCACCGCTCCCTGCTCCACAAGGCGCTTTATGGCGGCGAGTGTCTCGGGGCGGTAGGTCTTGCACGGCGGCAGCACCAGCAGGCGGTAGCGGTTGCCGTAGGGCAAGGTGATTTCGTGACGGTCGTTGACCGTGGCATTATTAATAAGCACGTCAGCATTAATATAGTCGAACTGGCGTCCGCGTGGCATCTTAGGCTCGGTGATACCCGTCATCACAGGTGTGTCGTCGCCTATGAAGTAGGCCACATCTGCCAGATACGTGCCCTGCTGCAGCAGGTAGTTGCATCGCTTCAGGTAGTCGCCGAACAGGTGCAGATGGCTGTACCAGGTGTTCTTGCGGTTGAACTCGGTGCTGAACCACGGAATCATTCCGGGCACCTCGTCCTCGCTGGTTTGTGACACGTAGAGGTGTAGCAACGTGTTATTGATGCCCTCCGTGAAGAAGTAATCGCCACGGGCCTTCATGTCGCGCGGACAAAACATAAATTCCTTGCCGCCGTAGGTGAACGACTCGGCCGAAACCTTGTCTTTGCCATAGATGTGGCCGACGCTACTGGCTGCGCGGTTCTCGATGTCGCCCAGCGTGCCGGTGGTCCAGAACTCTCCGGCCACCTCACCGGCTTGGCTACCATACTGCAGAAACTCGCCCGGAAAGCCCCAGTGCCCGTAGGTCTCAAGCCACACGTGCTTGCCGTCGCGCTGTGCAAGCCGCTCCATCTGGCCTATGTTGTCGAAGGTGAGACGGTCGGCAATCATGCGGCGCAGGTCCCACAGGAAGCGGTCGCTCAGCTCGTTGCTTCCCACCACTATGCCGCTGTAGGTGAGCAGGAACGGAGTGGGGTCGTAGCCAAATCGCTTGGTGAAGTATTCAAAGAAGTCGTCGCCAAAGTTTTGCGTTGCCATCTCGTAGCTGTCGCATACCACCACCTTCCACGTGGAGCGATCTTCCGGCGGGATGCGTCGCATCACCTCGCCCATGTAGGCGTTGTAGTGAGCCTTGAGCGCGTCGTGATTCCAGCGGTCCACCTCGGGCCCGCGCCCCGAGCCTTCAAACGTGGGGTCACACACGATGTTGGTGGGGGCCATGTAGGTGCGGATAATGGTCCAGTTGCCGGCCGGAACCTGCCACTTGAGCTTGTGGTCTTCGGTGAGCAGGGAGGTGAGGTCTATTATGTCGGTTTGGGCCACCACCTCGTCGGTGGTGTAATTGTGCTCAGTGTCCCACTTATATTCGGTCCACTGTGGTGCAGGCGTCTCGTGCATGCGGGCCAGAATTTTCTCCAGATAGCGTGTCACCACCGGCTCGTCGCTCAGCTCCACGCCCGGTATGTGCCCGTTGCCCTGCACGTTACTGAACTCCACTTGGAATTCACTGCCGGCTACATCGGCAATCCCTTCGGCCACAGGCGACGTCATGTCGTATCCGGTGTGAAACGTCATGTTGGGGCGGTGAATGAGGAAATTCTTCAGGTCGCGCCAGCGGTCGCCGTCTTTCACGCGAACAGTGACGTTGGCTATCAGCGGACCGGCGTTGTACACCTTCACCGAGCGCAGTGTCATCGGTTCATCGGCGCTGAGTTCAATCACCTTCTTTTGGCTAACATCCACTTCGCCACTGGCTACCGAATGCTCTCCAAACTTGCGCGGAAATGCCAGCACTCGCACGTTGCTCAAGAAGTTGTCGGGCTTGAGAAATTCCACCTCCGCGGTTTTGCCCTTACCGGTTATATCCACACGCTGCGAAGCCAGGTAGCGCATACTTTGCTCGGGCTTAACCCACGGGCCACCCATGTGGCTCCAGCCCGGGCCGTTGAACAGACCTATCTCAATGCCCAGTTCCGACGCTGTCTTCAGAGCGGTGTGCAATATGCTCCACCACTTCTCGCTATAGAACGGCACATCGCCGCGCGGCACGTTATCCACCCCCTGGTGGCCGATGAAGGCGCGATTGATGCCTTGCTCCTTCATGCTTTTGAGATCGTTGATTACGCCCTGCTCGGTGACATTGTCCGATATCCAGTACCAGTAGCACGAGAGTTGACGCTCTTGCGGAGCCTTGAACTCGGCGGGATTGATAGCGCTTGCGGCGGCGCAAGTGGCGTTGTGGCCGGCGATAGCCAGCATGAGAAATAGTAGTCGTAGGGTAGTTTTCATAATGTTGATACCTTGAATTTTTAGTCTAAAGTCCTGAAATGCTTTCAGCCAAGCAAATTTACATAATTCTCACGATATTCACAAGGGTGAGTGTCGGGAAAAATGTGCCCAATCGCCTTAGCACTCGAATGGGTGATAAAAGTGCTGAATCGCCTTGCGCTACTTGGCGCGGCCGGCGATTCGTCGGTTCACTATCAGTGTGGTTACAGCCGATGTGACGAGGCCTATCAGTGTGGCAAGTGCCACTACCACAAAAACGTCGGTGAACTCAACTTTAACGGGATATGAGTTGATAATCATTGCATTAGGGTCGCCGTTGAGTTTCAGCCACCCGAAGTGCTGCTGACCCAGACAGAGCACCAGCCCTGCGAGGAGTCCGGCCACTGTTCCCGCTATCGTAATAATCCACGATTCGGCCACGAAGATGGCGCTTATCTGCCTGTTGTTCGCTCCCAAAGCCTGTAGTGTGGCTATGCTGTCGTCCTTTTCAATAATCAGTAGCGACAGGGAACTGATAACGTTGAACGTGGCGATTATGAGAATGAAAGTGAGTAGCAGGAACGACATCCATTTTTCCACGTTCACAAGCCTGTAGGCGGTGGCCTGTTGCATTAATCGGTCCTTAACCTTGAATCGGCCGCCCAGTTGCTTCTCAATGGTGGCGATAACTTTAGCCTGGTCGGAGCCTGGGGCAAGCACGACTTCGATTTGTGAGGCTTCGTTTTCGTAGTCGAAGAGGTATCGCGCGAAGTCTATGGGTACGTATATCAGGTCGTTATCGTATTTGCTCTGCTGGAGTTGGAAAATGGCCGAGACAAACAGGGAGTCGGTTCTGAAAGCGCCCGTCGGGTTGGCGAGGTTGATGTTGCCCACGCGCTTAGGGGCGTAGAGGCGAAGCATACGCAGATAACCCGGGCGCACATGGAGTTGCACGGCCGGTCCCACGCCCACCACGGCGTATTGCGCCACCTGGTCGCTGAGCAGGAAATTGCCGTCGATTATCACGCTATCGATGCACGAAAAATGGTTGTAATCGGTGGGTACTCCCTTGATTTTCACCGGCATCTGGTACTCGGCGAATATTGCCAGCGCATTGTCTTGCACCACCGGCACGGCGTGTTCCACTCCATCAATGGCGGCAATTACGCGTGCCACACTGTCGCCACAGGCAATGGTCTTGCCCTCGGTGGCTGTGACGGCGATTTGTGGGTCGAGCAGTGCCAACCGGCCCATTATCACATCACGGAACCCGTTGAACACGCTCAGCACGCAAATCAGTGCGGCTGTGGTGATAATAATTCCGCATACCGAAATCACCGAAATGATGTTCACTGCGCTGTGTGCTTTCTTCGAGCGCAGGTAACGTGATGCTATTTTAAATGCGAGGCTCATTGGCTGTTTCGCGGTAAGCGTGGCGCTGCTGGTGGGTGGCGGCGTCACTTGTTATCCTTGGGGTGGAGCAGGCTGTCGATGTGCTCTATGTAGTCGAGCGAGTCGTCGAGATGGAAGTACAACTCCGGAATTTTGCGCAGTTGGTACCTCACTTTCTGGGCCAGCGCATAGCGAATACTCTTGTCGTTACGCTTAATGTTGGCCATAATTTCCGCGGCTTTTTCGCTGGGGAAAATGCTGAGATATGCGCGCGCTATGCTCAGATCGGGCGAAACGCGCACTTCGCTCACGCTCACTATCACGCCCCCCATCTTGGCCGTTTCCAGCCTAAAGATTTCGCTCAGTTCCTTCTGGATGAGCCTTGATATTTTCTGTATTCTGGTTCCTTCCACGTGGTTAGAAATATTATGTAGATGTTTAAATGAAACAGGAATGCAAAGATACATCAAATATCGCAACTCACCGACGTTTTGCTTCAAAAATCTCTTTCACAATCAGCGATTTTTGCTTGAGCTTTCGGGTGAATAGATACCGGATATTACAGTACTGTTATTTTTTGCGAATAAGCGTGAGCCCGTCGCGTAGCGGGATTATAACTTTTTCCACTCGCTCATCGGCGGCTACAAGGTCGTTGAAGGCCATGATGCCCTCTGTCTGAGGGTCGGCCTTGTGCTGCTGCTCAGCCACTTTTCCGTCCCATAGGGTGTTGTCGGCGATTATGAATCCTCCTTGTCGCAGGCGCGGCAACACATCGTGGTAGTAGCGTGTGTAGTGGCGCTTGTTGGCGTCGATGTAGATGAGGTCGAACTGACCCGGTATTTCCGGCAGCACATCGGCCACGTCGCCTATATGAAGCGTGATGCGCTTGCTCATTGGCGACTGGCTAAAATGGTTCAGTATAAAGTCCTCCAGCTCGTCGTCGATTTCGATGGTGTGCACGTGTGCGTTGTCGCTATCAAGCCCCTCGGCCAGGCACAGAGCCGAGTAGCCACTGTATGTGCCCAGTTCCAGAACCAGTTGCGGCCTAATCATTCGCACCAGCATTTTCAGCAGTCGCCCCTGCAGATGCCCCGAGCACATGCGTGGATAGAGTAGCTGCAGGTTGGTGTCGCGATAAAGTTGCCTCAGGTTGTCGGGCTCGGCGTCGATGTGGCTCAGGATGTAGTCTTGAAGATGTTCATCCATTATGGCTGAGTTTGGATAAGGTAGTCGATGGCGAGATCGTAGCTCTTGAGCCCGTGACCGGCAATCACAGCCACACACGCGTCCTTAATCATGGATATCCGGCGGAACGGCTCGCGGCTCTGAACGTCGCTTATGTGCACTTCCACCACGGGGGCGGTGACGGCGCGGATGGCATCGGCTATGGCAATCGATGTGTGGGTGTAGGCACCGGCGTTAAGCACAATACCGTCGGCACTGAAACCCACTCGCTGAATTTCGTCGATGATGTCGCCCTCGTGGTTGCTCTGAAAGAGCGAAATCTCGGCATCGGTGCGGGCGGCAGCCAGTTGCTCAAGATATCGGTTCAGCGGGATGTTTCCGTAGATTTCCGGCTCGCGGATGCCCACCAAGTTCAGGTTGGGCCCGTTGATAACAGCGATTTTCATGCGTCGTTCTCGTGGAATGGAATCAGTAAACCAGTTCAAAGTTATCCACCCACAGTGTCATTCCCACTGTTCCGGTGTAGGCCTTGCCGCAAGCAGCCGAAGCCATAACTATGAGGTGGGTGGGAGTGGCATCGGGGTCGTCCCACTGCTCTTCTTGAATCTTCACCATTTTGCCTCGGCTGTTCTTGGCGTAGTACACCACGTCGCTATTGAGCAGGTTCATGTAGGATTTGTACTTGGGGTGCTTGGTGATGTCGCCGTAGAGTATCTCGATGCGGTGGTTGTTGACCCAGTTGGCTGTGCTGGAGCCGTAGCGCTCGCGACCGGTTCCCACGCGAGCGGCGTGGATGTTACCGTCGGCATCTTCCCAGCGGCGTTGCAGCAGGATAAACACTTCGGCATAGTCCTTGCCCGGAAGCGTCTTCTTCTTGCCGAATCCGCTGGAGTAGATAATGGAACCGCCCGGGTGGTGCAACTTATAGTCGAACTGCAGGAACTTGGGGCGCTTCTTGAACGGGATGCCCATGTTCATCTTGCTGTAGGGGTTCTTGGTGCTCGACACCGGTTCCATCATTTGACCCAGGAAGATGCTGCCGCTGGCCAGCACGTCCATGTTGATGATACCCAGAGCCTTCACGTGCTCGTAGATGGTGCTGAGTTTGGCGCACTTGCCGCTTCCGTGAGTGTCGGGGGTGACGGTGCAACTGGTTTTCACCACGCCGGCCACCTTGGCCAGCACGTTGCTTGTGCCCCACTTGGAGCCACCCATGTTGGTGTAGGGCTTGTCGCCTTTGATGGTGGTTGTGGGACCTATTTCATAGACCACCTTTTCTTTTCCGCCTATGATTTTCGACTCCTTGATGTTGCGTGTCACCCAGTGGTCGAAGTTTCCGAAGTTGTCGATAGGAAGCACTATCTCGGCGTTGGCCATGAGGATGCCGGTTGCGAGAGCAGTGATGAATAAAAGTCTTTTCATGTCAGTAATATGTTTTTTTGTAAAATTATTAATATTCAATTTGTTATTCTCTTTCCACGGCAGCCTGGCTCAGCAGCCGGTGGCCTATTTTGCAGTAGATACACTTCTTGGCGTCGCAGTATTCTCGCTTAAGCTGAATCAGTGCTTGAGAAGTGAGGGCGTCGTCGCATGGGATGCCGGCGAAGGCGAATCGCTCCACGATGGAGTTTTTCTCCGGCTTGAGTTGCTCCAGCAGGCCGATGGCGCAGTCGGTCATCTCGTAATTGTCGGTAAGCTCGCCGTAAGCGTAGTAGAGCGGGGCCACCGTGTTAATCAGAATTATGTCGATAGAGCGGTTGCTCAGTGCCTGGCTACTTGTGGCCGACGGCTCGCCGAACGAAAAGTGGTTGGCCCAGTATCCGCTCAGTTTGGCGCTGAAGAGTTCGCGAAGCGCTTTCTCGTTGCCGTTGGCGTCGAGGATTTGAGCCATGAGTCGGAACCCGCCGGTGATGAACTGTGCCAGCAGCGCTATGCGCTTGTAGGGGAAGTTCTGTGGCCTGATGCGGAACATTTTCCATGACTCGGCCTCAATGGGCGAGAGACTGAATTTGCGCGCTAAAAAGTCGTATTCGCGTTGCAACTGGGCAAAGTAAGGGTCATCGATGGCCTTGTCGGCGGCAAGTAGCCCGGCTTGACCAAAGAGTAGAGCCTCCACCTGAAGCAGCGAGTCGCTGTGCTTGTGAAGCAGTCGGAGCGGCGTTAGTCGCGCCAGTCGCTCCAGCGCGTCGTTGTTGATTCCGAAGCCCAGGTTGCGCGATAGCGTAACGTAGCACACGTCTTCCCAACTGCCGTTATAGGCTTCGAGCAGTTTGCGCAGGCGCGACACCTTGCCGTGCAGTCGCTCAAAAGCCAGAGCCTCTATCCACTCGGTGATTACCAGCGACGGCACCTGAGAAATCTGTGGCGTGCACGGAATTTCGCTAAGGCTGTTCACTAAGTGGTCGTATCGCTCGTGAAACTGCGGCGAGCACCTCATCACCATTTGCGGAATCCGCTCGCCACCGGTGCGATACACCGGCGCGTCGTCCTTTTCCACTACGTGCAGAATCACGTTGTCGTAGGCCTTGTCGTGGTCGTGTCCATGTCGTTTCCAGTCCGATGCGCGCACGTGAATCTCCACGTTGCCCACCCAGAGTTTACCTCCTATTTCCACCTTGGCGTTGAAGAAGTCGGGGCCGGAGTCGGTATTGGGCAACCCGGTGTCGATAACGCGAATGGGCACACCATCATTGGTGGAGAGCGAGTTGCTTCCCCACAGGCGATGTTTCCACACGTAATGCATCAGTTTTTCCATAATGCCGTAGCTCAAAAAGGAGTGACCTCTTCCGAAAAATTGTGCCAAATTACACATTTTTTGCCACATAGCAGTGCAATATAACGTGAAAAATAACTAATTACGTATTTTGAACGCTTGCGTGTGGCGACGCGAAACGGGTGAACGTAAGGACCATAAGGCGCAAATTAGCCGCAAATCACGTAGCGAGCCACACAGCACAGTCCGCCGCGTGGCTCACCTTGAGTGGAGTGTGATTCCCTCTGTTTTAGTTGTCGTTACCGAACTATTACTTTCTGCCGGTTCACGATGTAGATGCCCGGACGCAAGTCGCCGATGGTGGTCTCTCCGGCTTCGACACGTTGCTGTGTCAGCACGCGTCCTGAAGTGTCACACACCAAAATGTGGGTTGGCTCAGTGGCGCTCACATGGATGCATCCCACCGCTCCGCGCACGCTCACTTGAGCCACATCGGCCTCGTCTATTGCCGTAACGATGCCGGCCAGAGTTATGTCGAGAGAACTGTTGTCGCTGTTAATTTCCACAGCCGTGGCGCTATAGTTGTAGTAGCCCGACTTTGACGCCTCCACATCGTAGGTGCCGGCGGGGATGTCGATGCTATAGGCTCCCGACGCGTCGGAAGTGGTGGAGTACTCTTGATTGTCACCATCGCGGAACACGATGTAAACGTCTTTAAGTGGTGTACCCGACGCTGCGCGGCGCTTGGCCGACGGCTGGTTGTGGCCCTGTGCGTACACGTATCCGGTGACGGTGACAGTGGGATTCAGTTCCACTTTGGTTACCGTTAGAGCCGAGCGTGCCGGTGTGGTGGACTGGTTGTCGGTAGTGGGGATTGAATACACCCCCAGGTTGCTGCCGGCCACAAGCAGATTGCCACCCCAGTCAAATGCCATCTGATACACACCGTAGCTGTTGTGGCCGCCGCTGTTGAACGTGGCGTTATACACGTCGCGCGCGTCGGGTGTGAACGAGTTGAGCCACGTGAGTTGTGGCTTGGTGCGGTCGGTTCCCCAGTCAATGCGGTAGAACTGAAGCACGCCTTCCTTGTTGGCTATAACCAGCGTGTTGCCGTCGTTGCTAATAGCCATGCCACCACCGGCGCAACCGTCAAGGTTGTCGGCTGCCTGACGGCCGGTACAGTAAGTCCAGTAGTCGCTGTGGTCGGGGGTGATATAGCGCAGTGCGGGCGACGTGGCGGTGTTAGTGTAGTTACCCACACTCACCCACAGCCCGCCGTCGGGCATGGCCAGCAAGTTCACGTTCACCAGACTGCCCATCTTGGTGTAGCTGTTGACCTGCGTGGGCGCGGTGGTCCATGTGGATGGCAGATTGCCATCGGCGTCGATGGCAGCCCCCAGGTCGTACATATACACCTGCGCGTCCATATCTTCGAGCGAAACGTACATCTTGGTGTCGGCGCCCGAGCCCACTATGCTCACGCTGGGTGCCGAACTGCCTGTGTTCACGCCGTTATGGGTAAACAGGCCGGCACTGTTGCGCTCTCCGGCGAAGAACTGTGTGTAGTCGCCGCTGAGGTTGTTGGGGTCGGCGATATACAAGCCGGCGTGGTTGTCGCCAAAGTCGGGGATATAGATGCGTCCGCGGTAATCCACGGCCAGGCGGAAGTCGTTGTCCCATGCCATATTGCCGGTAAAGGGCAGAGCGTTGTCGCGTTGCCACATGGCGTCGAATCGGTAGATGCCGTTGTCGCGGTTGGCACTGCTGGTGCGGCTGGCGTTGCGTGTGGCCATGTCGCTCACATACACCGTGCCGAAGTGCTCACTCTCGGGGCTGCGGTCCACGGCCACGGCGGCGCGGTGGAAGGCGTAGTCGGCGTCGGTGGCCGAGCCGTTGAGGCGGCGAATCTCGGTTATCTGGCGACCATGCACGTTCACGGCCCACTTCATCACCTGGTTGTTGCTGCCGGGCAACTGCTCGTTAGTGAAATGGAACTGGTTGTTACCCTTCACCACACCTTCCAGTTCCAAACTGTCGATTACCACCCCTGTGGAGGCATCGGAGAATATGAGCCGGGCCTCGGTGGCGTCGTTGTTGCATCTGAAATTGAATGTGTAGCCGTCGGTGGTCTGGGCCAAGCTAAGGTCGTAGGCGAAAATGCCCACCTCGTCGCCCGTCACGGCGGGCGCGTTACCGGCCACCCAGCGCGATAGTCGGGCGTCGCGAAGCAGGTACACCGACAGCACTCCATCGGTCACCGCTCCGGCTGTGAAGGCCGTGGTGTAGGTGCCGGCGTTGAGTGTCATGTCGTCGGTTCCCACAGTTTCGCCGTGTGCAAGGCCTCCGCTGATGTCGTAGCACCACACACCGGTGCTATTGCCGCCACTCACGGCCGGTTCCAGCATGAGCACGCGACCGTCGGGCAGGGACACTGTACTCAGTCCCGAAGCCCCGGCGCCGTGGCTGGGCAGGTTTCCCATATCTTTAAGCGACTTGAGAGCGGTGGTGTTGACTCGCACCTCTTGCGGCGCTATCAGCGAGCCATCTATTATGAACTGGTCGGTCCTCGCAGGCGACGGACTTAACTTGAAGTCCTCGCCATAAGTGGCAGCGCTTTGCGCGCCGCGGTTGGCGCTGTTATCGTAGTCGTAGTTGGCGAAGTAGCGCACCATCTGCCCATTGCGCACCACGTAGTTCTGGAAGCGGATTTGGCGCGATGCGCCTATGGTGGTGGCGCTGGTGATGAGTTGCCCCTTGTTGGAGGTGCCGTTGTAGGCCATAGAGTGGCCCACGTCGGCGTTATACCAGTGGCCGCTGGAGAATTCTCCGGTGGGCGAAGTGAACCACAGCGATGGCGCGCCGTCGAGGGCGTCCCACTTATACACGCGGAACGTGCCGCGCGAGGTGCCGCTTGTCACTTGGCCGGCGCTGCTTTGATTCTCTTCCTGGTTGCACGCCAGCAGCTTGCCGTCGGCAGTGATGGCGATGTCGCTCACGGTGTAGAGGTGACTGCCGGCATTGTTGTCGTCTTGCACATTCGCGATGCCGGCGATGCTAATCTCGCGTGTCACGGCGCGTGTCACGGGGTTGATTTGCAGGATGTGTGGCGTGTGGTAGGTGTCGCCTTCCACGGCCAGCACTATCAGTTGGCCCTCATGGGCGAGAACTCGCCTCACGGTGAGCCCGTTCAGAGCGTCGATGTTCCAGTCGGCATACTCTTGGCGTAGCGCCGGCGCATAGTCGCTTGCTCCCATGCCGGTGGCCGTGCCCTGAGTCATGTAGAGCGCGGGGTAACTGGTGGAGTTGGCCGCTACGGTGTATGGGCCCTGATGCACAAGATTGTTGAACCCCGAGGCCTTAATGTCGAGGTAGTAGTCGCTGCCGGGCTCCAGACCCTCAAAGTAGAAGATGCCGTTGTAGTTGTTGTCGGTCACGTAGGTGCCCACATACTGCTCGCCCTTGAACAGCTTCACCACGGCGCCGTTGATGGGCGCGTAAGCGTCCATGCTGCCGGCCTTGTAGGTGTAGAGCGAGTTGGTCAGCGCGTTGTTTTGGTCCTTAATTGTGCCCATGATGTAACCGGTGGACTCGGGGGTGAGGTTCCAGTAGTTGGCGCAGCCGCGAGCCATACGCACGCCCTCCTCCCAGCAGAATTGCTCGTTCAGGGCGCGGTGGCGCGTGGGGTGATAAGTGTGGAAGAAGCCCTCCACGATAAATCCGGGTGAGCCGTGTTTCAGCACCCCGTAATAGCCCTTGTAGCTCTTGCCGGTGACCGATGAGTAGCGTGTGCTGGACGAGCCCATAAAGTCGATGTCGGCCGCTATATAAGGCTTAGTGCGCGAATAAGTGGATGTGGACATATAGTCTATCTCGTCCATCCAGTGCGGGCCCCACAGTGCGGTGGCTTCGGAAGCGGCATTCGAGTGAACCGAGACGAAGAAATCGATGTCGTTGGCATCCACTTCCTCGCAGATTTCGGTCAGGTTGCGACTGTAGTTCCCGGTTCCGCTGTGGTAGGTGATGTCGTCGTAAGGGTATGGACCCACGTTCCAGTGCGACATCATGATGTTGTCCTCGTCAAGCCCCATCTTAATCAGTGTTTCGCGCATCTTGATACACTTCCACAGGTTGGTGTTGCTCTCATAGAAGCCACAGGTGTCGGGTCGGCCGGTGGATGTGTTGGGATACGGTATGGTGGCCAGTGGGCGGTCGTTAGGACCCCAACCGCCATGTCCGGGGTTGATATAAATTCGGGGCTGGTTGTCGTTGGCCGCGGTAACTGCTCCTGTGATAAGGAGTGCGCCGGCTATGAGAAGTAAAGTCTTGAGTTTCATAGTGCGTCCTCCCATTATTTTTCAAGTTGTATCATGTAAAGTTCTCCTTCGGCAGTGGTGAAGGCTATACGCCCGGCGCGCTCACATGTCTGTGGGAACATGGCTATGAGGCTGTCGGGGGTGAGCGTCTGGCTCTCACCGGTGAGAGTGGTGGCCACTATGCTCGATGCCACCACGGTGTGGCCATCGTCACTGTCGTTCATTCCCACCACCACGCTGTTGCCGTACCACTGCGGAGCGCGCAACGCTCCCAGCCGCGCCACGATGTTGCCGCTGAGGTCGCACACAAACGCTCCCACGCCACACACGTAGTAGAGCACCTTGTCGCCGGCCGGTGAGAGCGACGGCCAGATGTAGCTCTCCTGCAGTCCGTTGGGCGAAAGGGTCTTGATGTCGTTGCCTTGCGAGAGCATAAGTTGGCGATTCTTTATATACACCATCGGTGTCGCCGTCTCGCTCGGAGCGGCACCACGGCTCAGCGCGCGCCGGCGGGCGGTGCCCTGCTCCACGGTCACGGCTGTGTTGCCGGCCACAGCGTAGCCCTGCAACTCGCGCGTGGGCTCCACAAGGCTCACTTGCTCGCCGGTGACCACGTTGTAGCTCTCGAGCGATGTCGCTCGCAAGTGGTTTTCTGAGACGTGTTTAGTGCAGTACACCACAGTGCGTCCGTCGGCCGAGACGAGTGGACGGTAGCCCGCGCCCTCGGCCCCGCTGATGGTGGTCAGGTCACCATCGGCCACACTGAGGCGATATAGGTTTTTATTCCCTTGCGTGGTGAGCAGCAGATAGTCGCCCGCAGGCGAGAACGCCGCCGCTTTAAGGTCGGTGACGGAGGCAATGGGCACTTTCTCCACCGCTCTCACCTGCAACACTTGCGCCACGCCACTAAGTCCGGCGAGCATGATACTCGCCATTGTCAGCAACTTTTTCATAGCGTTTATGGTTAATGTTATGGTTGTTAATCTTTATATCAGAGTTTCTCGCGCCATGGGCGCGCATATGTGCCGCTTACAGTCCTATGCAATAGTAGTTGAAGCCCATTTCGCCCATCACCTTGGGATTGTAGATGTTGCGGCCATCAATCACAAGCGGGGTCTTAAGGTTCGCCTTCACGCGCTCCCAGTTGGGCAGCCTGAACTGTCGCCACTCGGTGAGCAGCAGCAGCGCGTCGGCGCCGTTCACTGCGTCGTACATGTCCATGGCGCAGTAAACGCTGTTCCAGCGAGTGCGGCATTCATTCATGGCCACAGGGTCATAGACGCGCACATTGCATCCGGCATCCATCAGCTGGTCGAGGGTCACAATCGACGGAGCCTCGCGCATGTCGTCGGTCTCGGGCTTGAACGAGAGCCCCCACAGGGCCACTGTCTTGCCCTTGAGGTCGCCGCCGTAGAATCGGCTCAGTTTCTGGAACAGCAGGTGCTTCTGCTTGGTGTTCACATCATCCACGGCGCGCAGCACGTCCATTGAGAAATCGTGCCGTTCGGCTATCTTTATCAGGTCCTTGATGTCCTTAGGGAAACATGTGCCGCCATAGCCGCAGCCGGGGTAAATGTATTTGGAGCCGATGCGGCTGTCGGTCCCCACTCCGCGACGCACTATGTTCACGTCGGCGCCCACGCGCTCGCACAAGTTGGCTATCTCGTTCATGAAACTCACCCGGGTGGCAAGCATCGACGTGGAAGCGTACTTAATCATCTCGGCGGTGGTGTTGTCGGTATAGATTATGGGGAAATTGTTAGACTTTAGAGGAAAATATATGCGGCTCATTACAGCCTTGGCACGCTTCGACGACAAGCCCATAATCACGCGGTCGGGCGACATGAAGTCCTTTATGGCGGTGCCTTCCTGCAAGAAATCGGGGTTGCTCACCACATCGTACTGCACGTCCACTGCGCGCGCCGCAATCTGCTCGCCTATAATGCGGTTCACCTCGCTGGCTGTGCCCACCGGCACAGTGGAGCGGATGATGAACGTTGACGGCTTGGTCACCTGGGCGCCAAACGACTTGGCCAGTGCTATCACCTGACTCAGGTCGGTGGTGCCGTCGGCGGCGGGCGGTGTCTCTACGGCGCAAAAAATGATGGGCGCGTGCTCATAGGCGTCGGTCAGGTTGGTGGAGAAGTGAAGGCGCCCGTCGTCCACGTTTCGCTTCACCAGCGCCTCAAGCCCCGGCTCATACACCGGTATGCCTCCGTAGAGAAGGGTGCTTATTCGCCGGGCATCGGTATCCACACACAGAACATTAGCGCCCAGGTCGGCAAAACATGCAGCCGACACAAGGCCCACATAACTGGTTCCTACAACTGAAATATTCATATTTCCTTGAATTATTATGCGTTAAATGGATTAACAAAGGGGTATATCACCACTTGCAAAATTAATAAAAAACAACCGCCAAACAAAAGAATATAACCTTTTTTTCGCGGGCTCGTTTTTAGTTGTTGCCTTTTTTATTAATTTTGTAAATTAAATTTACCAAAATAGGTTCCTAACGCATGTATATGACATTCAATAACATGAGCAAATTACTTAAAACTGTCAGCATCAGAGTGTTTGCGGTTAACATAGTGTTAATATCCTCTACTTTGGCCGCTGAGGCACAATCGGGCGGGAGTACTCCCGTTCCGTGCCCTGTGGAGGTGAGTACCGACATTGTGAACGGCACAGTGACAGTGGATAAGGCTGAGGCATTGGCCGGCGAGACGGTAACTATCACCGTCACCCCCGCTTATGGCTATGCCGCCACGAGTAGCGACGTGAGCATAGAGACGACTATCGACCCCTCTCACAGCCATGCGCCACGGCGTGCGCCGGCACTGGACGAGATTTTCCACCCTGTAGGCGATGTCCGGGCCACTCACGACTTTCCGGCCACCTACACCTTTACGATGCCCGAATATCCACTGAGCGTGCTGATAAGCACCACCTTCACGCAACTGCCGGTACATACTATATATTGGGTGCCGGGAAATACAGGTCATGAACTGCGGATGAGCACATCTAATGGTGGATATTGGGGCGATGGAATTCCGGAAGGAACATTGGTTACAGTTACTATCAAGATGACCGATCCTGAAAACTTTATTGTGGAAAGAGTTTTAGTGGCTGAAAATGAGAATAGAGATAATGAAGTAGAGATAACTAATTTGGGCAACGGCGTCTATACTTTTATAATGCCTGCCTTTGAAATAATTGTCAAGGGCATCGAAAAAGCCTATCTGAATGGGGTGCGCTTTGATGCCAATAACCATTGGGCAACCTACTACGGAGATCACTGTCTAAACATTCCCGACGGAGTCCAGGGCTATGTGGTCACCGGAGTGACCGACAACGAGGTGCAACTCGAACTCTTATCCGATGACGATGCTCCTCCTTTTATACCATGGAAGGTGGGTGTGCTGCTCTATAGCGAGACTCCCATGGATGAAATCATCACGGTCGAATCAAGCAGAGCGAGTTGGAATTATACCTCTATACTGAAAGGCTCTACTGAGGATATGGAGATGACATCGGGCTATGTGCTCTATGGTGACAAGTTTATTCGCGCCCGCGCCGGCACTTTGCCCGCCCACCGATGCTATTTGCCCATCGACAGCGTAGGCTCGTCATCGGCATCATCCGCACCGCGCGTTCTTAAGATTCGCAGGCCCGGTGAAGGCACTATCACAGGCATTGAGAGCATTGATGCTTCCAACGAAGCCGAAGTGGTAAGCACTAAATACGTGAACATGCTGGGAATAGTGAGCGACAAGCCCTTCAGAGGCGTGAACGTGATGATTGTCACTCGCGCCGACGGCACTACCGAGAAGCGCAAGGTAATAAAGTAACTTCCGCCCCACTATGCGCCTCGCCACAAACATGCTATGCCTGCTCCTGCTGCTGACTTGCCATGTCGCAACCGCTTATGCAGCAGAGCGAGTGACAACCGTAACCCTGGGGCATGGCACCGTAGCGATAGATAACACCACACCGGCAGCAGGCGATGTGGTCACAATCACAGTGACACCCTATGAAGGCTATGCGATTGAGAAACGTGATATCTTAGCAGTAGTCACTATCGCCCCCGGCTCAGCGCATGCTCCGGCAATGGCGGCTCCGGCGGTTGGCTACTACTTGACGTTAGATGGCGAGCAGCCGGGCGACACATCACTCCAAGCGTCATACACATTCATCATGCCGGAGGAACCACTAAATGTGGAAGTGACAGCACAATTCCGAGAGCAGACCGTAACCGGCCTGAGCGAAACTTTTACCGCTCTCAGGGTGACAAGTGTGCAATATCTCGATATTAATGGCCGAGTGAGTAAAGCACCTTTCCCCGGCATAAACATCATAGTAACCACCTATGCCGACGGCTCTAATTCCATAACACGCCGACACGTGAGGTAACCATAGCCTACAGCCATCGGCACCCCTGTACCTCGCCCGGCTGCAACGCGAGCACCAATTCCCGGCGCGATTGGGATTGGACTTACTTCTGCACTCGCTTGCGGCCGTTCTCAATGATGATGCCGCGGTAGTCGTCG
Organism: uncultured Bacteroidales bacterium; assembly: GCA_902786725.1. Taxonomy (GTDB): domain Bacteria; phylum Bacteroidota; class Bacteroidia; order Bacteroidales; family Muribaculaceae; genus Sodaliphilus. The sequence goes on from CADADP010000027.1 coordinate 26,184, forward strand.
CCAACGCGCTGGCCATTGATGTTGTAGCGCGCCGCGTTGCTTACTCGGTCGGCGTCAATCCTGTCGATTGCGGTGGCCTCCGAAGATGTGAACGAGGCGCTCACCGTCACGTCGCCGTCGGGCATCTCAAAGGTGTAGGTGGTGTCATCGACTTTGACAACGGAAATCTCCCTGCTGGCGCGCCTCACTGACGGCATTCCCTGTGCCGTGCCGCCGTCTTGCGCGAGCGTGACGCTTAGATTTTCAAGCTTATACTTCTCATGTGGCGTTACGGTGAGGGTCACCGTGCGGTTGCCCGTGAAGAAGTTGCACACGTCCTTGTCGGCCTCGACGGTGCCGTTCTCGATGTCGGTGGCGATGGTGATGAGTCCTGCGGGGCGAATCGTCACGTCGGCGATGTTGTCGGGCGTGGCGAGAGTCGAGGTGTTTTCGAGGGCGAACTGCCTGTTCAGGTTCACGGTGCGGCTTTCGTAATCGCCCGCCACGTCGATATAGTCGGCCTCGGCGTCGGTCCAGCCCAGGTTGATATAGTCGTTTTGCGACGTGTCTCCGGCATTGTGGGCGTTGCCTATGGCGTTAGCGCATCCGTCGCCGGCCTGGGCGGTTATTTGTCCGCCGGTGATGGTGATGGCGCCACTTGTGCCACCGCTGCCGTTAGAGCTCCAGCTTCCTCCACCGCCAATGCCGGGGCTGTTGCCGCCGCCGGTGGCACGGATGATGCCGCCGCTGATGGTGATTTCGAGTGCGCTGTAGCCGTCGCTGCCGCCTATGCCCGCGCCGCCACTGCTATTTATGTTGCTTTGCGCCGTGAGTTCACCGCCGGTGATGATGATGTGACCGCCGCTGCCGTAGTCGCCACCTCCCACGCCGGCCGACCAATTGCCGCCGGTAGCGTTAATCTTGCCGCCATGGATATAGATATAGCTGTCCTCCGACATGCTCTTGGCCTCCTGTCCCGAGCCGATGCCGGCCGCTTTCTTCCCATTAACGGTGATGGCGCCGCCGTTGATGGTGATGGTGCCGTGCGATTGCTTCTTTTCGCCACCGATGCCGGCACATCCATCAGCCGGGTCGTCAACGATAAGGCGGCCCATATTCTCTCCCTCGCTCTGGGCGTAGATGGTGAGTGCGTTGTTATAGTTCACCCTTATACCCTTTGAGGGAGTGAACGTAACGCCGTCGGCAAGAATCAGGCGCGTGTCGCCAATCACGGTTATGGGTTGATCAACCCGTGTGTCGGCGTTCACCACCCACCAGCCGGCCTCGAGCACAGTCCTGTCGGGAGTAATTACAATATAATTGTCGCACGTGGCTTCGCTGAACGTGCCCTCGTTATAGTCGAGATAGGTCACTTCGCCGAAGATGCTGAACGGCAACTCGAGGGTGCCGTTGTAGTTGCCCTTACCCTCCACGATGATAGTGTAGTCGCCCGGCTCAACGCAGCCCTCGCTGTAGCTGAGTGTATAGTCGGTGTCGAGCACGAGCGTGTAGTCACCGTAGGTCAACGCAGGCTTAGGATGGATGAGTGAGCCGTTCGCGCCGTACTTGCTTGTGTAATTCGCCTTGATTTCGGCATCGGCGACGTTGCGCCGCAGGATGTTGAAGAAGGCGGAGAGACGTCCGGAATAGAGTCCCACTCCGGTCACTGAAACTATAGCTTGGCCCGCATTGGTGTTGTCGGCCCACTCAACGGTGTAGTTGACATCCTTAGTCAACACTTTGTCGCCCACTTTTACTATCACTTCCGGTTCTTGCGCGCTCTTGTTATAGACCACGTCAGCTATCGGAAGGATTGTCGCTTGTTCGGTCAGGCTGATTTGCTCGTCGCCATGGCTGCCGGTTATAGTCACATCGGTTGTGAAGCCGCTCAGCACGTGGTCACCGGTCATCTTATACGACTCGGAGATTTCGCCGCTGCTCACCTCGTAGTGGTCGAAGTATTTGCCATAGGGCAGCTCGTAGTCGAGGGCGACCGTAGAGCCTGGCGTGTAATAGTCCTTGCCGTTGTAGCTGACGTTGGGTGTGCCTATTAGGGTAACGCCGTCTCCGGCAAGCAGTTGAGCTACAAACAAGGCTCTGTCGGCATCACCCATAGTCTCGGTGTAGTAGCAGCGGATGACCGACGACGGGTTGTTGCGGCTCATGGTGCTGCAGTCGCTGGTGTCGATGGTGATTTCTTGTGGGATGAACAAGCAGTCGATAAAGGTGACGGTGCCGCCTCCCCAACCCACCAGGCCACCGCAGCAATTAGTGGAGGGGCCCAGCAGTTTGCCGGCGAACACACAGTTGGCGAGCGAGGTCGTGTTTTGCACCACAGCCACCAGGCCGCCGTGGGTGCCGTCGCCTCTCACTGTTGAAGATATTGCCACTTTGCTCACGCAGTTGGTGAGAGATGTGTTGCCATAGGAGTTGCCTATGATGCCGGCGGCATATTTGGCCGACGTGTTGATGGTTCCGTCCACGGTCAGGTTGCTGATGGTGGCGCCGTTGGTGTAGCGGAAGGGGGCCGTTATCTCCGCGGTGGTTCTGTAGGCCACTGTCAAGGTATGGCCCTGGCCGTCGAACTTGCCTGCATATCTCACCTCATTGCTACCGAGCATCGGCGAGTAGGCGCTGAGCTGCACATCGGCCGTTAGCTTGGCGTTGGCGGCAGGGGTATCGACAATGATTTGGGCAAATTCGCTCCAGTCGGCTTCGCTGCCAATCAGATAGTTGCCGGCCTCATCGGTTTGGATGCTAAAGTCGCGGAAGTGGGCGTTCAACGTCAGGTCGGCTGTCACCGGTGTGCTGAAGTTGTAGGCTCGCGTAGCATCGCTCGCATACCAGTATTCAAAGGTCTTTCCCTCTTGCAGGGGGCGAGCGGGTTCGGTCACGGGGTAGCCGTAAACCACAAAGCGCTTGGCATACTGCACGCCATCGACCATAAACACCACACTGTGGGTTTCGCCGTCGTACGCGTAGATGGTTTTGTCGTTAAGGTCGCTCTCGGCGGTTATCGCCTCATACGAGTCCTCTAAAAAGAACACGTTGTTTATTGTAACGCTGGCCTTTACCGAGGACATATAGATGTAGTCCGACGGGTTGCGCCAGTCGAGTGTGAGCGTTGCCGGCTCGCCGTCGCGGCCGGTGTTCCAGCCTGATGTGCCCGGGCCTATGCCATAGCCGTCTTTCCCGCCTCGGGCTTCAACCACACCGCCGTTGATTGTGACAATGCCGCCGTTGCCGCCGGTAATCATATCATTGGAGGTGTATCCGCCACCGCCTATGCCGGCACCACCGTTGTCGCCACCGGTGGCCTCGACGTGCCCGCCGTTGATGATAAACGTACCGCCGTTGCCGTATTGACCGCTCCAGTAGCCGTTGCCGCCACCGCCTATGCCGGCGGCATATTCGCCGCCTCGGGCAATCACATGGCCGCCGTTCACCTCAATGGTGCCGGCCGAGCCGTGGTTGTTGCCGCCTATGCCCGCTTCGTTTTCGCTGGCACCGATGGCGTTGAGCGTGGCGTAGTCGCCGGGCTGAGCGTAGATGTGCAACTCGTTGCCCATGTCCACATAGATGCCCTTGCCGGCGTTGAGCGTGGCGCCGTCGAGCAGCACCAGATGTACTGTTCCGTTGATTGTGATACGGTTCTCGTAGTTCACTTCGCCGTCAACCACCCACCAGCCTCCGTTCAGTTCGGTTTGGTTGGTGAGACGGGTGTAACTGCCGTCGGCGAGCGTCGCTTCGGCGCCGTTGGCGTTCACATAGGTCACGTCTTGCGCTTGCGTCACCGCAGGTGCTGTTATTATCAGCAGTGCGAGAATCGACGCGAGCCGGATGAAGTGTTGTATTTTATACATAATAATCTGTCTTTTAAGAATTTGTAAAAAATATTCGTGTTTTCGGCGATAAAGGTACAAAAATAACTGCTACATGCAAAAATCTGTGTATTAATTTTTTTGGGGTAATTTTTTTGGTGTTTAGTTGGACGATAAACTCTTTGAACTATGTATCGCAGGGAGTTTTTAGTGGCTCACTGTCCGTAAAATCACGCGTTCACACGCAGCGTGCCGTCGCCCTTGAAAAGTCAGTGTGACAATAGTGTGTAGAACTGGTGGATACCGGATTACGTCTGTGTTGTGAACGCATTAATCGAACACTGATTGAAAACTTTTTTCGTTAAAGTCTTGCGTGAGTGAAAACTTTGGCTTATCTTTGCACCGCAAAACCACGATGGTGCCTTAGCTCAGGTGGTAGAGCAAAGGACTGAAAATCCTTGTGTCCCCGGTTCGATTCCTGGAGGCACCACACTGAAAACCCGGCTTATAAGTCGGGTTTTCAGCGTTTTCTGAGTCTGACACCCACATCCGCACCCCGCGCTCCGAGCCAATAAGAACGGTCAGTACAAAAAGCCGGCGAAGCCCACACATGGAGCGTCGCCGGCCTGATACGTTATCTGCCGGGAATCACAGTTCCAAATCCACGTTGAACAGCTCGTGCCAGGGCAGCCCCTGACGAGCCACCTCCTCGAGGAACGGGTCGGGGTCGAATTCTTCCACATTGTGCACACCCGGCTTCGCCCACAGCCCTTTAAGGAACATCATGGCTCCGGTCATGGCCGGCACACCGGTGGTGTAGCTCACTGCCTGCATTCCGGTCTCGAGGAATGCCTTGTGGTGGTCGCAGTTGTTGTAGATGTAGTAGGTGAGCGGCTTGCCATCCTTGCCTATTCCGCTTATGCGGCAGCCAATCGATGTCTGGCCCGTGTAGTTCTCTCCCAGGTCTTGCGGATTGGGCAGAACCGCTTTGAGGAACTGCAGCGGTATAATCTCCATGCCGTTATACATCACGGGGTCGATACGCGCCATGCCTATGTCTTGAATCACGCGCAGGTGAGTGAGGTATTCCTGCCCGAATGTCATCCAGAAGCGGGCACGCTTGATGGTGGGAAAGTTAATAACCAGCGACTCCAGCTCCTCGTGATACATCAGGTAACTCTCGCGCGGACCTATCTCGGGGTAGGTGAGTGGCTTGTGTACTTCCAGTGCGCCGGTCTGCACCCACTTGCCGTCCTGGTAATAGCGCCCCTTCTGTGTTATCTCGCGTATGTTGATTTCGGGGTTGAAGTTGGTGGCGAAAGCCTTGCCGTGATTGCCCGCGTTGCAGTCCACGATGTCCAGGTAATGCATCTCGCTGAAGTGGTGCTTGGCGGCGCGCGCCGTGTAGATGCCGCTCACTCCCGGGTCAAATCCGCAGCCCAGAATGGCGGTCAGCCCGGCCTTCTCAAATCGTTCGCGATAGGCCCACTGCCAGCTGTACTCGAAGTGCGCCTCGTCGCGAGGCTCATAGTTGGCCGTGTCCAGATAGTTCACACCACATTTCAGGCACGCCTCCATAATGGTCAGGTCCTGATACGGAAGGGCCAGATTTATCACCAGGTTGGGCTTGTGACGCTCAAAGAGGGCCACCAACTGGTCCACGTCGTCGGCATCCACTTGGTCGGTGCTCACGTTGGGCGCGCCTATGGCCTTGGCCACAGCGTCGCATTTGCCCTTGTTGCGCGACGCAATCACTATTTCGTTAAACACGTCGGGGTTTTGTGCGCATTTGTGAGCGCACACGGTGCCTACACCGCCACATCCTATTATTATTACCTTATTCATCGCGGTAGTTTGGAATATTGTTTTTTATTAATTTGTTTATAGAACAATTCTTAAGGGTGATGCTTACATTATCGTTGGCAAGAAGCCTATGAGCCAGCTACTGATGCTCATGTAGATAATCATACCCACTATATCGTTGGTCACCGTCACGAACGGTCCTGTGGCGATGGCTGGGTCAATTTTCAGCTTCTCGAGCATGATGGGCACGAACGAACCGAATACCGAGGCAAACAGAATCACGCAGAATAGCGACGTGGTGACGGCTATGCTGGTGATGTGAGCCTTCGACGGATTGTCGTCGGCCGGGAAAATGCTGTTGTAGGCAAACACTATGGCCGATATGATGATGGCGTTGAGTGTGGCCACCCACACTTCCTTGAGCAGGTGCTTGCCGGCATGCTTCAGGTCCAGACTGCCGTTGGCCAAGCCCTGCACCACAATGGCGCTCGATTGCGTGCCCACGTTTCCGCCTGTGCCGCCTATCAGTGGGATAAACAGTGCCATTCCGGGCAGGATTTGCAGCAGGTTGGTGTCGCCTCCGTCCAGAATCAGGGCGTTAAGGATTCCTCCCACCAGTCCTATCATCAGCCACGGCAACCGAGCCGTGACCTGTCGCCAGATGCTGTCGTCGGTTTCCACGTCGCCCGAAAGTCCCGAGGCCAATTGGTAGTCGCGCTCGCTCTGTTCGCGCACCTCGTCCATGATGTCGTCCACCGTGATGCGGCCCACCAGACGGCCTATCGAGTCCACCACCGGCATCGCCACAAGGTCATATTTCTCAAAGTCCAGTGCCACGTCGTCGATGGGTGTGTCGGTCCTCACACTGATGGGGTCGGGCTCCATCACGTGTTTTATCTTCGATGCCGAGGGGTTGGTGATAGTCTTTTTCAGCGGAAAGATGCCCTTGAGGCGGTTGTCGTCGTCCACCACATACACGTTGTAGATTTCGTCCATATCCTCGGCTTGCGCGCGCATGGCCTTGATGCAGTCGGGCATCGAGAGGTTCTCGTTCACCACTATCATCTCGGTGGACATGTGACCGCCGGCCGTATCCTCGCCATATTGCAGCAGGTCCACGATGTCGCCGGCCTGCTCCACGTCGTCGATGTGCTTGATAATGTCATCGCGGTCTTCCTTATCCAGCTCCTGAATCACGTCCACGGCATCGTTGGCGTCCATCATTTCCAGCTGTCGCGCGATGGCCTCGTTGGGCATCTCATCCAGCAGGTCGTGACGCTGGTCCTCATCAAGCTCTATCAGCACGTCGGCTGCAGTCTCGTCGTCCAGTAGCTTTAGCAGGAACAGCGCCTCTTTGGTGTCGAGGTCCGAAACCAGTTCCGCAATATCGGCCGGGTGCATATCCCGGATAAGTGCCAGCGCCTGAGCCTCATCGTTGGCCTCGATGAGTTGCTGAAGCTGCTTAATGAAGTCTTCGTTAATCTCTTTCATCGTGTTCACTTATTTTGGGGGTTAGGGCTGTTGTTTGCCACAATGTTGGTTAAATTCACAAATTCACTCACGCTTAGTTGCTCGGGGCGTTGTCGGAACAGGTCGCTGCCAAGAACCGGGGCTCCGGGAGTGATGAGCGAGCTCAGAGAGTTGCGCAGGGTCTTTCGCCGCTGCCCGAAGGCCGTTTTCACCACCGTCTTGAACAGGCGCTCGTCGCAACCCAGATTGCTCACACTGTTGCGGGTGAGGCGTATCACGCCCGATTTCACCTTGGGCGGTGGGTTAAACACGTTCTCGTCCACGGTGAAGAGGTATTCGGCGTCGTACCAGGCTTGGAGCAGAACCGACAATATGCCGTAGGTCTTGCTCCCGGGCGCCGCCGTGATGCGCTGTGCCACCTCACGTTGCAGCATACCGCTGCAACACATCACTTGCTCCTTGTAGTCGAGCACTTTGAAGAAGATTTGCGACGAGATGTTGTAGGGGTAGTTGCCTATTACGCAGAATTTGCGCTCGCCAAAGACTTGGCGCAGGTCCAAATGCAGGAAATCGGCCGCAATGATGCCGGAGCGCAAGTCGGGGAATGTGGCCTCGAGGTAGGCTACACTTTCGCGATCCAGCTCCACAACCGTCAGGTCGTGCCGCTCATCCATAAGGAACTGCGTGAGCACTCCCATACCTGGACCCACTTCAAGCACCGGCACACCACGATAGGCGCTTAGTGTCTCGGCTATGCGCTCTGCTATTGACAGGTCGGTCAGGAAGTGCTGCCCCAGTGACTTTTTTGCCCTTACGCGTTTCATCTTTTTCTCTGCTGTGCTATAAAGTTACGTTGTTAAAAATGTGGGTTCATTATATCAGCCTAAGATGATTTTGAACTTTTATATCAGCGGATGCGAAGTTAAGAGTGAATCTACTTAGTGAGTTGCGTAGCAAGACTTTAACGCGCTGTCTGCCGGTGGAAAACAAAATCAGCCAAGCCCACACCTTTATTTTTTTGTTAATTTATAGAGCTCTCCTTATAAAATTACTTGCCGCATTTTGCTCGTAAACCGCAAAAAAACACTACCTTTGTACTACTTGCAATGCTATCGTCACTATGTGACATTATCGGCAAGGTATTGCAAAGTTAGTTATTTTCGGCAACACATGTTATAAAAAGTGAAAAAAATAGTTTCAATATTGCTAAAATATGGTATTCCCGTTGCTGTGAGCGTGGGTTTGGCCTATTTTTTATACACCAATGTTGATATCGACGCCATCACCACCAGTCTGCGTCAAGACGTGAACTACCGGTGGTTCCTGCCGGTGATTGTGGTGAGCGTGATGAGCCACGTGTTCCGTGGCTTGCGCTGGCGCATACAGTTGCGGGCTGTGAATGTTAACGCGCCTCTGAGCGCAGTGGTTAACTCCATCTTCGGCACCTATTTTGTCAACCTGCTCTTCCCGCGATTGGGCGAGGTGTGGCGCTGTGGATATATAGCGAATAGGGAGAAGGCTCCGTTTAGCCTGGTGCTTGGCTCTATGGTGGGCGACCGCCTGAGCGACACTCTCACCGTGCTGCTGCTCACAGTGTTCACATTCTTTTTGGCCGGCGACAAGCTGGCTCTGTTCTTCGATGCGCGCGACGATGGCTCATCGCCCGGTCTGCTCGGCTCATGGATCCTCTGGACTTGCGTGGCTGTGGTGTTGCTGATGGTAGCGCTGGCTGTGTGGGTGATTCGCACCGATTCGCAGAACCCTGTAGTGGCTAAGTTGCGCTCCCCTTTGATGAGCCTCTGGAACGGTTTCGCCGCCATCTGGCGAATGGACGGCAAGTGGATGTTCCTCTTCTACACAGTCATGATTTGGGGATGCTACTTTATGCAGCTCTACTTGGCCTCCTTCGCGTTCACCTTTACGGCCAATTTGGGTGTCGTGGCCGTGCTGGTGCTCTTTGTGCTCAGCAGTCTGGGGATGGCTGTGCCCTCAAATGGCGGATTGGGACCATGGCAGTATGCCATCATCTTCGGGCTCACGCTCTATGGAATTGGCGATTTCCCGCTTTCCACCCCCTACGACCCGCAGGCCAGCGCCTTCGCCTGGCTGGTGTGGGGTGTGCAGACGATGCTGCTCATAGTGCTGGGTATCTATGCCTTTGTGTGTATCGAAATCGACCGACGACGGATGGTGCGCAACAAAAGTGATAAATAAATCAGAGATAATCTTTTAACACCCGAAAATATTTAAGTATTATGCCACTACTCGACGATAATTTCAACGACTACTTTGAGCAGCCGCAAGAAGAGAAACCGGCTAAGGAACCTCAAGTGGAAACTGCCGAAGAGCGCGAGGAGCGCGAAATCAAGGAAGCCACAATCGAGCGCCGTTACAACCGCGTGAAGTGGGCCATTGGCATCTTCGTGACGCTGGCCGTGCTTCTGGCCATTTTCTGGTGCTGGCAACGCTACTTCCACCCTTACATCGAGGGCGAGGAATGTGGATATGTGGAGACTGTCACAAACCAGGGGACGCTCTTCAAGACCTACGAGGGTAAAATGATGACCGAGAAGATGTTGCCCGATACCGTGCGACGCTACTACAGCGACTTCCTGTTCACCATCCGCGACGACTCGGTGGCGCGCAACGTGATGCGTGCAGCAGGCACCGGAAGGCGCGTGAGGTTGTCCTACGAGGAGTACAAGGGGCGTTTGCCCTGGAGAGGAGAGACTCCACGTGTTGTCACCGCCATTGAGTACGACACCATCCGCTGACCTGTTTTGGGTTCAAACATAACGTCAAAGAACTCTGCGTATCACAGACCGGTACTTCTGGTCTGCGTTCACACCGCAAAGTTACGTCGTGTCTCATCACTTGTCAATGTCATTTTCTGAAAATGCGTTGGCGCGCCACCATTGCCGGTGATGCGCCATATTGTCTCTTGACGTTGACTCTGGGTGTAGCCCGTCATGCTGGCATCTCTTATGCAGATTTTAACCCTAATCTTAGTTCGATAATCTTGTGTCCTGATTCGTTGCGCTAATTCAGTAGCTGGATTAGTAGCCAGATACCCAGAATTATCAGCAGCACTGTCAGGCATCCGCTCAGATTCACCGTGCATCCATAGGTCTTGCCGCCGGGGTCATTCTCATCACCGTGGCTCGGCTCATCGTCGTCATTCGTGGCATGGACATCCTCGCCCGGAGGTGCCATCCGGTGCCAGTAGGCCGACGGCAGGTTGGGGTTGTGTGGTATCAGTATCTTGCGCGGGGCGCCGTTGCGATAAGGACCCACAATGCCATTCCGCTCAAGCTCGCGCATCAGTTCGGCTGCCTCCTCACTGCTGATTCCAAAGTAGGCTTGTAGCATCGGCGTGGATATGGCGTTGCACGAACCCAGATACTCCACCGCTTGCCTGTAGAGTGGCGAAAACTGCTCCTGTGGCTTATTCTTCACATCCTCATCATCGCTCACTTCCTCGGCCAGTGGCACTTCCTCTGTGGGAATATAGGCATAGTTGCCTATGATTTTAAGCGTCGAAAGGCAGCCTGGACACACTGTCAGGTAGCCCAGCGCGCGCAGTTTTTCCTCGCTGATGTTAATGGTGTGATTGCACTTTGGGCAAATATAACTCATTGGAAATTTCTTTCTGATTTACGGTTCATAATGAATACGCGATTTCACTCTCACGTGCCACTTCCCGCCACGCATCACGGCCTCACCTTCCTTGTCGGTGACTATGCGCTTCATCCCGCCCGATGTGTGAATATTATCTCCCTCACACGCGGTGGTCAGGTTCTGGGTGGGCATCATCAGGGCCAGCTGGTGCACGTCGGCCGAGTCTATCACGTGAAATTTGCCCGTTATGCCATCTGTCGTGTTTATCTCGTATATCGAGTTGCCGGGCTCAAAGTCCTCGGCCGCCCGGCCAAACACTCCCTCATGGTCGGCTCGCGACAGGAATTGGCGTGGCGCAAACGCGGGCTTCGGGCTTGGTGTCTTCACCGTTTCTGCTCCTTTGCGGCGGATGTCGCTCTTCACGCCCTCTATCTTGGCGTTAAGCGCCTTCAGGTTCTCGTCTATCAGCTTGTTTGCCTTGTCCAGGTCGGCGCGCAGTGCGTCTATCTCATCACGCAGGGCGCCTATTTCCTTCGCACTCTGCTTGTGTAGCATAGCCAGTGCGGCGCCCACGGCCGCGAGCAGCAGCACAATCAGTGCCACCGGTATCCACGGCTGGCCGTGGCCCTTCTCGGGCGTGGGTGTCTCGGCGGCCGGCGTGGGTGATGCCACCACCACTGCGGCTGTGTCGGCCGGTGCCTGAATCGAGTCGGGGACCACTGTGTCTTGTCCCGAGGCTGTTATGGCGAAAAACGCCGTTGTGGCGAAGAGTAAAACCTTGAGTTTCATAGTGTGCCTATTGCTGTTTGTTGATTACGTTGTTACACAGGTTGCTTAGCAGGTTATGCCTTATCACGCCTATCACCGGGTAGAAGAAAGGCACATCCTGTATCTCGTCGGTGTCGTTATAGTTCTGCGTGAGCAGGAACGCGCGTATTCCGGCGGTTAGGTAGTTGCTCAGGTCATTATTCAGCACCGTGGTGAAAATCGTGAACACTTTGGGCTCTATCCCGAACTCGTCTTTCACCGTGGCGTCGCACAGCGACACGAAGAACTGGTTGAACTCCCTCACCTTCTCCACCAGTTGCTCCCTTGTCTCCAGACTGCTCACCTCGCTGAAAGTGAGGTGCTCGTCGGGTAGCATCGAGTAGCAATACTTAATCGAATTGATGTTGCGAGGCGTGAATAATGCCGTGTCGGCCTGGTTGTCGAGCCTGCGATTCTCCAGCCTGATGCCGCCGCGGCACGTTATCTGCTTGGGCGACTGCTCTTCTATCTTTATCTCGAAGTGCTCACTGTAGGGCGTGCCGAACACGCGCTCCAGTATGCTCTGAGTAAACTCTCGCACAAGTTCGCGATTGCCCACGATATTCAGTATCTTCGACCCCGTCCCGCTAAAGTATATCTGCTTGGGACGCTCCAGGTTGCGATGCTTCATCTGGCTGGCGATATAGTAGATAATGGCCGCGTAGAAGTACATGAATATGAGTTTCCGCTGGCTGTCGTTCTTCAGCAGTGTGTTGTAACTGTAGAGGCTTCGGTCTATCTCGCGAAGCGAGCGCAACTGCTCCACGTTTTCCAGTGAGAACAGGAACGCGTTGATATCTTCCGAGCGCTTGTCCTGCATTATCTCGTCCAGAATACTGCCCAGGTGCGCCAACTCGGGCTTCTGAGCTATCAGCCGCTTGAAGTAGGTGGTGTAGTGCTGAAGCAGCGGGTTGTTGTCCGAGTCCTTGTCGGTGAACGCGTCGCCGAATATCGCGTTGCCCGCAAAGCGGAACGACGATATCGCCACCGGCACGCTACTCATGCGGTCGGCCGACGGCTGATATATCACCGTGTCGCTCGTCCCGCCTCCGATGTCTATCGAAACAAAACTGCTGCCGGCCACCTCGGCCCCCTGATAGTAGTAGGCTGGCGCTATCGACTCGGGATAGCAACGCAAGTTCTCGGCCACCGCGTCATTGCCGGCTATAAAGTCGCGATACAGGGCCTCCCATGTGCTCTGGAGGGCATTGCGGTCGCTGCCGCTCATGCTCACCGGGTAAAAATATACTATCCTGGTCTTGCTCAGTGACGCGTTCTCTAACAGCACCTTAGCGCGAATCAGCATAATTATCTCGCGCAAAAACGCCATCGACAACTCCTTGTCTCCACGCCACTTGATGTTGGTGGTGACATTATATCCGGCAAAGTATTGGCGCTCATACAGGAAGGGGATGTTCACCTCGCTGAACATTCCGCTGCCTGTGGTGTTGCTCTTGGCGTTGCGCGCCAGAGTGGTGCGCAATGGGAAGCCGTAGAGGTTATCGATTTCGCTCGGCAGGAATTCTATGTTCTGCAACTGGTCGGCAAACTGCAGGTTGTCGCCCTTGCGGTGAAGCGTGGCTATCAGAGTGTCGCCGCTGTTGGGCGTAAACGTCAGCGGTACCGAATTGTGACCGCGCTCAGCCACTTCCACGTGGCTGTTGGTGGTGCCGAAATCCACCGCGAATATCAGTTCCTTGTTGGTCTCGGTGTAGGGCTGCCACAGCGGTAATATGTAGCCTGTGAACGTGCCCAGTTCTGCATTGACATTGGCTTCGATGAAGTCGAAACTGCCTTTCACGTCATAGTATGTGGAGCCGAAAGTCTCGCGTGTACGTGCCTTGCCCTGTGTGTCGATGCCTGCTTGTGTGAATCCGTTGCCCAGAAACTTAAGCGATGCCTCGCAGAGCATCGTGGTCAGCAACACGGTGTAGGCGTTGGCGGCGCTGGTGCGCACAAATGGGAAAACGGCGGCCGACATAATCGCTCGCACTATGCGGCCCGTGCCACGCGACTCATTGAAGGTCCACGATGGGTCGTTCACCGGGAAATATGTGCGTGTCAGCTCTATGTATTTCTTGCGTACGGGTATGCGCAGCGTCACTGTCACCGAGCCGTCGATGCTCTCTTCCAAGTCCATCATGTTGCGGCCCAGGATGCGGCTCGTCAGGTCTTCGGCTTTGAAATAACGGAAAAACTCCGGCTTCAATGGCAGTAGATAGCCATGCTCGCCGTTGCGGGCCACCAGGTTGCCGTTGAAAAAGTGCGCTGTGTCGATTGGCGAACTCAGTTGCACTATGTTCTCGCTCAGAAAATCGGATGTCGTCACAAACGGGTAGGCTACCGAGGTGTCGGGTAACTTGCGCTCGCCAATGGGCACGTCGTTGGCCAGCACTTGTGTGGAACTGTTCCACGGCTTGTCCAGATACTTGTAGTTGTCGGCGCTGCCGTTGAAATTGCTGCGCAGCACTAGTGGCAACTCGGCGCTCTCTTGCGCAATCGAAGGCGAAATCACAAAGTCGCTCTCAGTAGCCTGCGTGCGAATGTCGGTCACACGCTTGTGATAGAGTTGCGCGCCAAGCACCGTCACCTCGTTGTCGCCACTGAATGGGTCAAACTCTTGGTTGAGTCGCTCCTGTACCTTGCCGCAATCCTCACGATTGAATGCCTTCGGGTCGCTTATGGCCCGGGTTATGCGGGCAAAGAGACCGGGCTTGTTGCGGCGAATGTGCTCCAAGTTCATGAAAATGTATGAATACACCTTGCTCACTCGCTCGCGAAGCGACGGAAACGCGTTGAACAGCAAGAAGATGTAATACACAAAGTCATCGTCTCTCTGCCACAGCGCGCGAGGCGACGAGAACAGCGGCACGCCTTGCTCCACCTTGATTTGCTCCACCTGGAACTGAACCGGAGCGGCTATGGTGAACGAGGCCGGCGACGTGGCTCCCAGCACCTGACTGTTATACATGATTATGTACCAGTCGGTCAGCGCGTCGAAGTTGTATTTCGTGTCGCTGTTGAGAAACAGCTCCAGTGTCTCGCCGTAGAGGCGATGCGCCTCGTCACTCTTTAGGCGGGCTATCTGTTCCTCTCGGTTCCAGCGCACTATGCTCAAGTAATCCTTGTGGTTCTCGTAATCAAAGAACAACTGAGCCACATCCAGTGCGTTCGACACAAGGCGCTCATCCATCACAGTGCCGCGCAGGGCATTGTTGGCCAGATGCTCAAACGCGTTTTTCACCAGGTCTAGTTGTGCGAACGGACTTGGTATGGCCGTACGCGGATGCTCGCTGAACCCACCGTTTGGGTCCTTTATCTGAGCTATGTCGTCGGCGGTGTATGGGGCCGTCTGTATCCAGTCGCTATTGCCCGAGCCTGAATTCTTGTTGCTGTAGGAAAGTACGTTGCTCATACTGTGTATCTTATTGCTGATTGTTTCTTTATTGTTTCGCCAAGGCGAGGTTAGTTGATGTTGTCGAAGCGTTCGGCGCAAATCTTCTCGGCCGCTTGGTCAAAGAGGTCAAGCAACTTTAGTGCCACGTTACCGTCGTCGTAGTCGTGGTTGTCGCGGCTAATGCGGTTCAGCTCAGCCTTTATCACATCGTTGTTAACCGATTTGCTGCCGAAGAGCGTCTTCTTGGTCTTCACATTGAATATGGCTTCGCCCATGTTTTCCGCTCCCATGTTGAACAGGTGCACACTGCGTTGGTTGCCAAGCATCTCATGCAGCCACTCGGCATACGGGTTGAAGAACTGCGTGGTGAGCGTGCGGTAGAATTGCGAACTGAGGAACTCGCGTGTGATGCGTGGATTGTCCTCGGTGTAGCCCTGACCTATGTTGCCGGCAAATCCGGTGCGCAGATACATGAATAGCAGGTGCAATTTCACCAGCCGCCTGAAAATCAGTGCCCGTGTACCTTTCCCCAAGGCAAAGAAGTCAATCTCGGCCGTGTCCTTGTCCAGCCCGTACTCAAAGGCCTTGGTGGGCAGTGGCAAGCCGTTGAAGTCGCTCAGAGAACTGTCGGCCATACCGGCAAATTTGAATGGTGCCAGCGCGCCTATAAGTTCTATGAAGTGCGCCGGGTCTTTCTGGTCGCGCTTGTCACCGGGGTCGTATTCATACGGGCGCGATAGCACCTTGTCGCCCAGGTAGAATATAGCGTTGACACTACTGGCCTTGTTGCCCGTCAGCGTGTCGTCGTAGTATTCCAGTGCTGACTGGGTCTTGATTATGAAGTCGGCTGTGTCGATGCGCCGGTCGTTCGGGTCAAAACCTTTGTCAATCGAGAAATACGGTAGCACGGTCAGACCGCCTATCGGCGCGCGTCGCAGAGCTTCCTTGTTGTTGAGGTCGATGTTCTGAGCCTGACGGATGTTCTTCACCATGATAGGGAAACCGGCGGCTCCGGTCCCTCCAAAAATGGAACTGATGAAGAAGATGCGGTCGCCGGCTGTGAAAGCGTTGGCAAACGCCTTAAACTCCTCGCTGTCCTTTATCTCGTTTAGTGCCACACTGCCAATGTTGGGCGAACCCACAAAACCTATGCTCATCTTGTTCTCCAACTGGTAGTCGGCAAACAGCAGCGACGTCAGGGCCTGATTGGCTTGGTTCATCGTGTCGTAACCTATGAACTCGCGGAACTTGTGGTGCTCCACCGCATTCAGGTTAAAGATGAACGAGTCGTCGATGGTGCGGGTGTTGGCCGCGGCCAGGTCGTGTAGCTTAACGATGCGATTGGCGAAGAAACCGCGGGCGTTCACCTTGTCGCCGTGCAACTGCTTGCGTATCTGGCAGTAGGCGTTCAGGAGCGATTCGGTGCGCTTCAGGTCGGCACACGACTTGTGCGGGTCTATAATCACCGGCACTATCTCTAAGTCGCTGAGCGGATTTCCGTTCTCGTCGATGGGCTTCACTCCAGCCGCCGATAACATTACCAGCGATTTCAAAACCCTCGAGCCTGTGCCTCCTATGGCAAAAATGAATAACTTCATAATAAGGATATTTCTGCGTCTTTTTTTCGTTTATTAATGCGTTTGGTTCAGTCTCTTCTTTGTTATTGCGGAATGGGCGTGTGGCGGCAGTTGCTGCTCCACCAGCGCATCGAAAATGATGCCACAATGAAGAGAATGGCTGTTATGGCCAGATTCACCAGCTCAAAGTTGATCGACTCTGTGATATACATCAGGTCATTCTTCGCGAAAACGTAATCGTTCAGAGCATAGCACACAATGGGCGCGAGCAGAGTCACTATCGCCAGCGTCAGTAGCCAGTGGTACCAGCGGTCGAACCGCACCGAGTTAATCACAAAATAATAGATTGCCGCCCCCATCCATGCCACACCGGCCGTTATCAGCGATACCGGCGTGTAGAGGCCCAAGTTAAAGAACTGGTCGCTGAAGCCCTGCGCGTAGTAGGCTGTTTCATACACATTCACGTTGAAAATGATGAAAAGTAGCGTTATCACCAGTCCGCATGCCAAATATATGATGTTTCGTTTCATTTTCCTGTTGTTATGATTATTTGACTGATTTGTTATTTCTGCAGTTTAATTTCTATTGTGGCGTAGTTGTCGTTGCCGGTGGAGAAGGCGTTGAAAATGCCCTCCATAAAGTGCGACAGCCCGAAAGTGGTGCTGGCAAAGTTGCCGGCGGTTGAGCGTGTGTCGTCGGCCGACGTGGCTTCTCTTATCCATTGCGGGAACTCGTTGCGAAGCGAAATCACCACGTCGTCGCGCTGGCTCTTGTATGTGCCGGTTACGGTGATGATATGGCTCTTGCCGCTTAGCGCCTCGCGGGTGTTGCCGTTAATCATTTGTTCCTCAATGGGCGCAATCGCAATCTTAAAGTCGTTTTGCGAGCGCACGGTGTAGTTGGCCGCGTTTGTCAGGAAGTCCTCGTCCTTGTTAAGGCTTTTCAAGTCGGCGGCAATGGCAAATGTGAACACATCGGTCTGGCGGTCACCCTCGCAGTTGGTGAGTGTGGACTTGTCGGCGCGCGAAATGCGGAAACGTCCGCGGTTATTGTCCCAGTCGGGTATCACGCAGTAGTTCACGTTGGCCTCGGCTTGGTTAAACCTGAATGTGTGCTCGGCCACGGCCGGCGTGAGGAAATTGTGGAAGTCGGGGTCAGAGGCCACGCGGTCCATAACCTCAGTGTCGGCAATCATTATCAGATAGAATGGCCGCAATCCGTTGTAAGCGAACGGATTGTTGTTATAGGGGTAGTACTTGCCTTCGTAGTCGCCGCTTAGCTGGTTCACTATCACCGATTTGCCCTTATAGCGTCTGAAAATGGCTGTGGCCAGACTGTTCTCCTCGTTGAATATCTTGGCGGCCGACACTCCGACGGTGTTGCTCGGCGAATATATCATGTCGGTTACCAGAACCGAGATGTTGCCGTCGGTTTGAGCCTCAAGTATCTTGTTGAAAATCAAATTGAAGTCGGTATATGACGGGTTCCCGATTGATGCCGTTGATGCATAGATGTTGCGGTCTTGCAGAAACGATTCTATCGAGCCTTCGTAGGGGTATATGTTGTCGTTCACTATCTTTATGCTCACGTTCTCATGCTCAGGGAAGTAGTTAATCATGTCGTTCACCGATTTCTTCAGTTGCCCGCGCCCCGACGATGTGTCATAAGGTACCATGCTTCCGCTACGCTCAAAATAGATGGTGAGCGATATCGGGCAGGAAAGGTACTTGGATATGTCCCACGACAATGGCGGGCGCACCTGTGAACCCACTTTCATTATCAGCGCGTTGAGCGCTTCGGCGTTGATTTCACCGTCGTCGCGAAGCAGAAACTGGTACTGCTCCGGGTTGTTGTGTATAATCGATGCTATGGAATCGAACTGGGTCTGCGTGGTGTCTCCGGTGAGTAGCGCGGTGCGAATGGCGCGTTCTATCGGCGATGTGGAGCATGAGACCAGTGCCACATGACCTATCGCCATCGCCGCCACCCATATCATTATGTGTTTTAACTTTATCATTTCTGTGCCTATTACTGCGTTTAAACCCACAAAATTAAGAAAATCTTGTGATAATTAGATGCTTTTCGCAATATTTATAGCATTTTTTTGTAACTTTGTGCTCATTAATGATACAGGCAAGAGACATAACCAAGCGATTTGGAACCCTCGAGGTGCTTCGTGGTGTGGACGTTGACATCAGGGAGTGTGAAGTCGTGGGTATAGTGGGCCCCAGCGGCGCAGGCAAGACTACGCTGCTGCAGATTTTGGGCACGCTCGACACCCCCGATTCCGGCTCTGTGAAAATTAATGATGTTGACGTGGTGAAACTGCGTGGAAAGGAATTGGCGAGATTTCGCAATCGCAATATCGGATTCGTGTTCCAGTTCCATCAGTTGTTACCGGAATTTTCCACGCTCGAGAACGTGATGATACCGGCCCTGATTAGTGGCGCCGGGCGTGCCGATGCCGAAAAGCGAGCGGCTGAACTGCTCGAATATATGGGCCTCTCCGGACGACTTACTCACAAACCGGCGCAACTTAGCGGCGGTGAGCGGCAGCGCGTGGCTGTGGCTCGAGCGCTGGTCAATAGCCCCAAGGTGGTGCTGGCCGATGAGCCGAGCGGAAGCCTCGACTCGCAGAATAAGCGTGAACTGCACCAACTCTTTTTCAAGTTGCGTGAGGAACTGCGCCAGACGTTTGTTATTGTCACTCACGATGAGACATTGGCGGCCGAGTGCGACCGCGTGCTGCACATGCGCGACGGCGTTATAGTTGCCCCGGGCGAGCCGTAATCTCCAAGTGTGTATAATTGACGAATTTCCTCAATGAAATCGCGTTTCCCCCACATATCGTTCTTCCTTATGGCGGCAGCATTGCTGGCGCTTGGTTCGTGTGGCAACGACGAGGCTGTTAACAGCGCTCTCGAGGATTTTCGCCTGGATATAGTCACCTATAAGGATTATAGCGAATCTTCCGCCCTTTTCCAGTATGTGGACCGCGATGGCTCTGTTACCGAGCTTGTGGCAAATGGTATAGCCGAGCCTGAAATAAAGCGCGACCACAGGGTGCTTATGCGATACAAAGTCACAAACGAGAAACACGACCGGGCTCAGATAGCCGTTTACGGTATCACGGGCATCATAAGCGACTCGCTTAGGGTGAATAGCTCTCCAATTGCGCAGTACGATATGCACCGGATAAGGCTTCGGAGCATCTGGCAGACAGGCGAGTTTATCAACGTCCGTTGCCAAGTGGAATACACCGGAAAAGCACGTTCATTCTATCTCCTGATGGATGCCGACACTGCCGGCGACGAAGTGGTGGACTGCTACTTGGTTCACGATCTGCTGGACAAAGAGCCTCTGCACTGGCGCGACTGTTACGCGTCGTTCAATGTGGCGGCTCTCATCAAGCGAATGTCGTGCAAGGCTATTCGTGTTCACCTCACCGATGTGGTCCGCCCCGATGTGGAAGAATATATTTTTTACAAATAGATTGAGGAAAATGCTGTTTCTCCTTGTGAACACGGCATTTTCAACTCAGTGGAATATTAAAAAATTTTTAAACAAAAACATAACAGAAAATGGCAAACGACAATCATCCAAAACAGGGACAAATTCAAATCGAAGTTCCCAACGACGAAATGCAAGGACGTTACGCTAATTTGGCTGTAATCAGTCATGGACCTAACGACTTCTTTATTGATATGATTCTGCTGGCTCCCAATGCCCCCAAGGCCCGCGTGCAAAGCCGGAATATTATGACTCCCGAGAACGCAAAGCAACTGCTGGCTGCCCTGCAGGAGAACGTTAGAAAATACGAGATGGCTTATGGCGAGATTGTACCGCGCACGCCGGGTAATGGCAATGGCCCCATCAATTTCACAATACCTAAGGGACAAGCCTGAAGATAAACTGATAATAATCTGAATTATGCTGATTTATAACACACTCACAAGGCAAAAGGAACGCTTTGTACCCATTCACGAGGGTCGGGTGGGAATGTATGTGTGCGGCCCCACGGTCTATGGCGACCCGCATCTGGGCCACGCGCGCCCGTCGATAACCTTTGATGTCCTTTTCCGATATCTCAAGCAGCAGGGATACAAAGTGCGCTACGTGAGAAATATTACCGATGTGGGCCACCTTGAGCATGATGCCGACGATGGCGAGGATAAAATAGCCAAGAAAGCCCGCCTGGAGCAACTCGAGCCCATGGAAGTGGCTCAGTACTACACCAACCGCTACCATGCCGCCATGGCCGCGCTCAACGTGTTGCCGCCCAGCATCGAGCCTCATGCCACAGGGCACATTATCG
>CADADP010000028.1:0-25518 GCA_902786725.1 uncultured Bacteroidales bacterium
GTTAGACTCCTTGTCAACTGCGGTGGGCATCGCATTGGCTAGCCTTACAAGGCTCACGGTCTGAGCCTTGAAAAGCGCTTCCAGCAGCAGAGCCATCAATTTGATGTGCGCCAGGTTCATAGATTGTCCAAAATGCTCTTGCATGATTGGAAAAAGTTTGCTAATTTCGCCTCTGTTCTTGGAATTAGTAGCTTTCTTCATCTGAAAAATTGGTACTTTTTCTTTACAAAGTTACTAATTTCCAAGGACTTATAAAATGGCAAACCGCTTAATATTCAGTTAATTAGAACTAAATTTTCATCTTTTTGTCATGTGCTAAAGTAAATTGGAGTAAATTGGAGTAAATTGGGGGATAATTTGCAAGTTGGGCGTTTTATGCTTAATTTTGCAGTTACTGAACTATCAGAACCACACAGGAACATGAAGAAGAGGATAATTATCAGCATAATAGCATGGTGTGTATCGGCACTAACCGCAACAGTCACAGCTCAGACAGGGCGACTAACGACCGCGCGCAAATCTGCGGCATTGCCGATGAATGTGGCTCCGGTGAAACTGGGCAGTTGGGGCGATGTTACGCCAGACTCGGCAGGTCCGGCTCCGAGTATGCTCTATATGCCGCTGATTTTCGACAGCGATAATGAGAGCAACACTACCGGCGCGACACAAACCGGCTCCGGAGGCCTGACTCTGCGTGCATCGGACAATTGGCTCACCGAGGCCATCGGCGAGAATGAGAAAAACCGCGAGATAAGGCGCTCGGCCATGGTTGAGCACCCCGAGAACGTTCCATTCAATAAGGAGTTGCTTCCGGAGCCACCTAAGCAGTATGCCATCGCGGCCGACCCGGCAACCGGCAAGTTACAGATACAAGAGGCTGTGGTTCCGGCGCCGGTGGTAGTCCCCATAACTGAGGCTCCGGTGAAGATTCATCACTGGATACACTCGTTCGACGGTTCGCTTCACTTCACGCAAGCCTATATCAGCAGTAACTGGTATCAAGGCGGCTACAACAACCTGAGCGTTTTGGCCGATATCAAGTGGGACGTGAGTCTGAACCCGAACCTGCACCCCAACATGACATTTACGAACACGCTCCATTACCGCTTGGGAATGATGACTGCCCGCAACGACGCATACCGCAAAATAACCTTCAGCGAGGACAATTTTCAGTTCAATTCCACAATAGGTTTCAAGGCCGTGAAGAAGTGGTATTACTCGGCCTCGCTCCAGTTCAAGACCCAGTTTTTCACGAATTATAAAGAGAACACAATGGACATGAAAGCCGCGTTTCTGTCGCCGGCAGAGTTGAATTTGGGACTTGGTATGACGTTTACGCACGAGAACAAGGAGAAGGACCAGAAGTTCACACTTGCCATCAACCCGCTCTCATATAACATGAAGTACTGCCGCAACATAAGCGACATCTCCCCCACTGAGTTCGGCATAAAAGATGGACACCACTCCAAGCACGACTTCGGTTCCAGCATCAACGGAAATCTGAAGTGGAAATTCAACGCTTACATAACATGGTCGGCTCAACTCGACTTTTTTACAAACTACAAATATGTTCAGGCCAACTGGCAGAATACGTTCGACTTCTACGTTACCCGTCACTTGAGTACGCAGATATATACCCACTTGCGATTCGACCGCAATCATCCGCGCGACGACAAGTGGCGCTACTTCCAGTTCCGTGAATCGCTCAGTTTCGGGCTCACCTACCGTTTTGCGACAATCTGATTAGCAGTGCAATGAGGCGAATATTAGGCCACATAGCGATAATAGTGTGGGCACTTTGTGCCGAGGCGGCGTTGCCCGAGCAATCGGTGATGCTGCCCGGGATAGATATGCCCACGGTGAAGGAGCGGCTGAGTATGAGCGACCTGCAGCCGATTGAAGGCGTGTGGTTCTACCCTAACGAGGAGATGACCATAGCCATAGAGAGGTATGACGGAGAGGATAATATCAAGTATATGATTTACCTGGTGGAGTCGCCCGATGTGGAGCTGCTGCCAGGAACCGTAATAGGATATATAGCGCCATCGGCGGTGGAGAGCAAGTTTAAGTTGTGGCTGTTCAGCGAGCGCGAGAACATGAGCCTGAGAAAACCGCTGGAATGCGTGGCCACCCTGAATGCCGACCACTCCAGCATCACATTCGACCCGCCCCAGTGGAAAATGAAAGTGAGGGTGAATCTCAGCAGGTTCCTCCCCACCTTGTTTCGCGGAATCTCGGTAGTGCCCGAAAAGAAAGAGGAGAAACTGCCGATAGGATTTAACAAAGTGTTTCCCACCGACGGGAATGGAGAGAAATTCACTACGATTCGCTACTTATGACGACAAGAATAGCGCTTATATTATTATCCCTGTGCATGTTAGGCATCGCGGCAGAGTCGCGCACACGCACCACACAAAGTCACCTTCAATCCCAGAACGTGCAAGTGCCGGTGACAGCGGACACTATCAGCGCATCGGCAAGCGAAGAAGGCTTTTCCCAACAGGACATCAGCATAAAAGGCTACAACAAGCGTGCGAGCGACCGAAAGGAGACGTTTTTCGTTACAAATAACACGTCGCATCGCATATCGCACGTGAAAATCAGGTTTAGGTACAAGACCTCACTGGGTGAGCCACTTCATGAACAGGAGCACTCTGTGGCCGTGAATCTGACTCCAGGCGAGACCAAGCAAGTTTCTGTCACATCGTGGGACACTCTGCGACAATTCTACTACCAGTATGGCCCCAAGCCCCGCAAAAGCGCCACACCGTTTGTGGTGACATACAGGCTACTGGGCTACGACATACCTGTGGGTAAATGAAATATTTATAACAGGCGACAAATGAAAGAACTTACCGACATACTTATTAGCGAAGACTGCTCGCTGGTGATGAGGACCGCCACCGGCAAGATACGGAAATTTCACGGTCGCGGAGTGGAAGACCTCTACAAACTGCTGAACGATGAACCGGCCGCCTTGCGCGGAGCGGAAATCGCCGACAAGGTGGTGGGGCGCGGCGCGGCCACACTGATGATACTGAGCGGAGTGGCAAAGCTATACACACCCGTGCTGAGCGAGAAGGCAGCCGAAATCCTTGCCGCAAGCGATGTATGCTACAGTTACGACAAGCTGGTGCCTAACATCATCAACCGCCGAGGCGACGGCATTTGCCCGGTGGAGGCGCTTACCTCGACAGCCGGTAGCGTGAAAGAGGCATACAAACTAATCACAAAATTTATCACCGACCAACGAAAAAAGAAAGGAGCGGGAAATGCTTGATTTCTTGCGAAATATAAGAAACGCCGCCATAGGCAAAGTGGACGTGGAGCTTGAGTTCCGCGAAATTCTTAAGGAGATTAACTGCCACTACGACATTAACGAGGACGAGGAGCACAATGTTAAGCGCTACTACTTTGACTTCCAGAGCGGCAATTTTGTGGCCGCTTTCTACAACGGCGTAGGAGTGGAAGTCACCTTCCCCAACTGCTTCACGGTTCCGGTAGAAGAGATAGACCTTCTGCGGCTGAATTGTAACCGATTCAACGGCAGCAGCCTGTTTCACCGCTACATTTACAGCACAAATGAAGAAGAGAACAAGTTGAACTTGCACATCTCGTTCTTCTGCGACGACCTGCGCCGGCACCTTGTGAACCTGCTGAAAGCGTGTTTTCAGACGCAACGCGACTTTATAGACGAATATAACAAAGTAAAAGAGCGCAACGGAGAGGAGCAGAACTCACTTGACCCTGAGCATAGGTTCGCCCTTGATTCGCGCGAGCTGTTCCTCATCCGCAAGATGGAAATGGCGCATCAAGCCAACGCCACTCAAGGGCTTCCAACAGCGGAATCAACAGCCGATAAGCCCTTATTACTATGTGACATGCTGGAGCGGCTATTTCCCATAATTGGTGCCAAATTCACTACAATGACGATTACCACAGGCGATAAAGTGGCTTTCAAGAGCGGCGATGCCGAAATACGCAAAACTGAAACGGCTCAGCTAATTATAACGGCCGATACGCCCCAACCGCAGTTCCGCGCCGACCAAGTGACAGCAACTGTCAACTTCAAGGCCGGCCACACCAACGACCCTGAGCGCACGGTGATAGTCCATCTCAAGGCCGAGGGAGCAAGCGGCAATTCCATGTTCTATCGAATAACGGCCACCCTAATCCAACAAGAAGTGAATCGCGCAAACACAGTGGAAAGCCACTCTAACCGTCCGTGCACGATATCGTTTCTGGCCCGGTATAGCGGCTCATCCGAGAAACAGCGTGACCAGGAGTTCAACTACATGTGGGAAGAGGCTAAAATCAAGCTAAAAGAAGGTAAGTATAAGGAACTGAGCGACGACCAGAAGTTGCTTGCCGAAACCAACGAGACCAACGTGGCGTATAATCTCTACTGGGGCCAGATACACCTGAGAGATGAACGCTACTACCAAGCGTTACTCCATTTTGAGAACGCATATAACTCGATGCGCGACGAGGTGTTCACCTACGACGATTCGGGACGTTACAACTTCTATGAGGTTTGCTATTACGTTGGCTTCTGCTATGCTATGCTGAAGTGTTACGAGAAAGCGTTCTTCTACCTGAATCTGGTGAGTGGAACAGGCAAGATACGTTTCGCGACGGCCAACGTCAATGTCTTGGCCAACTCCGGCGACGTGCGCACACTGTCAGTAATAGACGGGATAATGGAAGAGATTAAGCGAGAGTACAATCTTGGCGACAGCGAAGATAATGATGACATACCAGAGCACATAATCCATTTCATTAATTTCTTGCGACGTAGGCGCGCTTACACGCTAATAGAATTTGATATGCTCGACGAGGCCGAGACCATGCTCACGCCGATGCTGAACGAGCCAGAGAACTCGGAGTTTGCCATTGATGAACTGGCCTACCTGCATCAGCGCCGAATTCAATTGAAGGAAAGCGGCAAAGATGAGTTGCCGTTCTAAGTGTAAGAGCAAAGGCAGCGAATAGGCCCTAAAGTGTTGTAACGCTTTAGGGCCTATTTGGTTATCGGTTAATTAAGGCGACAGGGTGGTTTAGCGGACCACGGCCTTTATGGGCTTGCGGTTGCCCTGAACGGTGATGATATAAACTCCACCGGGGAGGTCGATCATGGTGTCGTTCTCGAGCAACTGAATTTCGCGCACAAGTTGTCCGCCGGCATTGAATATTCGCACGCCCTGAAGCGACTCGCTACACTTCACCACAAAGCCACCGTCGGTTGGCAACAAGGCCATCGGTCGGTCGGCCTCGATGCCTTCAACTCCGCTGGAGCTAACTGTGATTACGTTAGACTTGGGAGAGAGGTATCCCAGACGCGACGACTGCACGGTGTAGGTGTGAGTGAAACCGTCGGAGAGGTCGTTGAAGCGCACCGAAGTCTCATCGGCCTCGGTATTGGTTTCATCGGCAAATTCGATATCGCCATCGGCGTTGTAAACAATACGGCTCACCACGTATCCATCGATTTCATCTCCAGTAGGTTCCCAAGAGGCTGTGTATCCTCCATCGGCGATTTCGGTAGCCGGCAGAGCCGTGACGGCGAAGAGCGACGGGGCTTCCTTACATTCGGCGGTGAGTGTCACGCCCACGCTACCTGTGATGCCACCGTTATAGATAAGCAGATTGGCCGTGTGTTTGCCCACCTCGGTGGGAGTGTAGGTGATGGTCAGGGGGTAGCCCTCGGCGCTGACTGCGGCGGCGCGTTCGATAGTGGTTACCGGAATAGAGAACATCTTGAAATCAGCCTTGTAGAGCTGAACTCTGAGGTCGGACGTAAAGTTGTCGCCCTTGACGTAAACCACATAGGTGAGTGTTTTTCCGAGTCCCACCTCGCCAAAATCGAGAACAGTTCCCTGCGTGGGAGTTATGAGTTCAGGGTCGCCGGTGATTTCGCTACCATCGATAACGAAAGTTTTTCCGGCCTTATCGCCCCAGATATATTCCACCAAGTCGGGGTTATCGATGTAGGGGTTGCGATTATTCTGGAGTTTATATACGGCTTCGTTACGGTCTATTTCTTTCTGGCTCACAGGGTCTTGCCGGTGCCACTTAAGGAGCAGCTTGATTGTCCAGTCGTTGAGCGTGAGCCAAGTGGAGTTAGACATATTCCAAGTTTTGCGCCAGTAGTAGTTTTGGTAGCAAGTGGCCATGTAGAAGTAGGTGCGAGCGAAGTCGCCCTTGTATCGGTCGTCCGGCTCGAAGACAGTGCCTGCGCCGCCGCCCTCGCCACTAACGGGTGTTCCCACCTTAGTTACGCCATTATTGAACGAAGCACTTGATACGGTTCCTAAAGGCCAGTTTGATTTAGCCATATTTGCATCTCCATCGCTGGGATAGAGGTGGTTAAGGTCGGTATAGGCATCGGCATCTACCGTAACGCCGTCCACCACGGCTGTGGTGCCACCGCTTGTGCTCCACCAGCTCTTAGGCAATGAGTGCTCCTTGTTCATACCCGATGTGGAGTATCCCAGGTGGCTATGGAAGTAGTAGGCATAGTCGCTATACATATCCCAAACACGCGAGCGGTTGTCGGGCATGCAGTCGGTTGACGGGAAGTAATACCAGAGGCTGCCATAGGAATAGACGGTATGATTCTTGATAATTGCGTGAACGGCATTTTTCAGTGCTTGGCCACTCTTGCCGTCGAGAGTGCGGTAATAATTCTTAGGCACCGAGGCAATAGCCGGTTGCGCCAATGCGAACGACAGCAGAAAGGCTGCCAACATCTTAGGTAAACGTTTCATATCCAATGTGTTAATAGTTCTCATGTTATTATTAGAAATGCAAAGGTAAGGAAGATTTCGGTAGAAATCAACCTTTTTTTTGAAAAATGCAGTGAAATTGCTAATTTTGTGAGACGAAACAGAAACGAAGAGTCAACAAAGTGATATGCCCAAATATTCCATAATAGTGCCCGTGTATAACCGCAGGGAGGAGGTTAGAGACCTTCTTGAGAGTCTGTCGCGTCAAAGTTACAATGATTTTGAGGTGGTTATTGTGGAGGACGGGTCCACCGAGCGCTGCGACGACATAGCGCAATCCTATGCCGACCGGTTGCAAATTCAGTATTACCACAAATCGAACGATGGTCGCAGCATAGCTCGCAATTACGGTCTGGAACGGGCTGCGGGCGAATATTTCGTATTTTTCGACAGTGATTGCGTGATACCCGAAGGGTATTTTAGCACGCTCAACGGTGAACTGGAGACGGACTACACGCCCTGCTTCGGAGGTCCTGACGCCGCGAGCCCCGACTTTAACGCCACACAAAAAGCGATAAGCTACTCGATGACCTCGTTTCTGACCACAGGAGGCATTCGCGGGGGAAAGGTGCAACTGGAAAAGTTTGTGCCCCGATCGTTCAACATGGGCTTCTCGCGCGAGGTGTGGGAGGCCGTGGGCGGCTTTCGCGAGATGTTCAGCGAGGACATCGACATTAGCACCCGTATCCGTAAGGCGGGATTCAAGATAAAGCTACTGAGAGAGGCATTTGTGTATCACAAGCGCCGCAACACGCTACGCTCGTTCGCGCGGCAGACCCATGTGTTCGGGATGTCGAGGATAACGCTAAAGCTACTCTATCCCGACTCGCTGAAACCGGTCCACACCTTGCCGGCGGTGTTCACTCTGGGTTGCGCTACACTGGTGTTGCTTGCCATCTTTTGGCGCTGGTGGGCTATACTGCCGATAGTGGTGTATGCCGCGATGCTGTGGGTGGGAGCGCTGGCTTCGACAGGTAGCGTGAAAGTGGCATGCATAGCTGTGGTGACGAGCTTTATCCAGCTACTTTCCTACGGGAGCGGGTTTATCAAGGCCTATGTGTGGAAGATATTGCTGGGTCATGGCCGTGATGAGGAGCAAGAGATAGCCATGAGGCGCGGAAAATAAGATTGGCGGGATATGGATGAGAAGCAAATAGAGGCATCGGCGTCGCGCGCGCTGAAAATGAGTCTGGCCGAGTCGGACCGTCCGCGAGAGAAGGCTAAAGAGCGCGGTTTCTCGAGCCTTACGACAGCCGAACTGATGGCGATACTGGTGGGAAGCGGCTCGCGAGGCGAGAGTGTGGTGGAATTGTGCCAGCGGATATTGCAGAAATACGACAACAAATTGTACCTGATGGCTCGGCAGACGATAAAGGAACTGACCAAATTCCGCGGCATAGGCGAGGTTAAGGCCATAGAGTTGCTGGCAGCGCTGGAGATAGCGCGTCGGTACCAGCTGGAGGAGTTCGACGAGATGCCACAGGTGCGCACAAGTGCAGACGCGTATAAATGCCTGAGCGCGCTAATGCGCGACCTTGACCACGAGGAGATATGGATGCTGGTTCTGAATCGGGCCAAGCGCGTGACCAGTCGAGTTAAGATTAGCGTGGGCGGCACCACAGCGGCGATAGGCGACGTGAAAGTGATTTTGCGTGAAGCGCTGGAGAAGCGCGCCGAGGGGATAATACTGGCACACAACCATCCAAGCGACAACGCCGCGCCGAGCGCGGCCGATGATGACCTGACGCGTCGAGTTCAGGCCGGATGCAAGGCCGTGGGCATCGACCTTGTGGATCACATCATAGTGTGCCGTGGCGGTTATTTCAGTTATATCGATTCTTCGCGATTGTGACGCGCCACCAGAGGGCTGAGGAGCCGTAATGACATGGCCGACGTGGGGTTGTGAGATGGGTTAGAGAGCAGTGGCGTAGCGGGATTGGCGAAATGCAGAAAATGACATTGACAAAGGACAGTAGCCGATGTAACTTTGCATCGGTTAAGGAAAGTGTTCTTTTACATGCTGAATTTAGTCATTCGCAAGACATAATAACGCCAATATTGCCGCTAATAGAGGCTACCGGCAAATGTTGCCAGCCGGTGGGCCGCTGATGATGAATGAATATAATTCAGGGACGGCTCGGAGGCCGTCCCTGAACTGTGATAAGTGAAGTTGAGGGTTAATCAGAGGAAGTGTCCTCACCCATTACCATTTGAGCAAGAGCCACTACGTCGCCCACATCGATTTGTTTGTCATCATTAAGGTCGGCCGCGCTACGATAGAACGGGTCAACCGGGTCGCCCATAACGAAGTTGGCCAACGTTACGACATCGCCCACATCCACGAATCCGTCGCCGTTAACATCGCCAAGTCGCAGAACCGGAGCCTCGAGTGTGCGGACCATACGGATATTGGAACTTAGGATGAGAGTTCCCACGTGATGCACATCCACCTGGACGTTATAGACCGTGTTAGCATCGAGTCCGACAACGCGATATTCGAGCGCATGAATGTCATCGATGGTGATTACGCCGTCTTGCTCGGAATAGTCGTTCTCGCGATATTGCGGAGCGGAATATGTGGCCGAGAAATCGCCCACAAGAATGGCGATATCACTAATGATCACTCTCTTTCGGGCGGCAATGGTGCTGATTTTCACACGGCTGCCGGCCTGAGCGTCGGTGAAGACATGGCAAATGCGTGCGGTGGAAGATGTGACGGTGTAGTCCTGAATGATGTTGCCAGCGGCATTGAGGAGTTCGATACGCACCACCACATCACCATCGAAGCCATAGGGCTGAGCGGCAAAAGACACGGTGACCTTTCCATCGACACGGCTTGCATCGAACTTGGGCGAAATAATGGTACCCACATTACCCACGCTACCTACGCGCAGCCCACCATCCTCGGGGAAGAGATTGAATCCCGTCCATCCCGGCGTGGCGGTGTAGGCATTGAGCCGGTTACTGATATCCTCATCGCTGGCGACCAGTGAAGCGAAATTCTCGATAAACACCTTGGAGGTATCCTCGGGGGTAGCAGGCCACAGGCGGAGCGAATAAGAGCGCCACCCGTTGGCTTCGGACCACTTGGCACGTAGCGAATAGGCGGTAATATCTTCGGGCTCAAAGAGACCGAGAATGGGAGTGTCGGCACCGTTGTCGTAGAAGAAGGAGATAGTGCCACCTTCCTCACGGATTTGCTCCACAGGTTTTTCCAGTTTGTTGCCGGTAAAAGTGAACGCGGCAGGGTTGGAAGTGTCGGTGAACGCGTCGTTGAGTCCCTCGTTAGGCCAAAGGTCGCCCGAGTTAGACTCGATGCTAAGGTCGTCGTCGGCCGGGACAATAGTCATGCGTTTGTGGTCGGGGTCTGTATTAACTTGATTAGAGGCCCATAGGTCGGCGTCATAGTCGATGTGCGTAATCATCATTCCGTGGCTGCTCAGGTAAGTATCCCAACCTGTCTGCTGTCGGTTTTCGAGAACGTAGAACTCATTTTCGTTGGCGGGGTTTGTAATTTTCACCGGTTTACCGCCATTGGCGGCAGTCTGGAGTGTGTAGCTTCGCATCTTCTCCACCGGCATAAAGTCGGTCCATCCGAGCAGAGAACGCTCAAATCCTGAGAGAGCGCAAGGAGTTTTGCCACCGTCGAGATAGCAGCCGTAGTCCATCACACTCCACTCGTCCATTCCGTATATGTCGTTGCTGGAGCCGACGCTGCCGAGGTCGGGCAGTCCGAGCGCATGGCAGAACTCATGCACAAATGTGCCGATGCCATCCACTTGTCCGTCAACCAGCTCGTTGCTGTAGGCATAATGATTGAACGAGCACACATTAGGCAACGACACCACCATGTTATTTTCGGCGAACGACGACTTGCGCGGCCACAGACTCTGGGGGTCGGAAACGCTGGCAGTGGCTTCGCCCACACCGGCAAAAATCACATACAAGAAATCGCACTGTCCGTCGCCGTCGTTATCGTAGTCGGCAAAATTGATTTGGCTGCGAGAGGCAGAAATGCAGTCGCGCACGAACCGGGCCCCACGAATGTCATTTCCGTCGGAATTATTCTCGCCATAATAGGCTTGCGTGGTGCGCATAGAATACGGTCCGAGGATATCGAACTGAGGTGTGAACGTTCCACCCGACATATCGGAGAAATATTGCGCCACACTCTTGGAGCCAGTGTTGATTAGAGTCTCAAAGGTGGCTTTAGGGTCGTCCATTGAGAACTTGACATCGGTGAAATCGACAAGCAGGACAGGGATACGCGGACTGCCCGAAGTGGGCAGGCATCGCGTGGAGTTGTCCATAGGAGTAACCTTCTTGCGAGCCTTGCTAGGCCCTGAAGCGGGTTTCTCAGTTTTCTCGACGAAATTGCCGAGAGCGTCGCGAGAGTAAACATTCCCGTCGGTTGCCACGAACCAATGGTGGTTTTCGTTGCCCACGGTGCGAAGCATGAGTTGTTTGCCGTCGGCCGATGTGGCGCTAAAAGTGGCTCTACGTGCCGGTACGGCATTAAGCGCCTGAATAAAAATCAATACTGATAGTAAGCAAAAAAATTTCCTCATCTCAATTATAGTTTAGCTGAATTTCAGTTATAGTCTAAATATTATTATTTGGGTGTAAAGTTATGTAATAATAATGAAACTTGCAAATAATACGGGCAGTAATGTGCAAAGCTGTTAAAAAAAGGCAAGAGCTTGCGTAAATGAATAATTTGCGCTAATTTTGTAAGTTAGAATTGTTATGTGTCATTGTGATGTGATAGACCGATGCGCGTAAAATTCAGGAAACTGCAAAAGTAAACCAGACTCATGAGAAAAAAGATTAAAGCCTCAGGAAAGAAGCAGAGTGCCGGGACGAGTGCCGTGATAAAGGGAATGTGGAGTGCGTTTGGCATATTCGTGGCCGCTCTATTCCTGCTCTTCATACTTGTGTATAACGGAATCATCGGCTATATGCCGCCGATTGAAGAGTTGAAGAACCCGTCGGACATGTTCGCATCGACGATATATAGTGCAGATGGCGAGGAGATGGGTCGTTTCTACCGAAGCAAGGGAAACCGCGTATATGTGGATTTCGACCAGATGTCGCGACACTTGAGCGATGCTCTGATAGCGACAGAGGACGTGCGTTTTGAGAGCCATTCGGGCATTGATGCTCGAGCGCTAATGCGCGCAATTCTTAAGCGTGTTATTTTGCGGCAGAAGTCGGCCGGAGGCGGTTCCACCATCACTCAGCAGCTTGCCAAGCAGCTGTACTCACCCAAAAGCAACAACATCTTTGAGCGCGCGTTGCAGAAGCCCATTGAATGGGTGATAGCGATGAAACTTGAGCGCTATTACACCAAGGACGAGATTATAAAGATGTACTTCAACCAGTTTGATTTCTTGAACAATGCTGTTGGCATCAAGACTGCGGCCTACGTGTATTTCGGCAAAGATCCGCGCGACCTGAACATTGAGGAGAGCGCGATGCTGGTGGGAATGTGCAAGAATCCGTCGTACTACAACCCACTGCGCCACGAGGAGCGCACACGCGACCGCCGCAACGTGGTACTGGAACAGATGGTGAAAGCCGGCAAGCTCACGCAGGCCGAATGCGACTCGCTGAAGCAGTTGCCGATAGAGCTGGCATATCATAAAGTGGATCACAACGATGGTTTGGCGCCGTATTTCCGCGAGGAGTTGCGGCGCGTGATGACCGCCACAGAGCCAAAGCCAGAGGAGTATGGCAGTAACCGCCAAGCCTTTGAAGACGACTCTATCGCCTGGCAAGAGAACCCACTATTCGGATGGTGCAACAAGCATAAGAAGCCCAATGGCGACAATTACGACATCTACACCGATGGCTTGAAAATCTACACCACTATCGACTCGCGGATGCAGGCTTACGCCGAAAACGCTGTGAAGAAGCACCTGGGCGGATACCTGCAACCGGCATTCATACGAGAGCGTCGCGGCACCAAAAACCCGTACACGAACAATACGCAGGAGCTCTCGGCCAAGGCAAAGCAGGCTGTGATAAAGAGCGCTATGAGACGCACCGAGCGTCACCGCGCCATGAAGAAAGCCGGCTACAGCGAGGAAGAAATAGAAAAGAGTTTCAACACGCCAGTGGAAATGCACTTGTTCAGCTACAGTGGCGAGATAGACACTGTGATGACGCCAATGGACTCGCTACTTTACGTGAAGACCTTCTTGCGCTGCGGGATGATGTCGATGGACCCGATAACCGGGCACGTCAAGGCCTATGTGGGTGGCCCCAACTTCAAGTTTTTCAAGTATGACATGGCCTCTCGCGGAAGGCGGCAGATAGGTTCGACGGTGAAGCCGTTTGTGTATTCGTACGCGGTGCACAACGGAGGTTTAACTCCGTGTGATGTGCGCCCCGGCGGCGCTCCGAACGTGCGCTGGTATAATGATGTGTGGAATCCTCGCGGGGTGGGCGGCACGATGACCCTGAAATCGGCATTAACCCACTCGACCAACTCGGTGTCGGCAGGATTTATGAAAGGAACGTCGCCCAACTGGATAGAGGAAGAGGGCTACTACGTGTTCCCGCCATCGGAATTGGCGAAATGGATGCACAGCTTTGGGATAACGGGCAGTTGGGACATAGTGCCGGCGCTGTCGCTGGGCGTGAGTGAAATTACGGTGCAAGAAATGGTGTCGGCCTACACGGCGTTTGCCAATAGCGGTATGCGTACGCCGCCGATATACGTGACACGCATCACCGACAACCAAGGCAACGTGCTTGACGAGTTCACCGCCAAGCCCGACCAGGTGTTCAACGAAGACACATTCTACAAGATGTTGTCGATGCTGATGAGTGTGGTGGACTCCGGAACCGGTGCACGCTTGCGCAGCTCGTATAACATTAAGGCCGAGATGGGAGGAAAAACCGGAACGACCAACTTTAATGCCGACGGCTGGTTTATGGGGTTCACGCCCGAGTTGGTAACCGGAGTGTGGGTAGGAGGTGAGGACCGTTTTATCCACTTCAACGGTATGGCGATGGGCCAAGGAGCCGCGATGGCTTTGCCCATATACGGAATTTATATGCGAAGTGTGTATGGCGATAGTGCCCTGCCCTACTCTGAGAATGTGAAATTCCAGTTCCCGGCAGGCTTTGACCCGTGCCACAGCGAGTTGGGCTATTATAGGAGTTCGGATGGAGAAGAAAGCACCGAGGACACCGGGCCCGAATCGGTTGTGGAGCTATTCTGAGAAAGATATATCTATCGGCACAGGCATGAGAAGTCCACGAATTATTTCCGCTATCTTGCTCGCGATAACGGCAATGTGGTCAATCGGCCAGACAGCCGAGGAGTATAGGCAGAAGTTCTCCAAGTTAGGGTTGGTGGACATTCAGAGCATCGACAGCACAATAGTGGTGGACCTGAAGTATGCCACGACCGATAATTTCATGGGTGAGAACATGTATGGCAACCTGAGACGCGCCTACCTGAACAAAGCGACGGCAAAATCGCTGGAGGCGGCCCAGAAAGCGCTGAAACGCGTCAATCCCGGATATAGCATAGTGATTTACGACGCGGGGCGGCCGGTGAGTGTGCAGCGCAAGATGTGGAAGCGGGTGGCAGGCACCGCCAACAGTCCCTACGTGGCACGCGGGGACAAGGGAGGTCCGCACAACTACGGTGTGGCCGTGGATGTGGGCTTGTTGCTCAACGGCAAGGAAGTGGATATGGGCACAGCGTTCGACACGTTCAACGCCACAGCGCATATCACCGATGAGGGCACTCTGGTAAATTCCGGAAAGATTTCGGCCCAAGCCAAGAAAAACCGCGAGACACTGCGCAAGGCCATGACCGAGGCAGGGTTCCGCACTTACAGTAAGGAATGGTGGCACTTTGAACGCTTCCGCACGTCGTATGCTCGCAAGCACTATCCACTAATCAACTTTTAAACTCAAATCAAAATAGAGTTTCGCGCCAAATCAGCATACGATTTCCCACGAGTTAAGTACTGAAAGATGCGTGGCACAAACACAGTCACAAGGTACTAAAAGAAAAAAAGCCCGGCTCTCACGAGTGGGACTTTTAACCATATTTATGAATAGAATCTGTATAGAATGGCACAAAGGTACAGCTTTATTTTTAGATAGCAAATTATTGGCAAGAATTTTCACGTTAAAAATTATTAATGGCTCGGGCAGAAGGACGGGGAGACGCATAAAACTCACGGCTGAAGGGGAGGTGTCGCTAACGGCATTAGCGCGTGGGGAGGCGATGATTGCGGCCGGCACAACTTGCGAGACTTAAAATAATTAAGTACTTTTGTAATGTGAATGGCACGAGATGCGGCTCGCGTTTTTTGTAAGCCGGCATAATGTCCTTAAAGATATTAATAATGAGAATATACGTTAAAGCTATAATCGCCTCGATACTGTGGGTGATGGGAACAATGGGTGCGGCAAGCGCCGAACCGGCCGACAGCGCGCAGAGCGAAGCGAAGTCTCCATATCGTGTGAGCCTTATCACCATCTACCCCGGCAGCGAGGTATTTGAATTGTTTGGCCACACGGATTTACGCTTGGTGACCAGTGACGGCATTGACATGATTTTCAACTACGGCGTGTTTGACTTCAACTCTGAGAATTTTTTTCTTAGGTTTGTCTCGGGCGAGACCGACTATATGTGTGAGGCATACCCAACCCATTACTTAAAAGCCGGGTATGAAGGGCGGCGAATGGTGGAGCAGGAACTAAATCTGACAGATGCCCAGGTGAAGCAGATGTGGAACTTTCTGGTGATGAATGCCCAGCCAATGTATCGCAACTATCGCTATAAGTACTTCAGCGACAACTGCTCAACGCGTCCGCTGAAAGTGGTTGAGGAGTACCTTGGAGGTGAGCTAAAGTTTGCCGACGACGGCGAGCGCGTCACATATCGTGACATAATTCACCGATACACAAAGAACTACGCATGGGAGCAACTTGGTATAGACCTGCTGATAGGCCGTGATGCCGACACGATAATCAATAGGCGCCAAAAGATGTTTGTGCCCATGCTGCTGATGGAAGCGCTACGCGAAGAAACCGTGGCTCGCGATGGACGCATGGAGAAACTGGTGACGAGCGAGCAAGTGATAAACGCGGGCAGCGAGCAAGGCCTTGTGAAGGGCCCAACCCCCACCCCACTCCACCCGATGGCGGTGCTGGGCGTGTTGCTCTTAGCAATGGTGTGGCTCACAGTGGTGGACATCGGGCGCGGCAAGGTGAACCGAGTGGCCGACACAGTGCTCTGGGCTGTGGCCCTGATAGTGGGTATTGTGGTGTGGTATGTGACATTTGTTTCGACTCATGAGTCAACATCGCCGAATTTCAATGCCGTGTGGCTACATCCATTCTACGTGATTCCGCTGGTGCTGACATGGGTGAAACGAAGTAAGAAATGGCTCGCGGCGTTTCACGCGCTGAATGTGGCCGCGCTGGCGGTGGCGGCTGTTCAGTGGCCGATGAGCGGACAAAGCCCCAACCCCGCATTTTTCATTGCAATGGGCATGATACTGACTCGTGACATTAACTATCTAATTGTGGAAAAACGATGCAGAAAAACCGTATAATACGACTAATCGTCATGCTGGTGGCAACGTGCGTTATCGCTCCGAGTCCGAAGGCTCAACCGAGCCCAACCGTCAGGCCGCAACTGGTGGTGGGCATAGTGATAGACCAACTTGACGGCGAGACGCTGGAGTTGCTCCTACCGCAGATGAGTAACGGCGGATTTAAGCAGCTGATGCAAATCGGCTTAGTGATTGAGGACGCTGACTACGGACGCGAACAGACCGATGCCGTGGCAGGAACGGCAATGCTGATGACCGGCGCCGAACCCCGCATCAACGGAATTGCCCGTGGCACGTACTTTGACCGTGAGAAGCTGGTGGAGAGCCTCACGCTCAGTGACACACGCTATATGGGGAACTTCACGAGCGAGAGCTACTCGCCGGCGGCGATTAGAGTATCGACTCTGGCCGATGAGGTGAGAATACTGAACAATGGCATGGGGCGCGTATGCGCCGTGGCGGCCGACGCTCAGATGTCGGTGGTGCTTGGGGGTCACGCGGCCAACAGCACGTTCTGGATAAGCGACAGCGACGGCAAATGGGCAGGAAGCACCTACTATAAGGAAACGCCCCAATGCGTGCAAAACCGCAACTACCGCAGTCCGCTCAGCAGCCGCCTCGACACGATGAGCTGGGAGCCACTACTGCCCATCGCCGCCTACACCGAGGTGCCCAAAGGCGGAAAATTCTACGGTTTCAAGCACTCGTTCGGCAAGAATGATCCAAACAGGTATCGCGCGTTCAAGCAGAGCGCGCTAAGCAACCGCGAGGTGACAGACGTGGCCCTTGAGCTACTGAGCAGCCAGAACTTGGGCCGACGCGGCGAGCTGGACATGCTGTGTGTGGGGCTGAGTGCCTCGGCGTATAAGCAAGCCACCGGAGAGGAAGACACAAGGGCCGAACTTCACGACAAGTACCTGAGGCTCGACCGCGACTTGGAGCGGCTACTCAATGCCATTGACAAAAGCGTGGGGGCCGGCAAGGCAGTAATATTCGTGGCATCTGACGGGAGCCACACATCGGGCGAGGCCCCGGCAGCGAGCTTCGGGATTCCCAGCGGAGAGTTCCGCGCCGACCGAGCCACGTCGCTACTGAATATGTATCTGATAGCGATTCACGGCAACGGAAACTGGGTTCTGGGATGCTATAACAGAGAAGTATTTCTCAATCACAAGCTCATCAAGGAGCGCAACGTGAACTTGAGCGAAATCAGGAAAGAGTCGGCCGACTTTCTGCGCAAGATGAGCGGCGTGATGGCGGCATATACAATCGACGAAATCATCAGCAATCCGGTGAATGAGGATCTGCAAAGCCTTTACAGCGCCACACTGGCCGAGTATGCCGGTGACGTGACGGTGAGAGTGATGCCGGGGTGGACAGTGAGCGAGACAGGACGCGACGCGCGCGAGCAGAAGACCTACGTTCGCTCTGTGAGCGCCACATCACCGGTGTTTATCATGGCTCCCGGCCTGAGTCACAGTAAGGTTACCGGCAGAACCGACGTGCGGCGGATAGCTCCCACCATATCGCGCCTGCTTCGCATCGCCACCCCTAACGCATCGCAAGGCGCGAGTCTAAAGTGAAAACACTCTCGGGGCGCTATAAAATCGGTAAAAAACGGTTTAGAGTTTTGGGAAGAACAGAAAAAAAGTTATATTTGCAAGAATCAAATTAGAATCAAAGAGTTATGAAGCGATTATTGATGATAGCCGCTGCTTGCGCGGCGATGACATGGGTGATGAGCTCATGTGGTGAAAGTGTGAATGCGGGTGACCTGTGCGGCGAGTGGAACAGTCCTAAAGTGAGCACGGAATATGGCGACCTGGATTTGTCGCTGATATTCAGCGCTAACGAGGCCGATAGCACAAAGGGCGACGTGATGGTGGTATTTGACGGGCAATGGACTGACAAGGATGAGGATGAGACAACGTTCAGTGTCCGCTACTTTGTGGGAGAAATGGGTACTTACCAGATTGATGGCAACACTCTGAAGATAACTTATATCCCCGATTCGCTGGGTGTGCGCACCAACCTTGACGATGTGCTACTGCACGCTCAGGAGCAGTATGACAACGGCACTCGCTTCGATGGGCTGACTAAGGATGACACCATACTTAAACTCGCACGAGAATTCAAGAATTCGTTCACCAATTTCATTGGCGACATGTATGTGGAAGAATTTAAGAATCGCAACAAGAGAGGAGAGGAGTTTACCATTACTATTGACGGCAACACGCTTGCCTTGAAGATTGCAGGAGACTCCGGCGCCACAATCAATCTGAAACGAGTGGACACGGTGCCCGAATTGAAAGACCTTCAGAAGGACGACAAGACGCTGGAGTGAGCCATAAACTTAATTAATAATATAAGATATGAACAATTTGAGATTCAAGACAAAAGCCCTGGTGATTGCACTTGCGGTGATGGCCGGCGCGATGGCGAGCCAAGCCGGAGAGCAAGCCAATAAGACGAGTGCCGGAGCGTATGTGCCCCAACGTGGCGACTACACTTTCCGCACCGAGGTGCACGCGACACCCGACGATGAGGGGTGTCCGATATCCGATATCATTATCACCCACTACACCGATGCCTTGGGGCGCACCGACACGCTGATGAGCAGTGCGTTGCCGCTCGACACCACCATGTGGCGCGGTATGGGCGACATTTTGGAGCGCGACCTGAACTTTGACGGGGTGGCCGACTTGGAGATATGCTTGGGACCAATGAATGCGCAGGGCAACTTTGTGTATGACGGTTTCTTGTGGGACCGGAATGGACACAAGTTTGTGCGGATAGAGAACTATAGCGACATCTTCAATCCAGAGCCGGTGGAGAACGTGAATGGCGTGCGGCAAGGTATATCGGGTTGGTTCGAGCTCGACGGCGAGGAAGAAACTACGACGCACGAGTGGCGTGACGGAAAGTTGGTGCCAGTGTTCAAGAAGACGGAGACAGCAGATAACGAGTTTTAGCGGACAGGCATTCGATAAGCTGAAATAATCTAATTCAAGTTCCAGAAGAATTAGGAACTTGGATAATCTAAGATAAGACCTATAGGACTTTTGTGGGGTCCTATAGGCTTTTTTATTACTACTCGTCTCTACTGGGAAATGGGCGAACACGGTGGACTTGCGTGGTTTAGTTTACGGTGAGGTGGAAGAAATATGGTGTGTGAATGGATGATATGTGGGTGATTTTTTGTAAATTTGCAGATTGGTATGATTATTGGCACGATTTTTGCAGTATAATCACTATCATTCGCCAGCATCGGCCGCAGCGCAAGATCGCTGACACGGATCAAGGCCAAGCTGTATGAACGCTTGAGGGCGAAACACTTATGATGAAATAATACAACAAAAAACATATATGGCACTATTAGACATTCTGAAATTATTTTTAGGCAACAAGTCGGACCGAGACATCAAGAAGTTGCAGCCGCTTGTGAACAAGACCCTTCAGATACATGAAGAGCTAAAGCCGCTGACTAACGATGAGTTGCGCGCACGCACAGCGCAGATCCGTGAGGAACTGTCGCAGAGCGTGGCCGATTACAAGGAAGAGATTGCCACTATCAAGCAGGAGATAGAGGGCTTGGACTATGACAAGCGCGAACCGCTGTGGGACAAGATTGATAATCTTGAGGGCAAGATACTCGACACCCTTGAAGAGAAACTCGACGAGGCACTGCCCACCGTGTTCGCTATAGTGAAGGAGACGGCTCGGCGATTTGCCGAGAACGAGACCATAGAGGTGACGGCAACGCAGATGGACCGTGACCTTGCGGCCGAGGGTCGCGACTTCTTGAGCATCGATGGCGACAAGGCCATTTATTATAACCACTGGGAGGCCGGAGGCAACGAAACGGTGTGGAACATGATTCACTACGACGTTCAACTCATAGGCGGTGCCGTTCTGCATCAGGGCAAGATAGCGGAGATGGCCACCGGTGAAGGAAAGACCCTTGTGGCCACGTTGCCTGTATTCCTGAATGCGCTCACCGGTAACGGTGTGCACGTGGTGACTGTGAACGACTATCTGGCCAAGCGCGACTCGGAGTGGATGGGGCCGCTTTATATGTTCCATGGCCTGAGCGTGGCTTGTATCGACAAGACCCAGCCCAATAGCGAGGCACGACGCGACGCCTATAACTGCGACATCACGTTCGGCACCAACAGCGAGTTCGGTTTCGACTATCTGCGCGACAATATGGCCATGAGTCCTGAGGATTGCGTTCAGCGAAGCCACAACTACGCTATCGTGGACGAGGTGGACTCGGTGCTTATCGACGACGCTCGAACTCCGCTTATCATATCGGGCCCGGTGGCAAAGGGCGAGGACCAGTATTTCGACGAATACAAGCCCAATGTGGAGCGTGTGTATGAGGCACAACGTCGCCTCGTGACCCAGTTGCTCACCGACGCAAAGCGAATGATTGCCAGCGACGACGAGAAAGTGGTGAAGGAGGGTGCGCTTCTGCTGTTCCGCGCCTACAAGGGACTGCCCAAATACAAGCCGCTGATTCGCTTCTTGTCGCAGGACGGTGTGAAGCCGCTGATGCTGAAGACCGAGGCCTACTACATGCAGGACAACAACCGCGAGATGCCCACCGTGACCGACCCGCTCTTCTTTATCATAGAGGAACAGAACAACACCGTGGAGCTGACCGATAAGGGAATAGACGTGCTCACCAAAGGCACCGACGACCCCAAATTCTTTGTGCTACCCGACATTGCCGCCGAGCTGTCGGCCGTGACCAACGAGCCAATCAGCGACGAGGAGAAAGTGGCTAAGAAAGATGAGTTGCTTGCCAACTATGCCATAAAGTCGGAGCGAGTTCACACGGTGACACAACTGCTCAAGGCCTACACGCTGTTTAACCGCGACGACGAGTATATCGTCACCGAAGACGGCAAGGTGAAAATCGTGGATGAGCAGACCGGTCGTGTGATGGAAGGACGCCGGTATAGCGACGGGCTGCACCAGGCTATCGAAGCGAAAGAGGGCGTAAAGGTGGAGGCCGCCACTCAGACGTTTGCCACGATCACGCTCCAGAACTACTTCAGGATGTATCACAAGCTTGCCGGTATGACCGGAACGGCCATCACCGAGGAAGACGAGTTCGACAAAATCTACAAGCTGGAAGTGGTGACGATTCCCACCAACAAGCCAGTGATAAGAATGGATATGCCCGACCGCGTGTATAAGACCGAGAAGGAGAAATTTGCCGCGGTAATCGACGAGATAGTGCGTATGCGCGACGCCGGGCGCCCCACGCTGGTGGGTACGACGAGCGTGGAGATTTCCGAGAAATTGAGTCGTCTGCTGACAATGCGTCACATTGAGCACAACGTGCTCAATGCCAAGCTGCACCAGAAGGAGGCTGACATTGTGGCACACGCCGGGCGCTCGATTAACGGCAAGGGCGTGGTGACCATAGCCACCAATATGGCCGGCCGTGGAACCGACATCAAACTCACAGAGGAGGTGCGTGCCGCCGGCGGCCTTGCCATTATAGGCACCGAGCGTCACGAATCGCGGCGCGTTGACCGCCAGTTGCGTGGCCGTGCCGGCCGTCAGGGCGATCCGGGCAGTTCGGTATTCTTTGTGTCGTTTGAGGACAAGGTGATGCGCCTGTTTGCGAGTGAGAAAACGGTGAAATTACTGGACCGCATGGGCTTGCACGATGGCGAGGCGATAGAGTCGAAGATGGTGACCAATGCCATAGAGAACGCCCAGAAGCGTGTGGAGCAGAACAATTTCGGTATTCGTAAGCACCTGCTCGAATACGATGATGTGATGAACACGCAGCGAAACGTGATATACACGCGTCGTCGGCATGCCCTTATAGGCGAGCGCATAGGCACCGACATTATCAATACCCTCTACGACTGTGTGGAAGACGTGGTGAATAACTATGCGAAAGATGATTACGACGGCTTCAAGATGCAGGTTCTGCGCACGTTTGCCATTGAGCCTCCGATGAGCGAGGACGAATACAGGTCGATGGATGACAAGGACTGCGTGAAGCAACTTTTCGACAAAGTGCTGACAGCCTTCCAGCGCAAGCAGGAGCGCATAGCTGAGGTGGCAATGCCATTCTTTACGCGTGTTGCAGAGGAGCAGAAGGCGGCAGGGATGGAGCTTCAGGGTAAGGTTCAGGTGCCGATAGGCGACGGTCGTCGCCTCTACGGCATTGTGGTTGACGCCAAGGAAGCCTATGAGAGCCAGTGTAAGGCCCTGACCAAGGCTTGGCAAAAGGCAGTGCTGCTGCTCACACTAGATGAGAGCTGGAAAGAGCACCTGCGTGAGCTGGACCAGTTGAAGCAAAGTGTTCAGAATGCCCAGTATGAGCAGAAAGACCCGCTGGTGGTTTACAAGAAAGAGTCATTCCTGCTGTTCCGCTCCATGCTTAGCGAGATGAACAACAAGGCGATTTCGATACTGATGCGTGGTCAGATACCGGTTGAGACCAACGAGACCGACGTAAAGCGCCACCACGACGCGCCACGCCGCCGTCAGCAGTTTAGTGAAGGTCGCGGCGATGAGCCGGGAGCTGAACAGAGGCGAGTGGCATCGGCACCTCAAGACCCGCAACGTCCCACGATGCCTATCCGCAATGCCGGACCTAAGGTGGGCCGTAATGACCCATGCCCATGCGGAAGTGGCAAGAAGTTTAAGGACTGCCATGGTCGTTAATCCCGTCTGAGAAAAAGGCCTAATGTGCCGCATCGGATGCTAAAATTCGGTGCGGCACATGTGGTTTACGCGCACGGTAGCGCCTACACGAGGTGGATAGCACAGAACATTAATGCCGGCAGAGGGCTATCAGTACCATTAGAGGATATTAACGCCGCGAAACTATGTGTTACCTATCAGAAACGAGCGAAGGATATGGCGATGGTTGAGCGCGAGTGCGCTTGTGGCTACTTGTAAAGCCGGGGATTTATGCTTATTTTTGCACTGACGATTAGTTTAACCTTGTCATGGCAGATGAAAAAAGTTAAGATAACAGCAATGCGCCAAACGGTGTACCGCGACCTGATGGAGCGATTCGAGAACCCGATAGACGATGCCTGCGGCATTGCCGTGGGGCAGTCATGGGTGTCGGTTGACGCGAAGTGTCCCGAGGGGATGTGCCCATCGGCATGGGAGACGATTCGCCCGTTTGTGGAGGCGCTTGCGCGCGGCGAAGGTAACTTCTTCGACGGCTGGATGCAGAATCCCGTGAGCGCGATGGTGAGTTGCAACGATGGTTTCAGACCCATGACGTTCTACGTTGAAGCGTTGCCCGACTAATCCCCCGCAGCCACGCCACGCGCGCCAGAATGCCACATGGCACTTCCCCACCCTGTTTCTCGGGTGCCACCGACAACCGCCTGATGTGCCACCGTCGCCGCCGCGATAAAGTTTTGGAGATTTGGAGATTGATTTGCTTGATTATGGGAAAAAGCGTAACTTTGCCACGCCTCAAGAAGGAGACGCCGGACATTGCCGCAGCCCTCAGGTAGGTTGTTGAAGGAAA
This sequence comes from uncultured Bacteroidales bacterium, assembly GCA_902786725.1. Lineage (GTDB taxonomy): Bacteria > Bacteroidota > Bacteroidia > Bacteroidales > Muribaculaceae > Sodaliphilus. The sequence goes on from CADADP010000028.1 coordinate 23,895, forward strand.
GCATGAATTGGATTATCCTTATTCTTGCCGGGCTGTGTGAGGTGGGATTCACCTTCTGTTTAGGCCGGGCACGCACCGTCACCGGGCTGGAATGGTGGTTGTGGATGGGCGGTTTTCTGGTGTTCACATTTTTGAGTATGGGTCTGCTGGCCAAAGCAATCCAAACATTGCCACTGGGCACGGCATATCCGGTGTGGACCGGTATCGGTGCAGTGGGTACAGTGCTGCTGGGCATTGTGTATTTTAATGAGCCTGCCTCATTTTGGCGGCTGTTTTTTATCACCACGTTGATAGCCTCTATTGTGGGTCTTAAAATGATTTCGAACTAATGTCGCGCGCACGAAAATATGTTTGGTTGGCCATAGCCCTATGCGCCATAATGTCGGGTTTAGGCAGCTGCCGAGGCAAGTCTTATCATGTCGAGTCGGCACAATCGCCGACAAACGAGGCGAGCCACGACGGCCGGCGATTTAGCAAGGTACACCGCGTGTCCAATGCCACCGATTTCGCGGGAGTGGGCACCGTGGAGCCGATGGAAGGATTGCCCGAGCGGCGGCTCAAGCGCGAGGGCTACATGGTGTCGTATAACAGCGAGACAAAATGCCCCAACTGGGTAGCCTGGCGGCTTATCGGCGAGCACACTAAGGGCGCCGTTGGCCGTATGGGAAATGCGTTCCACGAGGATGACGATGTCCCCGAGCCACGCGCCGGCAACGCCGACTACAAAGCGAGTGGATACTCGCGCGGACACATGTGCCCGGCCGGTGACAACAAATGGAACCGCAACGCCATGTATCAGACTTTTCTCTTCAGCAATATCTGCCCGCAGAATGCCAATCTGAACAGTGGCGTGTGGAACCAGATTGAAATTTCGTGCCGGCGGTGGGCTCAGCGATATGGAGAGGTCTATATTATCACCGGCCCTATGTATTTCCGCAGCCGACAGTTGCAATTCATCGGTCGGAACAAGGTTGCAGTCCCCGACGCGTTTTTCAAGGTAGTTCTCAGTCTAAATCCACCACGGGCCATAGGTTTCGTGTGCCGCAACACCGACGGTTTAGGACACAAAGACCTATACGTCAATACGCTAAGCGACGTGGAGCGGCTCACCGGATACCATTTCTTCCCCGACCTTGACCCTGCCATCCGCCAAGCCATTCAGGACTCGGCACGCATCGAACAATGGTAACACCAAATTAATGGGCAACAAGGCTATAAGTGTAATAACGTGAGCAAAACAACTTTCGGACGGAAAATTCGTGAAAATAATTTCACAAAAAACTTGCAAATTTCATCAACTCGCCGTAACTTTGCAACGCTTTTGGGAATCACACTCAATAAGCGAACAGTTCGGGATGTAGCTCAGTCCGGTTAGAGTATACGTCTGGGGGGCGTGGGGTCGCTAGTTCGAATCTAGTCATCCCGACTGAAAAGAGAAAAGGTTGGTAAATAGGCAGTTAAGCCATTTACCGACCTTTCTTTTTACCTGAAAAAGTGGCAAAATGCCGTAAAAAAAAGGACTGAAACGCACATTTTTTCAACCTTTTTCAACCTTTTTCCCTCTTTACCTTGTACATTACCTTGTACGTACAAGGTTCGGGATTGGAAAAGTTGAGCGAATTGC
>CADADP010000028.1:25536-26880 GCA_902786725.1 uncultured Bacteroidales bacterium
ACGCACATTTTTTCAACCTTTTTCAACCTTTTTCCCTCTTTACCTTGTACATTACCTTGTACGTACAAGGTTCGGGATTGGAAAAGTTGAGCGAATTGCGGCTTTCAGGTCGAGGATAGCGTCATGAGCACGGCCGGTATAGATGGTTTGCCCACGCTTGTCGCCGAGCCGCAGCCCGATTTATTTAAACGTATTCTATTGACGAGCCTTTCTTCAGCGCAACCTGCGCACCGTCTATGATAAGTGATATAGCCATAAGTTAAGCGGTTGATTTACCGCAAAGATAAATCAACCGCTTGTGCCTATAAAAGACGTTGCCTTATTTAAAATTCAATTCCCACATTAAAAGTAAGAGCGTTAGTGTTTACACCGCTATCTTGAAGTTTTTGCAACTTGTAACCGAAACCAAAGTTCATTGCCTTGACAAACCTAACTGGAACTCTAATGCCAACAGTAGGAGCAAAATAGAATCCATCTACTTTGCCTGCCGCGTAGCCAATTTTAACATCAGCATATGGCTTGATGCTTCGGCCATGCAAGGGTAGATCCAAACGTACATCAGCATAGATAGGAACCAATGCCGCAGCCAGATCGCGAACATATTCCAAGCTCACACCGGCACCGACGAAGAACAAATCATCCAGTTGATATCCATGTGTTGTTGAAAGTGTGAAACGGTCAAAGTCTTCGCTAACTTCACCTACACCTAGCGTATAACTAAGGTCAGTAAATCCACGATAACATTTAGCATCTTGCGCAAATGCGGTTGTTGCAACCAAAGCGGACACAACGAGTGTAAATATTAATTTCTTCATAGCAAAATAATAAATTTTAATTTATGATTCATTTTTTTCGACCGCAAAGATAGTGATTATTTTTCTACTTGCGTTTATTCTTGGGAGATTTATTGTTCATCAGCCTTTGGTAATCATCTTGGGCTTGCTTGATGCCGAGATAGCCGGTCACGGTGTTCACGGTGACGAATGGCTCGTTGAGCCTTTCGTTCAAGCGAGTAATCGTCAGCGTCCGTGAAGATACGGTTCTCTGAAAATCGGTGCAAGGCGAGTGCAATGAAGCTTGCTTCGATTGACGAGCCGCAGCCCGATTTATTTAAACGTATTCTATTGACGAGCCTTTCTTCAGCGCGACCTGCGCACCGTCGATTGTCAGTGATATAGCCATAACTTAAGCGGTTGATTTACCGAAAGATAACTCAACCGCCTATAGTGTAAAAGACGACACCGATAAATTGGAATTTACTCGCTATAATTATGGTCAACTATTATATCCAGATGTACTCCAGGCACTAAAGGCTGAATGTCACTGATGAGCTGGCTGACTAAG
>CADADP010000029.1 GCA_902786725.1 uncultured Bacteroidales bacterium
ATAGAGGCGAAATATTTTGAGAAATTTTCTAAGATACTCAGTAAGAAGCAGATGTTCCTGCTCAAGCGCGCCGAGAACAAGTTCACTCGTGAATTGGTGACCCGCGGCAAGAAGAATGCCGGAGAGCGTAAGGGCGGACGTAAATAATATTCACATACTTTTGACTTCGCTGGACTTAACTGCACCGCATAAGCGCAGTGGGTCCAGCATAGTTTTATAATATTTCCAAATATTACGGCCAAAAGTTGGCACGATTTTTGCATCATAAAAAAAATGAATGAATTATGAGGAACTTTTTTTTAAAATCAATAATTATGATCGTGTTTGCCGCAATCAGTATTTTTGGATGGAGTTCAGAACGCAAAACAGTGGATTTTGACTTTCCGCAGCAAGTTAGCGCTGACGCACTCAAAGACTTGAAATCAGCCCTGAAGTCGAACGACGGGGAGGGTTGTGTGGATGCCATAATAAGATACTCGCTGGCACAGGGGCAAGTGTCGGGAGAGAACATGGATGGCATTGTGGATAAGATAGAAGAAGTTATCGGCAAGGAGCCACGGCCTCAGTACCGCGCTCTGCTTCGCTACTTCGAAGCCATTGTTTTCAAGAGCTACATGGACGACTACGGAGTATATGGCCGCAAGAATCCGGAAGGAGAACAACCAGAGGACTATACCGAGTGGGACAACGCCCAGTTCAAGAGCAAAATTGAGCAACTTGTGGGCCAGGCACTTGCCGACAAGCAGGTGTTGCAGCAAGAGCCTATTACAGGCTACAAGCGAATTATAGAGCAAGACGAGGATGCCACGACCTACATTCCCACCCTATTCGCATTCCTGTCGAGACAATGCATTGAGCTCCTTGATGACCGCGACGGTCCTCTCGTAAGCGAGATATATGATAACTGGGAGCAAAGCGTAGAGGGGAACGTACCGGCAACCATTTTCGTTAAGGCGATGCGCGACGACTCTGACTTCAATATAGCCAAGCTCTATAATCAATACTCCGATAACGAGCATAGTGGGTTACTGCTGGAAAAGTTGTATAACAAAAGTCACTATGACACGTTCAAGGGTTATGTTATGCGCTACCCCAGCAGCAAGTATTCCAACGCAATACGAAATAAGATAACAGACATTGAACAGCGCAAAGCCACTACTGACTCGCGCAGCAATGTTTCGAGTCGAGACTCGATACATGTAACGGTTAATTATCAGAACACCAGCCATATTACAGTAAGCCTATATCGAGTTCCCGACGCGATGGCGCTGAACCGAAAACTTAATGAATATCAGGTAAAAAAGCTGGATTTCATTGAAAACCAAGAGATTAATCTGTCTAAAACGATTCCGTTCGACGGCCGCACAGACGTGAAGTTCGGACCGCAACGATGTGGCAACTATATTGCAATAGCATCTTATGAATTGCCAGACGGTACTGTTAAGAATCTGACTACCGTGAGAGCAAGTAGCGCTATTGAGGTTAGAGACCTTCACTTAATATCGGTTGAGACCGACGACAAAACACTGCGCATCATAGCGCTCGACACAAAGACCGGCAATCCGCTAAAGGGTGTAACCATCAAGACCGAGAAAAAAGAAGTTCTGGGTCAAACGGGAGACGACGGAATTCTTAAAACAGACAGACGCAATCACAGTGCCACGCTTTATGGGACCATCGGTGACAGCCCATACGCGTCGAGCCTGAGTTATTACCCCAGCCGATTCACGAAAGAAAGCGAAGCCGACGCAAGCATCTTCACCGATTTAGCCATTTATAGGCCTGGAGAGACCATAAACGCCTCTGCTATAGTGTATCACCGCAAGACCGACGACCGTAGCGTGATGGCCGGCATGAAGGTGAGAATGCGATTTTACGACGCCAATGACCAGAAGTTGCAGGAAGACACGCTTGTAACCGATGAATTCGGCCGCGTAAACACCTCGTTCAAGGTGCCTGAGGGGCGGCTCAACGGAAGGTTCTCAATATTGCTATATTATGACAATAGAAGTCTGGCTTACAAGGACGTGAATGTGAGCGAATACAAGTTGCCGACATTCTCGGTGGACATGCGTGAGAACAAGCGCTGCTTCAACGCAGATGAGCCGGTGACCATTACCGGTAAGATAGAGACTTATTCGGGTATGCCACTGGCAGACGCCGAGGTGAAACTGACGCTCACGCGCAAGGTGTGGAGTTGGCGCTGGTTCCACGACACAAGCACCGGCGAGCTAATGAATGACACCACCGTACGCACCGATGCCGACGGTAAGTTCAGTTTCTTCTACCCATCGGCCACATTCGGCGACAAGTATTATGGCAGTTTCTGCGTGAAAGCCGTGTGTACCAACTCGGCCGGGGAAACGCAAGAAGGCGAGACACGATTTGTGCTGGGGCACCGTCGCGGACTGGAAATCACCGATAACGACCTCAATTTCATAAACGACAAGCCCATAACGTTGCCAGTGGTTCTGAACTCCACCAACGAGAGCGAAACCAGCGTGATGTGTGCTTACACGTTGGTGCCGGCAGGTAGCGAGTTTAACGAGGCGAATATTGTGGCACAGGGCACGTTTGCCAGCGACAAACCAGAGATAGACTTCACCGGCGTCAAGTCGGGAAAATACACAATTAAAGTGGAAATTGAGGGTGACGCCAGCGCAGAAAAGGACAGAGCCACCCTTATCCTGTACCGACTCAGCGACAATGAGTCGCCAGCTAAAAATGAGGCAATGTGGGTGCCCACGAGCGGGCGTAAAGTGGATGAGAAGAATGTGGCTCACATCACCATAGGGACCGACAAGCCAGAATCGCATATCTACTACGTGGCCACATCACGGACAAAGGTCGAGGCCCAGGGATGGCTCCACTACAAACCAGGCTTACACACGCTTATACTGGCTATTCCAGAGAAGCCAGACGAATTGCTACGAGTGACGCTTTACTGCACACACGACTACCAATCATTTACCGAAAGCGTGACGCTGATTCCCGATAAGAACAGACAGGGGGTGGAATTAAAGGTAACCTCGTTCCGTGACCGCCTGGTTCCGGGCGACAAAGAGAAGTGGACTTTCCGACTCGAGGACCGCAAAGGCACAGGGCGTCGCGGAGCCGTACTACTGGCACTCACCAACAAGGCCGTGGATGACTTGGCACACAATCAGTGGTCGCTGTACGTGCCCTACATAAGCTACCAACCGTTCAGTGTGAGCGGCAATTACCTGTCGAACAACTACGTGTGGCAATATAACAACTGGGCTGGGGAGTCGCTAAGCACCTACAGTTTCGAGGATCCCGAGCTATATCTTTACAATTTGTCGTCGGTGTTTGTTGGCCGAATGATGTATGAAGAGGCGCTGTTAGCATCACCTATGGCCGGTAGCGGTAGCATGGGTGTGATGCGGATGGCCAAGAAATCAAACGTGGCGCTTATGGCCGAAGACGGTGGTGAAACGGCCGACAGCTTTGAGGCCAATGATGAGGCGATGGACATGAGTGAAGGCGAAATCGCCGACCGCGCTGCGCTTGACAACGTGGCGGTTCGAGAAGGCGACGTGAAAATGGCATTATGGAAGCCTATGCTTGTGACCGACGCAAACGGCGACTTGGCGGTGGAGTTTGATGTTCCCGCCACCAATTCCACGTGGATAATGCAAGCTTTGGCTTACAGTAGCGATATGCTCACAAGCATCAAGACACGCGAGACAATGACGCAGAAGCCCATTATGGTAAAGCCCAGCGTTCCGCGGTTTGTGCGTCAGGGCGACCACAGTTCACTTGCCGGCGTGATTCAGAACGCGACCGACGAAGCGAAGGAATGCGACGCTGTGATAGAGTTGTTTGACCCACGCACGGGCGGCATCGTGAGCACTCGCACATTCCACGACATCGTGGAGCCTCGCGGCACCAAGCCAGTAAGCATTGAGTGGGCGGTGACCGACACTCTACCGTTTATCGGCTTCAGAATCAAGGCCGCTACCGGCAACTTCGGCGACGGCGAGCAAGTGATGATACCGATACTGACGTCGATATCGCCAGTGATAGAGACGAAGCCATTCTACATTGATGCGGCGACGCCACGCTTCGCGTTCAATCTGCCACAGTTCACCAGTGATGCCCGCGTTACACTCGAGTACTGCGACAATCCTGTGTGGTATTGCGTCACCGCTCTGCCCACAATCTTCGACAAGAACTATGGGCTATCCACCATATTGGCCCACAATCTGTTTGCTATCAGCGTGGCTCGTAGCGTTGCCAAATCTCAGCCCAACATAAAAGAGGCTACCGAATACTGGCTCGCCAACAAGCAAGACTCCACACTGGTGTCGATGCTGAGCCGCAACGCCGACCTGAAGATAGGCACTTTGCTGGCCTCACCGTGGGTGAGCGAAGCCGAGCGCCAGACTCTGAGGATGAGTAAGATAGGCGAGCTCTTCGATGAGGAGAAAATGGACAGTGAGATAGACAAGATAGTGCAGTCGCTACAATCGTTGCAGATGAGTGACGGCGGATGGACATGGTTCCTCTATCCCGGATGTAAATCTTCGCTCTACACCACAGGAACAGTTCTTGAGCTGATAGGCGAAGTGAAACACATAGGGCTACTGATAGATGATGCCCGAGTCAACGATATGGCAGCACGCGCAATCGGCTACTTTGACCGCGAGTACCTGCGGCTGTATAAGGAGCAGCTCAAGGAGGACAAGAATAATCACTCCGGATTCAGCAATTATGTGTATGTGCGCAGTTTGTTCCCCGAGGTGAAAGTACCAAAAGACAATGCCGACATGATTAAGAAATGCCTGAAAGCGATGACAAAGGACTGGAAGGGCACATCGATGGGCAATAAGGCATTCTACGCGCTTGCGCTTAACAACCACGGTGAGGAAAAAGTGGCCAAGAGCATAATCCAATCGATACGCGAATTTGCCATCACCAAGCCTGCGAGCGGCACCTACTGGGACAACCTTACCTGGGGGTGGAACGACAAAGTGGGTGTAACCGCAGTGATACTGAACGCAATGGCCGAAGTGGATCCACGCACTGAGGAGATAGACAACGTGCGCAAATGGTTGTTGCTGAACAAGCAGAGCAACGACTGGGGCGGCAGCAGCCTTGCAGCACATGCCGTGTATTCACTGCTGTCGAGTGGAAGCAAGTGGCTGGAGCGCAACGGAAAGCCTCAAATAGCAATCGGCGGGAAACTACTGGAGGTGGACAAGGCCGACGAGTATCTGGGATATTTCAGGCGCGAGATTGAGGCACAATCGGGTGCTGAAGTGGTGATTACGCGCAATGGGGCCAGTCCGGCATGGGGCTCGATTTACAGCCAGTTCCGCGCCCCAATGACCACGATAGAGCAAGTGAGCATCGATGACCTGTGGATTAGCAAGGAATACTACGTTTACGGAAGCGACGGCACTTTGAAGCCAGTAGCAGAATTTCATGTGGGTGACAAGATACAGGTTCGCACCATCATTAAGGCCAATAAAGACCTGGAATATGTGACCGTGACTGATGAGCGAGCATCGTGCTTTGAGCCGGTTGACCAGATTTCGGGCTACCGTTATGCCGACCACACGTATTATTACTTAGAGACCAAAGATGCGGCCACCAACCTATTTTTCAACTACATAGGCAAGGGCACAAAAGTGATAAGCTATGACGTGTATGTAACGGCGCAGGGCGAATATAATGCCGGCATAGCTACAGCACAATGCCAGTATGCGCCACAAATCACCGCACACTCGGCAGGTCGGGCCATAGTGGTGAAATAACGCTCCGGTCAAAGCCAAAAGAATTAGGCATAATGAAACGCGCCTCGGTTTCGAAGCGCGTTTCATTATGTCATGCAATAGGGGAAATGCCGAGACTTTGGCACACCGGCTTGTGGTCAGAGCGCCTCATCGCAGATGTGTCGCCACAGCGGAGCGAGCATCAGCGCCTGAGTCATCTCACCGCTTTGGAGCAAGTGGAGCAATTCATCACGGGAGAGCAACAGGACCTCGATGTCCTCACTATCGTCGAGTTGCTGGTCGCTAACCCGCGCCACTCCACGCGCCACGAAGCAATAGGTGAAATTATTGCATGTGCTGGGGTTCTGGCAGATTTTCATCATCATCGACCACTGACCACCGGCATAGCCTGTTTCTTCGAGCAATTCGCGTCGGGCCGCAGTTTCGGGGTCTTCCCCCACCTCACTCACACCGGCACACAGTTCCACTCCGATTTCGTCGAGCCCGTGACGATACTGCCGGATGAGCACATAGAGTCCGTCGGTGGTGATGGCGATAATATTCACCCAGTCGGGGTACTCAAGTACGTAGTGCTCGGGGTTGATAACGCCACTTGGCAATTGTACTTTATCGACCCGTGCCGTGAGCCATGGGCGGCGGATAATATACTTAGTCTCAAGGGTTTTCCACTTTTCCATAACTATCAAGGTATAATGCGATTAGAACCAAGCCGTGAGAAACAAGAAATGCCGTCACGGCCCTAATTTGTGGCCATAACGGCTTATCGTTTCTTGAAAGCAGAGGTGCGTTAATTGGTTTAGTTCTTGTAAACCGAATCACTCACGGTGAGACTGTAACGACCTTTAGCACGACGACGTGCGAGCACCTTGCGACCGTCGGCCGAAGCCATGCGATGACGGAACCCGTGCTTGTTAGCTTTCTTGCGATTTGATGGTTGGAATGTACGTTTCATCTTTATACTCGTTTAATTAATTTTCTGATTTTTGCGGTTGCAAAATTAGTTACTTTTTTGAAAATACACAAGTGGGAACGTATTTTATTGGCAAACTTTTTGCAAATTTTCTGTATTTCAACTAATTTTGCACAAGCAAACGCGAAATTCATTAATTACAAACATAAAAAAACAAGTTATGATTAACGCTCAAGACATCAAAAACGGAACATGTATCCGCTTAGACAACAGTCTGTACTTCTGCATCGAGTTTCTTCACGTGAAGCCCGGAAAGGGAAACACATTCATGCGTACCAAGCTGAAAAACGTGGTTGACGGCCGCGTACTGGAGCGCCGTTTCAACATCGGCGAGAAGCTTGAGGACGTGCGTGTGGAGCGCCGTCCGTATCAGTACCTGTATATGGACGGAGAGGACGCTATTTTCATGAACCAAGAGACTTACGAGCAGATACCCATCAGCAAGGAGCTGATCACCGGAGCCGACTTTATGAAAGAAGGCGATGTGGTGGAAGTGGTGACTGACGCTTCGACGGAAAGTGTGTTATTTGCCGAGATGCCCATCAAGACGGTTCTTGAAATCACTTACACAGAGCCCGGAGTGAAGGGCGACACAGCCACCAATACACTGAAGCCGGCTACTGTGGAGACTGGAGCAACAGTTCGGGTACCGCTCTTTATCAACACGGGAGAGAAGATAGAGGTTGACACTCGCGACGGCTCATACGTGAACCGCGTGCGCTAAACAGGACTCCATTTAGAGACTTAAAACCGGCTTTGCCACATTATGGCAAAGCCGGTTTCGCATTGGTATGGCATATAGGTCAAATAGGACTTATAGGCAAGAAGGGGACAGGATGGGGGTGTGATGGGTGCGTGAAGACGCAGTGGTGATTGGTGCGTGAAGAAGCGGTGATGATGAGGGATTGATGTGAATGCAGAAAATGACATTGACAAAGGTGGCGCGGTGGTGTATCTTTGCATCGAGATAAGGAAAGAGTTCTTTGACATGATGGAGAGAATGAGCCACAGTGATTGACAATATGCCGGACCAAGCATGGATTTGGAACCTTCTGAGCAAGTCGCCGTGGGGGGGCGGAATGGGTTGTTAATATATTGTGAATAAGTTGGGGGCGAAATTTTGGGAAAGTTGGGAAGTATGGATTAACTTTGCAACACGAAAAATTTTGAACAACAGACACGGAGAAAACACAAATGGAGTTTGAAACAGGAAAACAGTCACAACGGGCACGGCGTCGTCCTCAACACGAGCCCGAAGTGACGTCGGAATATGGCGTGAAGCCGCCCCAAGAGCTTGACCTTGAGGAGGCTGTGCTAGGTGCGTTAATGCTTGAGAAAGACGCTTATTCGGTGGTGAGCGACATTTTGAAGCCCGAATGCTTCTATGATGAGCGCAACGTTCGCATCTACGAGGCTATCCAGCAACTGGGCATGCTTGAGCGCCCCATTGATATGCTGACGGTGACAGAGCAGTTGCGCAACAACAACACGCTGGAAGAAGCCGGCGGCCCGCTGAGAATATCGGAGTTGACAGGTAGAGTGTCGAGTGCGGCCAATATCGAGTTCCACGCGCGAATAGTGGTGCAAAAGCATCTGGCCCGCGAACTGATTTCGTATAGTTCCGAGATACAGCGCTTGGCATTTGACCCCACGATAGACGTGTATGACCTGATGCAAGAGGCCGAGGGGAAGTTGTTTGAGCTGTCGAAGACCTCGATGAAGCGCGACGTGATTCAGATTGACCCGATAATCAATCAGGCCATCGCAAAGATTCAAGAGGCATCGAACCGTGAGAGTGGTCTTAGCGGTCTGCCCAGCGGGTATCCCGCACTGGACAAGCTGACCAGTGGTTGGCAGAATAGCGACTTGATTATAATAGCGGCACGTCCGGCAATGGGAAAGACAGCCATGGTGCTATCGATGGCCAAAAACATGGCTGTGGACTACAACATAGCTGTGGGAATCTTCTCGCTGGAGATGTCGAATCTGCAACTTGTTAATCGCCTTATTAGCAACGTGTGCGAACTGGAGAGCGAAAAGATAAAGAGTGGTCAGCTGAGCAACGAAGAATGGGAGCGGCTTATGGTGCGTGTGAAGAACCTGATATCCGCCCCACTCTACATTGACGACACCCCGTCGCTATCGGTGTTTGAATTGCGCACAAAAGCCCGGCGGTTGGTTAAGGAGCACAACGTGAAGATGATAATCATCGACTACCTGCAGCTGATGAACGCCACGGGGATGAAGTTTGGCAGCCGCGAGCAGGAGGTGAGTACCATATCGCGTTCGCTCAAGGGCTTGGCCAAGGAGCTGGACATTCCCATAATAGCGCTGTCGCAGCTTAACCGAAGCGTGGAGTCGCGCGGGGAAGACAACAAGCGCGGTAAGCGTCCGCAGCTGAGCGACCTTCGCGAGTCGGGCGCGATTGAGCAGGATGCTGATATCGTGTGCTTTATCCACAGGCCAGAGTACTACACCAAGTCGGCTGTTGACGCTGAAGGTAACGACATCCGCGGCTTGGCCGAGTTCATAATAGCGAAGCATCGTAGCGGCTCGGTGGATGATGTGAAATTGCGGTTCCGCCATAGTTTCGCGCGGTTTGAGAACTGGAACGAGAATTACGATTTCAGCCCAAGCCAGTATGAGACATCGGAGTCGAAGATGAATAGTGCCGCATACGAAAGCGCGCCACCGCCAACCGACCCGTCGAGTCTGCCGGTTCAGAACGTGGATTTCCTCACCAAGACCGAAGGAGAGGAGAACCTCCCATACTAAGAGAGAAGAAACCAAAAACCTAAAATTCAAGTAATGGAACAGTTAAGAGTAGTTTTAGCCACATTGGCAATAATTATCGTTTGTGGCTCTGCCTCGGCAAGCGATTATGTGATAACCAAATACGGCACCGCCACCGACACGACCCGGCTCAGCACCACTGCGGTGCAGAAAGCCATTGACAAGTGCTCCCGGGATGGCGGAGGCCGCGTAGTGGTACCTTCGGGGAGTTTCAAGATAGGCACCATTTTTCTGCGTAGCAACGTGTGCCTATGGCTGGAGGCGGGAGCCACCCTATACGGCAGCACGGACATCCGTGACTACAAACCTGTAAAGCCTGATTATCTGTCGCTTCGCACCCATGTGGAAACGATACAACTGATTTATGCAGAGGGAGCGAGAAACGTGAGCATAGATGGCTATGGCACAATAGACGGGCGCGGGGTTTCGTTTAAGAAGCAGATACTGGACGGCTCCGACGAGGGGATAGCACGGCCACACCTGCTACGTATGGTGAAGTGTGAGAACGTGAGTGTGCGCAACGTGACGCTACGCAACTCGGCATGCTGGATGCAGCATTATCTGGCGTGCGACAAGGTGGTGATTGACGGTGTGAAAGTATTTAACCGCAACAATCATAACAATGATGGTCTGGACTTGGACGGATGCCACGATGCTGTGGTGACCAACTGCATCATTGACAGCGACGATGACGGGATAGTGCTCAAGAGCACATCGCCGCGCCTGTGCGAGGGCATAATCATCAGCAACTGTATTGTGAGTAGCCATTGCAACGCATTGAAGCTGGGGACCGAATCGAACGGCGGCTTCCGCAACGTGAGTATCAGCAACTGCATTGTGAAGCCGTCGGCCGATCAGAGTACTCGCTACTTTGGGCTGGAGCGCGGCATATCCACGATATCGGTGGAGATGGTGGATGGCGGTGTGCTGGAGGACGTGGCTGTGAGTAATATCACGGCCGAGGGGACCGAGTCGCCCATCTTTGTGCGTCTGGGGCGGCGCAACCGTCCATACGCGAGCGATATTCCGGTTACGAGTACCGGAGTGCTGCGGCGCGTGCGTCTAAGCAACATCACGGTGACCGGAGCCGGGGCAACCGGTTGTTCGGTAACGGGTGTGCCCGGGATGCCAGTAGAAGATATTACACTGAGCGACATCAGCATAAGTATGCAGGGAGGAGTGAGTGAAGACATAGCATTACCGCCCGATGAGAAGGCGGAAGGGTATCCAGAAGCGACTATCTGGGGTAAACTGCCGGCAAAGGGATTTATGGTGCGTCACGGGCGCAATGTGAAATTCCGCAATGTGGAAATCACGGCGCGAAACAGCGATGCGCGGCCCGACTATGTATATGACGATGTGGAATAGCCCGGCATTGAGGACAAGTGCGCATGAATGTGTCTCGGTTTGATGGAGGAAGTGAGGGCACACTCAGTTTTAATTTGCGGATATTCAATTTTTTTGTACCTTTGCGTATAGTAACCTATTGAGTGGTAAAATGATTCTGGCAGAAATGTTTCCATATTCTCATGTGGTGTTCATAGTACTCACCATTTTCTATGTACTGACCATAGTGTCGGCCATTGGTGTGGTGATATCTGAGAACCGCAACCCCGTGAAGACACTTGCCTGGGTCACAGTGCTACTGTTGCTACCTATCGTGGGCTTTCTGCTCTACGCTTTCTTTGGGCGGAGCTTAAAGAACGTGATAGTGATAACGATGAAAAACAAGCAGTTGCTGAAGAGCAACATAGAAATGCCACAAAGTGAAAGTCAACCAGCAGAGTTATCGGGAAGCAACCGGCTGATAGCCCATATGGCCAACTCGCTTGTTGAGCCGCACTTGTTTTCGCACAACGCAATAGAAATATTCACTAACGGAGAGGAGAAGTTCCGCGCGTACAAGCAGGACCTGCTGAGCGCGACCGACTACATCAACATCCAATACTACATTTTCGAGAACGATAAGATAGGGCACGAGATAAGTGAGATACTGATAAAGAAAGCCCGAGAAGGCGTTAAGGTGAGGTTTATCTACGACCACGTGGGCTCGTGGCACATTGATATGTCGTTCATAAAGAATCTGCGCAAGAACGGAGTTGAGATATATCCATTCTTGCGTGTAACATTCCCTGAGCTGGCTAATCGGGTGAACTGGCGTAACCACCGCAAGATAACGGTGATAGACGGGCGCGTGGGATATATAGGCGGCATGAACATCGCCGATCGCTACGTGAGCGGCGACAAGGGTGGCAAACCCGCTTGGCGCGACACGCATCTGCGCATCCGTGGCGAAGCACTGAGCGCGATGCAATACGCATTTGCGGTGGATTGGAGTTTTATGCGAAAAGAACTGATTCGCGCCACTATTAAGCCCCTGGCTAACGCCGACGCAGAAGCTTATAACAATAGTGTTCAGATAGTGACCAGCGGCCCCACGGATAACTGGAGCAATCTTGCGCTGATATTCCTAAAGGCAATAAGTCAGGCTAAGAAGCGCGTGTATATCCAGACCCCCTACTTCTTGCCAAGCGACAGCCTGCTTAAGGCCCTTGAGGCCTCGGCGCTATCGGGTGTTGACGTGCGCATCATGATTCCGGAGCATCCCGACTCCAAATTGCTGCGTTTTGCTTCGTTCTCATATATAAAAGAATGTCTGGAGGCCGGAGTAAGAGTGTATTTGTACCAGCCAAGCATGATACACGCCAAGTGCGTGATAGTGGATGATGATTTTGTATCGACCGGCTCGACGAACTTCGACTTCCGCAGCTTTGAGCACAACTTTGAATGTAACGCACTGATTTACAGTGTGCAATTCTGTTCGGAGATGACTGCGATTGTAGAACGAGACATAAATGACTGCACCGAGGTTACACCGGTTCAATGGCAAGAGCGCCCCATGTGGCGCAAAGCTGTGGAATCGCTGGCACGCCTGATGGGCCCTGTGCTGTGATATAGCAAAAAAAGTATCACCAGAAAGAGAAACAAGATAAATAAGACCATATTAGACTAAATGAGACACTTAATTATAATTATGGTTGCCCTGTTGGCAATGGAGTGCAACGTGGTGGCAAAAGACGCCGCGACGACGGTGATATTCGACACGGACATGGGTAATGACATTGATGACGCATTAGCCCTGGACCTGCTATACAAGTATCAGGATATGGGGCGAATTAAATTGCTGGGCATCATGAGTAGCAAGAAAGAACGTGAATCGGCCCAATATATTGACGTAATGAGCACATGGTATGGCTACCGCAAAACGCCAATAGGAATAGCCCGCGATGGTGTGAAGGGAGAATTGGCCACGAACTACGCCACCAAAGTTGTGGGCATGAAAGTTGCCGGCAAACCGATGCTAAAACGGAGCGTTAAAGATGTGGGCAAGTTACCCGACGCGCACAAGTTGTACCGCAAACTGCTGGCATCGCAGCCCGACAATTCGGTGGTGATTATATGCACCGGTTTCGCCACAAATTTGGGAAATCTGCTAAGCACGGCAGGCGACTCATACTCGCCACTAAACGGGCGTGACTTAATATCCAGGAAGGTGAAACAGATAGTGCTGATGGCCGGGCGATTCGACAACACAGGCGAGGCGGAATACAACGTGGTGAATGACATCGCGTCGTGCGCCAAGCTGTTTGCCGAGAGCCCTGTGCCAGTAGTAACATCACCGTTTGAACTGGGACTGAGGGTGTTGTTTCCAGGGGAATGCATAGAGAAAGACTTCGGGTGGACAGCGCTACATCCGCTAGTGCTGGGCTACAAGGCGTTCCTTAAGATGCCTTATGACCGCCCGACATGGGACCTGACGGCGGTGCTGCACGTGCTGGAGCCTGGCAGATTCATGAGTTGCACAAAGCCCGGGCGCATTGATGTGGATGAGAAAGGACGCACACGCTACACACCGGCGCGCGACGGGAAGCACAGCTACCTGACCGCAACCGATGAGCAGCGGAGAGAAATGGCTGAGTTCTTTGTGGAAATCATCTCGAAGAAGCCTAAGAAATTTCGCATCAAGGATTAGCCCGAAAGAAGTGAGCCGCGCATGTGAAGGAATCACGTTGCGCGGCTCAATAATTTGTGTGGAGGACATATTGCCCCCTGCAGCAGTATCTGCTTAGAACTTATACGCGAAGCCCAGGCTGATGGGGACACGCTTAAAGTACTTCATGTACTGGAATTTAGCCTCGAGGCTAATGGCGAAATGCTTGGCAACGGCCACCTCACCACCTACACCGACGTTGAAGAGGAATTTGCCGGCGTTATCGCTAAGGTCGCCCAGGCTTGTGTGAATGTTTCCGTATCCAAGACCAAGAATGGGATAGAGCTGGAATCTCTCGCCGAGGTTGAACAGGTAGTGGAAGTTTACGGCACCGGTGAACACGCTGACGTAATCCTTCTTAAAGTCATAGGCGGCTTGAATTTCACCACGCAGCCCATCGGTGATATTGTACTGGAACTTGGCAGCAAGTCCGATTGGGTTGTGAGATGCGCCGCTCTCAACACACGGAGAGAAATTGAGATTAACACCAACAGCGGCAACACCCTGCTGAGCAGACGCGCCAAAACTTACGAGAGCAGATAAGACTGCAATTAATAGAAACTTTTTCATTTTGATATACGTATTAAAGTTTTAAAAACATGATTTGTATTGGTCATGACTTTTACGATTGAAGTGGCAAAATTAGACAATTTATATTAAATGAACAAATGAGGTAAAGCAGGAAAATGATGTTTCGCACTTCTTATTTGAACTCTCGCAGTGCGCTTTTGGGGATAAAAATAAGGTGTTCTTTTTGTTATGCGCTTGTTTTTGAGTAAATTTGCAGACTCAAAATAAAAAATGCTGAAATGATAGGTTTTGCGAACGCTAAAATCAATTTGGGACTGGACATTGTGAGAAAGCGTCATGATGGCTATCACGACATTTCCACGGTGTTCTACCCTATTTCGCTGGTGGATGTGGTGGAAATAGTGCCGTCGCAAAGCGGTGTCACTACCCTGACGTGCTACGGGCGCAAGATTGACTGCGAGCCGGAGAAGAACTTGATGATGAAGGCGTGCCGGCTGATGCAGGAGCGTTATGGAGCCGGGGACGTGGATATGTACTTGTATAAGCACATTCCAGACGGAGCGGGCCTGGGCGGAGGTAGCAGTGACGCGTCGAAAGTGATGTTGATGCTACGTGAGATGTTTTCACGGCCCGTGACCCAAGAGGATCTTGCCTCAGCGGCCACCGAGATAGGAGCCGATTGCCCGTTCTTCATCTATAACGAGCCTGCTCTGGCCGAGGGGATAGGTAACGTGCTTAGGCCATGTGAGGTGAACCTAAAGGACAAGGTGCTACTGCTGGTAAAGCCAGCGGTATCGGTACCGACCAAAGCGGCCTACTCGCAGGTAAAACCGCAACTGCCGTCCACACACATCACGCAGATAGTGCGTAAAGACATAGGCTTGTGGCAAGGACGGCTTAAGAACGACTTTGAGCCGAGCGTGTTTGCCCAGTATCCTGAACTTGAAGATATAAAGCGAACGATAAAGGATAGTGGAGCACTTTACGCCTCGATGTCGGGGTCGGGGTCGTCGATATATGGCATCTTCAGCAGTGCCAAACTGGCAGAGGCTGCGAGTGCCAAGATAGATGAATGCGACAAATATGTCATTAAACTGTGACGGATGTCATTAAAAATGGCGTTGGCAAGGTTTTTGCTATTAAAAGAAGAAAAGCTATGAAACTAAGACGAAAGAAGAAAAAAATGGAACAGAAGAGAGAAGATATTGAGTTGAAGAGCAATCAGCCCGAGAACGCGACCACGCCCACAGAGGCCACCAAAGAAGAGGCCACAGAGAATACCGCTGAGAATGAGGCGAAAGCAGAAGAAAGTGCTGAAGATAAGATAGCGGCGCTGGAGAAGGAGCTGGAAGAGGAGAAAAAGAATTACCTGTTTCTGGCGGCAGACTTCCAGAACTACCGCAAACGCACGCTTCAAGAGAAGCAAGACCTCATCAAGGACGGAGCCCGCGATGCCCTACTGAGGCTATTGCCTGTGGTTGATGACTTTGAGCGAGCGCTCAAAGCGATGGAAGAGAGCGAGGCTGATGGCGCTATGCTGCAAGGTGTGGAACTGATATACAACAAACTAATGAAATACTTGAAGGATGAGCATGTGACCGCAATAGACTCTACGGGCAAGGAATTTGACGTGGACGTGCATGACGCAGTAACCACATTCCCCGCTCCCGATGAGAGTCAGAAGGGTAAAGTAATAGACACGGTGCTCACCGGCTATATGCTTAACGATAAGGTTCTGCGCCACGCCAAAGTGGTAGTGGGTCAGTGAATCAGTTTAAACTATATTTAACGGCTGAATCTTCAGAGAGGAGAACAGAGAGATGACTAAGAAATACTACGATATACTGGGAGTTTCGGAGAACGCGACGGCCGATGAGCTGAAGAAGGCATATCGGAAGAAGGCAATTCAGTATCACCCTGACCGCCAGCAAGGCAAGAGCGAAGAAGAGAAGAAAGACGCTGAGGAGAAATTTAAGGAAGCCGCTGAGGCCTATGATGTTCTGAGCAATCCAGACAAGCGCGCCCGCTACGACCAACTTGGCGACGAGGGCTATAGTGCCATGGGCGGAGGCGGCGGAGCCGGATTCTCGTCGATGGAAGACATATTCTCGCAGTTTGGCGATATTTTTGAGGGCTTTGGTTTTGGCGACATCTTCGGTGGAGGCGGACGCAGGTCTTATGGTTCAGGGCAACGAGTGAACCGCGGCACTAATCTGCAAGTGCGCGTGCGCGTGACGCTTGCCGACGTAGCCAATGGCGTGGAGAAGAAGATAAAGATACCACGCATGGTGGCATGTGAACACTGCCACGGCACCGGCGCGAAGGACGGTACGGCCATTGAAACGTGCCCCACCTGCCACGGCACCGGAGTGGAAGTGAGAATGCAGCGCACCATGCTGGGAATGATGCAGAGTCAGACACCATGTCACACATGCGGTGGCACCGGTAAGCGCATAAAAGAGCGTTGCACACACTGCGGAGGCCAAGGACTTGTGCGCAAAGAAGACATAGTGAGCATTAACATACCGGCAGGTGTTGCCGAAGGTACTACACTGAAAGTGAGTGGCCGAGGCAATGACGCCGTGGGTGGCGGAGTGCCAGGTGACCTGTATGTGGTGATAGAAGAGCAAGCCGACTCCAAATTTATTCGCGAGGGCAACGACATAATCTATAACCTAATGCTCGACTTCCCCACGGCTGTGTTTGGCGGCAAAGTGGATGTACCCACGATAGGCGGAATGGCGCGAGTTACTATCCCCGCAGGCACTCAGCCGGGCAAGGTGCTACGACTGCGCGGCAAGGGTCTGCCCAGTCCTGACCGCTACGGCAATGGCGACATGCTGATTAACATCATGGTGTATGTTCCGGAGGAGCTCACCGCCGAAGAGCGCAAGGCGATAGAATCGCTTCGCGGTAAGCCCAACATTATGCCAAGTGACTCGACCAAGGAGCGCATCTTCAGCCGACTGAGGCATATATTCGCTTAATCAAGAAAGCCAAAGAAAGCCAAGCTATAAAGATAATCAAGCGCAAAGCTAATGAAAGATATAATCATAATAGGAGCCGGCGACATCGGCAGAGAAGTGGCAGCGCTTCTGAAACGCATTAATGCCGTTAAGCCCACATGGAATCTGGTGGGCTTTGCCGATGACGACATAGAGAACAAACCTAAGGGCTCTCGTAACGAATATGGCGAAGTGCTGGGAACAGTGGCCGAGATAAACGCGGTGACAGAGCCGGTGAATGTGGTGATAGCCTTTGGTAGCGCGAAAACAGTGCAGGCTGTGCGTTCTCGGCTCACCAATACGCTTATTCACTTCCCCAATATCATAGCACCTGAGGCGATGATATCGGATAGCGAGAACTATAAGATGGGGCAAGGTAACGTACTATTCGCATTTTCTTCGCTTGGATGCAACGCAAGAATCGGCGACTTTAACATATTGATTAATTACTCATCGATAGGTCATGACGTTAACGCCGGAGACTACAATGTGCTTATGACATCGGCGCACATAGGCGGAGGGTGCCGAATAGGTTCGGTCAACACATTCGGCATGGGTTCGGTGGTCAAGTCCGGAATATCTGTTAATAACTATACGACACTGGAGGATGGTAGCGTACTGCTGGAGGCTTCACAAGACGGCGGCACTTATATGGGTAATCCGGCCGAGAGGCTTAGGAAATAGGAAACGGACATAGTTACACTTATCACCGGAAGGGCGAAATCACCCTATCCGGTGATAATAGTTATAGGTCATGTTATGAGGGAGATAAAAAAATGATATTCACGGAATTTGATTTATTCCACAATTTTTATTTATTTTGCATTGGATAAGAGCCGAAAAGAGTCAACACACTGATAATGAGTTATGAGAAACGATGGAAATAAAGGGGTGGGCGGAGTGCCTAAGGGTGGCTCCAAGTTCACAATGTTCCTTTCTGACGAAGAAATGGGACTGCTGGATTTTGTGATGAAGAAATTGGATGGCATAAGTCGGAATAAGGCAAAAGCAATTCTCACTAATGGTGGAGTTCTGGTGGATGATGAGGTGGTGACCAAGCATAACTTTGTGGTGAAACCCGACATGGTGGTGAAAGTGAGCAAGCACCGCGATCCGCTGGAGACCGCTCAAAAGCGAGGCCGCCGGATGAGGTCTTATTTCCAGATAGTGTATGAGGACGACTTCATTATAGTGATAGACAAATGCGACGAGGTGCTGTCGATGGGCGTTGGGCGTAACAGCATAAACATGAAGACACTGCTCGACAATTATTTTATAGAGACTCGCCAGCGCTGCCACGCGCACGTGGTGCACAGGCTGGACGTGAGGACATCGGGGCTGATGGTTTACGCGAAGACTTACGAAGCGCAGCAGATACTGATGGACAACTGGCACGAGATAGTGAGCGACCGGCGGTATGTGGCTGTGGTGTCGCCGCCGATGGATGAGGACTCGGGTCATGTGGAGAGTTGGCTTACCGACACGCCGTCGCACAAGGTGTTCAGCAGTAATTTCGATAACGGAGGTAAATGGGCATCGACCGACTGGGAGTTGGAGCGCAGCATGGGCGACTTTTCGCTGATTACGCTTAAGTTGCACACCGGACGAAAGAACCAGATACGCGTTCATATGCAACTCATCGGCCACCCGATAGTGGGCGACTACAAATACGGCAGCGAGGTGGATGGAGCGGAGCGGCTGTGTCTGCACGCATTCAGGCTAGCGTTCACTCATCCGATAACCGGAGAGGAATTGTTTTTTGAGACCCCCTACCCCAGTTATTTCGTTTCGCTGGTAAGATAAACAGAACAAATCCACTTTCACATTCAAATCTTGAATTCTTCTTGAAATATTATCGCCAGAAAACATGGCGATTGTAAAAGTTTTTGTATATTTGCATTGTAACTTGTCATAATAGGCATTTTGCAGACATATTGAAGAAAGCGCATTTCGCTTATTCCTACTGCGTAAATTGGACACTTACAAAAGTAATATAGGAGTAAGAAGAAAGACGCTCTTCTTGGTTTTGTATTCGTACCTTAACGAAATACAGCCAAGCGGAGTTGCCCATTCTACTTATCTGTATTACGAGGAGTCCAACCTTACGCAGCGGATGAGAAGATGTTGACTCCGCTGTTCTTTTTTATGGCTTAAACAAAATATAACAACCGCACTTTAGAGTCATGGGTGCGTAAAACAGTATAATTATGTCATCAAAGGAATTGGAACAATTAAGGCTTGAAATTGCAAAGTGTCACTACGTAAAGAGGCTTAATTCAACAGCACCAAATGATTTTGAGAATCTTGCTCGAAAATCATTTGAACTTGCCGATATTTTTGTGAAAGTTTACAAGGAAACAACGAAAGGTTCTGCAATACCCGCTTCGGCTTATCTGAAAGGAGGTGAACTATGAAGACTCAAGAAAAATGGGACACCAACGAGCAGGATGTAATGACTGAAAAAGAGTTACGCCGTTTCGGACTTGCCGCAAGGGTGATCAGCATGATAGTCGAAACCCCTGACATAATTGAGATAGCGCAGGAAAGGGAAGAATTAGCAGGGGCAATTAAAGACTTTCATAAAGATCATATTGACCTTTATGGGCTATATCAAGCATCCTCCCATGCGAATTGTCTTGACGATTCCCTTTTCTGTGACGCAGAAAAATTGAAAGGATACTATTATCAAGACTTTAAGAAAGAAGCTAATAAGAAAGTGCCATTTTCTATAACGGACTTAGAAACGTTAGCTAAAGAATATAATGAGAAAGGACGAAAATGTGGCATAAAGCATATAACCATAGATACAGAAGCGAAACATGCAAACCTTGAGTTTGGTTGGCAGCAAAAGGGTGCCCGCAACCTGTTGCATCTTCTCAGTTATGGCCAAATGGGTATGCGTTTTGATATTATCTATGGATTGTGTATGAAATACGGTTTTGAAATCAATTAGAATGGATTTAAATAGCATATTTTACCGTCCTAAATGGACGTGCGGTAGATATAGTGCCTATGGTAAAGTAGCTATAGTGTACAATCTGTTAGAAGGGATAAGCTATTTCTTTGAGGATTATTCAGCACTTGTCGTTTCTTACATACTAAGTGTCCCAAGAGAACAAATAGTAGATATTTCTTTTATTGCCAATCATACGGGTATTTCACAAGTAAGCATATTATCTTTCTTTCACGAACTAACAAATATCGGCATAGTATTAAATCATATTCCATCAGAAGAAGAGGAGACGGATTATCGAAGACAAATTAGTCTATTTAACCGCACTCAAGCTGCTGCAAAAGTAGAAACCACACAAGAAAAACTGCCAATGGACATAACCACTGCCGAAATGGATTATGCAGAAAAGGCAGGAGGGATAACATCGGTAATGTTTGAGCTTACCTATCGTTGCTCCGAACAATGCATACATTGTTATAACATAGGAGCGACGAGAAATGACAAAGAGGAAAGCGGTAGAGGCTTGTTGAAAGAGTTGTTGTTAGAGGATTACAAACGTATTATCGATGAATTGTATGAAGAGGGACTAACAAAAGTATGTCTTTCAGGAGGCGACCCTTTCTCTTGTTCCTTTGTTTGGGATATTATAGATTATCTCTACAATAAAGATATCGCCTTTGACCTATACACCAATGGTCTACGCTTAGTTGGAAATGAGGAAAGATTAGCAGGATATTATCCTCGTTTGGTAGGTGTGTCTATCTATAGCGGTGAAGAGCAAATACACGATTCTATAACACGTATTAAAGGCTCATGGAAGAAATCGGTCAGTGTTATTGACAAACTATCAAGTCTTGGGACTACCTTAGTTGTGAAGTGTTGTATCATGAGGCAAAATGTTACTTCTTATCGAACGGTAAAAGCACTTTCCAAGAAATATGGAGCCATAGTACAATTTGAATTGAATGTTTCCGATTCCATCGAAGGTGATAAATGCGTAAGCAAATACCTACGACTACCCCCTGAACTTTTGGATATTGTATTACGTGATGACGATACTCCGATGTATGTAGGGCGAGAAGCACCCAACTTTGGAGGACAGAGCAAAGATATGAAACAAAATGCATGTGGAGCAGGATACAACACCTTTTGTATTACGCCTGACGGCGAGTTTATTCCATGTTGCGCTTTCCACATGAGCTTTGGAAACCTCAAGGATAAAAGTGTAAATGAAATTTTCAAATGCAGCGAACGATTAAAATGGTGGCAAAAACAAACTTTACGGCATTATCAAGAATGCGGTCAGCACCCTTACTGTGATTATTGCAATCTATGTGCAGGGAACAACTTTTCACAGAACGGGACACCACTAAAAGCCGCAGAGAACAATTGCTACATGGCGAAATGCCGATATGATTTGGCCCAAAGAATGAAAAACGGGGCAGACCCATTGAATGGCAAAACAATAGAACAATGCCTAAAGGAAGTCCATGTTGATATTCCAATGTCAACTTCCCTTAGACGAGAATTTGAGAATATTGATGGTAGGCGGGTAAATGGAGTTCCCCAAGAAACACTCCTATAACCATTTTAATTCATAATCTTATGATGGCAGAATTGCATGTTAGTAAAGCATCGAAGATTGTATGCTTTAACTGTCCGAGAGGAACTCAGTCAATGTGTGGTATTGCTTACCGCAGTTCCTAACGCTATTTCAAATTAATTGAGGTCACGCTCCTTATTAGAAGAGGCGTGACCTCTTAAATCTAAAACTTATGCAAGAGTTTTACGCCAAAGAAGTTCCATACACCATCATTAAGTCAAATGATGTTTCTGTTCCCCCATTCCCTTATTTGAGAGATAGTTCAGGGAATAGGACTATGATATGTGTTTCTCCGCATCATGGTCGTAGTTATATTGTATCCAAGAAAGATGGACGATACATTGTAAGTAAAGGGAATGGGTTGAGTTACACACAATACAGCCATGTGCATTCAGGAGAATTCGATGATTACACGTGGGGAATTTTGTTGAAAGATGAGGCTGTAAGAGACTTTGAAATAGGAATTGAAGTTCATGATTTGGGAATAAAGACTAATATCATGCAATATGTCATCAAGCTTGAAAACGAAATACTGTTGACAAATAGGCATGTTCTGACTCCAATTCTATTACAGTATTCCGTTGAGTGTCCTTACCGAATATGCGACGCAGCCTATATGCCTAAAGAGGAAATTTGGAGGCAAGTGGCTCAGTGGGAGAAATACAACAAGAGAGGACACACACAATCTTATTTGGTTGCTGCTGAAGTGCTTGTAAAAAATTTAAAGATACTTCATTCTAACAAAATTCTGCATAATGCCATACACCCTCAAAATTACACTTGGGCTTTAGAACTGTTAGACTTTGAAATATCGTACAGCCCCCAACATCCGTATAACACCAAAGAAGAATCTCATATTGTAAAGGACTTGTTCCCACGTGAAATAATGCAGACTTACGATGTAATAAACCATATAGCATCATGTCTGAATGAAACCATTAACCATGCCGAACTTGAAGAATTGTTTTTTAGATTTGGGTTTGATATAAAGAATTGTAAAAGCATATATGATAAAAAATAGTGACACCCTGCCCTGCCTGAGCATTTCAATTCTGAATTCAGTATTTTTCAATGAAATAAAGGCCAATGTCAAGCAGAAGATTTCACCATTAAATAACGCAGAAATATGATAGCAGACTACAACACCATGCCGGAAATGTTCAGTGAGTGTAACAAGATGTATTTTAATGGTTCGCTTCCGACACCCAAATATGGAATTATGAACAAACTGAATACTTTGGCAAGATTTGAGTTCAACAGGAACAAAAAGGGGAAACATCCTATCAAATGGCAGGAGATCAAATTCTCTGACTGCTATGACTTTCCCGAAGATGTGTTCCTCAACCTGATGGTACATGAACTTATCCACTATTATATTGCATGGAACGGCATAAGGGACAACAAAGACCACGGAAAGGAATTTATGAAGATTGCCAATGAGTTAAATGAGAAGTACGGATTGAACATTGCAAAAAAGTATGATGCCACATCCTTCCCAAGAACAGAAAAAGCACATCAGCACAAAGGTTTGATGAGATTTCTGTTTGGTTGACTTTGCGAACTATCATTAATGAATAGAAGACGTTTGTTTTTTCTTAACATTTGTTAAGGGCGGATATTTGGCCAATTCAATTATTTTTCATAATTTTGTATTCGCTTTACAGAATAAAGCCTCGTTCTTTGTCATGTTTTCATTCATGATTTGCATCAAGAGACAGTCTTGAACTGCCCCAACCGAGCCTCAATCATAGGCGGCTACGGTGGGAGAATGATGCGAGTCAGAGCCTTATCCTCAGATATAGGCGACTGACTAAAAACAAGCGAGGATTTAACGCATTATTGTTTTATAGTTAAATATTGCACTATGAGTAATTTGATTAACATTTCGGAAACTTTTTGTCGCACGGAGCCATACGATGCTGCCGTGCTGAATTGCTATGCCTTTCGCCGTGGTACAGACGTGCGGAATGGCATTGTTCTATCGTTGGGTAACATGGTGTCAGGTTACCCCTTTGAGATTGAGGGTATTCACTTCCATAACAGTGAGTGCGCCTATATCGCAGGGGCTTTCTCTTACGGAACGGACGCACACATTGCTATTCAACGTCAGCTTGTCGTGTGTAATAACGGTTATGCCGCCAAGAAGACCATCCGCAAACCCCATGACAACGAGAAACGGGCTGATTGGGAGACATTCAACGTGGAGTGGATGAAGTACGTAGTGTGGCAGAAGTGTCTTGGCAACGAGAACTTCCGCAGACTGTTACTGTCATTTCCCAAAGATGCCGTTATCATTGAGGACAGTACGTTTCAAAGAGGAAGCACGGCTACTGTATGGGGTACTCGTAATGACGAGTTGAAGAAGCGGTTGAATGCCTTGCACAAGGAATTGAAGGCACAGGGCATGTGCAAGGCCGCTATTAAGCGCGAACAGGACAAAATGCGCCTTGGCGAATGGGCTACTGTAGGGCTGTTCGTGGGACAGAACCTCATGGGCAAGATACTCATGGCTTGCAAAGAAGCTCTTGAGTATGGCAGTGAGCCAAGCATCGACTATGCCCTACTGAACGGTAAGCGCATCAACATCTTAGGTAAAGAAGTTTCTTTTAATCAATACGCTATAGCAGCATGAATAATATTGTTTTAGGTCGTGAAGAGACATACGAAGTCTCTCCACAAGTTTGGACGTATGATTTATTGAAAACCGTTGTCAATGGCATTCACCTGAACTTATGCAACACTGCAGAGGGATTCCCTTTCGACTTCTGCGGACATTCTTTCACCGAAAGTATACGT
>CADADP010000030.1 GCA_902786725.1 uncultured Bacteroidales bacterium
TCTCCACGTCGCCGGTCTTGTTCCACTGCGGGTAGTAGTGGTAGAACTTGGCTTGCACATCGGGGTCTTTGCTTGCCACGGTTGCGTAAGCGGCCGTCATGTAGTGCGATTTGCGGTCGCTACGAGTGACGTTGGTAATGTTCCAGATGGCGTTAGCGCCCGGTCCGTCCTGGATTGAGCCACGCGAGAGTGCGTATGTATATCGGCGCACGTACTGCTTCTTGTCGGAGCAGGGCATGGCGTTAACGTAGTAGCTTGCGAAGTCGCCACCTGCCCAGATGGCTGGGTTGAGCTCCACTCCGGCCTTTTCCTCGGCCAGATACTGGGCGCGAATATCCTCGTCGGAGATGGCGTCGAGCAGTCCGGTGCCGTAGATACCGATTGTGTTTTCAAGTTTCACGCGCAACTGCGAATAGGCGATGTCTTTGCCCCCCACCTGCAGCGGGACGTAGAAAGCGTCCTCGGGGATGGTGACCTCGGGATAAATGAGGTCGTAGGTCTCACCGTCGGGGAACTTATTGCCCCACTCATCGGTGTAGGAGAGCCAACTGATTTTTATTTTTTTCTCGTCGAGAGGTGCCTTGAAAGGCGGAGCGGCCTGAGTTTGCGGCATACCGGTGAGCGACGAGAGGTATGTGTCGTTCTCATCGGTGAGCACGAGCAGATAACCATTACCGTTCTCATAAACACTATTGTATTCGGTCTGACGCGAGCCGTGTCCGTATCCGGGGTGGCAGTGGATGCAGTTGTCGCGAATCCAGAGCGGACCTAATCCACGCATAGGAGTGGACGGGTCTTCACTGAGGTCGAAAGGACTTTCGAAGATGCGTTCGCCACGCTTAAACGATGCTATGAGACCCTGGTTTTCGACAGCCGGAGTGAACTGCTCGTAGGCGCTGGAAGTGTTGTTGAACGTGGTCCCGAGTTTGCCGCCGGAGTAGTACTCTTCGGAGAGTTCAGCGGGTTGTGGTTCGGGCGAGGTTTTTTTGTCGTCGGAGCAAGCGCTTAAGGCGGCAATCATTCCAAGCGAACAGATGTATATAAATAACTTTTTCATAATCAATACCGGTTTTTATTGAATAACCTCAATGAGGTCGTCGATGGCATCCATAAGTTCATTGCAAGCGTCGATAGCACCCTGGTTCTCGGCGAAAGTGAGGTGATTGCGGAAGGGAGCAGGCATACCTTGAACGGGGTCTTCGATTTTGAGGATAGCGTTATCGATTTTAGCGCGCACTTCAGAATCGAGGTTAGGATAGTTCTTGCCGGCGTAGGCGGCCAGAGAGTTGTTGTTGACTGAGCCGTTGACCGAGCCGAAGTAAGCGTTGCGGACGCTACGGATGTTATCGGCGAAGTCGGCGATAGAGTTCCAGCTGTACCATGATTCCACGTCGAGAACGTTGCCCGACGTGCAGGGATCGGTTATCTTGGTGTTGCCCACTTCATCGGCGATGTCGCTTGCGCCCTGGAGAATTTGTATGATAGCGTCGAGCTGGGTTTTGTAGATAGAGTTGCCCTGCAGTCCGGCATCGATCATGAGTTGGCCGTAGTTGATGCTCGGTTCCAGCTCAAACTCCTCGAGGATGTTTTGCTTTGCGGTTGAAACATTGTTGATTCCGGCCCAGGCAGCTTCGAGACGCACGGTCTGGTTGGCGAGGTCTTGAGCCACGGCGGTGACGTAGATAAGTTCGGCAGTGCTTATGTCGGCGATATTGCGCGGTTTACCTTCGCGGAAGATAACGTATTCCACAGCGTGGAAGCCCATGAGTCCGTAGCCCAGAGATGAGAAGCCATCGGCTGCGGCGCCATTCTCGTCGAGCTCGGCCATAAGAGCCTCGTTACGGAGAGTGTTGTCGAGCAGGTCTTTTTTCAGAGGCCAAGAGTCGATGTGCGGGTCGATGTAGTAATCGGCTGCGGCACCATAGAGGAAAGCTTCGCTCTGTTCCCAATACTTGCGTGCGGCGATCCAGTCGGCACAGGCTTGATTTACCAGTTCCTGAGTTGGATTTTGTTTCAGACTTGAGCAAGTTGCGCTCAATTTCAGGGCCTCGTCAGCAAGCGACTTGTAGGTGGGAACCACCACACCATTGACATACTGCTTGAGTATGGCTGTCTTGGTGGCGTCGGTGCCAGATGGCCCAGTTTTAGGCTCATCGTTGCCACAAGCGGCAAAGAGAAGCGATAGGCACAGGATAAAAGCCCCTTTAGTAAGTAACTGTTTCATTGTCTTAAAATGGTTTTAATAGTTTATGAATAATATAATCCAAATTATGTGAATCAGTGATTATCAGAGGAAGTGGAACATACCCGCATAGCAGATGCCGAGGCTGATAGTGGGTTCGTTGTTGTATGGCGCACGGAAGATGCGGTTGCTATACTCTCCTTTGATAACTATTTGTCGGATTGGGTAGTAGTTGAAACCTACGGTGACTTTATGGCGTCCCCATTCCTTTTCGTCGGTCATAGCCGAGACGGTGCGGAACATAGAGTCGTAGTAGTCGTAGCGGCCGAAGATGTAGAATTTGTGTCCCTTGCGGTGAAGTTTGGTTATGGGAGCAAAGATGTCGTAACCGGCCTCGACACCGGCGGCGATTGCCGCTTCGGCGACGTTGTTCTTGGGCGAGGGAGAATCTTTGCGCGTCTCCTTGTTAGCCTTGGAGATTTCGAGCGAGTTGCTTAGGTGACCGTAGTCGAAGTTACCACGAGCCACGAAGTTGTGTCCCTTGTAAAGGAAGTCGAAAGCGCCGATAGCCACGGTACCGTGTAGTCCGTCGTACTTGTTGTTGGCGTTGAGCGTGTTGTTGGCGCTGTTGCCTATGTACCCACTGAGACTGAGACGCAGACCGGGTATGGAAAAGTTGTCGATGCGTGCTGCGCCGGCATAGGCTGTGGCCATTTTGAACTCATAGGGGCTACCGTTGCCATCGTGAATCCAGTTTTTGTTGTTGAATCGGTCGGCATCGAGGCCAGCGATGAACATGGCCTCGTATCGCCAGTCGCCCTTCATACCCCAGAAGCTGATTCCTGTTTCGTGCCAGGTGCAGGGGAAGATGGTGTTTTCGCCCTCGGGGCGGAACACGGTGAAAAATTCGGTGGGCATGTGAGCGTTATTAGTAGCGCCAACAGGCACCACCATGTGTCCGGCGCGCAGATTGGCAGCGGGCGAAAAAGATTTCTGAATCCAGAACTGCTCAAGGGCCACTTCTCCTCCACGCTCAATTTCCTTCTCATATTCTCCGGTTTCTTCCTCTTCGACTTCGACAGCGCTCTCGGTGCCTCCGTGCTCGAACTCAACTTCAGCAGCCATGCTCCAGCCCTTGCCAAAGTTGTAGGAGATATAGAACACCACGTGCGGGAGGTCGAACTGGCCGAATCCCTTGGCGTTCTTGTAGAGCGAAGCGTCGGTGTAACGCTTGTAGTTGTTAGAATAAAACATGCGGCTTCCCACGGCTTCGCCGTATCCGCCCACGGTGAGACGGTTCATGGCTTTCTTAGGCTTCGCCACAGTGGTGTCGGTGGTGATTGAGGTAGAGGCTTGCTCAGATTGCACATTCACTTTGCTCTCCTGCCCTGAGGCGGTGAGCGCGAACGCGCACAGAATTATGCTCAAAAAGAGCGTGTTAAATAAATGTTTCACTGCAGTTAGTGTTTTATGTGTTAATTTTTTGCAAAATTAAGGGATAGCCTAAAGAAGAGAAATACCGAATTTTGGGTATTTTCCGGCATTTTACTCCCCACAAAGTCCTAAGAACTTTGAACATACCGAGTGTTGAATGGAGCAAATCGGTGAGAGTTACCGAGAAGCGATAGTGGCAGAGGCAGAGACCGAGACAAAAGAGGATAATATGCATGATTTTGCATGTGTTATGCATGATTTTGCATAGTGATTTTTGTGATATATGCCGAACTTTGCATCAGAGAACAAGCCAACTAACAGAAAGACCCGTTCGGTGGCTTGTGAAAGGAGAATTACGGTACGGGAAATGAGAAAGATACGTAACGATAAGAGCGATAAAGCCGGCACCACGCAGAGAGGCCAAAGAGCCGACAAAGACGTTAGTGCCCTTGTGGAAGAGTTGTTTGCAAGCCAGGCATTTGTTCGGCGGCTTGACGAGCGAATCAGGCTGGTTACCTTCCGAGAGCCAAGCGAAGAAGCGGATGTGCGCGACATGCTCCCCACCGGCCCTATGACCGAGAGGATAGAGCGCATGGGCGATGATGGAATGAAGCGTCCGGCCGACAGAGAATTCGCCCGGCGCCTGTGGGCACTGGTGGAACGGCATTTGTCGCAAGGAGACTTGAGCGTTAGAGCCTTGACGCAGGGGATGTATGTTACTCGCGGGCAACTAAACCGACGAGTGAAGACGGTGTATGGCGTGACGCTACAACAGCTGGTGATAGAGATACGGCTGGAGAAATCGCGCGCGCTGCTACAGGAAGAGCCCGGCACGCTAATTTCTGAGGTAGCGTACCGATGCGGATTTGAGGACTCGGCCAGCTATTCACGGGCGTTTCGGCGCGCATACGGCGAGACCCCTACCGATTTCAGACGGCGGATTAAATGAGGTGTAAAGTCTGTTGCAGTGGGCAGAAAAGATAAATGCAGAAAATAGCCTTGACGCCGATGCGAGGATGAATTAATTTTGCGACATAAAACTGAGTGCTAACAAGAAAAAACTTACGGATATTATGAAAACGAGACTAATAGCGATGATGATGGTGGCGCTGACCTGCGTGACGGCGATGCAAGGAGCGACTTACTACGGATTTAAGATAGGCGGCGTGAGCGTAACGAGCGACAACTACCGCAATGTGACAGGGTCGAACATCAAGGCCGGCACGGTGACATACGACCCAAGCACCAACGAGGTGACACTGACCAACGTGGCCATAAGCCGCAGTGGGAGCGGTAACCGCGCGATATATAACGAGAGTTGCAATTATCTGAAAGTAGTGTTTAAGGGCACTTGCGAATTGGCGGCCGCCGACGCCGCACCGGTGCGTATAGAGGACACCACCACCTTCTTCGCCAGTAGCGGTTCGAAGGTGATAATAACCGGCAAGGATGAGGATGCGATATACATAGCCAACTCATGCACACTCTACATTGACGGAGAAGAAACTTCGGCATACGCAATCACCGCCAGCAACAGCCGGGCAATAGCACGCGAAAGCGGATGCAACGCACGGATATCGTTCGGGGCAAACTCCACGTCCACCATCTATGGCTCGAAGGGTTGCATAGTGGATATGCCGTACTTTATAGTGACTGGCGAGAGCGACCTGACACTGCAAGGCAACACCGGGGGCTATGCAGTGGTGACGGCCAACGACTACACGACAGGAGGAAAGCACTACGCCATATCGCCGGCAGGAGCCGACTACAGCCCCGTGCTGAAAACATTTGTCATCAACGGAATGGCCAACAATGTGATAACGTCGCAGACACTGCGCATAACGTATGCAATCCCCATCACCTCTGGGTATTTCCGCGACGCAAATCTGCGCAGCTACCTCAAGAGCCAGAGCTACGGCACCGACGGATACCTGACCAAACCGGAAATAGCCGAAATCACGACACTGAATGTGGCCGGCAGGAGCAACATAAGGTCGCTAAACGGCGTGGAGCAGCTGACATCGCTAAAATCGATATACGCCTACAGTTGCCGTATAGACACACTGACAGTATCGCTGCCGGAGCTGACGACGCTGAGCGTGGCCAACAATGAGATGAAGGTTCTGGACTGCTCCAAATGCACCAATCTGGAGAGCCTATATTGCCAGAATAATCAGTTGAAATCGCTGAACCACAGCGGCTCGAAACTCAGCACAGTGTATTGCTTCAAGAATCAGTTGAGCACGCTTCAACTGATATGTCCGGAACTAAAGAACTTGCAATGTGAAGAAAACGGGATGACGCAGCTATGGCTGAATTATAACACTAAGTTGGAATATCTGGACTGCTCCAATAACCAGTTGCGCGAGATGTTCGGATTGGGGGCGGCGACGAAGTTGAAGACCCTATACGCGCAGAACAACAAGTTAAACAGAACGGTGAGCGTGGTGGATTGCCCGACGCTGGAGACAATGGACGTGAGCGGCAATCCCGACCTACCCACACTGCAACTGAACAATGCGGCCAACACTAAACTGAGAGAGTTGAAGGTGTATAACACGGGGTTGTGTTCCAACGCAACGAGGCTGAACAACTTTATAGGCATTCAGCTAACCTGGCGCACCGACAGTCCGAAGGTGTATGTGATGGACCAGGACGACAGCAACGAGCAAAGCCTTATGACACCTGTGAGAGCAGTGGAGATAATAGCGAAAGGCTGGGTGCCCTACTACAGGAAAAATGGCGAGTGGATTGCCTACGAAGACGGAGTGGCCATTAACAGCACGAATTTTCCGGACGAGATATTCCGCAGTTACCTGCAGAGCCAAAGCTACGGAGCCGATGACCTGCTAACAAGGGCCGAAATAGAGGGCATTAAGCAACTGAATGTAAACAGAAAAGGCATCAAGAACCTAAAGGGCGTGGAATTTCTGACCGGCTTGGCAGTGCTTCAGTGCAACGATAATCTGCTAGAGAGTCTGGACGTGAGACGGAACAGTAAACTGGGCGTACTGATGTGTCACACAAACAGCCTGACATCGCTTAATCTGCTGTCGAACCAGACGCTGCAGCGGCTTGACTGCTCGAGTAACAGAATAAGCACGCTAAATCTGAGCGCTAACACAAGACTGACGCAACTGAGTTGCAGCAATAACATGATAAAGGGTGAGGGTCTGGAGCAGATGATAGCGCAGATGCCCACGGTGAGCGCGCGCAAGATAAATTACTTCCGCGATAATGAATCGATGGGCTATGCCGAGAATAACGACAACCTGAGCGTGGCTCAGGTGAAGGAACTTATGGTTAAGGGCTGGACACCATGCTACTACGCGTTTGACACCTCGGAATGGGTGGAGTACGCGACGTATGTGCCGGGTGATGTGAACGGCGACGATAACGTGGATGTTGCCGACGTGGTGGCACTGGCAAGCTACACTATGGGCGATGTTCCTGAGGGAACGTTTGTGGTGGAGGCGGCCAATATCAACGGCGATGACGAAATCAACGTTAGCGATGTGGTGGCACTGGCCAACCAAGTTATGGGAGAGTAATCTATTCAAGCTTCTGAATATCAGAAACTTGAATTAAGGTTTATTGTTTATGGTTTAGAGAGGCTAACGCTGAACATAAAAAGTAAAGTTCAAACTTTAAAAACTTGAATAATAATTTACAAGGAGCTACGGCGACGCGTCGTGCGGCACTGGCCGCATGGCGCGTTGCCGATATAGTGGAGAGGATGGATATCAGGGAAGGATAAGTCTTATAGGTCCTATAAGAATTATAGGCATGACAGGGATGGGGATTGTGGGATAGGCGTGATTTTGCATGGTGAATGCACGATTTTGCATATATCAGAAGCATGATTATGATTAATTTTGCAATGCCATTAGTGGGCTAAAGATCAGGAAAAATAATTCATAAAGACAAGGATATATGAAAACAAGACTTACACTGATTGTGGTGGCGCTGGCCATAGGGCTGACAGTTCAGGCATCGACCTACTACGGATTCAAGTTGGGCGGTGTGTCGGTAACCGACGCTAACTGCCGAAACATAACCGGCCAGTATATCTCGGCCAACTACACCGATTACAGTTACAAGGCGAGTTACGACCACAGCACGAAGACATTGACTCTGGAGAACGTGAAGATAACCCGCACCGGAAACGACAACCGTTGCATCTATAACGAGAGTTGCGATGGTCTGACAGTGCTGTTCAAGACCCATGACAGCGAGTTCAGTTCCACCACGTGCGCCCCTATCAGAATTGAGGCCAACACGACATTCGTGAGCGACGCGCTGACAGCCGCCAGGGTATATGGCAACGACGGAGACGCCAACGCCATGTATGTAACCAACAAAGCCACAGTGACACTGGATCACGCAACGATGTACTTCTACGTAAGCGGTAACACAAATGCCGCGATAGAAGGTCATGACTGGCAGGAGAGCCTTGTATTCCACCATTCGCGCGTGATAGCCCGCAGCACTAACGGAAGCGCGCTTACCGACTTTAAGAGTGTGAAAGTGGATGGTTCGGCAGTGCTATTGCGCGCTCCGAACAGCACTGCCCTTGCGATGAGCGGTGTGGTTAATTTCACGATGGAGTATCCGGGAAACAGTGCAATGATAGGCGTTGGGACGATAACAAATCTGAAAAACTTCAGTTATGAAGGGACGGCACTGTTCAACGCAAGTAAGCAGACGTTCGTTAACGGGCTCAAGAAGACGCTTCCCGGCAAAGACATAATAATCTCAAACCGGATACCAATCATCGAGGCATTATTTCCCGACCCCGCCTTACGCGAATGGCTAACTAACAAATATGGAAGCGTTCTGGAATCGGCAGAAATGTTTGAATTGCGCACGATAAATATTGAGGGGACAGCAAACACATCGCTTAAGGCTGTGACCGACTGGACCGGCATTGCCAACCTGTGTTGTCTGCGGCGAATGTGGATAAACGGAGGTAAGAGCCGAAGCATTGATTTGTCGTACAATAAGGAGTTCTATCATCTGCGCTGCTACGACAACACCGGGGAAGGAGTGGACTGGAACATGATAGCGCCAACAATACCGACGCCAGCTGCAGGCAAAACAGCACTGGTGGAAGGCTTCAACGCAGTGGCGAGCGAACGGAATAATCTGCCAAACCGGAATTTGCTTAGAATTATATTACAAAATGGATATGACTTCACGGTGAAGAACGGCGAGGAGACATATTCGCTGAGTGCAAACGAAGACTACGTGGGTATAGACAGGAGCCACTTCCCGGACGGGGCGCTACGCACAGCGTTATATAGCCAAAAGGAAGGCGCCGACGCGATAGTTAAAGAGAGTGAGAACAACGATATCACAAGTCTGGCACTAACGAAGAAGGGCATAAACGACCTGACCGGCATAGAGTATTTTCCAAATTTAAAAAATCTCTATTGCGACGATAACAATATCAGTGAGATAGACATATCAAAGAATCCGAATCTGGTTCATGTTAGATGCTATCTAAATAAAATAAAGAGCGAGGCTTGGGACCAAATGATAGATAAAGCATCGAACAGAAGCAAAGCAATTAATATGTACTGCTACAGAGCCGGCCTCTCCAACGAGAAAAACGACTGCCCCACGCTGAGACAAGTAACCGAAGGCAATAAGAAGAATATTCACTTTTTTGGATATACGGCTGAGTTCCTGAATTACATACCGATAGACGATGACCATTTCCCTGGCACCAAGTTCCGTGAGTATCTGCTAAGCCAGAATTATGGAGCCGACGCGAAACTGACCGCCGATGAGATAGACGACATAAAGACGATATCCTTTAACAATAAGGGCGTATCCGCCATGAACGGCATAGGATACTTTACCGAGCTGACTATGCTACAGTGCTACAACAACGCGTTGCTATATCTGGATTTGAGTAAGAATAAAAAACTGGAGATTCTGCAATGCTACAACAATAAGTTGGAAAATCTGGACTTGAGCAACAACAAGCTGCTAACAAGAGTGGAATGCTCGAGCAACGAGCTGACCACGCTTAACATAACAGGACTGGACTCGCTTACTTATCTGGAGTGCAATATCAACAAATTAGAGAGCCTGGATTTGGCAGGTAAAAAGAAGTTGTGGTATCTTACATGCTGGGGCAACAACCTGACCACAGTAGATCTGACCGGCTGCGACAAGTTACAGTATTTCATATGCTGGAGTAATCAGATAAAGGAAGCGGGAATGGACGCTATGGTGGCCACATTGCCCGGGAGCATCGAAGATGGGAATTTCAAGGTGTATAACCCCAACAACGCGACATACGCTGAGGGCAACGTGATGACGAAGGCCCAAGTGGCAGTGGCGACTCAACGCGGAGCGATACCTTACTGGCGAACCAGTGCAGGCGAATGGCAACCCTACCGCGGAATAGACGCGATAACTCGCGGTGATGTGAACGATGACGGTAACGTGGACGTGACCGACGTGGTGGCTCTGGCCAACTACACAATGGGCGAATTGCCCGATGGCACGTTTGTGATGGAGGCCGCCAACATGAACGGCGACGAAGACGTGGACGTGAGCGATGTGGTGGCTGTGGCCAATCACGTGCTGGGAGAATAACATATTCAAGTTTCTGAATATCAGAAACTTGAAGTTTAGGCCAGACGGCGCGTGTCGGCCATGAAGGCGAGAATGCGAGATTGGGCCTATAGGACTTATAGGCATGGATAGGCCACAATCGTGATGATGAGATGTGGTTTAGAAGTTGAAGTATCGCTTGGCGTTGCGGTAGGAGATGTCTTCCACCATATCCTTAACGCGGCCGATAGCCTGGATGGGTATTTCGCCGTTTTCAACGTCGCGCCCCAGCAGATTGCATAGAGTGCGCCTAAAGTATTCATGGCGCGGATACGAGAGGAAGGAGCGCGAGTCGGTGACCATACCCACGAACCGGCTGAGCAGGCCCAGCAGCGAGAGCGAGTTCATCTGCCGCTCCATACCGTCTTTCTGGTCGTTGAACCACCAGCCCGAGCCGAACTGAATTTTACCCGGCACAGAGCCGTCTTGGAAATTGCCCAGCATAGTGGCTATCACCTCGTTGGCGCAGGGGTTTAGATTATAGAGGATGGTTTTAGCCAGTTTTCCGCGTCTATCGAGATGGTCGAGAAATCGCGCCATGCTCTTGGCCGTGTTAAACTCGCCAATAGAGTCGAAGCCAGTGTCGGGGCCAAGCAGGCGGAACATCCGCGAGTTGTTGTCGCGGATTGCGCCGTAATGAAATTGCTGTGTCCATCCACTATCGGCATCCATTTCGCCAAACACCTGCATCATAGCCGATTTGAACTTACGCGTCTCGTCGGCAGATAGTTCACAGCCGTCCATCACCTTGACGAATATAGAATTAGCCTCAGTGTCGGACCAATCGTCGGCATAGAATTCCTCGATGCCGTGGTCGCTGAGCCGGCATCCCATCAGGTCGAAAAAGTGGTGCCGGCGCTGTAGCGCGTCGATAAGAGTGGCAAATGACGTTATGCTCACGTTGGCCGCGGCGCCCAACTTCTCGATATAGGCACGATAGGCGGCCGGATTTTCAACGGCCATGGCCTTATCGGGCCGCCATGCGGGCAGCATCTTAATCTCGAAGCCGCTATCGCGAGTGGCAATGTGGTGCTCGAGCGAGTCGGCCGGGTCGTCGGTGGTGCAGACCACCTCTACGTTATATCGGCGCATGAGAGCGCGGGCGGAGTACTGTGGCGAGGCAAGTTTTTCGTTGCATTCGTCGAAGATCTCGCGAGCGGTGTCGGGTCCAAGCAGTTTATTGATTCCGAAGGCAGTCTTCAGCTCCAAGTGAGTCCAGTGATAGAGAGGGTTACGGAGCGTGTAAGGCACGGTTTCGGCCCATTTGAGAAACTTTTCCCAGTCGGAAGTATCGGAGCCGGTACAGAAGCGTTCGGGCACGCCGTTGGTGCGCATGGCACGCCACTTGTAATGGTCTCCGCCCAGCCAGAGTTCGGTTATGGAGCGGAACTTATAGTCTTCGGCCACCATTTGCGGTGAAAGGTGACAGTGAAAATCGATTATAGGCATATTGGCGGCGTGCTCGTGATAGAGCATACGAGCCGTGTCGGACTGTAGCAGGAAGTCGTTATCCAAGAATTGTTTCATCGCGGTTATCAGTTTTCAAAGTTATAAATCAGGGAATTATGTTTTTACTCTTCGGGGTTAATGGGCTTGTAGCGCGGAACGAGCGTCTTCATTACAACCCATCCTATGATGTAAGCCACGGCACAGACACAGAAAATAATCATGTATCCGGCCGGCTTGCCCTCAAACCCAAGAGCGTGCATATTAGTCTCGCCGGCATAGGTGAAAAGTTCACCCGAGCCACGGTTGATAAGGTACGAGCCCAGCCCACCGGCCAGACCGCCAATGCCTGTGATGGTGGCGATGGCCGACTTGGGGAACATATCGCCCACGGTGGTGAAAATATTGGCCGACCATGACTGATGGGCTGCGCCGAGGATGCCGATAAGTATTACGGGTACCCAGGGAGTGCCGAAGAAGCCGGCAAGAGGCTGTGCCAAGATGCCCAGTAGCGGGAACAGGGCAAACACGAACATGGCACGCATACGCGCGGCATAAGGGTCGAGCCCCGTGCGGTTAATAATAATGGTGGGCAACTTGCCGCCGAAAATAGATAACATTGTTATCAGATAGAGGACGAAAATCAGTGTCATACCGAAAGATGATGTGGGCAGGATGTCGAAATGGGTGTGGAGATACTTTGGCGTCCAGAAGAGGAAGAACCACCACACGCCATCGGTCATAAACTTGCCGAAGGCATAGGCCCATGTCTGCTTGTACTTGAAGCACTTCAGCAACGATATTTTGCGTTCGTGCCGGTCGCTCTCGAGGTGCGGTGCTTCTGAGTCATTATCGTCTTGATTAATGTAGTCCAGTTCAGCTTTGTTTACAAACGGGCTCTCTTGCGGCTTGTGGTAGAAGAATATCCAGAATCCCATCCACACAAAGCCCAAACCGCCAATGAGAATGAAGGCCATTTCCCACCCCAAGTGCTTGGCGATGACCGGAATGGTGAGAGGCGCAATGAGAGCTCCCACCGAGGAGCCGGAGTTGAAAATAGACGTGGCAAATGCCCTGTCCTTCTTGGGGAAATATCCCGCGGTGGCCTTGATGGCCGCAGGGAAGTTTCCGGCCTCACCCAGAGCGAGCACACATCGGGCAGCGATGAAAAAGTACATTCCCACAGTGGCCACTAATACAGCCGCATCACCTGTGGCGCTGATAAGCTCAAACTTGTCGTCGAAATCGGTGACCCACTCGGTGAGCACGCCGCAAAGGGCATGAGCGCAAGCACCAACCGACCACACGCCTATTGCCCAAAGGTAGCCCTTCTTGGTGCCGACCCAATCGACAAAGCGCCCTGCAAACAAGCCGCAGATAGCATAAACTATGGAAAAGGCGGCTGTAATGCGCCCGTACATGCTCTCGTCCCAATGAAACTCAACCTCAATCATTCCCGGATAGGTGAGCGAGAGCACCTGTCGGTCGAGATAATTGACCGTGGTGGCGAAAAAGAGCATGGCACAAATCACCCATCTATAGTTAGTCATCTTGTTAGTCATATTTTCCATTATATCCTTGAATTTATGTGGTTATTGTCATTAATCCGGAAGTGCTTTTATCGCTTAGTGGCGCAAGCCAAAGCAAGGCGACATCGCTGGGTGATCTTAGTCCAATCATGCGCGGCAACAACATCGCGAGGGAACAATTTTGAGCCCATGCCCACGCACATCGCGCCGGCCGAGAACCAGGCGGTGAGGCTATCCTCGGTAGGCTCCACGCCGCCGGTTATCATCAGTTGCGACCACGGCATCGGGGCCAATATCGCTTTCACGAACTTGGGGCCCAAGACCTCGCCAGGGAACACCTTGCACACGTCGCAGCCGGCCTCCTGGGCAGCGCCCACCTCGGTGACAGTGCCGCACCCGGGGATGTAAGGGATCAGACGGCGATTGCACACGCGGGCCACATCCGGGTTAAACAGAGGCCCCACAATGAAATTAGCGCCCAACTGGATGTAGAGCGAGGCCGTGGGGGCATCCACCACCGAGCCGGCTCCCAAAATCATATCGGGGCATTCTGCGGCGCATCGCTTGCTTATGATGGCAAATACCTCGTGGGCAAACTCGCCACGGTTAGTGAACTCAAATGCTCGCACGCCGCCCTCATAACACGCCTTGACCACCTGCCAAGCCGTCTCGGGGTCGGCATTATAAAACACGGGGACAACGCCGGTGGAGCGCATAGCTTGCAATACCTGAATCTTAGAGAATCTCATATCGTTTAGAAATATTTTACTTGAATAGTATAGGTTTCTTCTGTGACAACAAAAATAAGAATTTTCCGCTATTTCCGCAACTTATATGCGTGATATTTATGGAAGCGTGACGTCCGCAGGGCGATGTTTTGGCGTAGCAGGTCGCGGTAGAGCCATATTTCGCGTGAGTGATAGTTGCCTTGTTTGCCTATCAGAGGCAGAACGTAGTCGGTAGCGGTGAATCCGTCTAGCAGAAGCAAGTTAGAGACGGTATCTAACCTGACGGTTATCGTGTCGCGCTTTTGCTCGGTTGTGGGTAATAAAGGCGAAGGCTCGGTTATGAGCAAAGCCGCGGTGGAGTCGGTGCGCCAGTTCACCGGATTGATACACAACGCGCTACGAGGCCACAGAGCGCATTGTGCACTCCGCACCGAGTTGTAGCAGACAGTTACACCGGTGTCGTCGGCCGCACGAGCGGGCAGTATGTTACCTCCGGCCACCACATCGGATTGCGGCACAGATGCCCCAATGACGTAGGCCGCCACAAGTCGCGAATAGACGCTTGCAGGCATCCGGCGTAACAAATCCAGTACTATTATTGCACCTTGGCTATATCCGGCCAAAACGAACGGGCGCTCGGCATTGAAGTGTTCCAGATAGTGTTTAAAAGCCCTTCTCACATCGCTCATAGGCAAACTGAGTCGCGCCTGAGCCAGGGAATCATTCACAAACGACTGCAATGAGCACTGGCGGTAATATGGTGAATAGAAATTCAGTGTGCCGCTAAGCAGAGAGTCCACACCCACCATCTCGCCGAGGATGGGTAATCGCAGGCTATCGCTATATGTGTCGGCATAGTGACAGGAATGGCCGTCGCTCAGGTAATCGCCGGTTTCGGTTGAGGTCACATAAAATATATCCACATCGGCAGAGCGAGTGGTAATATACCACTGGGCGCTATCGGAATAATCGGGTTTAGGAGGCACCGACTCGCCGACGCGCCGCCCGGCGCAAGCCACAAGCGAGAGGCAGACCATTGCCAGCAGAATATCACGTATCACTATTATTTGTTTTTCCATAAACGCCAGATGCTTAATAACGAATGAAGTTGTCGCTAACACATCTACAAAGATACGAATTATTTCACACTTCTCATAGTAGTAGTGAAACGGCGCTCAAGTGTTCGGGATTAAAACAAATTGAAACTTTAACCATCATCTGTGCTTAAAATTTGTAAATTTTGATTAACTTTGCGGTAAGAGACGAGTGTCGCCGCCGCTGATTTTTTCAGCGCGTCACGTGAAAGGAGACATATTATTTGTTAACCAATAGCATTTTAGGGCGCGAATGCCAAAATAATGCCTAAAATAAATAGCTACTAAATGAGACACATAGCAATAATTATGATACTGGCCACTTGCAGTGTGTTCTTATCCCAGGCGAAGAACGACACAGTGGCAGTGGTTCAGGCCGACTCATCGGTTATCCACTATGCCATTACCGATGCGGGGATACAAAAGATTACAGATACCCCCGCCGCCGCCGAGAACAAAGGCAAGGCAAAACGATTCTGGCTGGAGCAGTTGAAGAAGGGCAAGACCTACTTCAACGACAGCACAGTGCACTATCCACGATTTATTCGCACGTGCTACAACCTGTATAAATGGGGCGACAAGACATTTAACAGCTACGACACCACCTACGTGAAAAGCACCGGGATGAACTGGAAAGTGATATTAAAAAACAATAATTGGTTTGATTTCTTCCAATGCCGACCGATGGAAAACGTGGAGATGCGTTTCTATAACACGGCCCCATCGACCACGATAGGCGCGTACGTGTCGTTTATGGCCTTATCGGTGGGCTATGCGATAGACCTGGACAAACTGCTGGGCCGGCAAATCACGAGCCGCAAGTTTGAGTTCTCGTTCACTTGCGCGCGGTTTTTCGCCGAATTCTACCGCACACATAACACCGGAAAGATGAATGTGACCACGAAGGACCTCAAGGACAAAGAAAAATTTGAAATAAAGAATTATGAGGGGCTCCGGCGCAAGTCATGGGGAATTAACGCATACT
Organism: uncultured Bacteroidales bacterium; assembly: GCA_902786725.1. Lineage (GTDB taxonomy): Bacteria > Bacteroidota > Bacteroidia > Bacteroidales > Muribaculaceae > Sodaliphilus. The sequence goes on from CADADP010000030.1 coordinate 16,026, forward strand.
ATTTTCTGAACCATAACAAGTATGCACAGGCCGCGTCTTACTGCTACTCGAAGTATCAGAGGCGTAGCGCGGGTTCGATGCTTGTGGGATTTAACGTGAGCCACCAGGACATATACTTCGATGCCGCCAAGGCGACTACGGAGTTTGTCACAGAAAATGGCGAGACGGTGAAAATACCTGAAGAAGAGTTGCAGAACGAGACCATATTCAACTACACCGACTACTGCCTGAGTTTCGGTTATGGCTACAACTGGGTTCTAGGCAAGAAATGGCTACTCAACGGCACGGCGATAGTTTACCCCGGACTTAAACACGCGCTGGCGCACGCCTCGAGTGATGGTGGAAGTAACTACTTTGCCATCAACTTTAAGGCGAAAGTGGGCGTGACCTACAGTCACCGCCACTTCTTCGCGAGCCTTGTGGGAAACTTCGACAGTCATATGTACAACACCGGAATATACCGGTTCAGTAGCGTACTTGCCGACCTATCGTTAATCACCGGCTTCCGTTTCTAAGGCGTGCCCTATCCCATCGCCTTGCACCGATGGAGTGAAAGGCCGATCCGGCATCCATGAGATGCGAGAGCACCTTGATTTCGGAACGAGAGAAATATCTCAGTTTGCTATTGCCGTAAAAAACGGCAATAGCACCGGGGTCGAACTTATTATTATGCTCACGGCGCACCTTAAGGGAGGTGTCGTCTTGCAGGCTGATATACAATAAGTTGAGTTGCGGGCCCTCGTACTCGACCATTCGATTATATCGAGCCTTGAGACGCGCATAGGTCTTCTGCAACTCTTCGTATTCCCGCTAAAGTTGCTGTTTACGACGGTTATTATCGGTTTCCAGCGCCATAGATTTATGATACGAATTATCGGTATATTAACGGCTCACACGCCCGCTACCGTCGCCGGCCATGAGCTTTTCCACCTCGGCCACAGTGACTTGATTAAAGTCGCCGTAAATGGTATGTTTAAGACACGAGGCAGCCACAGCGAACTCGAGCGCCCGCCTGTCGTCATCGGGATAAGTGAGCAAGCCATAGATTAAGCCCCCCATAAACGAGTCGCCACCACCCACACGGTCCACAATGTGCGTGATGTCGTATCGCCGCGACTGCAAAAGTTTGCCGCCGCTATAAAGAACTCCCCCCCAGGTGTTGTGGTTAGCATTAACGGCTCCGCGCAGAGTCACAATCATCTTCTTGCACCGCGGGAAACGCTCACACATCATGTGGCACACGCTCAGGAACTTGGCGCTATCCACGTCGCCACCGGTTGCGGTAACGTCGAACCCCTCGGGTTTAATGCCGAACACCTTCTCGCAGTCTTCCTCATTGCCCAGAATGATGTCGCATCCGGCCACCAGCTTCGGCATCACCTCGGCGGCTGTCTTGCCATATTTCCAGAGGTTCTTACGATAATTAAGGTCGCAGCTCACGATGAGGCCATGGTGATGAGCGGCCTCGATGGCCTCGAGGCACACATCGGCAGCGCCTTGTGATATTGCCGGGGTGATTCCGGTCCAGTGGAACCACGTGGCATCGCGGAACACATCGTCCCAGCATATCATACCGCGCTTAATCTCAGCCACAGCCGAGTGCGCACGGTCGTAAACCACCTGAGAGGCGCGCGCCACCGCGCCTGTTTCCAGGAAATATATCCCCATGCGGTCGCCACCACGCGCGATGTGGTCAGTACCCACGCCATAGGAACGTAGCTCGCGCAGGCAGGCATCGGCTATGTCGTTCTGCGGCAGGCGGGTAACAAATTCAGTGGGAATACCGTAATTGGCGAGCGATACCAGCACATTAGCCTCGCCACCGCCAAAGGTGGCATTGAGTTGCTTGGCCTGCGAGAACCGCAGATAATGTGGCGTGGCCAAGCGAAGCATTATTTCTCCAAAAGCAACAACTTTCATATTCCGTTTCATTATTAATATTTTATTTTCTCTCTTACAAAGTTACACCCGTCTTGAATATCGCTATGTCGCGATATCCGTTACGCTCGTTGGCCACCGACTCTCCGCTTGCCACAGCCAGGACGTAGGAGACAAAGCGCTCGGCCACTGATTCCATGGCCTCGCCCTCCACCAGCGATCCGGCATTGAAGTCGATCCACCGCGGTTTATTACGGCTAAGCGCAGAGTTTGTGGAGACCTTCACGGTTGGCACCAAAGTGCCAAACGGTGTGCCACGGCCCGTGCTGAACAGAACCATGTGGCACCCGGCGGCAGCCAACGCAGTGGCAGCCACGACATCGCTACCCGGAGCGCTAAGCAGGTTCAGTCCACGTGAGACGAGCCGGCCGCCATAGGCAAGCACATCTTGCACTTGGCCACCACCTGCCTTCTGCGTGCAGCCCAGCGACTTCTCTTCGAGCGTGGAAATTCCACCGGCCTTATTACCGGGTGAGGGATTTTCATAGATAGGCTGGCCATTGTGAATGAAGAATTGCTTGAAGTCATTAATCAGACGCACTGTTTTGCGGAATGTCTCCTCGTCTTTGCATCGGTTCATGAGCAATGTTTCTGCCCCAAACATCTCAGGCACCTCGGTGAGCACAGATGTACCACCATGCGCCACTATATAGTCGCTGAACACACCAAGCAACGGATTGGCCGTGATGCCCGAAAGGCCGTCGCTTCCGCCGCATTTGAGTCCTATCTTGAGTTCATGCAGAGGTAATTCGGTGCGCACATCGCAGCGCGCAATGCGGTACATCTCACGCAGCATGTTCATGCCGTCGCTAATTTCGTCTTGGGTCTCTTGCGCCACCAAAAATCGAATACGCTCATGGTCGTAATCGCCAAGCATCTCGCGCAGCGCGGCAGGCTGATTATTCTCGCAGCCCAACCCCACCACCAGCACTGCACCGGCATTGGGATGCAGAATTATATCGCGCAAAATCTTACGTGTATTCTCGTGGTCGTCGCCGAGTTGGGAACAGCCGTAACTATGCGGGAACGATACCACCGCGTCAATTCCATCACATCTTGTTTCCTCACGCAGACGACAGGCCAACTCATCGGCCACGCCACTTACGCATCCCACTGTGGGTACTATCCATATCTCGTTGCGGATGCCCACGCCACCGCCGGCCCGCTTATACCCCATAAACGACCGCGCAGGAAGCCGGAGCGCGGCATCGGCAAGCACGCACTGCACAGGTGAATACTTGTAATCAAGCAGCCCACTAAGGTTGGTCTTGATATTCAAGTCGTTAACAAGGCTACCAGACTTTATATCACTAACGGCATGGCCTATTGGGAAGCCGTATTTAACCACATTATCGCCATGAGATATATCGCTCAGAGCCACCTTGTTACCGGCAGGGATATTTTCGAGCACCGTCAAGGCTTTACCGGCAACGCGTAGCACTTCGCCGGCCTGTAGCGCGCTGATGGCCACCGCCACGTTATCGGAAGGATTTATTTGTAAGCACTTCATGACGGCCGGTCCAGTATTTCTTCCACCACACTGAGCATACCGCGCTCGGCTATGGCTTGCAGGTAATATATAACCTGCTCCGTGAGTCCCGGAATCAGATTCAAATCCTCGTGCCAAATTCGCGTCTCGGCCAGCACTCCACGGGCCACTTGCCGCACATCGCCTGTAGCCCACAAGCTGCGAAGCAGGTGAATATTCTCTGTTGAGTCGTTGGGGACGATTTCCGTGCCATCGGCACGCGTTCCGCCCTTGTAATAAGTGATAATGGCCGCCAGACCCAGCACAAGCCCTTGAGGCAACTCACCCTTGCGAGCGAGATAGGTCTTGAGCCCGGGCAAGTCGCGTGTCTCATATTTAGGGAACGAATTGAGCATAATAGAAGTCACCTGATGGTCAACAAACGGGTTCAGGAAACGCTGCATTACGCTGTCGGCAAAAGCCTGCAGTTCCTCTTGTGGAAGATTAAGTGTGGCCATGAGTTCGTCGTACATCACTTTGCGCACATATCGGCCCACGATGGGATGCTGACAAGCATCACGCACAATATTTAGGCCGCTCAGGTATGCCACAGGCGAGAGCACGGTGTGAGGGCCGTTGAGCAGCGTCACTTTGCGTTCATGATATGGCTCTTCGCTGGGCACGAACAGAACGTTGAGTCCGGCCTTATCGGCAGGAAACTCACGGGCCACACTTGCCGGCGCTTCTATCACCCACAAGTGGAAAAACTCGCCCTGCACTACCATATTGTCGTCGTAGCCAAGGCGCTCCTTAATCTCCGCTATTTCCTTGCGCGGGAAGCCAGGAACGATGCGATCGACCAGCGTTGCATACACGCCACAGGCCTCGGTGAACCACCGCCTGAATCCATCGCCCAGTTGCCACAGGTCGATATACCGGTAAATAATTTCCTTGAGTTTGTGTCCGTTAAGGAATATCAGTTCGCACGGGAATATTATCAGGCCCTTGCTCAAATCGCCGTTAAAAGTGAGATAGCGATGATAGAGCAGTTGTACCAGTTTTCCCGGATAGGAACGGGCAGGAGCGTCATCGGGCTTACAATCGGGGTCGAATGCGATACCGGCCTCGGTAGTATTAGAAATCACAAACCTAACTTCGGGTTGCTCGGCAAGCCTGAGGTAATCGCGGAAGTTAGTGTAGGGATTCACAGTTCGGCTAATAACATCTACAAGTTGCAGGCTGTTGACAGGCTCTCCTGCATCAAGTCCCTGTAAATTCACGTGGTAGAGGTCGTCTTGCCTATCTAATGCCTCAATCATACCTGTGGGTATGGGTTGCACCACCACTACACCGCCATCGAAGTCGGTTTTTTGGTTCATGTTCCACACTATCCAATCGACAAAACATCGCAGGAAGTTACCTTCACCAAACTGGATAATCCGCTCAGTGTATCGCTTGGCCTGAGGAACGGTGTTTCTGTTTAACTCTTTCATTAGTCTTAAATTTTAGTTACGATTTCATTTTCTTACAAAATTAAGAAAAACCTCGCAAACCGACAAATTACCACAGTAATATTGACACAATATCGACACAACTCACCGCCACGCTTATCTGATGGAGAGAAGCATGACACAAAATGTGGCGGTTATCATTGCGCCACACGCCTATTAAGGCATATCCTTCATTCTGATTTTCTGCCCGTCGCATTCGAGCGGATGGGCAGTCTTAAGGTGCTCGGCAAGTTCGTCTTCGCTCACTTTATAGATTTTGGGCGACACCGAGTTGGGATAACGGTTAAAGAAGGAATGACTGAGGATCGTCTCAGGCGGATAGTCCCACTTCTGGTTATAAAGGCCGTCTACACTGCGAAAGTCCGGAATCCCGCTTTCTGTGGATACACCGGCACCGCCAAAGAAAACGATATTATCACTTTCCTGGACCCATTCTTTCAATTTCTGGATATTTTCATTCATGATCATCCCTCCAAAAACTGCTAAATATTATACTTCAATCCGCATATTATGACAAGCACTGACCTCGAAAGGATGTAATTCCGATCACAACAGATACTGTTCGATTGCCACCGCGACTCCATCCTCATCATTGGATGGAACGACCTCATCCGCAATATCCAGTACAGCCTTTTGAGAATTGGCAACCGCAAGCCCCAGTCCGGATGACCGTATCATTTCCATATCATTCTGTGCATCACCAATAGCGATGCACTCCGACATGGAGACCCCAAGATGACTGCACAGAAGTTTTAACCCTCTTGCTTTGCTAACACCATTGGCATTGATCTCAAGAGAATAATCCGTAATAGATGTGAAACTGACCGGAAGATTCTGGATCTCTCCATACACCATATCCTTTTCCATGGAGTTGGTAAAAAGAAGAAGGATCTTCTCAACCGGCTGCGGGTTTTCCATGAAAACAGGAAATGGATTATCTACCGGATCCAGATATTTCCGATAAGACTCTGCATATTTCCCCACATGAAACTCGGAAGCACGATCGGCGATCCAGGAAGGACAAAGGACATTTTTCCCGATGAATATGAGAGGGAGCATATCATACCCGGCAGAAGCCGCCAGGATCCATTTAATGGTCTCCTCATCGATATCATGGCGGAACAGAGTTTTCCCTTCCATAAGATCCATGCCGGTAGCACCGGTTCCGATCAGTGCGTAACGCATTCCATTCACCTGATCGATATAGGGTTTTGTCAGTCGATAGCTCCTGCCGGTAGTAAATACTACGTGTTTTCCGGCAGAAAGCGCTTTTTCCATTGCCTCTATAGTTTGCTCTGTGAGTCGGAGATCACTGGTCAGTGCTGTTTCATCCATATCACAGGCGATCAATTTATATTCCTGCATTTTTCCTCCAAAAAAAGGGCTGCAATTGCAGCCCTTAAAATACCATATTACCCCTGCGGATTCATCGTATAGTTCGGAGCTTCCTTCGTAATGTAAATATCATGAGGATGGCTCTCTTTAAGGCCGGCGCCCGTGATACGTACAAACTTGGAATTGGTGCGAAGCTCTTCGATATTATGTGCTCCGACATAACCCATACCGGAACGAAGACCACCCATCATCTGGTAGATGGATTCGGATACCGGTCCACGGTAAGGCACACGGCCTTCCACGCCTTCCGGAACAAGCTTTTTATTGTTGGTCTGGAAATAACGATCCTTGGAACCGCTCTGCATAGCTCCGATGGAGCCCATACCGCGGTACACCTTGAACTGTCTTCCCTGGTAGATCTCCATATCTCCGGGAGCTTCTTCGCAGCCTGCGAACAGAGATCCCATCATGACGACGTGTGCACCGGAAGCAATGGCCTTGACAATATCGCCGGAATACTTGATACCACCGTCAGCGATGATGGGAACATCGTATTTGGCAGCAGTTTCCGCACAGTCAAGGATTGCAGTGATCTGCGGAACGCCGATACCTGCAACAACACGTGTCGTGCAGATCGATCCGGGGCCGATACCGACCTTCACGCAGTCGACACCACGCTCGATCAGTGCACGGGTTGCCTCGGCAGTTGCAACGTTTCCGGCAATCAGCTGAACATCAGGATATTTGTTTTTGATCTTCTCGACGGACTTCATGATATTCTCGGAATGACCATGTGCGCTGTCCAGAACGAATGCGTCAACACCGACATCGATCAGAGCACCGGCCCGATCCAGAACATCCTTAGTGACACCCAGTGCAGCAGCACAGAGAAGACGGCCGGAAGAATCCTTTGCAGAATTGGGATACTTCATTACTTTCTCAATATCTTTGATCGTGATAAGACCCTTAAGGTGTTTTTCATTATCCACCAGAGGGAGCTTCTCGATCTTATTCTTGCGAAGGATGTTCTTAGCTTCATCCAGAGTAGTTCCAACCAAACCAGTAATAAGATTATCCTTCGTCATGACATCTGCGATACGCTGAGACATGTCTTCTTCAAACTTCAGATCACGGTTCGTGATAATACCGATCAGATGCTCTTCATCATCGACAACAGGAACACCGGAGATCCGGAATTTTGCCATCAGGGTTTCCGCATCAGCGAGGGTATGCTCAGCAGTCAGAGAAAACGGATTGTTGATAACACCGTTCTCGGAACGTTTTACCAGATCAACCTGTTCCGCCTGCTGGTCGATGGTCATGTTTTTGTGAATAACACCAATTCCGCCTTCTCTTGCAACCGCTATAGCCATCCGGTATTCCGTAACAGTATCCATAGCTGCGCTCATGACGGGAACATTCAGGGTAATCTTCTTCGTAAGTTTCGTTGCCAGACTCACATCTGCAGGAAGCACATCACTTTTTGCCGGTACCAGAAGTACATCGTCAAAAGTGAGACCTTCACCTACAAATCGATCCATGTAACCTTTATCCATCGACATGCAATACCACTCCTTTATTTATATGTTTGGTCAGATATAATTAGAAATATTTTAACAGAATAAGGGATGAAGTCAACTAAGGAAAACAACTAAAAATTGATGTTTGAATTCAAATAATCATAGGCTAATTGTACGTCAGCAGCAGAGAATCCGAATTATTCCATATCATTCCAATAAATTGAAGGCGTAAGTAAGGAAAAATCAGAGCAACTGCGGCATTATTATTTTCATACACTTGAATAAAACTGAGAAAAATGACATAATTCTAAGCATTATGAATACATGAAAGACAAGGTGTACCAAACTATGGAATTTGAGCTATACGACCATCGTCCTGATCCGACCTCGGTATCTGATGTGGAAAACCGCTGCTATGATTGTCTGGAGCAGCTTAATGTCCCCTTTCTAAGGATCGACCATGAGCCGGCAGACACCATTGAGATCTGCCATCCCATTGAAAGGAATCTGGGCGCTAAGATCTGCAAAAATCTCTTTCTTGCCAATCGA
>CADADP010000031.1 GCA_902786725.1 uncultured Bacteroidales bacterium
GGCTCGGCCACCATCGGCGGCTCGGCCACCACAGTGGATAAACAATACATATTCAGTGCCATCAGCAGCACCAAAGAATGGGACACATTCACCTACCTCGTCAGTATCGGAAGCGACTTCAGCGGCAGAACCGTGAATCTGACCGAGGACATCAGCGTCTCGAGGATGGCGGGCTCAAGCCAGAGCAACGCGTTCCGCGGCACCTTCGAAGGCGGCGGACACACGCTGACCTTCACCAGAGGCTCGTCCGAGACCGCTTTCAACGAGGAGAACTGCGCTCCGTTCCGCTATATCGACAATGCCACCATCCAGAACCTGAAGGTGGCAGGCAACATCTACACCTCACAGAAGTTCACAGCAGGCCTCGTCGCCAGCAATTCCGGCACGACAACCATCACCAACTGTGTGGTCAGCACCGTCATTCACAGCAGCGTAAGTGGCGACGGCAGCCACGGCGGTATCGTGGCCATGCCGGCAAGCGACTCAAAAACCGACATCGCCGGTTGTGTGTATAACGGCCGTCTGCTGACCACCAACGGCACCTCCAACTGTGGCGGTATCGTGGGATGGAGTGGTGACAACACCGTTACCGTTAACCATACGCTATACGCCCCAAATGCCAACATCGCTGTCGCCCAGGGTGAAACAGCCATCAACAACGGCGCCACTTTCGTGTGCGGCAACAACCCGACAGTAAACGATAACTGCTGCTACACCGAAACCATGGGCTCGGCACAGGGCATGCGCGCCATAGTCTCCGCCACAGCCCCCGACGACCTCGGCTCTCTGATAAGAGACTACGGCATGGTGAAGGCATACGAGAACGGCCTCCTCTACGACGGGATATACTACCGACCTCTTTACAACATCAGCCTGTTCAACAATTCCGATAACAGCGCGACCATCAGTGCCGCCAACGGCCACTTAGCCGACGTGACGCTTCAAGACCGCCACATCTACAAGGACGGCACGTGGAAAACGCTCTGCCTGCCATTCGATGTGACACTCAGCGACAGTCCGCTCAACGGGGCCGAGGCCCGACCGCTCATCGAAGCCAACATCAGCGGTTCGACACTCAACCTGACCTTTGGTGATGAGGTGACAACGCTCGAGGCCGGTACTCCATATATCATTAAATGGCCGAACAGCGCCACACTCACTTACATTGCCAACCCCGTATTCAACGGTGTGACCATCGATGCGACGGACAACAGTTTTGACAACCACGCCGGTGGCGACGCCCGCGTGCGTTTCCTCGGAACTTATAAGAACCTGTCAATCAACCCCGGCGACAACGACATCCTGCTGATGGCGGAAACGCTACACTATCCCCCCTCGCCGGCAATCCTGGGCGCTCAGTGCGCATACTTCAAGATTGGAGAAGACGGATCGAATCCACCTCGTATCACCTCGTTCAATATCAAATACGGTAAAGACGACACTCCCACCGGCATCTCCGATGTCACGACAGACCTCAGGAGCGGTGACGATGGCTGGTACACGATCGACGGACGCCGTCTCGCCGGCAAGCCCACACAGAGCGGTATCTACATTAACAACGGTAAAAAGATACTCATCAAATAACCGGCAACGGTTGTAACGAAACGGTTGTGACGCGAGTCGCAACCGTTTTTTTAAAACATGAGTCCACTGCAAAAAATCTAATTTTGCTGTAATGTTAAAAAATAGTTCAAAATGCGTGTCGGATTGGATTTTTTTTGTAACTTTGAATCAATCAAAGTAATGAGTGATTTTGACTATGTTTCGCAAGACAGATCCTCACGAACAGCTTGACTTGTTCACTTGTCGCTCGAGCATGATGGGCAAGCGGGCAGCCAAGAGATATACAGATTGAACAAATAAAATTTAGACTGAAATAATGAAAAAGACACTTTTTATCGCATTTACGCTTCTTACGCTGGCCACCTTGCTGGCATCATGTCTGAGCAAAGACTCTGACTACGACTATTACCGCAAATTGCTCGACGACGGCAACGAAAAATACGAATGTTTCGCTACCGTGCACGCCATAAAAAGCAGTTCGGGCGACATAACCGGCTACTGGTTCGATTACAATGGCTATCGATACACTCCGGCAAACAACCCCATTAGTGAGCAATACAGTCCCATTGATGAGTACGGGAGAAGTTTGGACGGTTGCCGCGTGTATCTGGTCTATGAAGCGGCCGATGCCGAGAAAAACAAGGACAAGGAGATAACACTGGTGGGCGTTCGCGACATTCCCACCAACGACTTGAAGGAAGTAGACTCCTATGAGGAAACTGAATACTACGGGAACGACCCACTCTCTATCAACACCTACAACATGTCGGCCGATGGCCGGTACCTCGACTTGGTTCTGGCCGTGAAAGGCACTGCCGTGAGCAGTTTCAATCTCATCTACAACAAAGAGGCACAGGCAAGCGCTGGCGTAAACCTGCTCTTCGACCTAAAGCACGACAAGCACCAGAGCGCCGACGAGAATCACGAGTGGCAAACGTTTATTTCCTATAGGATTCCCGACGAGTTCAACGCTCGCAAGCTGGGCAAAGACAACACCGTGGTGAACTATACGGCCGAAGGTGGCTCCAAGGCCAGCCTGTTCATCCCGACCCTATAAAAATCCGCGACCGCGGCATTTTTATTCATCACATTCAGGTGGGGAAGTTTGCGAGCCAAAACTTCCTCGCCTCATTTTTTCTTGCGTATCCGAAAAATAACACGTAATTTTGTTAGCGTAGGAACCGGGACTAATAACCAAAATCTTGTTGCATTTATGATTAAGACATTGCTTTTCTCAGTTATCGCGCTAACACTTTCGTTTACCGCTTGGGGCAAGTCGCATTCTTACGACGCTATGACATCGCCCAATGGCAATCTGACGGTGACATTAAGCCACGACGCCGATGGCTTGCGATATTCCATCCACTATGCCGGCCTTCAGGCCCTGGCCCCTTCTCGGATGGGCATGGAACTGACCTCTGGGCGCATACTGGGCAAGGGCGTCGGCTCGCTAAAAGCCAAACACGGCCTGCGCATTATCGGCACTGATACTCCATTTTACCGCAAGGCGCGCATTGAGGAGCGATGCAACACCTATAGTTATTCGTTTGGTGACTACGGGCTTGAGTTTGCGGTGTTTGACCACGGTGCCGCATATCGCTGGGTCACTCGGTTCACAGCCGATTCCATTACAGTTAAGCGCGAACTCACCGAGTTTGTGCTGCCTGGCGACTGCACCGTCGCCTACACTGAGTGTAACAATGACAGCGAGGACCTGAGCCGTCAGGTGCTCAACTCATTTGAGCGCCCATATCTGGCATCACCCGTGAGCCGGATGAATCCTCGACGGCTGGCACAGGGCGCAGTGCTGGTGACACTTATGGGCAACAAGCGCATGCTCATTAGCGATTACAACACCCTCGACTACCCGGAGATGATGCTTCTGCCCGACGAGCTGTCGCTCAAATCCCACTTCGCGCCCTACCCGGAGGTGGAGGAGGTGGGCGGCTACCACAACATGCAGTGGATTGTGAAGCGTCAGGCTCCATTCATAGCGCGCACTGCCGGCAAGCGCACTTTCCCCTGGCGCATGGCGCTTATCTTTGACAACGACGGCCAAATTCCCGAGTGTGACATCCCATACTGCTTGGCCGAGCCATCGCGCATAGCCGACATATCGTGGATTAAACCGGGGCTTGCCGCATGGGACTGGTGGAACGCATGGAATCTGCGCGGAGTTGATTTCAAGGCTGGCATTAACACTCGCACCTACATGCATTACATCGACTTTGCCGCACACTATGGCATCCCATACGTGATTCTCGATGAGGGCTGGGCGGTGGAAGGCGAATGGGACCTGATGCAGGTAGTGCCGGAAATAGACCTTGAGCAACTGGTGGAATACGGCTGCCAGCGCGGTGTCAGGCTAATCCTTTGGGCCGGGCACACTGCCATGAGCCGCGATATGGAGGCAGTGTGCGCACACTATGCAAAAATGGGCATCGCCGGTTTTAAAATCGACTATTTTGAGCGCAACGACCAACGAGTTATGCGCTTCATTGAACAGGCCGCCGAAGTGTGCGCAAGGCACCACTTAATAATTGATTACCACGGCATTTCTTCGCCACACGGGCTCACCGTCACCTACCCTAACGTGCTGAATTTCGAGGGCGTCCACGGCATGGAGCAACTCAAGTGGTCGCCGCCCTCTACGGACCAAGTTAGTCACGAAATGATGTTGCCGTTCACTCGGGCCGTTCTGGGCCCAATGGACTACACACAGGGCGCCATGCTTAATGCCGCCAAGGGGCTGTATTATCCACGGTATTCCAAGCCGATGAGCCAAGGCACACGGGTGCGCCAGATGGCTCAATACGTCATCTTCGACGCCCCTCTGGCCATGCTCTGCGACTCGCCGTCGAACTACACCGACAACGATGAGTGTACCCGCTTTATCGCCTCAACCCCCACCACTTGGGACGAAACACGGATTTTACACGCTCGGTTGGGCCAAGCCATAGTGGAAGCGCGGCGCAAGGGCAACGACTGGTGGATTGCCGCCATTGGCGACTGGGAAGCGCGCGACATCACTCTGGACCTTTCATGGCTCAGCGGACGCGAAATGCTCACCTTTGCCGACGGTGTCAATGCCGAGAAAGAAGCCGAAGACTACCGCGTACGCTCCACGCCCGTACCGGCAAAGTTGCAAATACACCTTGCTCCGGGCGGCGGTTTCGTGGCGAAAGTAACAAACTGATTATTAATTTTCAAACCACAGCCATAACATGAACATTCATAATCACATCGTCCGATGGGCCATAGCGATTTTAATAGCAGCCATCCCCACGCTTTCGAGTGCGGAAGTGCCGATGGCCGTCAGTTCACCGTCGGGCAGGCTCACGGCAGAGGTAACACTGCAGCAAGGAAGCGTATTCTTCTCAATCCGCAGCGGAAGCGACACAATCCTTGAGCCGTCGCACATAGCGATGACACTCACCGACGGGACAATAATCGGCGAACGAATAAAGAAGTTCCGGGCGAAAACCACAAGTGGCATAACCCGAAAGAAATCGGGCTTATACACCAAGTCGGAGGTGTCACTGCCATTCAACCGCATGACACTCTCAGCCGGCAAATATTCGCTTGAAGTGGTGGCTTACGATGACGGTGTGGCATACCGCTGGCACTCAGCATTTGCCGACAGCATCACCATCGCCGATGAGACTAACGCTTTTGTTCTGCCCGCCGACTGTATGGTGTGGGAAACACCGGTCAACAGCGATGAAACAGACCTCGACAAGCAGACCACGGTCTCGTTCGAGAACGACTATTATCATCGACCGATAAGCGAACTTTACCCGTCACACCTTATCCAAGCGCCTATTCTGGTGGAGCTTCCCCACGGGCAGAAACTGCTCATAAGCGACTATAACACGCTAGATTATCCCGGAATGTTTCTGCTCCCGGCAGCCGGCAACACATTGCGAAGTTATTACGCACGCTACCCGGCCACCGAATACCACGGCGGCTATGCCATGCGGCAACTACGGGTGGGCGAGCGAGCGCCATATATAGCGCGCACAGCCGGCAAGCGCGCTTTCCCCTGGAAAATGTTTATCGTGGCCGACTCAGATGCCCGCTTGCTCGACACCGACGTACCTTTCTGCCTTGCCGACGACAACCGCTTGGGCGATGTGTCATGGGTGAAACCGGGCAAAGTGGCTTGGGAATGGTGGAGCGACTGGAACGTGAAGGGAGTGGACTTCGCCGTGGGAGTTAACACGGCCACCTACAAATACTGGATCGACTTCGCTGCGCAAAACGGTATCGAATACGTCGTGATGGACGAAGGCTGGTCGGTGCCTCTAAAGTCCGACCTTTCTCTGGTAATCGATAATATTGACCTGCAAGAAATCATCAGCTACGGCAAGAGCAAGGGTGTGGGCATCATTCTCTGGGCCGGATTCTATGCATTCGCACGCGACATCGACGGCGTGGTGAATCGCTTTGCCGACATGGGCGTGGCCGGCTTCAAAATCGATTTCATCGACCGCAACGACCAGAAGGCTTACCAATTCATTGAAAAAGCGGCCATCGCCTGCGCGCGACGTAAAATGGTGATTGACTTCCACGGCATCTTCGCACCGGTGGGTTTCACCCACACATTCCCCAACGTGCTTAATTTCGAGGGCGTACTTGGCCTGGAACGCGCAAAGTTCTTGCAACCAGACAAATACGACCAGGTGAGAATCGACTGCATTCTGCCTTTTATTCGCACCGTTGTGGGCCCCATGGACTACACTCAAGGGGCCATGAACAACACTTCGCGCGGCAACTATTTCCCTCGCAACCACAATCCCATGAGTCAGGGCACTCGATGCCGGCAACTGGCCGAATACGTGATATTTATCTCACCGCTTTCTATGCTTTGCGACTCTCCGGACCAGTACCGGGCCAACCGGCAATGTGCCGACTTTATTGCCAGTATTCCCACCGTATGGGACGAGACACGAGTTATCGGCGGCCAAATTGGCGAATGGGTGGTGGAAGCACGACGCAAAGGCGACACATGGTATATTGGAGGAATAACCAACTGGACTGAGCGCGACGTGGAGCTGGACCTGTCGTGGCTACAGGGACGAAAAATCTCCATCTTCACCGATGGCGTGAACGCTAACCGCAACGCCGAGGACTACCGTCTCGACCACTCCACCGTGCCCGGGCGGCTCACGGTTCACATGGCACAGGGCGGCGGCTTCGCGGCAATAATTCATTAACAATCAATAAAAACATCACCACACCAACAAAAACTCCCACTATCATGAGAAAAATACTGATAACTCTGGCTCTAATTACTTTCGGACTCTCCACTAACGCTAAAACCGTAGCCGAGAAATTCTCCGACTTGCACTTCTACGAAATCGACACTGCCTATATAGCACGAGACTGGACACCAGAGCAGGGTGCCGACTTCTTGGAGCAACTCAAAACGCTCTACACCGACCGGGCTTCGTGGGAAAAACGCAAAGCCGCCATAGCAGCCGGCCTACGCTCGGTGCTTCTTGTCCCCGACAACACCGAGGCACTTCCCACTCCACGCCACACTACCACAGCACAACTCCGCTGCCCGGCCGAAGGGGTGGTGATTGAAAACATCGGTCTGGAAATTGCCGACGGCATCTGGGTGACAGGCAACCTATACCGACCTGCCGACACCTCACGCTACTACCCAATCATTCTCTCGGCTCAAGGCCATGGCTTTGAAGGCGTTTCCGCCGAAGCTCCACGCCTCATCGACGACGCTCAGCGCATGTGTATCATGCTGGCACAAATGGGCACAGTAGTGTTTAATTACGATATGTGGGCGCGTGGCGAGTCCACATCCCACTTCGGTCATAACGCGCACAACACCGGTATATCCGGCGCAATCCAGACTGTGAGCACCATGCGAGTAATCGACTTCCTGAAAAGTCTCCCTTATACCGACGCCGAGCGTATAGGCATGATGGGATGGAGCGGTGGCGGCACACAGACGTTTATAGCCACCGCTATCGACAGCCGCATACGCTGGGCCATAATAGTGACTCAGATTTCGTGTTTCTTCCCGGGCGGGTGCACATGCGAGAGCGGATTACCGATACACATAACCGTAACACCGCAACTCAACAACTGTGAACTGGCAGCAATGGCCGCCCCGCGCCCGCTACTACTGCTAAGCGACGGTGTGGACTGGACGCGCACCACTCCAGCGGCCGAATATCCGTTTATCCGGCGGACATACGCTTTCTACAACGCTGAAAATCAAGTGGGAAATATTCATTTCGCCTCCGACGACCACACCTACAAGCGCAACCGCCGCGAGGCCATCATCAATTTTGTGGCTAAGCAGTGGAGCCTCAGCACCAACGATTTGCGCGACCCTATGGGGCGCTACGACTTTGACCATGTGAACATCCACCCCTGGGAGCAACTTGTGGTATTCAGCCACAACGACTTTCCTCAAAACCATGTAACAAGCGTTGCCCAAGCATTCTCGGCCCTAAAAAGATTAAAAAATAAGTCAAAATAATATCAAAATCAAATATTTGTAGTAATTTTGTGCGTGATTATTAACTGAAATACTTATATTAAAACACATTACACAAGGATTATGAGGCTTATTATTGAACCGAATTATGAAAAAGTGTCGGAGTGGGCAGCTAACTACGTGGCAAGCCGCATTAATGCCGCTAACCCCACCGAAGAAAAACCGTTCGTTCTGGGGTGCCCCACAGGCAGTTCTCCGCTGGGGATGTATCGTAAACTTATTGAGCTGAACAAGGCTGGGAAGGTCTCGTTCAAGAACGTGGTCACCTTCAACATGGATGAATACGTGAACCTACCCGAAGAGCATCCGGAGAGTTACCACTCGTTTATGTGGAACAACTTCTTCTCGCACATCGACATCAAGAAGGAGAACGTGAATATTCTCAACGGCAACGCTGCCGACCTGGAGAAAGAATGCGCCGAGTATGAGGAGCGTATAGCGCGCGCCGGCGGCATCGACCTGTTCATGGGTGGCGTTGGCCCCGACGGCCACGTGGCATTCAACGAGCCGGGCTCTTCGCTCACTTCGCTCACACGACAGAAAACCCTGACGCAAGACACAATTATCGCCAACAGCCGTTTCTTCGACAACGACGTGAACAAAGTGCCCAAGACCGCTCTCACAGTGGGAGTGGGGACAGTGATGGCAGCCCGTAGCGTAATGATTATCGTCAACGGCTACAACAAGGCTCGCGCTCTGCAGGCCGCTGTTGAGGGTGGCGTGTCGCAAATGTGCACTCTGAGCGCTTTGCAGCTCCATCGCAAGGCTATCATCATCTGCGACGATGATGCCACAATGGAACTTAAGGTCAGCACATATCGTTATTTCAAGGACATTGAAAAAGACAACCTTGACCCCGCGACACTGCTCTAACACAGAAGTTTTTTATACAATAACTGCTGGAGGCGGCAAGATTCAGTTCTTGCCGCCTTTTTTTGAAGCAATGAGTGAAAATCCGTAACTTTGCGATATGAGACTGAATTTCCACACACATTTTCCTCGCCTCGTGGCCATAACGCTGATTATGTGCGCCATTCCTTCGGTTACCGCCATAGCCGGCGACAAAGTGAACCCACAGTGGCAGCGATGCGTGCTTCGCGCCATCGACGAGTTTCCGTTTCGCGGCGGTTATTACACCGGCAGTAAACCCAACGCCACGTTCTCGCAGACCACTTGGCAAGGTCTGCACCGAGCGTTTGTCATGTCGCTCACCGACTCTCGTCCACAATTCCTTCCACATCTGGCGCAACCGTCGTTCTGCTCAAGCGCCACCTATGGCGTGCTTATTAAGGCACTGCTAATGTGGGATACTAAGGGCATAATATCCACACAAGCCTGGCGCAATATGAAACCATGCGTAGGCATCAAGGACGAACTGAATCCCACCGGGCTCAGTCAGGACGACGGCGTGGGATTCTGGGGGCGCGCCAACGCCAATGGCCCATCGCTGGCTGTGCTTGTGAGGGAGCTTGACGCCGGATTCAGTTTCTCGGCATATCGCGGCGCGCTGAACGACAGCGTGAAGGAGACTCCCTCCGAACGCTATCTCACCGACGAGCAGTGGCGACGCCATCCAGTGTGGAAACGCGCCATGCGCGGCGACATCATGAAGATTTTCTGGAACCGCAATGCCACTAAAGGTCACGATGGCGGGGCCATTATAGGCTACGACGGCGTGCGCGGCCATCTGCAGGAGGCCGGTCACAGCGTCATTTTCTTGGGGATTAGCACCGACGGGCGCGTAATGTACTGGAGCAGCAACGGTCCCGGTCCCGACCCGCAACACATGGGATATAGCGTGGGCAGTTGCGACCCCACAGCCATTCAACGAGTGGTGTTCACCCGCATTCTGCGCCCGGAGCGGTTCGATGCCGTGCGCCACATGGCCCACGACAACGTGAACCGATATCTCTATGACCTCAACGGCACACGCCACAGCAGCACAAGCGAACTTAAGCAGCAAATAGGCGAGAAATAAGCAAATAACCGATTAAAAATTTGTTTTTGCACCGTAATATTGTTAATTTTGGAAAATCAAAAAAGTTTATGATTATGAGGAAGATAGGTATTATAATCGTCGTAGTTCTCATCGCCGTCACATTCACATCGTGCGACGACGGGGGAAAATATCAAATCAGCGACAACACAGTCTTTTACAGCTACTGGACGTTCAGTTTCGGCACGGTTCACGACAGGCTTCCCGATGCCGACGCAGCCACGTTCCAATCGGTGGAAGACTGGCTGGGCCGAGACGCGCGTCACGTTTATTTCAAAGACCGGTTAGTGACCGGAGCCGACCCGGCCACAGTCGAGGCCGATAAATACCCACTCTTCCACGACAGTAAGGACTATTACTTCATGGGGGCTCCGCTACGTGTGGCCGGCGTAAATTCGTTCAAGGTAATCAAAAGCGACTTTGAGGACCACATTTGGGCCACCGACAGCAAATACGCCTTCTTCGACTCTGTTCGCATTGAGGGTGTGGACCTGCCATCATTCAAGGTGGACTTGTTCTGCCTCGCGCGCGACAAAAACCACGTTTACCGCTTCGGCAAGATTCTTCCGGGAGCCGACCCTGCCACCTACAAGGAAACTATCAGTAGCGGCTACGCCACCGACAAGGACCATGTGTGGTACTACGGCACACTGATGGACAACGTGGACCGCGCCACCTTTAAGGACGACGGCGAAGGTAAAGCCCACGACAAGTGGGGCAATATAGAATCGGGGCAACGGGTGGACAATAACGAGGACGCCTCTGAGTGACACTGCGCTTCGTTCTGCGGTTAACCCTATGCGTCGGGTGACAGTATCGCCACCTTTGTTGCGCTTTTTCATTTTTTACATCGTTCTTATCGCTGAAATTGTGCTGAATGCTTTTGCTTTTGGGCCTATTTTTTAGTAATTTTGCGCTAAATATGGGAGACGACTCAAAGCCGCCTTCGAGAGAATCGCAAACAACACTTTAATTCAGGAGGGAACAAATCATGTTCAGCAAACAGACTTATGTTAACCGGCGCAATGAGCTGAAGCGCCGTGTGAATCACGGCATCATTCTACTCTTTGGCAACAACGAGGCTCCGTGTAACTATCCTAACAACGCCTACTATCCTTTCCGCCAGGACTCTTCGTTTCTGTACTACTTCGGACAGAACCGCGACGGACTGGTGGGTGTTATCGACGTGGATGCCAACTGCGAAACACTTATCGGCAACGACATCGACATTGAGGACATCGTGTGGTATGGCTCGGTGGATAGCGTGGCCGACATGGCCGCCCAGGTGGGAGTAGCCAATTCCGCCCCGATGAGCCGGCTGAAGGCCATTTGCGAGCAAGCCGTGGAGCAGCAGCGCAAGATTCATTTTCTGCCGCCCTATCGCCACGACACCATGATTCAAATTCACGACCTGCTGGGCATTCACCCGAGCCAGCAACGCACACTGGCCTCGTTGGACCTGATTCACGCAGTGGTGAACATGCGCAGCGTGAAAAGCGCCGAAGAGATAGCCGAAATGGAGCGCGCTTGCGCCATAGGCTACAAGATGCACACCACCGCTATGCGCCTGATAAAGCCGGGCGTGACCGAGAAATACATTGGCGGACAGGTGGATGGCATAGCCAATTCCTACGGAGCCAAAGTGAGTTTCGCCACCATTTTCTCACAGCACGGCGAAATCATGCACGGCAACCCAAGCCTCGCCCCACTGGAAGCGGGCCGGCTGGCGCTGTGCGACGCCGGAGCCGAAACGATGAGCAACTACTGCTCCGACCACACGCGCACTATGCCCGTTAGCGGACGCTACACCCAGCGACAGCTCGATATCTACCGCATTGTGGAGGAATGCCACGACCACGTGCTCACCGTAGCCAAGCCGGGGGTGAAATATATGGATGTTCACTTTGCCGTGTGCCGGCTTATGACCGAGCGGCTCAAAGAACTGGGGCTTATGCGCGGCGACACCGACGAGGCTGTGGCAGCCGGTGCTCACGCCATGTTTTTGCCTCACGGTCTGGGCCACATGCTTGGCCTCGACGTGCACGACATGGAGGGATTGGGGCAAATCCACGTGGGCTTTGACGAGGAGACACGCCCCAACTTGGAGCAGTTCGGCACCAATGCCTTGCGCATGGGACGACGACTGCAAGAAGGCTTTGTCGTAACCGACGAGCCTGGCATCTACTTTATCCCCGCACTCATCGACGATTGGCGCAAGCGTGGTCACTGCCGCGAGTTTCTCAACTTCGACCTGCTGGAGACCTATAAGGACTTCGGCGGAATACGCATCGAGGACGACCTGCTAATCACAGCCGACGGATGCCGATTCCTGGGCGAACAGCGCATTCCTTACCACCCACACGACGTGGAGGAATTTATGGCTCAGGGATAATAGCCTAAGCCTGTCGCCAACACACAACATAGTAAAAACCAACACAATTATATGCAGAAAAAAGAAATATTCATCCCCAATCTGGAGGCTCTTGCGAGTGCCTCGGTAGAGTTCGTGAAACTGATGGGCGACTACACCGTCTTTGCTTTCTACGGCCGCATGGGAGCCGGGAAAACCACGTTTATCAACGCGCTCTGCCGCGCGCTTGGCGTGGAGTCCGACACCACCAACTCGCCTTCGTTCGCAATCATCAACGAGTATCGCAGCGACACCACCGCCGAGCTCATCTATCACTTCGACTGCTATCGGCTCGAAGACGAGCGCGAAGCCGAGGACCTGGGCGCGGAAGACTACTTCGACTGCGGAGCGGTGTGCCTGATTGAGTGGCCCGAACGCATTGAGAACCTGCTCCCCGACGACACTGTGCGCGTGGAACTCACCGTAAACGATGACGACGACAGCCGCACTCTCACAATCACTTTCCCCGACTGAGCCGCCATGCCACGATACATTCACCTGAGCGAAACGGCCTCGACCAATTCTTACCTGAGCCGCGTGGCCAGCGCGCTGCCTTCGGGTTCTGTAATCTACACCTACAAGCAGACCGCCGGTCGCGGTCAGAAAGGCAATTCGTGGGAGTCGGAACCGGGCAAGAACCT
This sequence comes from uncultured Bacteroidales bacterium, assembly GCA_902786725.1. Taxonomy (GTDB): domain Bacteria; phylum Bacteroidota; class Bacteroidia; order Bacteroidales; family Muribaculaceae; genus Sodaliphilus. The sequence continues at coordinate 13,137 of CADADP010000031.1, forward strand.
CTCGTTCTCATCGCTATTCAAGGGCCTTCCGGTGCCGCCGGCGCGCCAGTTCGTGATTTGCGAGGCCGTGAGCGTGGCCATTGCCGATGCGCTTGCTCCGCTGGCCGGAGAAGTGCGCATAAAGTGGCCCAACGACATCTATCACAACGACGGCAAACTGTGTGGCATACTCATTGAGCACTCGCTCATTGGCAGTGCTATAGCCCACACAATAGTGGGCGTGGGCATCAACGTGAACCAGACACGATTCCTAAGCGACGCGCCTAATCCGGTATCGCTCGCCGGCATCACAGGCCACGAGCAAGACCTTGACCGGCTTCTGCGCGCCGTCTGCGAGCGAATCGAAGCCGAATGCCTCAGTTTAGGCGACAGCGAAGCCGAGACCAGGCTGCACAGCCGCTATTTGTCCCTGCTCTACCGCAACGACGGTGAGCCACACACCTATGAGCTGCCCGGCGGCGAGAGGTTCTCCGCCACAGTGGCCGACGTCTTGCCCGACGGCACCCTGTGTCTGCGGCTACCCGACGGCCGCCTCGGTGAATTTAAATTCAAAGAAGTGAAACACGTAATACATGACATAACGTTATGAGAATTGCAGTTTATTGTTCATCGCGCGACGACCTGCCACAGCAGTTCATTGAGGCCGCGAAAGCCCTGGGACGGTGGATTGGCAGTAATGGCCACACACTGGTATATGGCGGCGTGAATGCCGGACTGATGCACGTGGTGGCGCAGGCTGTGAGCGACACCGGCGGCGAGATTGTGGGTGTGATACCCGAGCGATTTGCTCACCGCGCCGACCCTTTGGTGCAGACGTGCATCTTCAGTTGCGATCTCGGCGACCGCAAAACCATCATGATGGAGCAAGCCGACGCTTTTGTGGTGCTACCGGGCGGACTGGGAACACTCGACGAGTGGATTTCCACGCTGAGCCAACTCACAGTCAGCGCCGACGACAGGCGGCAAATTATCGTGGTGAATATCCATGGTCTATTCAACTCCACCATAACTCAACTGGCCGAGATGGACAGTTCGCCACTGGCCTGCGGCAAGGGCATTACGCGCTCTATAATCGTTAACAACGAATCACAATTAATCAATCAACTTATAAAACTGGAAAATGGCAATGAAAAGTAAGATTTACACCCTCACGGGCGACAACGGAACCACATCGCTCGTGGGTGGAAAACGAGTCAACAAAGACGACATCCGTGTTGAGGCCTACGGCACCATCGATGAACTTAACGCCTATATGGGACTGCTGGGGCATAACTCCAAGCTGGACTATCCCGGCATGCACGAACTGGTGCGTAAAGTGCAGAACAAGCTCTTCTGCATTGGCGCATATCTGGCCACCGAAAACGCCGAACAGCCCGTGGGACTCACCGAAGACGACGTGCGCGATCTGGAAATCCGCATCGACCAGCTCGACGAGCACCTGCCTCCCATGCAGGGTTTCATCCTGCCCGGTGGAAGCCGACTCTCGGCATTGTGCGACATTTGCCGCACAATCACCCGACGTGCCGAGCGACGCGTGGTGACTCTTAGCCGACAAGCCGAAGTTCACCCCGTGGTGTTGCATTACCTGAACCGACTTAGTGATTTCTTCTTCGTTTTTGCCCGTTTCAATAATATTCACAACCAATTTGAAGAAATTTATTGGAATAAAGATTGCTAATATCAAAATATATATTACTTTTGCACCCGCTTAGATATAATAGAGCAAGCGCGAAATAAATCTTACGATTAATTTTAAATCATTATAGAACTATGTACTGGACACTTGAATTAGCAACCAAACTCGAAGACGCACCCTGGCCCGCCACTAAAGACGAGCTTATCGACTATGCTATGCGTAGTGGCGCACCAATGGAAGTGATAGAAAACCTACAGGAAATTGAGGATGAAGGCGACACCTACGAGTCAATCGAGGACATCTGGCCCGACTACCCCACTAACGATGACGACTTCTTCTTCAACGAGGATGAGTATTAAGGCTTGTATCTAAGCCTCTAAACAACTTAATTCCGGCGAGATAAACAATAATTATTTGTTTGTCTCGCCGGTGTTCTTTTAATTGGAGTTGTTCGTCGAAACATGACGTAAATAGCCTCAATCAATAATTCTCTCTTCTCATATACCTCTGTAGGGAACGGGTATCTTTAATCCATGTTTAACTCCTCATCTACTAGCTTTTCCTATTTCGTCTCAGAACAAACCGGCCTGTTTTTTTTAATCGTAAAACGTCTGCCTTTTCAGCCATTGTTTGAAGAGAGAGTCGTTGAAAGAAATCTCCCGTCCGTCCACGTTAATGAGGTCTTTCTTGAGCAAGGCCTTTTTAATGGATTGCACATTGGCCGAAGACTCCAGGCGATACTTCTTTATGACATCTTTCCGGCTGAATCCAGTGGTCACGCCATTGGCCAATGCGCGGAGGAAGTTCAGCTGAAGCTCGGATAATTGCTCAACTTCCCTTTGGAAGAACACCTTGTTCTGTTCCAACAGGTCGTCGATGGCCGCCGTGACATCTTTGTTGGTTACAACCTTATCGGTTTTATACCATACCACCCATGCCAAGTGCTGAACGTAGGAGGATAGGTTTTCAGTTGCCTCACAAATCTTAGAGGCTTGTTCAGGAGAGATGGTTTTGCCCGTTTCTTGGAACTTTGCACAAATGAACGGCACCCATTCCTCAGTGGGAATCTTCTTGAGGAACATCATGTCGCCAAACTTGTAGAACGGGTTAGCTTTGTCATTGAAGATGTTCTCCATCAAGTGTTTCTTGCTGCCAAACATACAATAAGTGACGTTCTGCTGATGCTGCCAAATAGAACGTAGCTTCTTTTGGAACTTCAGCGTGTCGTCGAAATCTGCTATCTGCTGGAACTCATCCAAGCAAATCACTAAGTGGACATCTTTTTTTTGAGCTATCTTCTCCGGCAACTGCAAGATGTCGGTTTCGGTATCGTCCTTGGGATTCCACTCAAACGACAACGAGAAGTCGTTCATCGGGTCGGAGCCAAATGAGAACTTGGGAGAGATGTTGGAGAGAAAGTATTTTGCCGTCTCCACCCACTCGTCAAGTCGTGAGGACGTCTGCTTGATGACAGCCGAAGCAAAGGCATGGTAGAACTCGTATTCCGACTTACATTGGAAGATGTCGATGAAGACAGGCTTGATGTCAGGTCTGTTAATATCTGCGATAACTTTCTTCACGAGCGAAGTCTTCCCCCAGCGACGAGGTGAAATGATAATAGTGTTAATGCCATGCGTAAGATTGGCATGGAGACGCTTGGCGTCTTCTATCCTATCAGTAAAATATGTTCCCTCAGCAGCCTTGCCAAAGACAAATGGATTCTCTATAGCCATATATTCAATGTTTTCTGGATGCAAAGATACGAAATAAAATTATTACTAACAAAGTTATTACTTTAGCATTTCACGCTTTGTATTGATATTACGTATAGCATAGGAGAAAGACTTGACTGACACATATTTATGTGAGGCCTAACGGATTTGTTTGTCCAACCCACCTGCGAATCGCCTCTGATGGTGCGGTTTGTTTGGCTAAAAACAGTCAAAGATGACACAAGTATTTGATAATCAGTACGAAATCACCGAAAAAGCAAGTTTTCTACGAGGATGAGTATTAGTAGGCTTGTATCTAAGCCTCTAAACAACTTAATTCCGGCGAGATAGACAATTCTTATTTGTTTGTCTCGCCGGTGCTATTTGGTTATAAAATATTTTCTCAATTCTTTTGTTCCTGCTCTGACTTCCTCCATAATTTGCAAGCAACGGGCACGGGAGATGCGGATATTCGTACCAACGGTTATCAGGTCTTCGTCGGTAGGAAGTCCTTTGAAATTGATGGTTGTTGCATGTTCGCCAAGCGTATCATCATTGGTCAAGTCGTATGCCGGGGCCAGAGACCATGTACCCTCTCGGCAGATAAAGCTGAAATTACGTGCATGGTCATCCATGTTATGGGCATAGACATTGAATGCCATACGACGGAACTGCTGTTCCACGGCCTTCGGCGACTGTGTCAGATAGCCCGTTAATTGCAGCAGGCTATGATAATCCATCTTTGGTGGAGATATTGGCTCGTTAAGAAGAGCACTGGCGGTTAGCACATGCAATCGAACATCATTTTCAATATCGAATCGCTTCACGGCAAAGTATTTACCGTCCATTAGTCTGAACTCCGGCACATCAATTCCACATTGCCTTGCAACCTTATTATAATTATACTCCATCTCCCCCATATTCTTGGGGTCGTAGGTATTGCGGAACTTTACCAGCCAGTGTCCATCCGTGTCCGTAATAATAGCTTTTGGGCGTACACCCCCGGAGTTACCACTTTTGAAATAAAGTTCGTCTGTATGTTCGTCAGTCTTTTCCGAAAGTACATTGAGGGCAACTTCCTGCATTTCGTCGAGCGAAAGCGAAGAGTCTTCTATCTGTAGTTTTGTTTCAGGCACATAGCAAAGAGCCCCCATCCCGGAGCTACCAATAATACTCAGCCATTGAACAGGATTAAGTGCTTGAGGGTCAAGCCCCGATTTCTTCAGAACCTTGCGCAACAGGTATTCGCCATAGCCCCCTGGCAGACTATCTTCAAATACGCCGAAATTGCCATTGAAAGGCTGATAATCGGCAGTGAACAGCCCTGTTTTCAGAGGTAATTTCAATGGAGAGATAGAAAAACCGTCCATAAGCCAGTCCTTGTCATACTCGAACTGACAATTCGACCTGTTGCCCATGGACAGCGTTCCCACTTTCCGTCCATGATACATCACGCCGACAGCATGCACATCTTTCATCATACCCCTCGCTTTCTTGTACGGTTCTTATTGATTTCCAGCAGCTCCTCCATCGTGTCGTATTTCGGTTCTGACAGTAGTTGCATGATTTCTTCCGAGTAACCTAAAGCCTTTGCCAACTTGACGTATGACTCCAAAGAGATGGAGTGCTTCAGTTCAAAGCGCTGAATGCTTGAGGCCGGCACGCCACTCATTTCTGACAGGCTCTTCGTGGAGAGTTTCTTCTCCAGACGTCTTGCTTTCAGATTCTCAGCTAACCGCTGCATGGTTATCTGCAGAGGATAGGGGTCAAAAACATATTTATTCTGCACCATATATTATGCTTAATTTGGCGAAATCGCATTTTGCGCACCACATATTATGTGCAAATATACTACTTCTGTTCGGAATGGCCAAACTTTTTGAGAAAAAAGCGGTGAGTACCAGCTTTTAAGCGGTGAGCACCAGCTTTTAGGATAAAGATAAAATGGTTATAGAATTCGTTGACTCCTGCTCACGTAGTTTCACGTTTCGTCAGGAGGACAACGTTAAGCGCTATGTGAACGGCCAGTCCGATGTCTCCTCTTCTCAAATGGCAATCATTTCCTGCCCCATCGATACTTTTCTGATGCGGGCAGTAACCCACACCTTGGGCGATACCAAAGACAAGGGGAGGCGCCGCGACTGCGACACCTCCCCATGATATTCATTAGTCACTTCGTGGATGGGAATTATTTCACCACCTTACGGGCTGTCTTGCTGCCGTCGGTGTAAGTGGTAACCACCACGTTCACACCCTGGAACGGCTCAGCGCTCTCCACGCCCAGCAGGTTGAAGTACTTCACGCTTGCCACGTTCTTCTCGGCTGCCAAGTCCTCAACACCGGTTACGATGCTGGTGGCACTTGTCGGAGCAAGCTGGATGGTGCTGTTATACACCTCAACGATACCTTCGATATCGAAGCCTTCGTCGCCACCCACGGCCTCAGCCTTGCGGCGAGCGCCGTTAGAAGCTGTGGTCTCGAATACGCTGAGGGCTCCTGTGCCGTAGTTGTCACGGATTTGGAACAGCAGAGTTGTGCCACCGTCCTCAGAAGCGTAGTAGTTGGTTCCGTCTTTCACCACCTTAACGCCAGTTAACTTCACCAGGTTGCACAGATAGCTACCTGCGGCGATATCGGCTGCGGTTGCCGGTATAGGCTGTGCGGCCTCGTCGCTGGGTGTAATGGTCAGGTTGTCGGCGCTGGTTCCGGTTGTGGACACAAACTCGGGCAGGTTGTTATACGGGTTAAACTTAACCAAAATGGTTCCGCTAACCACATCGTTCAGGTTCAGACCCAGGCTGCTCAGTTTATAGAGCAGGATAGCGTTGTCGCCCTCACGGAGGAACGTCTTGTTGTCGGTAACGTAGATAACCTTAGCTTCGTTGAATTCGATAACGAATTCCTTGCCCTTGTCGGCTGTCAGGTCCAGAGCGGCTGCTTCGGCCACGCTGGTTGCCACGTTGATTGTGAACGCCTTGCTGGCTACGGCACTCTGGTCGTTGCCCAGGATAGCGATAGCCTTAACGGTGGCGCTTGCGGTGAGCTGGAATGCACCCTCATAGAGCGTGCTCGAAGCGCTGGGCTCAGTGCCATCGATGGTGTAATACACGTCGGCACCCTCAGTTGCGCAAGTGATGCTGATAGTCTGCGGGCCAATCACTGTCTCGTCGGCCGAGGTGATAACCGGAGTTGCCACTGCCGGTGCCTCCGCGGGCTCCCAAGAGAACGTAACGCCATCCAGATAGAGAGCGCTACCGGTTGACCTAATTCCCACGTAATCATAATCACCTGTTATCTCAAGTTCAGTATCGCTCGTGCCAAGTTCACCAATCTTTGTTCCGGCATTATCGCCATAGAGGTCGCTTGCGTCGGTGTAAGCGGTGTTGCTTGCATACACGGCCACCTTGCGTTCGCTACTAGTACTGCTGTTCCACGACAAAGTCACCTTGCGGATCTTGCCGCCCGATACAGTGCTGACAAGACCCTCATTGCTACTGCTTGTACGCAACTGAATAGCTTTGCTATTTCCCGCAAATGCCTGACCTGCATACTGGGCACCCGATGCCAAGGTAGCCGTTGTGAATGGATTGTATCCGGTTGTTGCAGAACCGAAATCAAGTGTACTACGCACGATTTCATCATTCACGTAGCCGCTCGGTGGAGTCACGGGGTCAGCCTCGCCGATAAGTACCTCGAGCGAAGCCACTTCACTTGCTGTGCCGTCAACATAGGCTATAGCCTTAACAGTGGCGGTGGCAGTGAGTGTGAACGGAGTGCCGTTCCACAGAGTGCTCTGGTTAGTGGGCTCGGTTCCGTCGGTAGTGTAATAGATGCTTGCGCCCTCAGTGGAGCAGGTAATAGTAACATCAGCGCTGTCGATCCACTCGCCGGCCTTATTCTGGCCGTCGGAGCCTTCGGCTGTGATAACCGGAGTAGCCACTGTAATCTGGGGCTCAGGAGTCTCACCACCGCTTTCGCCGACCAGCTTGAGGTCGTCGATACGCATATTGCTCTTACTACTATTATTAGCGAACGTAAGATCCAATGTTGTGGTTCCGCTGGGAACGGTGATAGTGGTTCCTTCGTTGCTGATAGTACCCACAGTCACACCACTCACAGTGGATGTGATGCTTCCCACCTTACCACTACCGCTCTGGCTCCATGTCAGAGTCAGGTCACCGCTCACACCATTCAGTGCGATATTGGCGGTGAAAGTGTCGTTGGCGCTCGACTTAGCAAGCAAAAGGTTAGCATTGTTGTTCGGGCCACCAGAGTTATACACCTTTGTGTTGGCTCCTGTCGAAGCCGAATAAGTGGCATTTGCGTTCTGCACTGAACTAACAGCAGCTGTTGCTGCACTGCCAAAGTCGGTGCTCTCCCAGTCCTCGCTCCACACAGTCACGGTTCCGCCACCGGGGGTGGGGTCATCGGGAGTGGTCTGAGCAATGGTGTAAGCGGCCTCAACCACATCACTGAAGTTCAAGTCGTCGTCGGCAGTGGCGGCCTTAATGGTCATAGTCTCTGTCACAGTCACGGTAGCCACATTGTTTTCGCTCAAAGTGCCGTTCTTTGTTGGGTCGTCGCCATTAGTGGTATAAGACACATAATAGCCCTCGGGAGCAGTGATAGTCACTGTTGTGCCCGACTCCACCTCTCCGGCTTCGGGACTGAACGTGGGAGCAGTCAGCACCACCGGATCAACCGGCGTCTCGCCACCCTCCTCTAATTCATAAGTCACAGAAATCATAGTGATTCTGACTTGCCCATTTGTTTTGGTGCTTGAGTTAGAAACAGTGAATTCCGCAGAACTTCCACTAATTGCAAATGCCGTGGCGGATGAAAGAGTTGTACTTCCATTTTTTAGGATTCCGGAGTTAGTAACGGTGTACGTAAATGTAACGGATTTCAGTGTAACACCCGTTCCTCCAGTTACTATCACATTTCCGCTCTGGTTTTGATACAAACGCCAATCAGAGCCCCAAAAAGAACCACAGTTAGGGGTTCCAGTAGTGGAGATAGTGACGTTGTCGTCAAGGGCAAATTCTGTATAGCACACAGCAGAAGAGCCCGCTGAGGTTGTCCAGCTGTTTGCTTCTGCCACATCAGCCAAAGACTTCTCAACAGTCTTCTCTGTTGCCGCGAAAGCGCCAACTGCTACAACCAACATCATCAAGAGAGATAAAAATTTTCTCATAATCAGTTGTTTTTAGTTAAGTTATTTATGTTAATAAAATCTCGTTTCTCTGCTCAAGTTTTCTCTCTCAGCGTTGGCTCCGGGCAGATGGGCGGTCAAACCACCGCAACCCTAAATCGTGACAGAATTTCACTTTTTTCGCCAAGTCGGCGGTCAAAACGTAAGCATTCCGGCCCAATTAGCGACAAATCGTTAAAATCCAACTACTTAAGCAACGCTTAAAAGTATGCAAAGTTAAACATAACTTTCCACATAGCCAAACTTTTTTCACTTTTTTCACTTTTTTCCTTTTTTCGGCCCGACCGGAAAAGGACTTCAAGTTTTTGCGAACACGAAATAAATTGAAATAAATCTAAAAAATTTTGCACAGGCAAAATAAAAGTGTTACTTTTGCACCGCTTTACCAGCCCAGATGGCGGAATCGGTAGACGCGCTGGTCTCAAACACCAGTGGGGCAACCCGTGCCGGTTCGACCCCGGCTCTGGGTACGAGTTTAACTCGAAAGTAATCGCTAAGCCTCTAATAACAAGAGATTTAGCGATTTTATTTTCTCGAATTTCCCCACATTTTCCCCACATCTGCAAAGATTCTTACAAAAATTTTTCTTTTCCCCACAAATTTACTCCCCATCTCACATCTTTCCCCACCAAGACCACAACAAACATCCCAACCACTTCAACTTCATTAAACACAATTAAACAGTTTTCAATATTTCACTAATTGAGTGAACCATCTTTACCCTCTATACGGAGAGATATTTAAATATCATATCAGTGTCTGGTAAAAGTTGCTAAAGCACACACATTGTGCAGGAGATTTCATACCTCCTTGCATTGTTAACTGAATTAAGAGCAATGTTTAGTATTGCTGAGTATTTAGAACAGCTTCGTATTCAGAATTAGAAATGGCATTGACAAATTCATTACCATGTTTTTGAATATATGTTTTATATTGATTCATCCTTACTTCATCACCAATTCTTATTAACTCATCTCCGTTAAGGTTATCTATATCTATTGAGCCATCTAATATCTTTTGATTTAATATCTTTGATATTTCTTGGTTGGTAGCGTTCGTGACTTGTTGCTCAAGTTTGTTAATAATCTCGATTGCTCTATTCCTGGTTTTTTCTGTTGGTTGAGATATGTATATACAATCATCATAGTCATTATTTTTTTGATACTCTTTTGAAATGCCCTTTTTGCAAGCATGCAGTTTTATAGAAAACATTTTTGAACCTAGCCCCCAGTCAACACTAAATCCATTAGGGTTATTTCCCAAATCTATAACCTGATTTCTCAAATAAAGATTCAGCACGAATAACGCAGCGAGGGCATGAATAAAATGTTTGATATTCCCTTTTTTCAAATTGTTAATCCGATTATGCTTCACAGCTTGGTATGCCTTGTTCCAATCAGATGAGCTGGAACCTCGCTTCATTGCTTTATGTAATGGACGGAGAAATCTGTTTTCATCTTTCTCAAGGAACAATAATGGAGAAGTCACAAGAACGACTTTCTTTTCAAGCTTCCATAAATCATTTAAATATTTTATACAAACTGTATCAAAGAACATCTCTTTTTCATCCATCGACAGTCCTCCATTATCTATATATAGTTCTTTAGCTATTGCTTCTATTTCAATTACTGTTCGAGTGAGTAAATCCGCTATTCTCATGGAATACACTTCTTGTTGATCATCATTGATGTGGATCGATCTAGCTAAGTCCTGAAACTCTTGTTCAAGATCTATATATACTTGCCAAAATAACTGTATCTTAGTATTCATTGATTTCGATATTTATTATAAATTCTAATTTATACCAATTTGGCACACGCTGCAAAGATACGAAAAGTCTCTTACTCATTATTGCTGTCCACAAAAAAACAGAAAACAGAAATCAGATCTAGTAATACGTTGATTCGTCAATTTTATAAAAAGTTCAAAATCAATTTTGTTTTTTGTCAAGTTCCAAATAATCAGTTAAATGCGATTTCAAATCCGCTAGCATAAAAACCCGTACACAACTAACTGAAAATCAACAACTTGAGAAATACATTCCTTTCTTATGGACACTAATGATATTCTCCTTTTGAATAGATATAATTTCGAAAGAGGCATAAAAAAGAAGTGTTATACTTGAAATACAAAGTGAATTAAATCTACTAAATCTGCTCTGGTTTGTATCATTTTCCTCAAAAGTCAATTGATTTGGGTGATTATTTGTTAACTTTGCAGCATATAAACTGCAATATATTATATGGCAAGATTGACAATAAAACAATTAAAGAACTTCAAAGAGTCAGAAGACAAAATTGAGTTCAAAAAAGCAGAACAAGGTAATTTTGCTTATGAT
>CADADP010000032.1 GCA_902786725.1 uncultured Bacteroidales bacterium
GATATTTTCTTCACGTTTCGGTCGCTTTGCAGGTATGAACGCGATACATTAAGCGGAATGTCGGGCGAATCGATTACGCCCTGCAGGAGCATAAGGAAGTCGGGCACAACGCCTTCTACGCTATCGGTGACGAATACCTGGTTGCAATAGAGTTGTATGCGGTCTTTTCTGATGTCGAGATTATTCTTTATTTTAGGGAAATAAAGAATACCGGTGAGGGTGAAGGGGTAATCCACGTTGAGGTGAATCCAGAAAAGCGGGTCTTCCATACCGGGCTGAATGGCGTGGTAGAACTTGATGTAGTCTTCGTCGGTCAAATCAGTGGGCTTGCGTGTCCACAGAGGCTCAACGTCGTTGATTACCTTATCTTTGTCGGTGTCGATATACTTACCGTCTTTCCACTCCTGTTCTTTGCCGAAAATGATGGGCACCGGCATGAATTTGCAGTATTTGTTTAGCAGGGCCGAGATGCGGCTTTGCTCCAAATATTCCTTTTCCTCTTCGTCGATATATACCACGATGTCGGTTCCACGGTCGGTCTTGTCACTGTCGGTCATTTCAAACTCAGGCGAGCCGTCGCAAGTCCAGCTGACGGCTTTTGCGCCATCGCGATAGGATAGTGTGCGGATTTCCACTTTTTTAGCCACCATAAAAGCCGAGTAGAATCCCAAGCCAAAGTGTCCTATAATGGCGGCGGCATTATCCTTGTACTTGTTAAGGAATTCTTCGGCCCCAGAGAAGGCTATTTGGTTGATGTACTTATCCACTTCGTCGGCAGTCATTCCTATTCCGCTATCGCTAACAGTGAGAGTGCCGGCATCCTTGTCGAGTGAAACACGAACCTTTAAGTCGTCGGTGCTGCCACTAAACTCGCCGGCGGCTGATAAAGTTTTTAGTTTTTGTGTAGCATCTACAGCGTTCGAGATCAGTTCACGAAGAAAAATCTCGTGGTCGCTGTATAAGAATTGTTTGATTACGGGGAAAATGTTGGTAGTGGTTACCCCAATAGTACCTTTTTGCATAATATCTAAATGTTATTTGTCAGTTGTCTTTCCATTGTGCCACAGTGTTATCATTTTCGATATCGATAAGCATTGTGCCATTCATTTTGTCTTCGTTGCGCAGTAACATTTCGGACAGCGGGTCCTCAATATAAGTCTGGATGGCGCGTCGCAGTGGGCGTGCGCCATACTGACTGTCATACCCCTTCTCGGCCACGAACTTCTTAGCGCGGTCTGAAATCTCAAGGTTGAAACCAAGTTCGTTCACGCGCTTGTAGAATGCGGCCAGTTCAATGTCGATAATCTTCATGATGGCCTCCTTGTTGAGCGTGGAGAACGTGATAATATCATCCACACGGTTCAGGAACTCAGGCGAGAAACTGCGGTTGAGAGCTTTGCGAATTACAGAATCGGAGCGCTCCTTAGTGATTTCGTTAGTGTTAAAGCCCACGCCTGCGCCAAAGTCTTTCAGCTCTCGTGTGCCAATGTTGGAAGTCATTATAATAATGGTGTTCTTGAAATCTACTTTTCGGCCGTAACTATCGGTGAGGCAACCCTCGTCGAGGACTTGTAGCATAATATTGAACACGTCGGGGTGCGCCTTCTCAATCTCATCGAGCAGAACCACGGAGTATGGGTGGCGACGCACTTTCTCGGTGAGTTGTCCGCCTTCTTCATATCCAACGTATCCCGGAGGAGCACCTACTAGTCTGGAGACAGTAAACTTTTCCATATATTCGCTCATATCGATACGAATCAGGGCATCCTGAGAATTGAACAGATACTCCGACAATCGCTTTGCCAGAAGCGTCTTTCCCACGCCGGTTGGACCCAAGAACATGAACGAGCCGATGGGGCGGTTGGGGTCTTTAAGTCCGGCGCGATTGCGACGAATGCTACGGGCAATCTTGTCGATGGCATCGTCTTGCCCCACGATTTTGCTTTTGAGGTCGTCGTTGATACCGAGAAGCCTGATGCCTTCTGACTGAGCGATTCGTTGCACGGGAACACCTGTCATCATGGCAACCACAGCTGCCACATCGCTCTCATCCACCGTTTCCCTCTTGGTGTCGAGTTCTTTTTCCCAGCGTTCTTTGGCATCGTGAAGTTCCAGTTTGAGTTTCTCTTGCTGGTCGCGATAATTAGCCGCAATCTCAAAGTTTTGCGCCATTACTGCTTTCTGCTTGTTCTGCTGGGCTTCGGCGATACGGTTTTCAAGCTCCTCAATTTCTTTTGGCACAACTACCTTAGATATGTGTGCTCTGGAGCCGGCCTCATCCAGGGCATCGATGGCCTTGTCGGGGAAAGAGCGGTCGCTCACGTAACGGTCGGTGAGCCTGACGCAGGCCTCAATGGCATCGTCGGTGTAGCTTACGCCGTGATGCTTTTCGTAAACGTCCTTGATGTTTCTTAGAATCAGAATGGTTTCTTCGGCCGAAGTGGGCTCTACCATCACCTTTTGGAACCGGCGCTCAAGTGCACCGTCTTTCTCAATTGTCTTGCGATACTCGTCGAGGGTGGTGGCTCCGATACATTGGAACTCACCGCGAGCGAGAGCCGGCTTGAGCATGTTGGCAGCGTCCATTGAGCCGCTGGCGTTTCCTGCACCCACAATGTTATGAATCTCGTCGATGAAAAGGATGATGTTTTTATTAGCAGCCATTTCATCGATAACGGCTTTAATGCGTTCCTCAAACTGACCGCGGTATTTGGTGCCGGCCACGATGCCCGACATGTCGAGCGCTACAATGCGCTTGTCGAACAGGACACGAGCCACCTTGCGGTCCACGATACGCTTTGCCAGACCTTCGATAATGGCCGATTTTCCCACTCCCGGCAGTCCTATCAGTACGGGGTTGTTCTTCTTGCGACGGCTAAGTATCTGAGCCAATCTCTCAATCTCGTTCTCTCGGCCGATGACAGGGTCGAGTTTGCCGTCGGCAGCAAGTCGTGTTATATCTTTGCCAAACTTGTCGAGTGCAGGAGTCCCATTTTTCTCAGAGCCCTTTGTGGCTTTTGCCGAAGCCGAAGATCGACGGGCTGAGTCGTTATATCCTTCACCTCCAGGCAAGTCGTCATCGTCTTCCTCAGCAAAGTCGGCGTTGCTTTTAGGTATAGTGGAATCGCTACGCATGAGCGCATCCACTGAGTCGTAATCTATTTTCATCTCTTTAAAATATTTCATAAGATTGTTGTTGGTGTTATTCTTGAGCAAAGCTAAAAACAGATGTTCGCTGTCGGCTTCATCGCAGTTGTGCGCTTTGGCCTCAAGGAGTGTGTCGCGGAGCAGGTTGTGCAGTAACGGGCTCATTGGAGTGTTGTCGCCCGTTGAATAGCCATTGCTTGTGCCTGCGAAGTGCTCGTCGTGCGATTTTATTTCATTCTCCATGTCGAGTTTTAGACAATCGAGATTCACATTAAGGCTCGAAAGCATATTAAACGCGTGACTTTCCTTCGTGTCTAATATGCCGAGGACAATGTGCTGAGGCAACACTTGAGGGCTACGCAACCTCTTGGCCTCGCTTAGAGCTTTACTTAAGATATTGTTGATTATGTTGTTATAAGCATTCTTCATATTGCAGTTCTTTTGTTTTCATAACGGAATCAGACTTGTGGTCTTGCCCGTTGATATTTTCAATAAAAAAGTACATTGCAATAATTGTGCCAATTTTTTGAAAATTTAAGAAAATATGGCAAGAAAAAAGGGCTCTCAGTCAAGAAAAATTATTAACTTTGTAAGTTAATTGGAGACAACAACATGCATCTGCCACAATGGCAATGACACTGACATGAAATGGCAGAATATTTGTTTGATAATATTTAAATTTTAAGTGATGATAAACGATCGAATTATTGAGATCAACATTGAAAATCAAATGAGAAGTGACTACATTGACTATTCAATGTCGGTCATTGTGTCGCGTGCGCTTCCTGATGTCCGCGACGGATTCAAACCCGTACACCGAAGAGTATTGTTCGGAATGTCGAAAATGGGTAATTATTCAAATCAGCCGCATAAGAAGTCGGCTCGTATAGTGGGTGACGTGCTTGGAAAATACCATCCTCATGGCGATTCGTCGGTGTATTTTGCAATGGCTCGCTTGGCGCAAGACTGGGCCATGAGATACACACTTGTGGACGGGCAAGGTAACTTTGGCTCCGTTGACGGTGACAGCCCGGCTGCAATGCGTTACACTGAGGTCAGACTGGCAAAGATGGGCGAGGAAATGCTTCGCGACATCGATGAAGATACAGTGGATTTTGACTGGAACTTTGACCAGACGCTCGAAGAGCCATTGGTGTTACCTACGCGCTTCCCCAATCTGCTGGTGAATGGAGCGTCGGGTATCGCGGTGGGTATGGCCACGAATATGGCTCCGCACAATCTGTCGGAATCTATCGACGGTTGTGTGGCACTGTTGGAGAACCCCGATATGGAGGTCGAAGACCTGATGAAATATATAAAGGCGCCCGATTTTCCCACTGGGGGCATAATTTATGGCTATCAGGGCGTGAAAGAGGCTTTCGAGACAGGCCGTGGGCGAATTGTGGTGCGTGCTAAGTGCGAAATAGAGACTGAGCATGACCGCGATAAAATAGTGGTGACAGAAATTCCATATAATGTAAATAAGCGCGAGCTGATAGAGAAGATTGCCGAGCTGGTAGAGGAGAAGAAAATAGAAGGAATCTCTAATATCAACGATGAAACCGACAGGCAAGGAATGCGCATCGTGATTGATGTGAAGAAAGACACCAATGCAAGTGTTCTGCTTAACAAACTGTATAAGATGACAGAATTGCAGTCGTCGTTCAGTGTGAACAATGTGTGTCTGGTTAACGGCCGTCCCCAGCTGGTGAATCTAAAAGAGCTTATACAGCACTTCCTTGACCACCGTCACAACGTGGTGATACGTCGCTCGGAATTTGAGCTTAAGAAAGCCAAGGAGCGTGCTCATATTGTCGAAGGCTTGATCGTGGCCTCGGACAACATCGACGAGGTGGTGCGCATTATCCGTGGTAGCAAGACTACTGAGGAGGCCCGTGAGCGCTTGATGGAGCGATTTAACCTGGATGATGTGCAAACCAGGGCCATAGTGGAGATGCGTCTGCGTCAGCTTACTAATCTGGAACAAAGTAAACTCCATGACGAACTGGACGAACTGTTGAAGACTATAGAGCACCTTGAGGAGATTCTGCACAATCCCGATGTGTGCCGCAAGGTGATAGAGGACGAACTGATTGAGATTAAAGAAAAGTATGGCGATGCTCGCAGAACGCAAATAGAGTACTCGGCCGATGAAATGAATGCCGAGGATTTCTATGCCGACGACCCGATGATTATCACCATTTCTCACTTTGGCTACATTAAGCGCACACCGCTTAGCGAGTATCGCACTCAGAACCGGGGCGGAGTGGGCGCAAAGGGTAGTGACACCCGTGATGAGGACTTCATAGAATACATCTACGAGGCAACCAACCATAATTATATGCTGTTCTTCACGGCACTGGGCAGGTGCTACTGGCTACGCGTGTTTGAAATCCCTGAGGGCTCCAAGAACTCGAAGGGCCGCGCGATACAGAACTTGCTAAACATCGGTCCCGAGAACAGGATTTACGCGTTTATCCGTGCAACTGAGCTGACTAAGCCTGAGTATAACACTACCCATTACATCGTGTTTGCCACAAAGCAGGGCGTGGTGAAGCGCACGCGCCTGTCGGAATATTCGCGTCCGCGTGTGAATGGCGTGAACGCTATAAGCATTCGTGAAGATGACCAGCTCATAGGAGCCGTTCTCACCGAGGGCAATTCAGAGATAGTGCTGGCCAACCGTAACGGGCGTGCCATACGCTTCAACGAGAATGAGATTCGCAACATGGGCCGAACCGCAACCGGTGTGAGAGGTATGACTCTAAGCGAAGCCGACGATGAGGTGGTGGGCATGATATGCATGCGAGCCACGGCTCAAGACGAGGTTCTTGTGGTATCGGAGCAGGGTATGGGCAAGCGCAGCAAGCTGGAAGATTACCGCGTGACGCACCGCGGCAGCAAGGGCGTGAAGACCATGAATATTACAGAAAAGACCGGTAAGCTCATCGCTATCAAGAACGTGAACGATAATAACGACCTTGTAATCATCAACAAGTCGGGTATCGCCATTCGCCTGAAGGTTTCGGAACTGCGAGTTATGGGGCGCGCTACTCAGGGAGTGCGACTCATCAACTTGGAGAAAAAGAACGACCAGATAGCATCAGTGTGCAAGGTGGATACTGAGCCTGAAGTGCTTGAAGAGGACTCGCAACTGGGCGAAGACAGTTTGGTGGTAAACTATACCGACGATGTGGAACTGCCCCAGAACGACGTTGACACCGCGGATGAGGAAATCAATGAGGATAATGAATAATAAACCAATAACAAACTACGATTTAACATGAAAAAAGCAATTCTATTTTTAGCATTCGCTTCGCTGTTGGCTACCAGTGCTGTGGCCCAGAAGCAACTTGTGGAGGATGTGCAAAAACAAATTTCATCAATCGGAACCGACGCTGATGCCTACAAAGCGGTTATCGGCAAGTTGACACCAGCTTTTACTAATGCTGAAACACAACACGAAGCACTCACCTGGATGGTGGCCGGCAAAGCTGCCTACCAACTGTTCGATAAGAACTTCGAGCTGAAGGTGCTGGGTAAGGAGTCGAATGAAAAGGAGGCAAACCTTGCTCTGCTTGATGGTTACAACTACTTCATGAAGGCTCTGCCACTTGATAGCGTTGTGGAGACTAACAAGGACGGAACACCTAAAATCGACAAGAAAACCGGTAAGCCCAAGTTCAAGACCAAGCATTCCAAGGACATACTGGAATCTCTGCTGTCGCATGCTAATGACTATGGAACAGCCGGCGATTATTTCCGTGAGGCTCAGGATTATGCTAATGGAAAGAAGGCTTATGGCATATTCTATGCAATAAGTAATTCGGACTATGCCAAGTCGAAGAATAATGGTGTAGCACTGCCTGATACAGTTCTGGGACAGATTAAATTCCTGGAGGGCTTCTGCTCTTATTTTGCTAAAGACTACAGTGATGCGTATCAGTTGTTTACCGAGGCTAAGAAGCTTAATTACACTCAGAATAGCATTAACGACTTCTGGAATGCCGCTTTTGCCTACAAGGTTCAAGACTTGCTCGACACCAAGAAGTTTGGTGATGCTCTGACCACCATCGACGGCGCACTCGCCAACAACCCTAACGATGCATTTATCGTGGATATGAAAGGCATTATAGTGGAGGAGCAGGAGAAAGAAAATGGTGGCGACATTGAGAAGTCATTGCCTTACTACTTAAAGGCAACTGAGCTTGACCCGAATTTTGCTCAGGGTTTCCTGCACGTGGGTCGCATATATTATCTGCGTGCCGCTAACATAATCGACAACAATCCTGACCTGACCGATGAGGAACTGGCACCCAAGGTGAACCCCATCTGCGAGGATGCTAAGACTTATCTGGAGAAGGCCTACACCCTGAGTAAGGCTGCAGGACAAGCCGACTCGTCGGCAAAGGACCTGCTGGCCCGTATATATCATCAGCTTAAGGAGGATGCCAAGGCCGACGCGCTCTACGCTGAATAAACTAAAACCTGTATAATACAAGCGCTACGCATGGCACAAGTGAGTCAATGCGTAGCGCTTTTTAAAACGAAATTATATATCAATTGGGAGGTGAAATAATGAGTTGTGTGAGAATACTTGGCTTGGCAGTGATAATTGCGGTGGGCATTGGGATAAATGCCTACTCGCAACAAAAACTGGTGGATGAGGTGAAAATCAGTGCCAATGTGCTATCTCCAACCATCGACACCTACAAGAAAGCATTGGCAAACCTGCAACCGGCATTTAATCACCCTGAAACAAAAGAAAAAGTGGATACATGGGTGCTTGCCGGGAACATTGCCATGTCGCTATTTGACAAATATAACGACAATATTGCCATAGGCAAGAAAGTGGATGGTAATCAGCGGGCCGACGCGCTCATCAAGGCTGATGAGTTCTATGCTCGCGCACTTCCGTTAGATACGGTTTTTCTGAAAGATAAGAAGGGAAATTTGCGAATTAATAAGAAGACAGGTAAACCTAAGTTTAAAGCGAAAAATTCAAAAGATATAATGAAGCGCCTTTATGCGCATGCGGCCGATTATCTGTATGTGGGTTATGGGCAATTAGTTGACAAGAAATACGACGCATCATACAAGTTGCTTACAATCTATGAGCGACTTGCGAAGTCGCCCGAAGCTGCGACGCACAACTTTATTGTTCCGGATTCGGTTATGGGGCTTATGTATTATTATAAAGGTATAGATCTGTATTATATGGAGCGATATGATGAGACTGCGATAGCCACAGAGAACGCTATGCAATATGGTTACGAGAGTAAGGGCTTGATAGACTTGGCTATAGACTGCTATAAACGTATGGGACAAGAATCAAAATATATTCAGGTGGTGAGTCGGGCTTATCAGGCTTATGGGAAATCGGATGACGCGTATTCCCGAATATTGATTAACCACTATATCTCTAACAAGAAATATGACGAGGCTCAGTCATATATTGATAATTCGCTTGCCGTTGAGCCCGATGATGATAAACTATTGAACTTAAAGGGGTTGGTAATGGAGAAAGACAAGGGATTGGATTCGGCATTTGTGTATTACGAGAAAGCGATATCTATTAATCCGGCGAATGCCGACGCTCAGTTCAACGTGGGCCGTTATTACTATAACCAGGCCATAGAGTTTAAGGAAGATAACACAAAGATGCCGCCCAAAAAGCAGAAATCCAAACTCACGCAACTCTACAAGAAAGCGTTGCCTCATTTTGAAGTAGCGTATAAAGAAAACCTGCAGGACCCCGCGCTTCGCGACGCGCTGATGAATATCTATTATCAGCTGGGCGATGGCAAGAAACTTAAAGAGATAGAATCGAAACACTAACGCAAGGCGCATGATATGAGCGAGTTTAACATTGAGAGATTTATCGAGGCCCAAAACGGGGCCATCAGTGGTTACGCTCAGGCATTGGGCGAGATTAAGAACGGCCGGAAGACCTGGCACTGGATATGGTATGTGTTTCCGCAAATGAGGGGGCTGGGGATAAGTTCTAATTCAGTCTTCTACGGTATATCGTGCCGTGAGGAAGCGGAGGAATATCTGAGCGATGCTACGCTTAGTAGCAGACTAAGGGAAATCGCCACGGCATTGCTCACGCATGCCGACAAGAGAGTGATTGATGTCTTGGGACACGGCGATGCGATGAAGGTGCGCTCGTCTATGACCCTGTTTGATGCGATTTGTCCCGGCGATGTATTCGGGCTGGTGCTTGAGCGATTCTTTACCGGGCGGCGATGTGGCAAAACGCTGAGTCTGCTGGCGCAAAACAAAGGCTGACACCAGATTATGAGGAGCCAGCCTTGTTTTATTTGATAACGGTCGGTGTTAAATTCCTATCCGAACTATGCCGCGTTGCGACTCTCTAACGAAATTCACTATTGTGTCGCGCTCTTCGCTTTGCGGCAGTTCAGCCTCGATTTTAGCCAATGCGTTGGTTCGATTAAGTCGCTCCAGATACAGTATGCGGTAAACGCTCTGGATGGCGTTGATTTGCTCTTCGGAAAATCCGCGACGATGCAAGCCCACTGAGTTAACGCCTTCGTAGGATAGGGGATAGCGCCCGGCCAAAACATAGGGAGGAATGTCCATGCTTACAAGCGCTCCGCCCTGAATCATGGAGTGGGTGCCGATGTGAGAGAACTGATGCACGAGCGCTCCGCCACCTATCACGGCCCAGTCGCCCACAACCACTTCTCCTGCGAGTTGGCCGGCGTTTGACATAATCACGTGGTCGCCCAGCACGCAGTCGTGTGCCACATGGCAATAAGCCATGATAAGGCAGTGGCTTCCGATTACGGTTTTGCCCTTGGATGCGGTGCCACGGTGAATGGTTACAAACTCGCGTATGCTGGTGTTATCACCAATAATGGCGATGGTCTCTTCTCCTTTGAATTTGAGGTCTTGCGGGATGTCGCTGATAACAGCTCCCGAATGGATGTGACAGTTTTTTCCGATTCTTGCTCCGGAGCGGATGGTGACGTTGCTGTCGATGATGGTACCATCGCCTATTTCCACGTTGTCGTCGATTGTGACAAATGGACCAATCTGCACGTTTTCACCAATCTTAGCGCCGGGGTTGATGAATGACAAGTCTCTTGCGTTCATGTCTGAAAAATATCAAGTGTTATTATTTGTTCTTAATGATTTGTGCCATAAATTCGGCTTCCGACACCACTTTCTCGCCCACGAATGCCAGTCCGCGCATAAGTGCGCAACCGCGGCGCAGTGGGGTGAGGAATGAAACGTGGAATATAATAGTGTCGCCTGGTACCACTTTCTGACGGAATTTCACGTTGTCGATTTTCATGAAGTAGGTGGAATATCTTTCCGGCTCGTCCACGGTGCTGAGCACAAGCAGTCCACCTGTCTGCGCCATGGCTTCCACCTGCAGAACGCCCGGCATAACCGGCTCTTCGGGGAAGTGGCCTGTGAAGAATGGTTCATTGGCGGTAACGTTCTTGATGGCAACTATATAATTCTCTTTAATGTCGATGACCTTGTCCACAAGTTGCATGGGGTAGCGGTGTGGTAGGATTTCCCGTATCCGTTTCACGTCCATCACGGGTGCCTCGTTTGGGTTATACACCGGCGCTTGAACGTTCTGGTGACGCAGTTCCATGCGGATTTTCTTGGCCAGGGTGGTGTTGAGGGTGTGACCCGGTCGGGTGGCTACAATGCGACCTTTCAGAGGTCGGCCTATAAGTGCCAGATCGCCGAGCAGGTCGAGCAACTTGTGTCGTGCTGGCTCATTGTTGAACTGAAGCGGCTTGTTATTGAGATATCCCAGCTCGCTTACAGCTTTGTGGGGGACGCCCATCAGGTCGGCAATGGAGTCGAGTTCTTCCTGCTTCATGGGTGTGTCGTAGATGACAATGGCATTGTCAAGGTCTCCACCCTTAATGAGATTGTTCTGTACAAGAGGTAAAATCTCACGTACAAAGACAAAGGTGCGGCATGCGGCAATCTCGTTGCGGAAGTTCTCCATTGAGTTGAGAGATGCGAACTGGTTAGAAAGAATAGGAGAGTCGAATTCAATCATGGTGTCGATAGAGAAATCGTCGTCGGGCAGAACGATAAGTGAGGCCCCTGATTCCTCGTCCATCACCTTTATGCGGTGCTTAACCACATAGTATTCCTTGTCGGCGTCTTGCTCCTCAAAACCAACTTCGTCGATTTTCTGCGCGTATTCCATGGCGCTACCGTCGAGAATCGGTAGCTCCGGAGCATCTACCTCGATTAGGCAGTTGTCGATTCCGGCTGCATAGAGGGCAGCAAGTGCGTGCTCTATGGTGCTTACGCGAGCTTCCTTGTTGATTTTACTTGCTATCACGGTTCCGCGTTGCGTCTCAACAACATTTTCGGCAAGTGCCAGAATAGTGGGTTCGTCTTGCATGTCAAGGCGCTTGAACAAGTAGCCTGTGTTTGGCTCTGCGGGCTTAAATGTGGCATTGATGTGAATGCCTGTGTGCAATCCCTTACCGCTAACGCTGAAAGGTGCTTTTAAAGTTCGCTGTTTCATTATCTGTGAGTTTGTTGTTTTCTTAGTTTAATCAGTTGATGTCGGGACTTTCATTAGCTCGCAGAGTCTCTATCTCTTTTTTGAGTTGGCGAATGTCGTCGTACATTTCACCGAGCCGCTTAAAATACACATTCTGACGCGCGAAGTCCATAGCGTTGATTGCCGGAGAACCAAGTAGGCGTCGGCCGTCGCCCACGCTATTTGGAACACCGGCTTGCGCACCAATGCCGTTGTTGTTGCCCACGGTTATGTGTCCTGCAAACCCCACTTGACCACCAACCATATTGTTCTTGCCGATTTTTGTGGAGCCGGCAATTCCCACCTGAGCTGCCATAACGGTGTTTTCACCGATTTCCACATTGTGTGCCACTTGAATAAGATTATCGAGTTTCACACCACGATGTATTATAGTGGCACCCATAGTAGCGCGGTCAATTGACGTGTTAGAGCCAATTTCCACGTCGTCTTCCAGAATGACAATGCCAATCTGAGAAATCTTTTCAAACGTTCCGTCTGGACGTGGCGCAAAACCGAAGCCGTCGGCACCAATCACGGTTCCGGAATGAATCGTGCAGCGGTTGCCTATTTTGCACCCGTGATAAATCTTTACTCCCGGATAAAGTGTGACATCGTCGCCAAGTGTGACGTTGTCGCCCACATAGACTTGCGGATAAATCTTCACGTTTTTACCCATTGTTACGCCGGCCCCGATGTATGCGAATGCTCCCACATAAGCGTCGTCGGGGATGTTAACGCCATTGGCCACATAAACCGGCTGCTCCACACCTCGCTTTTGCGGTGTGGACTGGGCATTGACCATGTTGAGCAAGTCGGCAAGAGTGGTGTATGGGTCATCCACCATAATCAGTGTGGTGCTCAGTGGGTGCTCGGGCACAAAGTCTTTCTTAACGAGCACTGCCGATGCCTCGGTGGTATATATATAGTGAGTGTACTTAGGGTTGGCGAGGAAAGTGAGACACCCTTTAGTGGCTTCCTCTATTTTGGCGTAGTTATTAATGACTGCGTTCCCATTGCCATGCACGGTCCCGTGAACCATGGCGGCCAGTTGAGCAGCTGTAATTTCCATCTTTTTTTATCTAAAAAATTAACTATCTTTTGAAATTGAGTGCAAAGTTACGAAAAAACGAGTGCAGAACAAAAAGAACTTGTTCTTTTTTTATGCCGAGTGCAAAGTAACTTCGGCATTTTGCCAACGTTACGAAAAAACGAGTGCAGAACAAAAAGAACTTGTTCTTTTTTTATGCCGAGTGCAAAGTCTTTGCCGCCTCAGTGGCGTAACTTATGCGCTGCAATTTGTACACGCGCAGTTCCTTGAACTTATGGAGGAATGGTATGGCCACAACGGCCCGTACGATGATGAACGGCTGGAAATGACTCGGCTCTTCGAGGAAAGAATCGGAGCTGACGAGCTCGCACCCAAAGAAATCGGATGTGGCTATTGTATTCACGAGGCCGTCTGTGAGCAACGCAAGCACAGGACTATTCCGACAAGACAACCCGCCAGAGAGTGCGGCAATTTTGTCCACTATGCAACCCTAACAAACGATATAACAAACGATAATAACAACATCTAAACACTTACCACAATGACACAGACACATAAACAAGATTTCCTGCAATGGGTGCAACGGAACAATGTTCCCGTAACGGACACCCTGCCCAATTGCGACCTGCACAAAGGGCAAATGGTTATGTTCACCAATGATTACGGCGCGACTTTCGGCCCTCACGAAGTTCTCGGGTTCGCACCCGAGCCAACTTCCTCCGGCCGTTGCGTCTATTTCGACCACGATGCCTATTGGCTACCGGCTCGCCCCGATCAGCTGACCCCAGTAAGCAATGGAGCCGGTGAGGAAGCAGCAATGATGAAACAATTCCGCGAGATTAAGGCAAAGCACCCCGACGCGATACTGCTGTTCCGTGTGGGCGATTTCTACGAAGCCTACGAGGATGATGCCGTTAAATGCGCTGACACGCTCGGTATCATACTGACCACGCGCAGCAGTGACCGTACACGCATGGCCGCGTTCCCACACCACGCGCTCGACACCTATCTGCCCCGGCTCGTTCGCGCCGGCTCCCGAGTGGCTATCTGCGACCAACTGGAAGCTCCCAAGCCCACAGTGAAGCGCGGCATAACAGAACTGGTGACACCGAATAATACGTTATAAACCCAACTCCATTTTTCGGGGCTGGCGCCGGAAAAACCCAGCCCCGATTTTGCAGTTTCAATTTTAATCACTAATTTAGTCGCATAGGAAAAGATTACCAACAACTAAAAGCCAATATATGACAACGAAACAACTGCAATGTTTGTTTAAGTATTATAACAACGAGGAACAATGCCCTTATGAGGCAAACTCCAATGAACAACTTTGGTGGAATGGCGAAAAGGCATTGTTAGAACGTTACCAGCAAGACTCATCTTTTTGGGAAAGAATTATTGTATCCTTAAAGGAAGCAATAATGGACGGTAAGTGTACTGGTATATTAACGGACACTTCTTTGCCCATTGAGCAAAGGGCTATAGTTTTTTACCTTGACCTTTGGCACGGGAAAAACTATCCTTATGATGATTTAGACCTTATATACAAGTATTAGAGTTGTATAAGTTCGCCAATTGTGCCCTCGCTGTAAATAATTGCTCCGCTTTTCCTTATAAGGTCAAGCACACCAGCATTAAGTCTTGGTACAACGTCCCTTGGAATAAACACACTTTCCACGCAGTCCAAAGTTAATTTGCCGTGGTACTGCAACTCAATATAACTGAAAGCAAATTTATTTGTGGCATCTATAGCCGACTTTGTGTTGGCTGTAGTTGTCACAATTGCTTTTCCCGAACGCCCACTAAATGAAGTAAAAGACGTTACTTTGGGGTCACTACACAATGATGGTATTAAGCCGCTGCCTAAGCTGTCTTCCATTGTAAATGTGGCAACAACCTTGTTTTTCTTAAAGCGCACTTGTATGCCGTCTCCGTCCGACCAATATTGGGCAGCAATTTGCGATTTTGCTTGCGCCAAAATGTCCCTATCCATTAAGAAACCATAACGCTCGTAATCAACAGCCGCCGTTCCTTTTGGTGTACCAAACAATGCTGCACTTGCTTTTTTGCGCCCCGCGATACTCACCATACCCTTGCCAGTGCCAGTTTCAATTTGGTTCTTAAACCAAGAATTAAATATTTTGTCAATAACATCATCATTCCCATTGCTGTCCACACGCGGCACATTCATACCATAGCAACCATTATCAAGTACATCCTTTATTATGCGCTTCGCATCGGCGATTTCTTGCGACGACCATCCCGAATATTTGCCAGCGGCAATTGCCTTTTGCATTTTCTTTTCCAAGTTACGCAAAGTTGGAGGCATAGTTCCTCCCAGCCTTTTGGCAAGTTCTTGTAAACTTTCTTGCGCAACTGGTTGCGGCGGCAACACACCTTGTACCTTCTTTAGTTGGTTGTACTCTTTGTTTAGCTCCTTTGCCTTGGCTTGCAGGGCGGCAAGGTCAGTCCTGGAAGAACCAAGCATCGTATTCATTTCACTGGCCAGATCCTTAATTATTTCGCTGTTAGAAGTGGCCGCAAATGCTAACGCGTCACCAACACTGTCGGCAATGGCCTTAATGTCTATTTTACGTTGTACTAACGCAAGCTCCTTTTTGTAAGCTGCTTGCGCAAACTGGTATGTTGATGGGTAACGGCGTTTCCCTTCTTTGCCCATCCAATCAATTTCAAATTCGAGTTGAGCCTTTCGGTGTTCGAGGGCAGTGGGCATTTTGCCCAATGTTCGCGTAACATTGGCATTAATTTGTTCGGCTATTGCCATAGAAGTTTGGCGCGCCACTTCCAATGGGTCGTCAATTTTATCAAGTGCCGTTATCCGTTTCCCAATGTCGCGCAACTTGTTCGCCTCATTGCGTATATTCTCAATATTACCACGCTTTAAGGCTTGCTCAAGCGCGGTGGTATCCACATCACTTATACCGCCCATAACCCGTAATATGCGGTCGGCATAACGCCTAACAATACCACGCTCTTGCCATTGTTTGCTTATTGCCTTGGCTTGCTCGGGCGTGCGCCCTCTGTGTCTCTGGACGGCTGCCTCAAGGCGACTGATACGCAATTCAGCGTCTGCCACATTCTTAGCGGCTATCTGCTCGTCAATGTACATAAGCGTGCTTCCGATTCGTTTGGGAAGCAACCCGACTATTCTCGCGTTGTTTATGGCCTCGAGCCGTGCTGTTAATTGTGCGGTGGTTGCGACAAGTTCCTCATTGACCCCATTTATCAGTTTCTCGTTATCACGCAGGAAATACGGAAGCGACTTTGCGCGGTCGATGCGGTCTTGGTTGGCCTCCACCCAGCCGCGGAAGTTGTCCGGCAGGTCGGTCACTGCGTTTTCGCTTTCTTCGGCCGGTTCTTCGCCCTGCATGATGCGCTGGTTGTCGGCGGCCAGTTCCTCCGGGGTCTTGAGTATTGGCGTGGCGTAGCACCGGCAATGGGGATGCCAGCCGGTGAATTTGAAGTCCTTTGGGTAGTCGCCCTTGAGCTCGTCGCAGATGTCGAAGAACGCGCCCTCGGGCACGCCTCGGCAGTTGTGGTTGTTGCTCAACTGAATCTTGATACCCACCACGAAGTCCATCTGCTGCCAGCGCAGGTGGTCCGCGGTGCGGTAGGCGATGTTGGTTTCGGTGGCGGCAAGCCGGCGCGCGTTCATGTAACTGGAGCGGTACACCCCACGGCCAGGGTGGAATGCCGCAGCCGCTTTACTCAGGTGCAGGTGTCCGTGCTCGTCGGCCACACGGCGGAAGAGTTTGTCGGGGTGCTGGAGGTAGGTTTGCAATTCGCGCGCCATGGCCGGGGCGTCGAGCCCTGAGCGAATACCGATGTCAAGCCCCATTTCAATCTCGTTGCGGAACGTGTCGGAATACCGCCACACGCGGTCGGACAGGCTCAGCCCTGCCTCCTTGCGGGCGAGAAACGCGTCCAGTGCCTTGCCGTTGGTGGAATAGTAACGGCGGTACTCCGCTTGGGTGAGCCGTGCCACGTTGTCGCCGAACACCACGTTACACAGTTCGTTGTTTTTGTTGTTGGCCAGTGTCCACTCCGAACGCACTCCATCATATCACTTTCTCTATACTATGGAAAATAACACGTGATGTTCAGGTGCAAATAACGATTTGTGATAACTGGAACAGAGTGTGGCTCTCGAAAAATAAAGCGGCTCCATGTGTGGTGCCGCTTTGTGGTAATGTTGGGGTGAGTGGTTAAAGAAACTACCTTAGTTTGCCATAAATGAGCCTAATTGTGGCGTTGTCATGTTGTTGTAAGTGTAAATTCTCGCAAACTGCTTAAGGAATTCAACTGTTGATTTCCGCGGGGATAATGTTTCTTTGAATTGTTCTTTAATCTCACGTGTTACAGGAGTAGAACTTTTTACCATAGGCAAGTGGGATTATGTTAATAATTAATACACTACTATAACGTTGAGCTATATGAGATTATTATATATAAAATTATTTTTTTTTGAAAAAAATGCGGAGGGCTCACGATGCCCACCGCATTTTAGATGATTTTGAAGCCTTGTAACCAAGGCTTTTGAGCCTTGATGATGTTACTCCTTGTCGAGAAGTATCTTCATGATTTCGATGGCAGACTTCATCACTGAGCTGCCGGGTCCAAAGATTGCGGCTACGCCGGCTCGGTAGAGGAAGTCGTAGTCCTGCATGGGGATTACGCCACCGGCAATCACCACGATGTCTTCGCGACCGAGTCGCTTGAGTTCCTCGATTACTGCCGGAACCAGGGTCTTGTGTCCGGCTGCGAGCGACGACACGCCCAGCACGTTCACGTCGTTCTCCACGGCTTCGCGTGCGGCCTCTTCGGGTGTTTGGAACAGCGGGCCCATATCAACGTCGAATCCGCAGTCGGCATAACCGGTGGCTACCACCTTAGCGCCACGGTCGTGTCCGTCTTGTCCCATTTTTGCCACCATGATGCGTGGCTGGCGACCTTCCTTGCGTGCGAACTCAGCGGTGAGCTGGCGCGCCTGCTCCATGTCGGGATCGGTTTTAACTTCTGATGAATACACTCCTGAAATGGTTTTAACAATTGCTTTATATCGTCCTACAACTTTTTCGCAGGCATCACTTATTTCGCCCAGCGAAGCGCGGTCCATAGCCGCCTGCACAGCTTTCTCGAGCAGGTTGCCTTCGCCGGTCTCCACACAGCGTGTGATGTCGTCGAGGTCGGCCTGAACCTTGGCCTCATCGCGGTTTTGGCGCAGTTTCTCCAGGTTGGCCACTTGCTCCTTGCGCACCTCGGTATTGTCGATCTCGAGGATGTCGATTGGAGCTTCTTTTTCGAGTGCATACTTGTTGATGCCCACGATGGTCTGGTGGCCTGAGTCGATACGAGCCTGAGTGCGTGCCGCAGCCTCTTCGATGCGCATCTTAGGAACTCCGGTCTCGATGGCCTTGGCCATGCCGCCCAGTTTTTCAATCTCTTGGATGTGTTCCCATGCCTTGTGAACCAGCTCATGGGTGAGGCGCTCCACGTAGTAGGAGCCGGCCCATGGGTCGATGGCCTTGGTTATATAGGTCTCTTGCTGGATGTAAATCTGAGTGTTGCGGGCGATACGCGCTGAGAAGTCGGTGGGTAGTGCTATGGCCTCGTCGAGGGCGTTGGTGTGGAGCGACTGGGTGTGACCCAGTGCAGCGGCCAT
Organism: uncultured Bacteroidales bacterium; assembly: GCA_902786725.1. Lineage (GTDB taxonomy): Bacteria > Bacteroidota > Bacteroidia > Bacteroidales > Muribaculaceae > Sodaliphilus. The sequence continues at coordinate 18,430 of CADADP010000032.1, forward strand.
GGCCTCGATGCAGGTGCGACCCACATTGTTGAACGGGTCTTGCGCGGTGAGTGACCAGCCCGAAGTCTGGCTGTGTGTACGCAGCGACATTGACTTTGGATTCTTGGCTCCGAAGCTCTTCACAATCTTGGCCCATAACAGGCGGCCTGCACGCATCTTCGCGATTTCGGTGAAGTAGTTCATGCTGATGCCCCAGAAGAACGACAGGCGCGGTGCGAATGCGTCCACGTCAAGTCCAGCATTGACTCCGGTGCGGATATAGTCCATACCGTCGGCAAGAGTGTAGGCCAATTCGATGTCGGCCGTGGCTCCAGCTTCCTGCATGTGGTAACCGGAGATGGAGATGCTGTTGAACTTGGGCATATACTTGGAAGTATATTCGAATATGCTGGCGATAATCTGCATTGAGAATTTGGGCGGGTAGATGTAGGTGTTACGCACCATGAACTCTTTGAGGATGTCGTTCTGGATAGTTCCGGCCATTTCCTCAAGTTTTGCGCCCTGTTCCAGTCCGGCCACGATATAGAATGCCATAATTGGCAGAACTGCACCGTTCATGGTCATGGAAACAGACATTTTGCTCAATGGTATTCCGTCGAATAGAACTTTCATGTCCTCAACGGAGCAGATTGATACTCCAGCCTTGCCCACGTCGCCCACAACACGCGGGTTGTCGGCGTTGTAACCACGGTGTGTTGGGAGGTCGAAGGCCACCGACAGTCCTTTCTGGCCCGAGGCCAGATTGCGGCGGTAGAATGCGTTAGACTCGGCCGCAGTGGAGAAACCGGCGTACTGACGCACAGTCCATGGGCGGAATGGGTACATTAGGCTATAGGGGCCGCCGAGGAACGGCGGAATACCTGCCACGAAGTCCAGATGCTCAAGGCCCTGGAGGTCATCCTTAGTGTAAACAGGCTTGATGTCGAGCAACTCGGCGTTTTTCCAGGTCTCACCTTGTGGGAGAGGCTTATGCTGAACGTTGAAAGCCTCACCTGTAATATCTATGTTCTTAAAATTCGGTCTCATAAGATTAAAACTCAAATTAGCGGTTTAACAGTTTTGCGTTGAAAGCTTTCAGTGTTCCTAAAACATTGCTTCTCACATTGATGAAGTGGGTGATACCCATGGCCTTGAACTCGTCGGTCTCGGGACCTGCGAGTACGAGTTCGGCCTTGTCGCCGATAGCAGCCACGGCCTGTGGTATGAGTTCGGCATATTCGTCGTCGCTGGAGCAGAGCACGATGATGTCGGCTCCCTTCTCGAATGCGGCGTCAACGCCTTCTTGTATGGTTTTGAAGCCGTTGTTGTCGATTAGCTCATATCCGGCGCAAGCGAAGAAATTACATGAGAACTGAGCGCGTGCCAGACGCATGGCAAGATTGCCAATGGTGAGCATAAATGCCTTGGGGGTGTGAGCGGCGTGCTCCACTTCGAGGCGAATGTCTTCGAACTGGCTTGCGAGTCGCTTGGTGTTGAGTTTGAGCTCTCCGTCTTGTCCTGTGCAGCAGCATGCGCACTCGGGCGCTGAGTCGGCCTTGTCGGCGGCTTTCTCGGTGAAGTTGGGGAACTGATTGGTGCCCAGCAATTGCTCCTTGCGCTTGGCCACTTTATCGAAGCGCGCGGTGGCACTTGCGTTCACGGCAGCGATTATATCGCCACTTTCGAGAGCCGCTTTGAAGCCACCTTTGTCTTCAACTTCAAGGAAGAGTTCCCAGCCTTCTTGAGCCAGAGAAACGGTCAGAGTCTCCACGTAGTAGGAGCCACCTGCGGGGTCCACCACCTTGTCGAGGTGGCTTTCTTCCTTGAGCAGGATTTGCTGGTTGCGTGCGATACGTTCAGAGAAGTCGTCGCCCTTGGAGTAGGGCGCGTCGAAAGGTGTCACCACAATTGAATCAACGCCAGCCAGCGCGGCCGACATGGCCTCGGTCTGGGTGCGGAGCAGATTCACGTAGGAGTCGAAAACGGTGAGGTTGAAGCGTGTGGTTTCGGCGTTGACCACCATCTTGCAAGCACAGTCGCATTCGGGCTGATACTGTTTCACAATCTGAGCCCAGAGCATTCGGGCAGCGCGGAATTTGGCCAGCTCCATGAAGTAGATGGTGCTGATGCCCATGTTGAATTTAATGCGTTTTGCAACCTCATCGGCTTTGAAACCTGCATCGGTCATCAATGCCAGCCACTCGTTGCCCCAAGCCAGAGCATAACCAAGTTCCTGATAGATATAAGCTCCGGCATTATTGAGCATAACTGAATCAACGCTGAGAACACGCAGATTCTTAACCGGCGCGGCCACTTGAAGCAGTTCGCCGGTGGTGGCTGCGATATCGCTTGCGGCGGGAATGCCGTGACGTAGCTGTCGCTTGAATGGGTCGTAGTTAACCGAACCGCGGAACGAGTCTTCGGCTCCTGCGGCCTTGATTAGTTCCACAAGGGCCTTCGTGAGCTGAAGAGAGCACTTGGGACAAGCCAAGAGATTGATTTCCACTTTGCTCAAGTCGATACCTGCGAGCAGAGCCTTAAGGTCGGTGTCGGCGCCATTCTCAAGCTTGAACCCGAGGGATGTGATGCCCTTAGTGAGCAAATCTTTAGCTTTAGCATTGGCTTCGGCCTCGTTGGTTACAATAATGTCTTGACGAACCAGCCAATCGTTGTTTACTCGTGTTCCTCGCACGAAAGGGTACTCTCCCGGGAGGGAGTCGGTGGTCTTAAAATCTGCGATATCCACCCTGCGATAGAGCGGTTGCACGTTAAAACCTTCGTTTGTTCGCCAAACCATTTTCTTGTCAAAGTCGGCACCTTTGAGGTCCACTTCGGCTTTAGCTCGCCACTCCTCGGGAGTGACAGGCGCGAATTGGTCGAACAATCTTTCTTTTGTTTCTGCCATAATTTGAAAAATAAAATTTATAGTAACGTTTTGTTGTAGTCTGTTGATATATAGCGATTTGAGTTTGCATAGAAGCTTAAAATACCGCAATAATCACGCAAATTTATAAAATATTATTGAAATATTTCCATAATTGATACTTAAAAATGCCTAAACGACTGCTAAATAAGGTTCTTAGTTATACTTTCGGTTAAATGTTGTTAAATAATTTAGGGAGGCGTTAAAAAAAAGTTTTATCTTTGTGATGAAATACGCCCGCAGATAGGCTTGTGTGTTAAACGCGGTTTTTTATGTGATTAGGATATAAGGCGGTTATGAATTTGATTATTAATCATTTAACTATAAAAACTTGAGTTATATGAAGCGATTAAGAATTATTTTGCCATTATTGTTGACGTTGGTGGCGGTGAATGCGGTTGCATCCAACAAAATGTGGATAGAGCCGTTCTCGATTGAGCCCGGAGAAACAAAGGAACTGAAGGTGTATGGCCGAATAGATCAGCCTATTTGTGCTTATCAGGCACGCATAATGCTACCTGAAGGTTTAGAGTTCGTTAAGACCGGTGGTAAGTATGCCACTCCATACAATGGTGATGGAGTGTCGGTTAGCTGGGAGGTGTTTAGAAGTGAAATTACGGTAAGTGATATCACTTCTACCGATATAGATGATGTGGGTGCGCTATTAGTTGCTGCTGCTCTTGTTGGTAAAAATGCAACATACCAGACCGGTAAAACTTATTGCCTGTACACTATTAAGGTGAAGGCATCATCGAGTTTCTCGGGCGATGGCGTGATTCACATGTACGATATGAAGTATATAAATCAAGGAGGAGGAAGTTTTGAAATGGATGATTTGGATGTGCGGATAGGGAATCAGGTGGATAAGACCATCACATTCTCGTATGACCCGGAAGAAACATCCGCATGGGAGCCTATGACAGTTCATGTTACCGCGTATCAAGGCGGAGAGGTGTTTACGGGTCCGATTTACTATTCGATAGATACATCTTCGGCCGGGGAGCAGGTGTATGATAGCTCGCGCGGCATATATTTGGATTCAAGCTGTAATCTTAACGTATGGGCGTTTGACGATGACGGTAAACGCTATGATGACTACAGAATGTATGATATAATGCTAAACATTACTGTCGGTAACATCTTATTCTCGTATGACTTGAGCCAAGAAGAGACATACTTCCGTCCGATGACGCTACACATCACTGCAACTGAGGGGACCGGGCCGTTCGCGGGTGAGATTTACTACTCGCTGACTGGCGACATCACACCGGCCAATGCCAGCGTGTATAATTCCGAGGTGGGAATACCTATTTCTGAGCCGACTACACTCGCAGTCTGGGCATTCGACGCGGCAGGTATCCAGTGCGAAGATTACCCACACTTTGAGGTATATGACTACGGACCGGCATGGTTTGAGCTGGCGATAGACAATCCTGCCGGCACTTATTATGGTCGTAAAGGTGTTTCCGGTTGGGCCAGTGGCGACAACGCATTTTTGCGCGGAGGTACATGGAAGGTTCTGTTCACTGACGGAACTTCCACCGAAGGCGAGTTTGAGAATGATGGGTTTAACGT